>CAZTGZ010000041.1:6994-20775 GCA_964613385.1 uncultured Chitinophagaceae bacterium
CAAGGTAATAAGAACTCTTCTGGTATTAAATGTATCGGGTTTTAGTGCACCCATCAGGGCTCGAACCTGAAACCTATTGCTTAGAAGGCAATTGCTCTATCCAGTTGAGCTATGGGTGCATTCCGGATAAATATTAAAAAAACAAGGCCGAGGCCTTTTGGTCGGGGTGGCAGGATTCGAACCTACGACCTTCTGCTCCCAAAGCAGACGCGATACCGGGCTACGCTACACCCCGAAAACTCTGTTGAAGAATGCCTCAACTGGCGGAGAGGGCGGGATTCGAACCCGCGGTACCCGTTTCCAGGTACGACAGTTTAGCAAACTGCTCCTTTCGGCCTCTCAGGCACCTCTCCGTTTAGAGGGTGCAAAAATAAAATAATTCATTCAAATTCAAGATTTTTTTTAACTGTCATATTTATGACGAGTTTTGGCCGATTTTTTGAAATAGAATTATTAATCTTGCTCCGAAACCATGGCAACGCCTCAAAAGAACTACTTATTCAGAAATATCAAGATCTACGGCTCTACCGAATGGCTCGCGGAGAACAAGAAAAAGTACCGCTCCGTTTTCGATGAGTCGGAAAGCAGTTATGTCTACTGTGAATTCTCATTTTTTAATCTGAATTTTAAAAAGAAAGATTGGAACCTGAATCTGCATCTGAAATGTATTGATCAGGACAAAAAGGAAATCTGTGATCTGAATTGTGAACGCGAGATTTCGCAAAACAATCACACCGTCTATATCCGCGAAGGTTGGGGCACACGCACTGCCGGCGGTTATTGGAAAAAAGGTGTGTACAAATGGGAAGCCTGGATCGACAATGAAATGGTTGCTGAAAAACATTTCTACATTCAGGAATTTGGCCCATTAAAGGAACACAGTACCAAACCCTATTTCGACCTTCAAAACATCAAATTGTATGAAGGTCCGGATGCCAATGTAAATATTGAAAACCGGAAATATTACAGTACGTTCAACATCAACTATACTAGATATGTATGGGTGGAGTTTAACGCGCTCAATCTCATCGACAATGTGCAATATTGGACATGTGAACTTACTTTTAACTTCCGAACTTCCAGCAACTTACTGAAAGGCAGTATTTCAAAATTGTTTTTTGTTTATCCTCAGGACAAGGAATTCTCGATTACCATTGGATGGGGGTCAGACAATGTCGGAACCTGGATGAAAGATGCCTATTATGTAGACATCCTTTTCATGGACAAATTGATTGCCACCAAATCGTTTAAGGTAGGTGATGATTATATTGAAGCCAAAGATGCTGATTTCCAAATAAGTAAATCAAAAACAGACGAACATCCTTCTCAATTAAGTCTTCCCGTGCGAACCGTTCAGGATGATAGTATGGAATCCATTATGGAAGAATTGGATGGTCTCATTGGCTTGAGCGAGGTTAAGAATAAAATCAGGGAGTATAGCCATTATCTTGGATTTATCACCCTTCGTAAAGACAAGGGACTAGAAGAATCTGAACCCATTAGCCTGCATGCTGTTTTTAAAGGAAATCCGGGTACCGGTAAAACAACCGTTGCGAGAAAATTAGGAAAAATTTATAAGAAACTGGGTTTACTCAGCAAAGGTCATGTGCATGAAGTTGATCGCGGAGATTTAGTTGCTGAATTTATCGGACAAACGGCTCCAAAAACCAAGGCTGCCATCAAGAAAGCCAAGGGTGGTATATTGTTTATTGATGAGGCGTATTCCCTCGCAAGAAAAGATGACGATGCCAAAGATTTTGGTAAGGAAGCGATCGAGATACTGTTAAAGGAATTGAGTGAGGGTGAAGATATTTCCATCATAGTTGCCGGATACCCAAGCGAAATGGACACCTTCCTGGAGTCAAATCCGGGTTTGAAATCCCGCTTTAATATGGTTTACAATTTCCCGGATTATGTTCCGCAGGAGCTGATAGAAATTGCCGATTACTCGGCCTCCAGAAGGGGAATTACCCTGAGTGCCGAAGCCAGGGAGGCATTGTATAAAAAGCTGGTAGAAACCTATCGCGAAAGGGATGAGTTTTTCGGAAATGCCAGATTGGTTAATTCGTGGATCGACGAATGCAAAATGAACCTCGGTCTGAGGGTTATGGAAGCCAGCAATCCCGCTTCATTGAGCATGGAAGAACTTTCAACCATTAGTGTAGAGGATGTAAATGGTCTGAATGTAAAGAAAAAAGGCCTGGTGGCCGACATACCCATCGATGAGGAGTTGCTCAAAGAATCGGTTCAGAAGTTGCACCGGATGATTGGGTTAGAAGGGGTGAAAAACGATATCGAGGACCTGATCAAATTGGTTCGGTATTATAAAGAAACCGGGAAAGATGTGCGTGAAGCATTTTCTTTACACACCGTTTTCACCGGAAATCCGGGAACAGGTAAAACTACCGTCGCCCGAATACTGGCACAGATATACAAATCATTGGGAATATTGGAACGCGGCCATTTAATTGAATGCGACCGTCAGACCCTGGTGGGTGGATATGTTGGTCAGACAGCCATCAAAACCGGGGAAATCATTGAAAAGGCCATGGGCGGGGTGCTCTTTATTGATGAAGCTTATTCATTGACTGAAGGAGGAAACTCTGATTTTGGAAAAGAAGCCATTGAAATCATTTTAAAACGAATGGAGGATCACCGGGGACAGTTCATCGTAATTGCCGCCGGGTATACCGAAAATATGCGAAGGTTTCTGGAGTCGAATCCTGGGTTAAAATCACGATTTGACCGCACGTTCTATTTCGCCGACTTTAACGATCAGGAACTTCTGCATATCGCAACCAACCAACTCAAAGAGAACAACTTACAATCCGATCAGGAAGCCGCCAACAAGTTGGTTGTACTGATGAAGAACATGTATGATCACCGGGATAAATATTTTGGCAATGGAAGGGCTGTGCGCAAGGTCATAGAAGAAGTTGTGAGACATCAGCACCTGCGAATGAGTGGAATTCCGGCCAATGTGAGAACCGAAGATATGATAGCCACGGTGATTCCAGAGGATTTCGACGGAGTTGACGTTGTGAAGATTGCCGGCGAAAAAGCCGGAGGCGGTATTGGCTTTAAGTCTTCCGGATCTTAGAGGTTATTCACAGGTACCTAAAATTTCGTTGAAAACGAATGCTTCCGGCATTATAATTTTGCCCGAATCATCGCATGGATCCAGTAATTCTATTTGGTTTTTTTTGCCTCTTTATCTTAGTACTTTGTATTTACTATTTATTGGTTTTCAACCGGGTAAGTCGCTTTAAGAATCCAAATGAATTGCCTTTACACTCCTACCCTCCCGTATCTGTCATTGTTTGTGCACGAAATGAACGCGAAAATTTAGAGAAATTTCTTCCGGCCATTTTAGATCAGGATTATCCAAATTTTGAGGTGGTAGTAGTTGACGATGGCTCCTGGGATGGAACAGCAGAATTTCTCGAGCAACTCGAAAAACTCGTTACCCACCTCAAAGTGGTGAAACTCAACATTGATGAAAGGTTTCACCGCGGAAAAAAGTTTGCGATTACCATGGGCATCAAAGCTGCCAAACATGAGCGATTGTTGCTCACGGATGCCGATTGTCAGCCTATGACCAGTCGTTGGATTCGAAGTATGATGGATGCCGCCGAAGGAAAAGATATAGTTATCGGATATTCACCTTATAAAAAAGGATGGGCGCCGTTAAATTGGTTCATACAATATGAAACCTTACACACTGCTCTTCAGTATCTCGGTCATGCCCTGAACGGTATGCCATATATGGGCGTCGGAAGAAATCTGAGTTATACCAAATCTCTGTTCTTTGGTAAAAAAGGTTTTGCCCGCCACCAGCACCTGCTTTCAGGGGACGACGATCTATTTGTGAACGAATGCGCAACCGCAGAAAACACTGCCGTTCAAATATCACCCATTAGTTTCATTGAAACATTGCCCAAAAAGAACTTCAAACGCTGGTGGAAACAGAAATCCAGACATTTAAGCACGGGCAGTTACTATCGCGGTAAACATAAGTTTGTGCTTGGATTATATGTATTTTGTCAGGTGTTTTTTTATCTGAGTATACCCGGTTTGCTTCTGTTGCATTATGATTGGGTTTGGGTACTTTCAGGCTATGGTCTGAAATTATTTGTACAATGGGCAGTTTTTATTCCGGCTGCGCGCAGACTCAATTGCACCCGACCATTAAGTATGCTGCCTGTATTAGATTTATTGTTCACCATTTATATGGTATTTGTAGGCGTACGTGGTCTTTTTGTAAAGCCGGATAAATGGAGTTGATTCGAAAACTCTTTCCGGATTTATCAGAACAAGCTGATACAAGACTTGATAAACTTTTAGGGCTTTACCAGGACTGGAATTCCAGGATCAATGTAATTTCTCGTAAAGATATGGACAGTTTTTATGAACGGCATGTCTTGCATTCGTTAAGTATTGCACTTTATTTTCAATTCGCAGAGAAAGATAAAATATTAGATATTGGAACCGGGGGAGGATTTCCGGGAATACCTTTAGCCATTATGTTTCCAAATTCGGAATTTACCTTGTGCGATTCGGTAGCCAAAAAAATTAAGGTAGTGAACGAAGTGGCACAAAATCTCCAACTCAATAATGTCCAAACACTGAGTGGGCGGGCTGAATCATTCAAGGGAAACTATGACTTTGCAGTTGCCCGTGCTGTAACTCGATTGCTGCCATTATGGTCTTTTTCGGCCCGTTCATTAAAAAAAGGTGGTTCGCTGATCGCTTTGAAAGGTGGCGATTTAACGGAAGAAAAAGATGAATTATATGGCACAATTGCAGGGATTCGTATAGATGAATACAATCTGTACGACAAAATTCAGTTACCTTTTTTTGAAACGAAAAAAATTCTGAAAGTAACCTTAACCTAAGGCTCTACCAAAACCCGATACTCGCCATCTGAATGACCAATCAGGAGATACGTGGGTTGTTCCAACGATCTGACATCAATACAAATTTTGCGGGTGAAATACGCCAGACAACTTTGAGGCTCGAATGTCAGGGCTGCCATTCTGATCGGAGGCAAACTTTTCATGGCAAACTTCGATACATTAAATTCAAATTTTCTTTCAGCCGAGCAACCACTATATCCGATTTCAAGGGTAAGCAGACCTTTACCAATGCTGTGTCTCAATATTTTAAAGTGTCCGTTTCCTTCTGAATCCAGAGAGTCTACCATTTTCAAATAAGGAATAAAGTCCTGACAAACGACGGAATCTGTTTTGGATAGGCAAGTAATATTGGCCGGCGTGCCCACCATACAGAAACTTCCGGCATTTACCGGCACCAAATCGTAATTTATTCGCGCTCCATGCACGAATACAAAATTGCTGTCGGGAATATTCACCGGTTCATATATTACCCCATCTCCACCATAAATCAAGAATTTGCAACCATCTAAACCTGTAAAATCCAAAACTATCCCGGTCTGTTTGCAGGTAGTGTCCGGAAGTATTTCTGTTTTTTCACGCGTCTTACAAGAGGCTGACACAAGCACGATTATCGCAATAAGAAATCCTTTGTTCATGTTCTGTTCGTTGAATTCAATCTTCTGTGCCATGCTTCCTTTTTCAAATTATCCAGTTTCGAAGCATATTTTAAATAAAAAAGCATCGCTTTAGACTCATCAGCTTTAAAGCTGGAGTCTGAATTAGGTTGGTAATGTAGCCAATACATGTCATCTAAACTATGATCATAATAGCAGGATGCAAGATAAAGAGCACCCACCCAGTACAACGAATCCTCCTTCCCAACTTTAACACTTTCCAAACTGTAGTATAACCCCTGTAACTCATATCTGAACGAAGTAAGCTGTCGCCTAAGGCTCAGCGAATCTTGTTGTAGTTTGATTTGCTGCAAACTGTCTGAAACTTCAACCATTTCCCAAAGGGTTTGATCGCATGCATTGATTATTGGATCAGATTTGCTGCAGGCTGCCAACAGCCAAATACAAAAAACAAGGAGGTAAAATGCACGCATTACCGCAACAAATGAAAAGTTCCGGATTTATAATATTCCCGATTCTCGAAATCAGTGAACTTCAGGCGATACATATACACACCGGCCTGCGCTTTCTGTCCCAGGTATTCACCATTCCAGGATTCATCGAGTTTGGACGTCGACCAGAGTTTTTCACCCCAACGGTTAAAAATATGCATCTCATATTTATCAACGGAAACCGGTATGGCCCTGAACCCATCATTCATCTGATCAGCGTTTGGTGTAAATGCGTTTGGAACAAATACATTCGGCAAATAGTTAAAGCATATTTCATTCGACCAGGTGACTTTTTGGTTTCCTGTCAATTCATAACCCTTAATCCTGAAACAATCCTTAAAGCTTCTCACTGAAATGGGGAAAGAAATCGTTGAATTCGGCATGGCAATTTGCACCAGACTAAAATCCTCATCCCGGTTTGATTTTCTGTAAATTTCATAAAAATCAACCCCGTTTTGCCATCCCAGATATGGACTAAAAATCAAACTGATTGATTCTTCATCTTCTGCTTTTTGACCACTTAGCCAAATATTTGTGTGTACTTCACTGATTCGGACATTGCCACACATATCGGTTCCCTTAATCCGGTAGTTGTATGGAAAATCATCCGTATTCAGAGGTTTGTCAAGGAAATTGTGAATCGTAGATTCCGTAATTCCGGCAACATTCCAGAAATCACCTGTACCTGCTTTTCTTTTCTCAATCACAAATGGCTGATCATTGGCAGAGTCGATCCCTTGCTTCCATTCGGTATACATGCGATCATCCGGATAACCCACGGAAATCACATCGAGATATACCTGTAAATCATGTACATAGACCGGTAATCTCAGGGTATCTCCATAACAGCCGTATTCGGATACTTCTACAAACGAAATCCCCGCATAACGGATATTTTGCCAATCTACTATTACCGAATCTGTGCCTGAACCCTGTATAATATTTCCCTGATTCACTTGCCATAGATAGTGGGAATTTGCAAATCCTTTTACCGAATAGGATCTGCCGGTTATATCCGGCACACACACTACCTGATCTCCGAAAATACCCTGGGTTGCAGGTTTCGGTCTTACGCTCACAACCGTATCTATTTCTATTCCGGGACAATTATTTTCTGTTAGCTCTTTCACAGAGAGTTGATATATACCGGGCGTATTCCAAACCATTTTGAGTGTGGGTCCATTTTCAGGCAACACAACCCCATCCAGTTTCCAGGTATAGGTTGAACGAGGGAAGCCCGCGAGCGTATAGAGTAAGGTATCCGGTCCTTCACATATATCCGTATCTCCCTGAATAATGGTAGCCACCGGGAGAGGGTGAATAATGACATCCAATCGGTTATAAGCGCTGCTGCAGGCTCTTTGATTTACCTGATCGAAGGAACGTTCTTGTACGGAAACGTATCCATTACCTGTGGCACCCCAGTTCACTTGAATATTCGGACTTGAGTCTCCGCTCGCTTGAGTACCTCCCGAAATTTGCCAATAATAGACACTATTCTGTACGCGTTTCGCGGTATATGAAACATCTGCATCGAATTCACACACCTCATCAGGTCCGGAAGGGAAACTTCCCTGTAGAATATAGTTTTTGTCAACCTGGGTTCTGATCAATTCAGACTTACAACCAAAACGATCTGTTTCTGTAACCTGTATTTCTCCTAATCCCTGATTTCCCCAATTCACCTTAACTTTGGATGTTCCCTGACCAGAACTCAATGTCCCGCCGACTATGTTCCATAAATAGGTACTGCCCCAGTCGCTATTAACTTGATATTCAATACCCTGTGCATTTGGACAAACGGAATAGGTTCCTTCCACAAAAGGTTGCGGTTTCCGGATATTTACATTCTTATACGCTGTGTCACTCAGACAACCGTTTTGACTTCTTTCTAATGCCCATATTCTTCCCTGTCCTTTTACCGGCCAATTGACGGAAGCTGTATTTCCATTTGGGGTTAGTGCACCATTAAGTACACTCCACTGATATGTAGAATTTGGTGTTGACCCTACAGAATATGGTTCATTCATGGTCCCTTCGCAAACCGTATCCTTCCCGGTAATTACAGGCAAATCCGGACTCTTTAGTATGGTGATATTTCTGGTAAATGGCTTACCCGGACAGCCGAACCTGCTAATTTCAGTCACGGTGATAGAACCGGTTCCCTCTGTCAACCAATCAATCAAAACTGTTGAACCTGAGTCACTTCCCTTGATTTCGCCCCCGTTCACGATCCATTGAAATTTAGACCCGGCTTTTGTATTGAGCGCAGTATACAGGTTATTCTTACTATAATTACATACGGGATCCGGACCTGAAATTCCGTCGGCTCCTTGGAATGGTTTCAGGGTTATGCTGAAATTTTTATTGTCAAATTTGGGAGGACAACCATCATCCCATACTTCAGCAGTGAAAATATAAGTTTTTTGAGTAGACAGGTTGCAATCTGTTTGCCAGCAGAATTCTGAGGTGGTAGAACCTGCGCCGGATGTTTTGGTCAGCGTTGCCTTTGGACCGGTATATCCGTTGGCACCGGTGAATATATCGCCTTTACCGGCAAGAGAAACCACATCCATGTCCTTATCGGAAGCTGAAATGTTAAAGCAAATTTTTGAGCCAATTTCAGCTTCAAAACTGGTTGTAGAATTTGAAATTCTCGGTGCATTATTCGGAGGACAATCTAAAACCAGAATTTGAAGGTCCAATCGAACTACACTGAGCAATTTACCCTGTCTCCATTCCTGAACTTCCACGGCAATTACATAACTACCTGTTTTAGGTGCAAACAATGAAGTGAGTCCGTTCGACGGATTTACCAAGGCCATTCCATTCGCACCAAAAGGCGAAGTATAAGAATATCCCGGATTATAGACGACCGGGTCGATCGGTAGTTTCAATCGGTTAGGTGGAGGTGGTTCTGCGCCCATCATGGAATTATCACCTCCCTGGTAGGGAAGCGCAATCGAATAAATCAACTCATCTCCATCCGGATCTACAGCAGAATTGAGAATATTGGTTGTATCATTCGCACACATGTACGGAGAGGGAATCCCCGAAAATGCCGGAGAACTGTTTATAATGCTGGTGGGCGGAATCTGACAGTAATAGGTTTGACCCATAAATGGCTGTCCCCCATCGTTCGGAAGGTTGTCCTGTATGTTCCTGCAACACCGCACATAGGTCAATAAATATCCAACTGAACTTGGTGCAACATCGATGAATCCCTGATAAAATCCCTCTTCAATACAGACTTTTCGTTTGTAATAGTCGCAGTCTATATTGCCCGGCGGCTCCACATTTTTACGTGTCAACAACCTGATTTTCGCGACATTGTACAAGTCTTTATTGGTGTTATTGAAATATACACCTATTGAAATTTCATTATCGAGCGGAACCTCACTTTGCAAACAATCTCTGTAAAGATTTAAGGTAACAAAGTAGCGAATCATTCCATTTGGCAATGGCCCAACATATCGATAACTCATATATCCCCCCACCAAATGCGTTGCATACGAAGTGATTCCTGAGGAAATCATCAGGACAAGCAATATGTATCGGATATAACGCAATGTTTAAGCCATCGGTTCTACTAATATAACCCTAAATATGCTAAAATCGTTTGAGACACGGACGAATAGTTGCATTTTTCGTTGAATTATTGAATTGCGGTTACAAATCGGGGCAAATTTTCAAATGAAGCCAGTGCAATTCCTGTTTCATCCTTTACACCTTCCGAATTGATCCAGACGGCGTGCATACCCGAATTTTTAGCAAACCACATATCTGATTCTGAATCACCTGCCATGATAGACTTTTTCATATCTATTTCAGGAAAATCAAGCTTGGCCGCTTGCGCCATCCCTGATCCCGGTTTTCGCATATTACTCTGCTCACTTTTCAGATGAGGACTGAAATAAATTTTGTCAATTCTACCGCCGTGGGACTCAATTTCCCGGCACATTTCATCATGTATAATCGATAAATCCTGCACGGTCATCAATCCTTTTCCGATTCCCTGTTGATTCGTAACCACGATAACGCAACCAAAAATTTGTGAGAGTTTGCGTATTGCATCGGGAACATCCGGTAAAAATTCAAACTCTTCCAACTTTTTTACATAATCATCCGGCAGTCGGCGGTTGATGACGCCATCCCTGTCGAGAAACAAAGTCCAGGATTGATCAATATTTAAGTGATGTAAAAGTTTCATTTGCTTTCTGGTAATCTTCCGGAATGCCGATATCAATGAAATAAGCATCAGAACACCAGCCTGCTATCTGATGTTTGGCGGCGAGAGGCTCCCATATGCTCGATTCCAGTGAAAATTTAGCATCCGGGTAATTCACCAACAATTGGGTTTCCATACAGTAGACCCCGGCATTAATCCATCCATTTTCCAATCCGGTCTTTTTCTCCCTGAATGCCGTAATGATACCATCTTTTATTTCAACCGTACCATATCGATCCGGATGTTCAATTTCTTTGAGAAAAATGGCCGCAGGTGTGTTCATGGAACGGCGAAAATCCACCAATGCCAATGCAGGTGCATCAAAATAGGTATCCCCATTATAGACCAATACTTCTTCAGTTTGGGCAATTTTACAAGCCATTTTCAGAGCCCCACCTGTTCCGAGTGGTTCATTTTCAATGGAATAAAGTATATCCATATTGAGAAACTTATCACCAAAATAAGCCTCAATCTGCTCGTGTTTATAACCGGTTGCTAGTATGACTCTCTTTGCTCCCTGTTCATTTAAAAAACTCAACACATAGTGTAAAAATGGCTTGTTTGCAACCGGAGCCATGGGTTTGGGCACTTCGCTGACAACCTGTTGAAGTCGGGTACCAAAGCCGCCGGCTAAAATAACCACATCAGGCCAGGTCATACACTATAGCTATAACAACCTTCTCTGGTGAATGCGAGAGGTTGATGTTGTAAATTCATTTTTTTCAATGCATTGAATACGGGATATCTGCTGTTTCCCGGGCAATAAAATATAATAAATCCACCGCCCCCTGCCCCACTGATTTTACCTCCATTGGCACCAGCTTTTATGGCTGTATCATAGATTTCTTCGATATGTGAATTGCTAATCCCGGTCGCAATTCGCTTTTTGTTTTCCCAACCAAAGTGCAAAATTTCGCCAATTCTGTCTATTTGTCCGGTGAGTAATGCCTCTTTCATCATCACACTTTGTTCTTTGAGTTTATGGGTTGCTTCGATAGCTGCTGCGATTGACTCTTCGATATTATGGCTCTGTTTCTTGATAATTTCAGCTGATTCTCTGGAAGTTCCGGTATAAAATAGCAAAAGATTATTTTCTAACTCACTGACGAATTTCTGCTTTACCCGAAGTGGATTCACAATAACTTTATCATCCTTATAAAATTCCATAAAATTAAATCCACCGAAAGTTGCAGCATATTGATCCTGCCTGCCGCCGGAAAGCCCCAGGTCGATACGTTCAATTTCATAAGCCAGATGAGCCATATCGTACTCACCCAGGGGGATTTTAAACCATTCTGAAAAACAGCCCAAAATTGCTACAACCAGTGTAGATGAAGATCCAAGGCCTGATCCGGCAGGAGCATCTACGAAAGTGGTTAACCTAAACCCAATATCCGGAATATGGTATTGGCTCCTGAGCCGGTTATAAACCCCGGCAGCAAGGTCGAATTTCCCTTCGATCGGTAATGAACCCACTTGATATCTTAAGCTTACATTTCTATCAATGGATACCAATTCTATTGATGGATCCGCCAATGGTTCTATGTTGGCATATGCGTACATATTCAAGGTCGCATTGAGTATAGACCCTCCGAATTGGTCACAATAGGGTGAAACATCCGTTCCGCCTCCGGCCAAACCGAGTCTCAACGGAGCTTTGCTGCGATACATGGTCATGTTGGCCTCAAAGTTACATAATTGCTGCTTGGCAATCCAGCAGGATACACGAGAACGGACAGGAAAATGGACAGCATTAAATTTTCAAGACTCTAAATGATCCGGAGAAAGCGGCTCTGCCAAAATGGTATGCTCCAGCTGAACAGCTACTGTACCTAGGTTCATACCGGGAATGGGCCTCACATGTTTTCTATATGCCCACACTACCCTCACCAGTGAGTTCCCTTTGCCCTTGCTATTCCAGGCCGCAAGAGATGCTGCTTTTTCTAAAACATAGGGCTCTGGCTTCTTGTTTCCGCATCTCACGATTACATGCGCTCCTTTTTCATCGCGTGCATGCATCCAAATATCAGATTTTGCCGCCTTGCGCAAAATTTCCATATTCCCTTTGGCGTGTTTACCCACCCAAACCTCAAATCCCTCTATGGTGCATCGATAATATCCTTTTGCCACAGCATGAGAAGCTTTGTCTTCGGATTCAACCGTTATTTCCGCCTGATCGGATAAATTCTCAATCTGCGCTTCAAGTTCCTTCAGCTTGAGCTGCTCAATTTCGAGCTCCTTATGCTCACCTTTCGATTTTCGATAATATCTCTCCGCATTCTCGGCCGGACTTAATTCAGGTTTAAGTTTAATCAGGATTTGATTACCTGAAAAATCCGGTAACTTAATTTCCTTCGTCCCCTTTGAAATCAAATAGGAATAAGTCAGAATCGCATCCGCTTGCGTTTTGTATGCCGTCTTAGAATTCAGCATTTCAATTTTCTTCAGACATCCGATTCTTTGCTTCTCTAAGCGCTGTAAACGACCCATTTGATAAGCCATCATTTCCTGCTCCCTTGCAATTGTTTTGCTTTTCCGAAGCAATTTTTTACAACTAAAAGCAACGGCCTCACATTTATTTGCAAATCGAATGGTATCCGGGGCTTCTTCAAGTTTTAATATGCCGTTTTCATCGATAAACCAATCAGAAGCAAATTTCTCCAACACTTTTTTACAAACCGTTTCAGTGTCACATTGATCGAAATAGTCTTGTGTGGAAGCAAAATCCATTAAAACATCAGGAAAGAAAGGGCATTGTTTCCTGAGTTCGTTGGCATTCGCAGCACTGATTTTCTTGCTCATGGCATTTGACCGGGGAGAAACATCTTCCACCCCATCTGATTTGCCTCTGAACGTTCGGATGATTTCATGTTGGTTCTGCCAGAAAATCTTGCTGTTGTTCCCGTAAAAAGCCAAAATGAGAGTGCCCTGATTTAAAACAATGTCGATGCGTCTTTCGGTAGGAAATGATGTAATTTGGCGAACAAAACCGTTGATTTCAGGGTGAAATTTTTGTCTGTTCTTCTGGGGAATATGATGCGTCTCGGGAAAAAAAATATACGGTATTCTACGGAACCAGGTAACATGAATATTCCCTTTGTTTGTGATTAAAAACCAATCGTCTTTGCTCGTCGTGAAGCAATCGGCTACTTCTGCATTTTCAAGTTGATGGTGCAGACATTCGGCCAAATAGTGTAAAACAACTGCTTGATACCAGGTTGACATTAGAAGTCACCAAAGACATCTGTTAATGCTTCAAAACCTGTTTCAGTGACCAACATGGTGTGTTCAAATTGCGCACTTAGTTTACCGTCAATGGTGCGTGCTGTCCAACCATCGTTCCGATCTATTTTCGCCCTTGCTTTCCCCTGATTAATCATAGGCTCAATGGTAAAAATCATTCCGGGCTTGAGTCTGGGACCCGTATTTTTCTCTGAAATATGACAAACTTCAGGGTCTTCATGAAACTTTATACCAACGCCATGTCCGCAGAATTGATAGACAACACTATATCCATTTGTATGGGCATGTT
>CAZTGZ010000042.1:0-20612 GCA_964613385.1 uncultured Chitinophagaceae bacterium
TTCAAACTTAGGATACTGAGCCAAACGCACGGTTAAATCAACATCATAAGTACCAAAGGTGCTGTAGTTGTACAATGGGTCAGAAACATCAGAGAAGTCTTCCGTGCTGTTAGGATCGTTAAATTGCCAATCGTACAGCATTTGTCCTTTTGCCAAGGAAGTCAGGTTTCTGAATTCCAGAACTTCACCGGCACATGGCGTGTTAAATGAAAAATTAACAACCGGAACGTGTGGTACATATACCCAACGTCCGAAAGTAGAGTCACAACCAGTGTTGTTATTTTTAGCAACGATTCCGATGTAAACCATTGAGTCTTTCAAAGAAGAAGAAGGGTCGAAAGTGATTCTACCCGGATTGCTTCCTGAAGGAGGTGTATAAGAAACACCGCTGCTTACGGTCATTCCTCCGCTGGTTTTGAACAGACCGGTCATGGTCCAGGTAGAACCATAAGAACCATTGGTGTAATTGGCAGGATTGGTAATATCGTAAGTAATTTGAGCACCTGGTATGGTCACATCAGGGTTGGTGGTAGTACCTCCTGAGTTGCCCGGACGGAAATAACCGGGGAAAGAGCTTCCTTCAGTTAAAGTACCACCATAAGGCGAAGAGGTTACATTAACGGTTTTAGAGATCAGGTTGTTTCCGTTGTTGTCATCGGAACCATCCAGAAATACATTGATGGTGCTGGTACCGGGGAAGTTGAATTCAGCAGGAACTTTGAAGGTGTAATCTCCTGTTTTTCCAGGAGCAATTTTTGTAGTCATCACTTCAGATACTTTACGCACACCGTTAATGGTGAAGGCGATGGGTACATTCTGGATGTCAATGCTATTGTTGTTTTTCAATGTTACTGTGATGTTTTCTTTGTAGCCACCGCAAACATTAGTAGCGGCAAGGGTAACATTGTTCACCTCAACATCAATATAATATTCAATAGCTCCTATGTCAGGATTAGTGCTATTACGTGTTGCACCAAGATTGTCTGTGGTTATTCCGCTTACAGGTACACCTAAATTAACAAAGTTAAAGGATGCAGGAGCGTAATTACCGTTATTCATATCGGTAAGCTGAGGATTTTTAGATTGAGCTTTGGTGTCGCTAAATTGAGACTTATAAGCGTCAAAGTCAGTCACGACAGAACCGTTGCGTGCTCCGAAATTGAAGCTTGATCCGGAGTTGGAAGTATAGATGTTGTTGTTGCTGAATGTACCAGTACTGTAGTAATCGTAAATACCATAGTTGGTACCGCCGTTATCCAGGTCGAGTACGTTGTTGTTATGGATTTTTCCATCTACATAGTACAGATACAATAAATATTTCTGACCGGCTGAAGTTGCAGAACCGTTTGGACGACCAATTACGGTGTTGTAGCAAACATCTACAGGCATGTTGTTAGAGTAGCAATATGCCATAACGCCATACATATAATAATCTACCTGACAATCAACGATGTTGTTGCTGATAGAATTTCTTCCTGAAAAACTTGAGTTATAGTAGATATAACCATAAATACCATAACACGCATAAGACTTAACACGAATGGTGTTGCGGTCGATATTGGCCTGACGGAAAGAAGTATAGTAATAGGCACCGAAACTATATAATGGGTAATAGTATGCACTCGCACCGGTAGAAGATTTTTCTAACTGGATGTAGTTATCGTTGTTTTCATACTTACCGGTGATATTTGAATAATAACCGTATACATATAAGCCATAGGTAGAGGTAGGCAAATTGAGCAGAATAATTCTGTTCTTATTTACTTTCATATCGCCTGAACCAGTTCCATAGTATGCATAGTGATAGATACCGTATTGTGTAGTGGTACCCATCATGTCATGGATGAAGTTGTTCTCAATGATATAATCCCCGCCTTTTTGGTAGCAATAGTTATACATACCATATTTTACAGCAGAAGTAGTTCCGGTATTATAAATTTCGTTTCCGGTAATGGTTTGCTGGAATGCGTAATATGTCCAGATACCATAATAATACCAATCGCGGATTTTGTTATCGGTAAAATAGTTTTTACGAACAGTTGAACCAGAAGATTCATCCATTACAACTATACCTGAGTATGGTCCACCAGCTGCTCTGGCTGACATTTCGCACTTAGTAACGGTGTTTTCTGCACCGGCGTTACCATAAGTTTGTGTACTGGAGGTACCATTGGTAATACCGAAATAGAAGTAAATGTTCGAAGTGCTGGTGAAGTTTGGCATTTGAAACTTACAATTCGAGAATGTGTTGTAAGTAGCACTGTTCATCAAATGTACCACACGACCAACAGAGCTGCTCAAAGCAACGATAGTCAGATTGTCAACTTTCATGTAATCTGTACCATCCAGTTGCAGGGTATGCGATGTGGCAGAAGAAGTTGCCGTGTACTGCAAGGTGTTTCCATTTCCATTTATGGTGATGGTATTTGTTGCAGAGACTCCAGTAATGGCACCAAATTTCACTTGTTCAGTGTATGGCCCGCTGGAGGCAACCACGTTTACTACAACCGGTCCGGTAACACCGCTTCCATTGGGCGTACCACCGTCGGCACGTGTACCACTTAAGAGGTCACTTGCCAATGATGAAAAAGTTTTGTAGTTGGTAGAAGACGCAGCTGAATTCGCATCAATGGTATAGGTTCCATTTAATGCTGCAAATGAGCTGCTCGAGAAGATCAGTGAGGCCACGAGAAAGCCGAATTTCCGGGCACGAGAAATCTTGTAAAATAGATTCATACTAATTTTATATTAAGGTAAGGATACTAAACTTGATTGCATAATTCATGCAACACAAAATCAAACTTAGAGCAGGTATTGTCATTTTCAAATAGGGGGGTACCCTGGCACCACCAAAAATGACATTGAGATTACTGTGTTATTTTAGATAAATATCTCAAGTGGTTGATAGTGAGCAATTTGTGTGATTTTTTCGTTTTGTCATTTTTTCAATCAATTGTGCATAAAGGTGGTAAAACCCCTGAGTCCGTTTGCCTGAATAAACTCAATTCTATATATCCCCATGGTAAATTGCTCCAAGGAAATCGAATGGCTTGATCCGTTCAAATCCGCTGAAAATAAGCACTTTCCGATGGAATTATAGATGTTAATGGAGCATGATTCCGGGCCGATAATGGTGATGGTTTCCTTAGCGGGATTCGGAAATACCCTAAAATTTGAAATCGAAGAAATGCCGGAGTTAAGTAGATTGATTGATATTTGTTCGCAATATTCGCTTACACAGGCCGCCTGATTGATGATTCCAAGACAAACTTCAAATGTTCCATAGTCAATATTTTCATAGTGATGTGATGGTGAAATTTCTGTTGAGCGCGATCCTTCTCCGAATCTCCAATTGTACTGATTTGACCCATCCTTGACAACCGGTTCAAATTGAACAAATCTACCACTTACCGAAGCATTGAATACGGCTGATGTTGCAGCGTTGACCGTAACAGGCAATGTGACCGAATCGGAACACCCGTCCTCAACAACCGCTTTGAGGGTGACCAGGAATGTAGAGGTTTGACCTTTTAATGCGTAGAATTTCTTTGGGGCAGTTTGAGATGAATAAGTATTGTCACCAAATCTCCATTCAAATCGGAGATTACCGAATTCTACTTCAGATAAATTGGTGAAGTTAACGGGCTCTCCCTCACACACATCTTCAGCGACAAAAGATGCTAAAGCCTGTCTTTGTACGAAGAATTGCTTGCTGATTTGACTTTTACATCCGTTATCTGCCTGTACGGTTAATGTTACAGTTTTATGTCCCATGCCCTGAAATTGCCAACTGGGATTTGCTTCAACAGAGCCGGATTCATTGTCGAAGTTCCATTGGTATTGGATGCCAATGTTTTGTGGAATAACGGTTTCGTTTAAAAATTTAACCGGAGTTCTGCTGCAAGGATTTTCAAAAGTAAAATCAGCAAAAGGCGATTCTTTAATGCTAATGGATTGTAATATAGAGTCAGCACAACCAAATTCTGAGACAACTTTTAACTTCACCAACTTTTCACCGGCAGATTCGAAAATGTACTCCGGACTTGACAAAAAAGAAAGGCCTGTGGCATCGAAATTCCAGATGCTTCCAAAATTTCCGGAGGCAATGGTTGATTTGTTAATGAATTCTATCTTGTTGCCACTGCATGCTCCGGAAAAGATGAAATCAGCGCGAGGTTTCACGAATTGATAGGCGTTTTTGGTTTTTTCAGATGAGCAGCCTGCATAATTAGCCTGTAGCGTTACCTGATATCCACCCGCAATAACATATAAATGATCAGGAGCATAGACAGAAGAGCTGCTCGTTTGATCTCCGAAATTCCATCGATATTGGATACTTCCCGGATTGGCACCGTTGATTTTTGTTAAGTTTATGAATTTTACTTCGTTTCCTTCACAGGCATGAATAACGGAAAAATCGACATCGGGCAGAGGAATGACCTGAATACTTCTCGATGTGCTGAACACAAATTTGGGTATTTCCTTTAACCTAATTTGCAGGCTAATGTCGTATTTGCCCGGGTTCAGATATGTAAACACCGGTAAAGATGATGTTGAAGTATCATCTAAGCGCTGAAGATCTCCAAAATCCCAAAAATACTCAGGAGTTCCTTTCCTTATTAAAGATTGATCATCAATATCAGACCCTTGACCCTGACAATGGTTTTTTACATTAAAAGAAGGTTTCGGGCTTGGAAATACATATACATATCTGCCAAAAACAGAATCGCAGCCACTGGATTTCAGTGTCGCCTTAATTCCGACGAATAAAGTTGAATCCTGCATCGAACTATCCGGCTTGTACGAAATCCATGCCGGTGTGCTTAAACCCGGTTTGTTGAATTGCACCCCATTGCTCACCTCCGATCCATTTTGAGTGAGCACAAATGGGGTCAAAGTCCAGGTGGAATCGTACAGGGAGTTATCCAGATTCAGTGGATTTTGAATGTAATATTTTAGCTCGATACCTGTAACGGTTATGTCGGGATTGTGAACTTCACCGGACTTTACATAGCCATTAAAAACCGCAGCAGGATTCAATTGACCTCCCGACGGCGAAGTTTGAACGGATACTTTTTGAGACAATATATTATTTGAGGGATTGTCATCATTTCCGTTTAAATAAACCCAGACATCTCCGCTCTTACCTGAATGAAAACTCGCATATATAGGAAAAGTACACCAGGCAGAGTCTCCCGGATTCAATTTTTGATTAAACAACCGACGATCAAAAATGGAGTCATTCACGGCCAGATTCAAAGGGAGCTTCTGCAGGTCGCTATTACCGGTGTTTTTCACCAAAATTTTTATCACCAACTCATCGTCGGTGCATACCAGACTGTCCAGCGAAGCCATTCTGATTAAGGCAAGATCCGGGTAGTATTCAAATGCCCCGATATCGGGGTTATATAGGTCACGACGGGCCCCTTCATTATCATAGGTCATATCTAAATCGGCTCCGCGATTATTCATTTGAAGGGAGGTGGGCTTCCAGTTTTGTGCTCCAGGGTCACTCAAATAGGGGTCAGTTGAAAGGTTATTGGTTCCGCCTATGGCAGAGGTCCAGGCAGATAGCGAACCGTATTGACTTCCATTATACCCATAATATACGGAACCACCTCCTCCTATGTCATTAAGATACATGAGGTTATGATCGAAACGGATGCTCCCGGGTATATAATAAATCCCGTAAATGGGTCCATTCAATATCCAATTGCAATAGAAAATATTGTTTCGACAATCTAAATCTGTATAGTAAAATTGAGACATATACAGTCCATAGGTATATGTGTTCTGTACCTTTCCCGAAAAATAAAGGGTGTTATGATAAAAGTTCACCCCCGGGTTTGAAGCATTTAATGCATATATATATACCCCCGGCGTATAATATCGGCAATGTAAATCAATCAGGTTGTTGTGGATTTCAAGTTTGCGGCTATTTGAAGATCCATACATATAAACATATAGTGGATAGCGACCGTCGTAGTTGCCCTGGCTGGAGTTATTCCATTCGAACATGGAATTGGAAGTTATGATCGCATCACATCTCGTGAGGTAATTATACAGGTAAACCCCATAAATATACCCTTCACGACTGTGACCGGAATTGTGCATTCGATTCTGATGAACCACTGTGCCAACTGTATAATAGAGACTTATGAAAGTATTATAGACATCGGCAATTTCATTCGAAGATATTTCATAGCCATTGGGCTGTTCATTCTGCGGCAACTGTGAAATCCAAACGCCATAATACGGACCTTTATCGATCCCGGACTTCATTTTGTTATTCCGAATGGTAATATTAGTTCCGGGGTTGGTAAATACAGATGGGTTGGCGGTTCCGTTGGTTACCATACAATAACCGTTTACGTTGGAGGTACTGCTCATATTGGGCATAAGCAACAGGCAGTTTTCTATCTGTATGTGGTTGCTCTCATTTCTGATTTCAACGCATCGGCCAAAAGAGGCTCCTGTTGATTTGATGGTAAGGCTGTCGATGCGGACAAAATCGCACCCGTTCAGACGAATGACAAAGGAGGCTGTGGAATGGGTCGAATATTCGATGGTTTCGCCATTTCCATGAATTTCTAAGGTTTGGGTCGCACTACTTCCGTTAATCGGGTCTATGGAGATTTGTTCGTTATAAGGCCCGCTACCGCTAACTACATCAACCTTTACGTTGCCTGAAATGCCGGGTCCATTTGCTGCAAAGCCATCACTTCGCGACCCATAATTAATATCGTTAACGAAAGCCGAGAACGATTTATAATTGCTGGCAGAAGCCGCCGCAAGCTGATTAATGGTATACTGTCCATTGAGTGAAGCTGAGGCAATAGAAGAGACCAAAGAAAATATGGTGAACAGAAACCATAACTTTCCCCTAAAGCAACCGTGTATTTTTTGGATGCCTGTCATTATTAAGTGCAAGATAGCATGAAATCTCGCACTACGACAGAAAGGACTATAAAACTTCGGCAAAAAAGACATAATCCTGATATTGGCTTTATTCTGAATTCCAATAGCCCTGAATGTTCAAGTTGTGATGTCGGTTTTCTTTGAATGGCCATGTAAAGGATGAAATAATTTGGGTTTGTGCATTTCGAAATTCTGATGGCAGGTATGAGCGCTTCAATACAATCAATGGATAGGATTTATGCAAAATTTCTATGTGTGATTGATTCAGTTGGTGAACCCATAGGATTCCGCTGTTCTCATGATGAATCCGTGTGACTCCGCTACCGGATAATTCAATGGTATGAAGTTTCAATTTTTTAAATTCAGATTTGAGTTCGAAATTTTTCAATGGTTGAATGGTGCTATCATTATGGATTTTCGAATCGAGAAACACATGTAGGGTATTTCCTGTAAGGCATGCCGGAACAGGTTGATAATTTGAGTACAGGCAGTACCATATTATTTGTTTTGGGGAAGTTGATTTAAAGAAAGCCAGGCCCGTTTGCCAAACTAATGCAAGGGTGAGTGCCGGTAGCAGAAAAAATGGCTTTTCAGTGCTCATCCAGGCGCCCAGGAAAATCAACGCTCCATAAGTACAAAAGAGCGAAAATGAGCTAAAAGGTATGTTTTCTATTAGGTGAAAGGGCAAACTTTCTATATAGTGCAATATGCCATCCATTACAGTCATGATGATTTTGCATAGGTAGGCCAGAAATTTTGGAAGAATAGGGACGCTCAAAACAAAAGGTATAACAGATGCGGTGATGAGTAATCCCGTTGATAGAGGAATGACAAATAGATTGGCCAGAAGAAAGTAAACCGGAAATTGATGAAATAGATACAAACACAATGGCAGGGTACTGAGTTGGGCGGAAATGGATACGGCCAAAAGACTCCAGATTTTTTGAATCCATTTGTGTTTGGGTTTATACAGTTGTTCCACCCAGGGATTAAAAATCAGTATCCCTGCTACAGCCAGATAGCTCAGTTGAAATCCGGCCTGAAACAGGTGATTCGGATCGATGAGTAAAAGAATAAATGCGCTGGAACTCAATGTATTTATGCCATAGGATTTTCGGTTGAGCATATCGGAGAAAATGAAAACGGATAACATTAAAGATGCACGGCAAACGGAGGCAGAACATCCCGTTAAAAGCGTATAAAATATTAAGCAGGCGAGCAGAAGAAAATACCTGAGCTTTTGCAATTTGAAACGCACAAGGAATTTGGTTAAAAAGAGCAGGACGCCATATACCAATGCCACATGCAAACCTGAAACAGCCAGGATATGGACAACTCCTGTATTCGTATAGGTTTTGGAAATTTCCGGATCTAAATTTTGGCGGTATCCAAAAACCATGGCCGCTATCAATCCCTGATCGGAGGTACTTACAAAATATTGGGAATATGCATTTAAAAGCCATTGACGAAGCCGAATCAATTGAATGAATCCGAGTGGATGGAATTCCCTTCCGCAGTAGACAAATTTTCCGGGAATGGGGTTAGCCTTATGATGAATATTTTGTCGATGCAGATATTTCTTATAATCGAAACCACCCAATACAGAGATTTTGGGAATTTCCTGGACATCATTTCGATTCATAAGAATGATGTCGCCAAAAGACGGATGGTAGGATGAATCGGATGTTTTAAATCGCAGAATGATATTTCCGCTTGCATATTTCCACTGTACAGAATCATATATCTGTATGATTTCTGCCCGGCACCGGAATTTCTGATTTTTGATTTCCGGATGATCGGATATTTTTAGCAGCACCTGATGGCAGCGCTGATTGGCAAAATAATACGGGTGATTTATTTCATTTTGTGCGGCGTAAAGGAGGTATCCGGCCAACATCCAAAAACTAAATAAAAGTGTACCATTAATGATGTTTTTTGCTTGGAGAGATTTAAGGACGTAACGCAAATTCAAGAGGAAAGCGAAGGTTAAAAGGAGGGTGCCACAGACCAGGTAAGCAGAAAATCCGGATTCGCACATGATGATACCCATGGATAAGGGAATGATAATTCTGAGAAATGGGGATTTTCGCCAGGGATTCATGAGCAGAATGGCCGCAAGTTACGGGCGACAATTCCACGAAAGCGAAAACAAACGACTATAAACGGATGTAAGTATTTTTAAGAGAAACGGCGATAAACCAACTCTTTCAATTCTTCTATCAATGGTTCATCTTTTTCGTCCCATTTGTACATTTCAGGCCAACTGTTTTCCAACAAAGAAAGAGCCACTTCAGCACTGGCTGCCTGGTCTAAAATGTCAATATTCTGGGTGTATATTTTAGGATCGCCATTAAACAACTGATTTTGGTATTCATACCTTTTGAGCACGCTGATGGCTTTTTTGATAGACTCAAGCTTACTGGTGCGGTATTTTTCGAAAAGATGTTTCTTATCTGAGGCATCCACTTTTTTGGTAGAATCGGGTTCCGTTTTAATTTCGAAAATCAGGGTATTTTCTTCCATTTTAGGAGGCTCTGCTTTTTCGGGATGAGTGGGTTGTTTAATTTCCGGAATGGGAACAACCTTTATTTCCGGCTCTTCATATTTTTCTTCAACAGGACTTTCCGGCTCTACGGTTTCTGCGATAGGTGTATCCGCTTGAACAGTTGGTTCTTTTGTAACAGTTTCCTTCACAGGTTCCGGTTCTTCAGCGATGAACTCAACCGTTTCACCCAACGCGATGGAGTCACTTTTCTCCAGGGTTAGTTGTGCGTCTCCTTTAATGCGGAGGTTTGACAAATGGAGCATATTGATTTGTTCGTACAATTCGATGGCATTTTTGCGCAATACATCTATCTCCAATTGAGCTATTTTTTCATCATGTAAAAACAAGCGATTGTTGTTTACACTGATGGTTTCTGTAAGAGAAGCGATTTTCTCGTGAATATGCCTGCGTTCCATAAGCCAAAAATTGAATAGCAAATGTATATTTTCGCAGTGGTAACCGCTCAAAGAGTTATTCACCCATACACATGTTTATAGAGCCTAAACTGGACAAAGGAAGACTAGAGGTTATTTGTGGTTCCATGTTCAGTGGAAAAACGGAGGAGTTGTTGCGCAGACTGAAAAGAGCCGTGATTGCCGGACAAAAAATATCCTTGTTCAAGCCGGCTATCGATCGCAGGTTTCATGATCAAATGGTGGTGAGTCATGACAACAACCGTTATGAAGCCATGGCGGTGAATGATTCATCAGAAATATTAGGTTTGGTAAGACATGAGCAGGTAGTTGGAATAGACGAGGCACAGTTTTTTGAACCCGGGCTAACAAAGACGGTCGAACAATTATTGAAATTGAATAAGAGGGTGGTTATCGCGGGGTTAGATTTGGATTCGAATGGAGAGCCCTTTGGCAGCATGCCTGCTTTGATGGCATCGGCTGAATATGTGACAAAAGTTCATGCAATCTGTGTAAAATGCGGAGATATTGCCACGTTTACCTTTAAAAAAATCCGCAACAATCAACAAGTCGAACTTGGAGCCAAAGAGTTGTATGAAGCGCGTTGCCGTGCCTGTTTTCAGGAAGGGATGCTGCAACAAAAAGACCAAATAGGGCTTGGGCTATAAGTCACAATTACGCCATACCTCTGTCAGTTGCACACGCAATTAGGAAAGGATTGCGAATATTCTATATTTTTGGAACATCTTATGTTGCGATATTTTTATTTGCTTGTTGGGTTCTTTTTGGTGGTGAGCGCAAACGCTCAAACCTGGGTACCAGATACAAAAAGCGGAGAATCGAATTTATTTTCTGTATATTTTCAGGACAAGTACACAGGTTATGCCTTGACTTATAACAAAGTTTTCAGAACAACGGATGCCGGAAAAACCTGGACCCGGATTTTGAATAGCTTTACAAATTTCTCAGGTATAACTTTCTCGGACCCGCAGAATGGGGTGATTATCGGGTATAATGACCTCGTTCTGAAAACATCAGATGGGGGTCAAAACTGGAGTTTAATCCGGACAGGAAATAGCGATGATGATTTTTTAGCTGTTTATTCCGGTCATAAAGACACCATTTATGTGCTGGGGCCGGACGATTTAGATACTTATAAGTACGGCAATTATATCAATATTTCCTATAATGGAGGGTCGTCATGGAATCGCATTTCCACGGGCTCAACACAAACCATACGTTCATTACAGATGTGGAACAGGCATGCGGGTACAATGGGTACGCTCACTTCCGGTGTATTCAAAACCACTACCGGATGGAGCGGGTACAATGTGAATTGGCCAAGCCCCAGTATTCAAATTATTGACCACTGCAGGATAAAGGATTCCGTTGTCGTTTTAGTGGGTAACAATGGTAGAATTTCTAGAAGTAACGACTACGGTGTAAATTTTTCTTTAATTACATCCCCAATCAGTACCGGAAGCTTATGGGATGTTGACTTCGTAAATGACACTTTTGGGATGATCTGCGGCGACAATGGTGTGATACTTGTATCGAGAGATGCCGGTCTGAGTTGGTCGCAAATGACAACCAATACCAAACAGGATTTTAGGAAACTAAAATTATTAAATCCTTTTTATGGTTGGGCCGTTGCCAGTAGTCATCAGGATAGTTTTAATATTTTCAAATTTGGTTCAGAAAATTATATCATCGATAAAATTAACTTTATTACCGGAAGCATTTCAGCCGATCTCGACAAAAACTGCGTTAAGGATGGAAAGCAACTGGGGCCATCCGGGGTATTGATTCGTGCCTTACCCGGACCTTACTATACGTACACGGAGACTAACGGGTATTATACTTTGCTGGTAGCTGATACGGGTACATTTAGTGTCGACACCCGTCTTCCGGAGAAATATCAAATGGGGAATGGGCTTTGTGATACAAGTTTGGGCGGTATCTATTTCAAGACATTTGAATCTACAGTTGGAAATAAAAACTTCATGTTTGAAAGCGACACATCTGTAAATTTAGAGATCAAAATCGCATCATCGAGAAAGAGACGTTGTTTCAAAAATGAAAATGTCATTTCTTATAAGAATATCGGAAACGTAGCGGCGGATAGTGTAGAAATAAAAGTTTTTTATCCGGATGACCTGATCGATATCAAAAGCACAAGCATCTCATCCAATAAGCAAAAAGGTCAGCTTATCTTTAATCTCGGCAAATTGTCTCCTAACGCTGAAGGCAGTATAACCATCATTGATTCTGTATTGTGTCAAACCGGGGTAATGGGCAGAACGGTTTGCTTTTATGCGGTAATTACCCCAAGAGTACTGGTAAAAAATACAACCTGGGATTCATCATGGATCAGAACACGAATCGATTGTTTGAACGACAGTTTGGCCATTGTAAAAATATTTAACACCGGCAAGGACATGAAAGATACTGCCGTTATCGATTTGTATAAAGATGATGAATTATCAGGAGAATTGAAATATCGTTTGCCTGCCGGAGATTCACTGAGGTTTGAAGTTGAAAGAGTCAATAAAACCATTACCGTGATTGGTGATGTAAAACAGCATCACCCGTATCAGGAATTGATGCGTGTTTGGAAGGAGCGATGCGGAAATGACACATTGGCCGGCAATAAGAATTTTGTTACACAATTTCAGATGCAAAAGCTGCCATCGTTTGAAACGGAAATGTGTTTGCCCATCAGAGATTCATATGATCCGAATGATATTTCTGTTACACCTTCCGGTAGGGGTTCAGAGCATTTTATACCGAATCATTCTGAATTGGAATATCTCATCAGATTTCAAAATACAGGAAACGATACGGCATATAATATTTACATCCTCGATACCATTACCGAAAAACTGAATGTTTCAACCATTGAAATAACCGGAAGTTCACATGATTATGAATACCAGCTAATTGGGGACAGCGGAAAAACTGTTTTGAGATTTGACTTTAAAAATATCATGTTGGTAGACAGTTTTACCAATGAACCCGGAAGTAATGGATGGATAAGTTTCAGAATCAAACCCTCCGGCAAATTCTCCCATAGAACCAGAATCGAGAATTTTGTCGACATATTTTTTGACTTCAATACACCTGTTAGGACCAACACTGCTTATGTGAGTATTTATGATACCATCATTAAAAAGCCGGGCAGTGAAATTTTTGTGAATTGTGAATCTAAATGGATTAAAAAGATCCAAAATGTTGCGATTTGCGGTCAGTTGACGAAAGATCAGACCATACAATTTTCCGGCAAGTATAAACCAACTGTATATTCTATTGATGCAAACCTGGCCGTTACAAAACTGAATGATACATTGTTCAGATTTAAAGCCGCCGGAACAGGTAAGTTCCGTGTGGTTACAGCCCTGCAGGACTGCGATATTATTTTGTTGGATACAGCAGAATTAAACTTCACAAATATCCCGGATTTCAGACTGAGTGATTCGCTTCATTGTGGATCCGTTTTGCAAAGTCTGCAGGCAGTTTGTTCAGATTGTCAGTTCTTGTGGAGCGATTCAACTACTTCGGATTCCTTATGGGTGAGTCAGGCCGGTATGTATTCCTTGAAATTAACCAATGCCTGCGGCTCTGCCATTGACAGTGCGCATATTTCTGTATTACCATTCCTGGCTTTTGATTTGGTTGCGGATACATTTTTATGTGACCAAAACGATATTGAAATATCTACAAAAATGCCACTTGATGGCCTCAAATGGTGGGACAACACCAATACACCTTCAAAAGCAATACAAACAACAGGATCGTTTATTGCTACATATAAGGATGCATGCAACCATTTATCAGATACCATACAGGTGCATCAGAAATACAGCCCGGTTAAAAATCAATTGAAAGATTCAATACATTGCTCAGAAGTGAATGAAACGCTTACTGTGATGTGCGCCGATTGTGCTTTCAACTGGTCTGATGCATCAACAAGCAATACCATTCAGCTAAAAAAGGCAGGAACTGTTTGGGTAAACATGCAAAATGCCTGCGCAATAGTGGCGGATACAGCTGTTATTTCCTTAATTCCGACCATCACCTTAAATCTTGGAAATGATACTTTGATTTGCAATTCAGGTTCGCTGGTGTTGAAAGGTCTTGATAAACAAGGATTTACCTGGTGGGACAACAGCGCTGATTTATATAAAACCATTCAAAATCCGGGAGACTATATCGCGCATTATTCAGATAAGTGCAATGATGTACGGGACACCATTTCGATTGAGTTGGCAAGGACCCCGCAAGTAGAATTGGGAATAGATACAGGTTATTGTGAGCAAATTTCAGTGACTTACTATCTGGATTCTACACAAAAAGATTGGACGCCGGTATGGCATGATGGCTTAGGTGGCTTTTGGAGAAAAATCGAACAGTCAGGAACGTATTTTGTACAGATGACAGGCTTGTGCGGAACAAGTTCAGATTCTGTGCATATCACCAAATATGACATTCCTGCTCCAAACTTTATCCTCGGAGACCATTGCACAGTTCATGAATCGAAGTTCATCAATCTCACTTCCGAAGACGGATTTGGATCCATGAGTTATCTCTGGGATTTTAATGGAGAAGGCAATTCAACAGACAAACACCCGGTATTTAATTTCAATGAACAAGGTACAAAAACGATTTCACTGCGGGCTATATCCGATATGGGTTGCAAAGGAGATCAAACAGTTACCATGCCATTGGAAAATGAAATGAAGGCAAAATTCAGTCTTCAGAATAATGCAATTTGCGATGGTGATACGGTAACATTTGTTCAGGAGAGTGGATTTCTTTCCCGATTGGTAAAATATTCCTGGTCATTCGGGGATGGTACCCAGTCGATCAAACCCGCACCGACACATATTTATCCTTTTGGAAAGAGTACCCGAACCTATTTGGTTAAAATGGTCGCTGATGCCGGGGAGGGATGCAAGGATTCCATTATTCTTCCGGTAGATGTGAATCCGATTCCGGAAGTAGAAATTTCCATACGTTCATTGGGAGGTAATTTGTTCGAGTACAAAGTATTGAACGGTAATTCTGCCTATAATTACACATGGCTTACGTATGATGGGAAAAACTATACATCCGATAGTTTTGTCAGTGCATTCGATGTTAATTTCGACTCAATTGGAGTTTGTGTGCAAGTAATTAGCGATGCAGGCTGTTATTATAAAACCTGTAAGCGATACAATGAGCCGGGAAGTACCGGAAAATTATGGGCAGATTCTGAAATTCAAATATCACCAAACCCGGGCAGGAATGAATTTAGCATTCGGGTTCCTGAAGGTGGGGTAGAGTTGTTCATTTACGATATTCAGGGGAAATTGGTATGCAAGGAAATGCTGGAGAACAAAGAATACTCTTTACGTTGGGAGACTGCATTGAGCGGGGTGTATTTATTCAAATTTGTGACCGATGGTCAATATCGATCGGTAAAAAAAGTAATGGTAACCGACTAATTGGTTAGGTTATATAGCCACCAGATTAAGGCAGGCAGGATATAAATGCTGTCGGCAATTGTTCGAAAATTGGGGTTTCTCTTCATCACATGGAAACGTATGTTCAGGTAAGTGAGCACATGTAACATGCTAAATACGATGATTGCTACCGGAATTCTCAAATCTAAAGGACCGTAAAAAGCCCAAATCAGCAGCGCGACAAAAACCATAAAAATCAAGTTAAAGACGAGCTGAGAGAGCCGGGTATATCCGAGCATGGTGCCGGCAGATGTCATCCCGGAAAGTTTATCTGCACGGATGTCTAATCTGCTCAGCGTAAAAATATTGGTCAGGTTCAGTAAGAAGAAGATTCCGGCGATGGCCAGAATGTGGGGATGTGAAACAGCCAGATCGGGTCCTGCAGGAAGCAGACACATCCCATAAACGGCACCAAAAGCAACGAGCCATTCTTTGATGACAAATGCAACAGGCACAAATCTTATGATAAGAAAATACAATACAATGAAAATAAGTCCTGTCAGCCCCCAGACCAGGTAGTAATCCTGATAGGTTAGCACCAGCGTAGTCATATTGAATATCAAAATGAACCAACTGACCTTCATGAGTATATTTTGATATTTATAATGAAAACGGTGTCTGGGACTAAGCACATCTGGGTTCTTTCCACGACTATCCATCAGATGGTCGAAGGTGAAAATGAGCCAGGTAGAACTCGTCAGTATTTCATAAAAATGCCAGGGGTGTTGAATGCCGGCCAATGAAGCGAAGAACCATGATGTGGCCAGGGTTCCGAGAACAACAGGAATGCTGAGGTGACTAAGGGCTTTTAAAAGTGAAGATAATTTATCAGTCATGAACTGCTTCCACGCCTTTAATCTCCGGAATGGCGTTCATTAAGGTATTTTCTATACCGGCTTTCATGGTCATATGACTGATATCACAAGATCTGCATGCTCCAAGCATTCTCAATTTTACGACCATGTCTTCAACAGAGACCAGCTCTACATCTCCGCCGTCTGCATGCAAGTACGGCCGAACGGTATCAAGGGTTTTTTCTATCTTTTCTTTCAGTTCTGTATCCATGGTGTATGGTCGGGCGTATGAGCATTCAAAGTTACACAAATATTGATTTAAGAGGCATGGGCATTATGTATCGCCATTGCCCTGGCTACTTCACCCGCCAATTGCTCGAAATATTCCCAGGTTTGTTGGTCCATTCGCTCATGATTGGCATGTCCGGATTCGGCCTGCTCCATGATTCCCATGACCATTGGAATTTGGGCCAACAATTTGATTTGATATTCTTCACTTAAATGCTGTCCGCCTCCTGATCCAAAAATGGGGTATTTATGTTCTGGAAGCTCTGTAGGGGTAAACCATGACATATTTTCAACGATTCCGAGAACAGGAACATTTATTTGAGGCATCTGAAACATCCCAATGGCTTTGCGGCAATCCTCAAGTGCCATTTTTTGAGGCGTGGTAACCATCACTACACCGCTTAAGGGTACGTGCTGAACCAGGGATAAATGGGTATCGCCGGTACCGGGAGGTAAATCAATAATCAGATAGTCCAAATCACCCCAATCGGCATCCAGGAGCATTTGCTTCAAGGCGGAAGCAACCATTGGGCCTCGCCAAACCACAGGTTGAGTAGCATCAACAAAAAAACCCAAACTCATCACTTTGAGCCTCCCTGAAAGCATCGGACGCAATCCTTCGCCTTCGCTTTGATCCAACTTTCGGATTCCGGTCATCAATGGAATCGAAGGACCGTGAATATCCGCATCTAACAGGCCAACAGATGCACCAGTTTCAGATAAGGCAAGAGCGAGGTTCAAACTAATCGTTGACTTACCTACGCCCCCTTTGCCTGAAGCTACGGCAATTATGTTTCGTACTCCTTTCAACTTGTCAGTATCCGTTCTTTTTGACGTTACCCTGGAGGTCATATTCGCTCTGACTTCCACGTTTTTATCTACCAACAGATGTACGGCATTGATGCAGGCTTTTTGAATGGCATCTTTCATTGGACAAGCCGGAGTCGTGAGCTCGACGTCAAATGAGACGAATCCGTCCCCCAACTCCAGGTTTTTGACCATATTTAAACTGACAATATCTTTCCTGAGATCCGGATCATCTACCTGGCTCAGGGCTTCCAAAACCTTTTCTCTCGTTATCATTTCGATTTGGGTTTAAACAACAAAAGCCATCTTCGGTTCATTTTCCATAAGAAATTGCTAAAAAACCGATATTGACCAAAAAGGCTGCCAACAATCAGGAGAATAACCTGATAAAGAGGGTACATAATGCCTATATATGCCATCACCCTCCAGAAACCCCAGGGTATTTTGGAAAAATGGAAAAAATCGAAAACCGGGTCCTTGATATAGAGTATACTAAATCCGGTTATGGCAAAAACCAATAATACGATAAACACCTGAAGACCATTTTTGAGCCCCCATCGGTTCTTTAGATACTCTGACCATATCATTGGTACAAAGATAGCAAATATGCTACAGACCTAAAATGTCAGTGCCAGTCTGCAAAGGAAATGTGTACCTGCCTGAGGGTAAACATGAACGAAGTCTGTTCGGGTTCCTGAAATGATTCCACTAAAGGAATATCCATTGGGAGCATAAGCTTTGTTCAACACATTGCAAATGGAAATCCGGGCATCAATGACAGGCCTTTTTTGGCTTGTTTTTTTGCGAACGGGGCGATAGAAAACATCTATATCGGGAACAACAAAGGGCTCGAGAGACCGGATTTTACTGGAAGTATTATCCAGGTATTGTCTGCTTACATATTTGCCTATAAGTGTGATGCCCATGCCTTTTTCTGATGCCCAGGTGAAAGCGCTGGAGGCCACCACCTGCGGAGAAAAGGAGATATTCGTATTTTTATATTCGAAAGTTTGTTGGGTCCCCCATTGATCCCAATCGTCGACAAACTCTTTAAAAACTGGAATTTTATTCTTACTCAAATGAATATTACCAGTCCACAGGAATCTGTTCGACCATTTAAATTGAGCGCTTGCTTCAATGCCGATCCGGTAGCTGCGATCAATATTGGTGCGGGTGTAGGCGCCAACATCATTCAATTCTCCGGTTAAAATGAGTTGGTTCAGATAATACATTAAAAATCCATTGAGTTGATAGGACAAATTGCTCCTTTGTGCTTTAAAACCGCATTCTGCATTGTAAAGTTGCTCGGGTTTTGGTTCAGATTTCGGGGTTGACTGTATGAAATCTTCTCTTACCGGCTCTCTGTTGGCCATTGCAGCACTGAAATAATATTGATTTCCGGGTTTGGCTTGAAATGTGAATCCCGCTTTTGGGTTTAAGAAAATGTATGTCACTTCCCTGTCGGTCAATTGTAAGTTGTTGTCTGGCCCATTGAATGCATACCGGAGGCCACGAACCTGAAGATCTCCATAGTAATACCATTTTCTCCGGTTAAAGTTGATTTTTACATATTGCTGAGCTTCAGATTTTATGGCCTTATTGCGATAATACTCGGTTTCGGGCGCAATATCGCTCAGAAATTCACTCCAGATTATCTGGCCAAAATGCCAGCCATTGTAACTCGAAGCACTGCCACCAAAGGTCCATTCAATGTTCTTTTGAAGTAATTTTAACGTGTATAACAAGCCGTAATTGTGATTGTCAAGCCAACGCCTGCGAACCAGATCTGCAGATTGAATGATGGTGTCCGAAATCTGAAAATCTGGCAAACCATAAGAAGAAAAGGACTCATTTTTTCTATACTCTTCATAATAGCCATTTCCCCGGGTATAAAATAATCCTGCATTTAAACCAATGTTTGGTTTGATAGAAGTTTGATAGAAGGCCTGATAATAAGATTGAGCGTATACATCAACCTGATTTTTGTACCTGTAACCATTGTAGGTGCTGGGTGATGAGTTTTTTAAATGACCAGCATCGGAAGAATCCAGATATAACAATTGGATATAGGCATTCAGTGCATTATCGGCATTTTTCTCTGTGGAGATGGTATGGAGATAGTTTTCAAATCCTTGAGACGAATTCGCAAATTTTATGAGAGGAACTCCGTTCCAGGCTTGATATGTTCTTTCATTTCCATGTAATACCGTTGCATAAAGCCGACCTTTTTTAAAAGCCTTGGAGCCAGATAGATTCCAGGATCGCAATTGGGAGGATGCTCTGTCTATAAAACCCTGACTTTCAATCAGACTCAAGCGGCCGGTAAAATTCCAGCCACCAGTCAGATTTCCGGTACCTAAGTATATATTTTGGCGAACGGTTCCGAAACTACCTCCTCCTGAAACGGCTTGCGCAAATGATTGTTCCGGCAATTGATCGGTAACCATATTGATGCTGGCACCAAATGAAGCCGGTCCGTTTGTTGAAGTTCCTATGCCACGCTGAATCTGGACTTTATCTACGGATGCATTTAAATCCGGCAAATCGACCCAAAACACCCCTTGTGACTCAGCGTCGTTCACGGGAACTCCATTTAAGGTGACATTGATTCTGGTTTGATCTACTCCTCTGATTCTGAGACCTGAATAACCAATTCCGGCACCGGCATCAGAGAATGAAACGACACCGGTTGTATGTTGTAAAATGTAGGGCACATCTTTGCCATTGTCTTTTTCGGCGAGTTCTTTTTTCTCTAAATTGGTGAAAGTTGCCGGTACGTTTTTTCCTGCACGAACAGCAGAAACCCTGGCCATTTTTAAATCCACTTCTGTAGGTATCAAACGGATATAAAGGAATGTTTGAAGATCGTTTTTTGTGATAATTCTGGATTCGATTTCATATCCTTCCAATGAAAAGGTAATCTTTCCCGAAGTATAAGGCAAGATGTATTTACCGGAAGTGTCAGAAAGAACAGAGTCCGTTTCAGATTTCACCCAAACGTTTTGAATTGGTTTTCCGGTGGTCAGATCTGAAATATGGCCTTGAATATATTGCGCGTTGACCTTACAAAAGAATAGAGATAGAACTCCCGCTAACAGAATCTTTTTCATAATTCATACATTAATGGGAAGCCTGAATAGAAAGGACAGTTCTAACTCCCTACGCCGGCACTACCCGGATCAGGTATTAGGGTATCATCTCAGCCTGAAACCATCAGGCACCCCTGTTATGGGGTCAAATGTAATGAATATTTTAAAAATGGTGGACTTCCGTTTCATCGAATGAAAATCCGCGCTGACGGGCTGTTTCATAAAGCAACATTCCCATGGCTACAGAAACATTCAAA
>CAZTGZ010000043.1:0-15135 GCA_964613385.1 uncultured Chitinophagaceae bacterium
AAAGAGAATTATTTCTACTTTTGATAATTCCAACAATTAGTAGTTTTAGTTAAAATCTTATTAATAAATAACACAAGTATGAAGAACAGTTTTACAAGTTTTGTTGAGCAGAGACTGTCAGCGGTACGAAAAAAGACTTCATTATTGAAGACGGCTTTTGTATTGGTCTCCTCCATTATTTTCGGTTCGGCTCAGGCACAGGCACCTTATTGCAATGCCACCCATAGCCAGAATTGCACAGGTTTGTATATGTATACAGGTGCCATTGAAGTGAGGCAGGGTGCCAATACCATTTTTGCAAAATCAAACGATCAGTGCAACCAAAGCAACACCACCAATTACACATTAATGTCTACCTCACCGGTTATGACATTGAACGGGGGCGCCAATTATACCTTCAGCACCCACACCGGACCAACTTACCAGTTGCATATCGGGGTTTGGATCGATTTGAACGGAGATTATGATTTCAACGATGCAGACGAATGGGTTTCTAAAGGATGGGCTGATATTTCTCCCGGGGTTGGAACCATGCAAAGTCGTAATTTCTCTATCTCATGTACTGGCATTAAAGCCGGTCAAACTCGTATGAGAGTGAGAACCGAGTATTATGGATATGCTGCATTTACAGCGAGTTCATCTTGCGCGGCCATGACCTATGGAGAAACCGAAGATTATACCATTGAATTGGGCTTGCCAAAAACACTGGCAGCAGGTTTCTTTATGCCTGATACGGCTTATGTAAAAACTCCGGTTTCATTGGTAAACTCTAACCAAACCGGATATATTGGACACTGGTGGGATGTGAATGATGACAACTCCATCGAGTATTCAACTACCAACGCTACACACAAGTTTAATTCTACCGGTAAATTCTGCATTCGCTTAACCAGCCAGAACTGTTTAGGTAGAGACTCTATTGTAAAATGTATTCAGATTGTAACCCCATCTGCACCTCCTGTGTCAGATTTCGTATCAGACAAGAATATTGTTGAACTATATGACGGATTTAAACTGACAGACCTTTCCACCAATGGAGCGATTTATTGGGATTGGTATTTGTATGATCCTTCGGATTCAGCGGCTACACATTTGGATGGTAACTTATTGCCACAACTAAGTGGGGGAGATGAGACCTATAATAAGAACCCTGATATTTTCACGGCCAAAGGAATTCCCGGCTATCCGGATGTAGGAAAGTACACAGTTTGTTTAACGGCGTCGAATGATGTTGGATCATCAGCCACCAAGTGTAAGAACCAATATGTGGAGGTTAACCGCGGAGATGAGTTTGAAATGGGACCGGGTACAATTACCAGTATCCCAGGAAACACGATTACAGCTCAAAAAGGAGCGATCATCAACAAAGTGGGATCAGGAGGAAATTATTCTACACCTGAATCAAACCTTGACGCTTTGATTGCACCTTGTGCTGCATCAGAGGTAACTTTGACATTTGATTATTGGATTGTACAGAGCAACGTAAACCTGAAGGTATATGACGGTCCGAATGCAGCTGGTAAGCCATTGCACACAGGAAGCGGATTTACTTCAACCAATGCACCAAGCGGACCGCTGGTTGCAAAATCAGGAGCTTTATACTTGTTGTGGAACTCAACAGGAACTGCAACTGCAAAAGGATTCCGTGCATCATGGACATCGGTTGTAGGAACCAAAATTCCACCGGTAGCTAAATTTGAGATTGCCGATACCTTATACAATGCGGTAGAAAACACATTCGTAAATACATCTGAAAATGCATTTGGAGACGTAGATTTCAAATGGTTTGTAGATGGTGTTGAGGAATCAAACAGCAAAAATTTCGATCGTATGTTCCTGACCAATACAACATATGATGTTTGTTTGGAAGTCGGAACCTGTGCCGGAAAAGACACTTACTGCAAGAAAGTAGTAGTATCTGCTCCAAACACACCTGCCATGCTTGACTTTACTGCGGACAATCGTCGTCCAAAGGCAGGAGACGTAGTTACCTTCAAAATCACTACCGACAAAGCGAACAAATACAGATGGACATTCTTCCCATCAACAACAACTCCGGGAACCCCATTGGAAACATTCAGCAAAGAGTTGAAAGTAACCTTCAATGCACCTGGAAAATACACCGTGAGCCTGAAAGGCTGGAACACAGTAGATTCAGCTAACTCATTGAAGAGCATCATTAAAGATCAGTATATAGTAGTGGTAGATTACTGCAAGCCGGTAATTGGTGTAACAACCAGTGCGGATATTGCCATCAGCAATGTTAAATTGGAAACCACAGCCAGTCCATCATCCGTATTATTTGATGTTGCCGACAATGCCAACAACATTTACGTTGACCACGCAGAGGAAAACAACATGGAGCCTGCGGTATTGACCTTCGGAGCCTGGTATAAAGTAACAGTTGACCGTTTCTCTAACATCAACCCAATGAGCCGTAAGGTATGGGTAGACTGGAATATTGACGGAGACTTCAATGATGCCAATGAATTGGTAGCCATGGAGAATTCTGCAACTACCAGCAGCTTCAGCACGAATTTCCAGGTACCAAGCATAGATAACTCATTCGAAGGGGTGACTAAAATGCGCGTAGGGGTTAGCTATAACCTTGATCCAAACGAGCCATGCGGAGCAGTAAGCGGCGTAAAAGATGCGAACCGTATCGGAGAATTCGAAGACTTCCCGATTCAATTGGTGAACGACAAGAAATCACCAACACTTACCTTGAAGAACGAAGATACCTTGTATCTGGAACTCAATGGTACCTATACTGAATACGGTGCGATTGCATTGGATCCAACAGAAGGAGACATCTCCGGAAACATTAAAATTGTATCTGACGTAGATATGTCATTGACAGGTGTATATTATGTAACCTATTCTGTGAAAGACGGGTCAGGAAACGCAGCACCATCAGTTACCCGTGTGGTATATGTGGTTATTGACCAGACAGCACCAACCCTGACATTACAAGGCGCAGATACCATTTACATTGAAGTATTCGGAACTTACACTGAACCGGGCTATAGTGCCAACGATGCCAAAGATGGCGACTTGTACTCAGCAGTAGTGGTAAGTGGAACGGTAAACACAAATATGGTAGGAACCTATGTAATCAACTATTCTGTACAGGATGCACAGCAGAACAAAGCAAGCAAAAACAGAGTGGTAATTATTCAGGATACTCAGGATCCGGTGATCAGCAACAGCGAAATCAAAGTTGTGAACGGAGAGAATATTGTAGAAGTACAATTGCAGAGTGTATTCGTAGACCGTACTCAGGTAACAGATAACTATTACGATGTAGACATGACTGCTACTCCTGGAATTGGAGGAGAGGCCTTGGTTGATACACGTGTAAAAGGATCAACAGTAGTAAATTACAGTGTAACAGACGGATCAGGAAACTCAGCGAGCTTGACCATTAAGTATGTAATCGAAGACTACATTGCTCCAATGATCAACCTGAACACATTGGATACTATTTACCATCCGGTATACAAGCCATATGTGGCCGTAGAAGCAACCGCAACAGATAACCTGTATGATGCATCACAGATATCTATTACCAAGACTTCAAACGTGGTACCATTTGTATTGGGACTTTACATGGACACATATACAGCAGTAGACGCATCACAGAATGTATCTGTAAGAAACCGTTGGGTACGTGTGTACGACGGAGTATCACCTGAAATCAAAGGTAAAAACGGAGACATCCTGCGTGTAGGATTGTACAGTGTATTTGCATCTGTCGACTACCTGCAATTCAATGATAACTACGACAACCCAACCGTATTGAGAAACAATGCATGGGTGGTAAACACAGATATCAATACGTATGAAGAAGGATTGTATACAGCTACCTTCAGAACTAAAGATAACTCTGGCAACATGTCTAACATGTATACCTTACTGGTAGATGTTAGCCGTAAGTATTTGCCAATAGGAGTAGGAGTTGAGAACGTATCAGCAGACAATATTGTACAGGTATATCCAAACCCGAACAATGGTAAATTCAATGTTAAATTGAACCTTCCATCTACTGAAAACGTGAAACTTGAAGTTTACAACATGTTGGGCAGCAAGGTAATGGATATTGCCGAAGGCAGCCTGAGCAATGAATTTTTCGAAGTAGTAATGCCAGCCAGCAGCAACGGCGTATACTTTGTAAGAATGACAGTAAACGGCACCGTTATCAATAAGAAAATCGTTTTGAACGACTAATTCACTAACATACTCGAATCATGGGAAAAGGCAGTCTTCGGACTGCCTTTTCTGTTTATATCTCTATTGAGCCACAGTAGTCCAAATATTGATGTGGAACCATTTGAATTTTGATGTACCATTTAATATCAAATACTGAATTGGTCGAAGGAAGCGAATAGAATTGTCAGAATAATGAAATAATTTTTGTTTTTCATCGCTGGTCTTGCAACCTTTTCAAAATCGAGCATCTAAAAAGAGAATTATTTCTACTTTTGATAATTCCAACAATTAGTAGTTTTAGTTAAAATCTTATTAATAAATAACACAAGTATGAAGAACAGTTTTACAAGTTTTGTTGAGCAGAGACTGTCAGCGGTACGAAAAAAGACTTCATTATTGAAGACGGCTTTTGTATTGGTCTCCTCCATTATTTTCGGTTCGGCTCAGGCACAGGCACCTTATTGCAATGCCACCCATAGCCAGAATTGCACAGGTTTGTATATGTATACAGGTGCCATTGAAGTGAGGCAGGGTGCCAATACCATTTTTGCAAAATCAAACGATCAGTGCAACCAAAGCAACACCACCAATTACACATTAATGTCTACCTCACCGGTTATGACATTGAACGGGGGCGCCAATTATACCTTCAGCACCCACACCGGACCAACTTACCAGTTGCATATCGGGGTTTGGATCGATTTGAACGGAGATTATGATTTCAACGATGCAGACGAATGGGTTTCTAAAGGATGGGCTGATATTTCTCCCGGGGTTGGAACCATGCAAAGTCGTAATTTCTCTATCTCATGTACTGGCATTAAAGCCGGTCAAACTCGTATGAGAGTGAGAACCGAGTATTATGGATATGCTGCATTTACAGCGAGTTCATCTTGCGCGGCCATGACCTATGGAGAAACCGAAGATTATACCATTGAATTGGGCTTGCCAAAAACACTGGCAGCAGGTTTCTTTATGCCTGATACGGCTTATGTAAAAACTCCGGTTTCATTGGTAAACTCTAACCAAACCGGATATATTGGACACTGGTGGGATGTGAATGATGACAACTCCATCGAGTATTCAACTACCAACGCTACACACAAGTTTAATTCTACCGGTAAATTCTGCATTCGCTTAACCAGCCAGAACTGTTTAGGTAGAGACTCTATTGTAAAATGTATTCAGATTGTAACCCCATCTGCACCTCCTGTGTCAGATTTCGTATCAGACAAGAATATTGTTGAACTATATGACGGATTTAAACTGACAGACCTTTCCACCAATGGAGCGATTTATTGGGATTGGTATTTGTATGATCCTTCGGATTCAGCGGCTACACATTTGGATGGTAACTTATTGCCACAACTAAGTGGGGGAGATGAGACCTATAATAAGAACCCTGATATTTTCACGGCCAAAGGAATTCCCGGCTATCCGGATGTAGGAAAGTACACAGTTTGTTTAACGGCGTCGAATGATGTTGGATCATCAGCCACCAAGTGTAAGAACCAATATGTGGAGGTTAACCGCGGAGATGAGTTTGAAATGGGACCGGGTACAATTACCAGTATCCCAGGAAACACGATTACAGCTCAAAAAGGAGCGATCATCAACAAAGTGGGATCAGGAGGAAATTATTCTACACCTGAATCAAACCTTGACGCTTTGATTGCACCTTGTGCTGCATCAGAGGTAACTTTGACATTTGATTATTGGATTGTACAGAGCAACGTAAACCTGAAGGTATATGACGGTCCGAATGCAGCTGGTAAGCCATTGCACACAGGAAGCGGATTTACTTCAACCAATGCACCAAGCGGACCGCTGGTTGCAAAATCAGGAGCTTTATACTTGTTGTGGAACTCAACAGGAACTGCAACTGCAAAAGGATTCCGTGCATCATGGACATCGGTTGTAGGAACCAAAATTCCACCGGTAGCTAAATTTGAGATTGCCGATACCTTATACAATGCGGTAGAAAACACATTCGTAAATACATCTGAAAATGCATTTGGAGACGTAGATTTCAAATGGTTTGTAGATGGTGTTGAGGAATCAAACAGCAAAAATTTCGATCGTATGTTCCTGACCAATACAACATATGATGTTTGTTTGGAAGTCGGAACCTGTGCCGGAAAAGACACTTACTGCAAGAAAGTAGTAGTATCTGCTCCAAACACACCTGCCATGCTTGACTTTACTGCGGACAATCGTCGTCCAAAGGCAGGAGACGTAGTTACCTTCAAAATCACTACCGACAAAGCGAACAAATACAGATGGACATTCTTCCCATCAACAACAACTCCGGGAACCCCATTGGAAACATTCAGCAAAGAGTTGAAAGTAACCTTCAATGCACCTGGAAAATACACCGTGAGCCTGAAAGGCTGGAACACAGTAGATTCAGCTAACTCATTGAAGAGCATCATTAAAGATCAGTATATAGTAGTGGTAGATTACTGCAAGCCGGTAATTGGTGTAACAACCAGTGCGGATATTGCCATCAGCAATGTTAAATTGGAAACCACAGCCAGTCCATCATCCGTATTATTTGATGTTGCCGACAATGCCAACAACATTTACGTTGACCACGCAGAGGAAAACAACATGGAGCCTGCGGTATTGACCTTCGGAGCCTGGTATAAAGTAACAGTTGACCGTTTCTCTAACATCAACCCAATGAGCCGTAAGGTATGGGTAGACTGGAATATTGACGGAGACTTCAATGATGCCAATGAATTGGTAGCCATGGAGAATTCTGCAACTACCAGCAGCTTCAGCACGAATTTCCAGGTACCAAGCATAGATAACTCATTCGAAGGGGTGACTAAAATGCGCGTAGGGGTTAGCTATAACCTTGATCCAAACGAGCCATGCGGAGCAGTAAGCGGCGTAAAAGATGCGAACCGTATCGGAGAATTCGAAGACTTCCCGATTCAATTGGTGAACGACAAGAAATCACCAACACTTACCTTGAAGAACGAAGATACCTTGTATCTGGAACTCAATGGTACCTATACTGAATACGGTGCGATTGCATTGGATCCAACAGAAGGAGACATCTCCGGAAACATTAAAATTGTATCTGACGTAGATATGTCATTGACAGGTGTATATTATGTAACCTATTCTGTGAAAGACGGGTCAGGAAACGCAGCACCATCAGTTACCCGTGTGGTATATGTGGTTATTGACCAGACAGCACCAACCCTGACATTACAAGGCGCAGATACCATTTACATTGAAGTATTCGGAACTTACACTGAACCGGGCTATAGTGCCAACGATGCCAAAGATGGCGACTTGTACTCAGCAGTAGTGGTAAGTGGAACGGTAAACACAAATATGGTAGGAACCTATGTAATCAACTATTCTGTACAGGATGCACAGCAGAACAAAGCAAGCAAAAACAGAGTGGTAATTATTCAGGATACTCAGGATCCGGTGATCAGCAACAGCGAAATCAAAGTTGTGAACGGAGAGAATATTGTAGAAGTACAATTGCAGAGTGTATTCGTAGACCGTACTCAGGTAACAGATAACTATTACGATGTAGACATGACTGCTACTCCTGGAATTGGAGGAGAGGCCTTGGTTGATACACGTGTAAAAGGATCAACAGTAGTAAATTACAGTGTAACAGACGGATCAGGAAACTCAGCGAGCTTGACCATTAAGTATGTAATCGAAGACTACATTGCTCCAATGATCAACCTGAACACATTGGATACTATTTACCATCCGGTATACAAGCCATATGTGGCCGTAGAAGCAACCGCAACAGATAACCTGTATGATGCATCACAGATATCTATTACCAAGACTTCAAACGTGGTACCATTTGTATTGGGACTTTACATGGACACATATACAGCAGTAGACGCATCACAGAATGTATCTGTAAGAAACCGTTGGGTACGTGTGTACGACGGAGTATCACCTGAAATCAAAGGTAAAAACGGAGACATCCTGCGTGTAGGATTGTACAGTGTATTTGCATCTGTCGACTACCTGCAATTCAATGATAACTACGACAACCCAACCGTATTGAGAAACAATGCATGGGTGGTAAACACAGATATCAATACGTATGAAGAAGGATTGTATACAGCTACCTTCAGAACTAAAGATAACTCTGGCAACATGTCTAACATGTATACCTTACTGGTAGATGTTAGCCGTAAGTATTTGCCAATAGGAGTAGGAGTTGAGAACGTATCAGCAGACAATATTGTACAGGTATATCCAAACCCGAACAATGGTAAATTCAATGTTAAATTGAACCTTCCATCTACTGAAAACGTGAAACTTGAAGTTTACAACATGTTGGGCAGCAAGGTAATGGATATTGCCGAAGGCAGCCTGAGCAATGAATTTTTCGAAGTAGTAATGCCAGCCAGCAGCAACGGCGTATACTTTGTAAGAATGACAGTAAACGGCACCGTTATCAATAAGAAAATCGTTTTGAACGACTAATTCACTAACATACTCGAATCATGGGAAAAGGCAGTCTTCGGACTGCCTTTTCTGTTTATGACTTTCGGGAATAATAAATAATGAGCATGGAGATTGTATTTAAAACAGATATTGGTTAACATTGGACAAATGGGCCAAAAGGATAATATTCATAGGATTTCCGGAACTCATGAAAATAATTGCTCTTTTTTTATAAAAAATTGCAACCTTTTACAAAAAATGTGTCTATTAATTGACTGAGATCCTTGGAGCGTTTGCAAGACTTGATTGAAAAATGTAAGGCGAACGATAAAGGAGCTCAGCGAGAGCTCTTTGAATTATTTGCTTCCCGCATGATGATGATATGCATGCGATACAGCAAAAGCAGGGAAGACGCCGAAGATATGCTTCAAGAAGGCTTTATCAAGGTGTTTCAAAAGATGGATAGTTTTAAAGGTGATAGCAGCTTGCTCACCTGGATGACGCGAATATTCATCAATACCACGCTTAGCGAATATCGTAAAGGACATTTGAAGTTTCAGCATATTGAATTTGAGGGGGATAAACACGAAAAGGAAGAAGAACCTAACGATGATTTTGAAGAACCGAAAAGTGCAGAAGAAGTGCTGGAAGCCATACAAAAGCTTCCGGAAATCTACAGGATAATCATCAACATGTACGCTATTGACAATTTGAACCATTTGCAAATAGCTGAAGAGTTGGGAATCTCGGAAGGCACTTCAAAAAGTCGTTTATCCAGAGCCAGGCAAATGCTCAAAGAATTATTGAATAATTAAACTTGTTACAGAACAAAGACATACGGAATTTAGGTGATCTGAGAGACCAGGAGTTTCCTCTTGACACATCTGCCATGTGGTCTGGAATAGAAGCCGGCTTGTCCGCCAATAGAAGAAAAAAACTGATATTTTGGTGGGTTTCAGGTGTGGCCGCATCTCTGCTTTGTATGGTAATGGTTATGATAGGGATCCATCATCATCATCAAAATGAGTCGGGTCAGGAGCTTATTCAAAACAGTTCAAACCCTTCCCAACCTCTTCCTTCAAAACAGGCAAATCCAATTCAAAGTGACAGGCCCGATGATCAGGCTGATCCATCTCCAGACAGAATCCCGGCAATTAAATCCTTTAAGAATCCTACGACGCCTGTAATAATTGGAAAGAATAAGCCTGAGATTCCTGAAAACTTCAACCGGGATCCATGGATACTACTTCCTAAAATGGTATCTTTCGACTTTAAACACACGAGTTTTGTTCCGGAATTGGCCAGTTTGATACCCGGATTTAAAACCATAGTGGATCCAAAGAAGGAGCCCGTTAAACTAGGCTGGGAGGTTTTTGCGGCGACTACCCCAAATTTCACCGATAAAATCGTAGGTAAGGATCAACAATTGGGTTGGAGGGTGAACAAGGATTTTGAGAAGATTGCGGAGTTATCTGAAAAGTCGGCAGCCGGATTTCAGGTTCAGTTGGGAATGCAACTCAATATAGGTGCTCACTGGTTTGTTCAATCCGGTTTTAATTATAGCGAGAAACGGGAGTGGGTAAAATACAACCATGTTTTAAAGGAATTCCCGATAGTAAGGGCGTCCGAACAAAAATTAGAGTATGCACCGCTTAATCCGTCTCAATGGGTTCAGGTGAGTCATCAGGGCAACAATGAATATTCTTTCCTCGAAATACCCGTTCAGGTGGGATACCGCAGCAATCTGGGGCCTAAATTTGAATGGAGAACAAGAATGGGAGTCTCTTACTGGAGGCTGTTGGAAACCAATGGTTCCAAAATAAATCCAACGGACTTATTGCTGGAAGACCTCGGAACAACTAAAAATTACAGAAATAACAGTTTGGGAACGGCCGTTTATTCCGGGCTTTATTATAAATTGAACAACCAATGGCAGGTAATGGCAGAACCATCTGCCTCAGTTTCTTTAACTAACCTGACCGTAAATACTCCGGTAAAAACACGTCCATATCAATATGGTCTGAACATTGGGGTGCAATATCGTATCAAATGATGCGCAATTGGATATATATCGCGTTGTTGGCTTGCTTGCTCCCTTTCGGAGGAACAGCCCAGGTATTGACGCCTTTATCCAACGGATTAAACAAGCCGGGATTGACAGGAGCTGCCGGAGAGCAGGATCTCATCATACTGAGTACCAATGAGGATGGAATTTTACTCCCGGTGCATTGGGATGGCAAAATATGGAGTGAAGGACAGGCCGCCGTCGGATTGAAACCCGTGGGCATAAGCAGTGAAGGAGAGTTGAAAGTTATCTCTAATGTGGTATGGCAGAACATATTATATGTTCTGACCGCTCAAAGGGATGAAATTCAGGATAATTTTACTTTCAATATCTGGAAATATAGCAACAATATCTGGTCGGAAATTTCCGATGTTCAAATTCGTGAAGCGCTGGAAATTAATGAGTTACTTGTTTTTCAAGGGAAACTGACAGCCGTTGGTAGAAGCAATAAAGACACTCCTTCCAACCTATTTGTATTTGACAACAACTTATGGCAGAAAAAGGGCAATTATCTGACCCCGGATGTTAGCAAAGACTACATTATTGATGCAGAGGTTTACGGATCTAAAATTTATATAAGTGGGGTCTTTACAAAAATTGGCTCTTCAGATAAGCGATATCTTGCAGAATGGGATGGATCGCAGTGGAATTTTATGTTGTTTCCACCTTTTGTTCATCAATCCTATGCATACGGAAAGTTCAACGATAAATTAGTTCTGCACGGAAAGCCTGCAACCGGCAACCAGGCTATACGGGTTTTTAATGGAAGTAGCTGGGAAGATTTGAGTAAAGGACTGGAGAATATCGCCATTCAAATTATTCATTCATTTGCCTATACCGACGAATTTTTGTTTGCTTGTGGCTCATTTACAAAGGGAAGCCAGCAATCTTCTATCCTATATTATCACAATGATTTGGGATGGAATTTGGGAGATGAACAAATTTTCAATGCATCACTGAAACTCTTACAATTTGGGAAATCAGCCGTAATGACGGGGGATTATAAAATCTTGCACAATGAGCATTTTGGTCATGTTTCAACTTTATCTGCGAGGAATGCCATATTAAGAGGCGCCGTTTTTGAGGATTTAAACGGAAACTGTATCAAAGACAAGGATGAAAATCCTAAAGCAAACATTACCCTGGTTTTGCAACCAGGGAATTTTCATTTTAATTCGGATGCGAATGGCGAATTTGAAATCCCGGTTAACACTGGAACTTATACCATCCGAGCCATAGCACCAAAGCACTGGAACACTTCCTGCCAGCAAGAAGTGAGCGTGAATGCTATCCGTTCGTATGGATTGCTGAATTTAGGCATTACGCCATTGGCCGGAAAGGCAGATGTTCAAGTAAAAATGACGGATTTCTCGGGCTGGAAAGTGGCCACGGAAGAGCCCAATAAATACCGCCTATGTGCAAAGAATGTCGGGACTGTGCAAATGGAGTCAGGCAAGTTAATTTTTAGAATACCACAGGAACTAACAAATATCACGTATCAACCGGTTCCGGATTATTTAGATGCGGGCAGGGCAGAATGGTTTCTGTCAAATGTTGCATCCGGACAGGAAGTTTGTGTGGAAATTACAGCCGGACTTAAACCCGGATTGGACCCGGCAAAAAAAGTTTCTATTAATTCATCGGTGGAATGGACCGGCAATACGGACGCTGATTTGAGCGACAATGAAACGCTGTTGGATCAGGAACAAACCACATATCTACAAAGCAATGCAAAAGCGTCTTCCCTGAATGGAAATTATCAGAGTGATCAAAAGCCATTGCATTATCGCATATTGTTTCAAAACCAAAGCGGAAAAACGGTTCAGAAGCTGAAAATCGTCGATACGTTAGATAAGGATATATCCATCAGCTCTAAAGGGATTATCGAAAGTACCAGTCATTCCTCAAAGTTGAGTTACGACTATATTCTGCTCCCTAACGGAAATTATCAGTACGTGCTTATTTGGGAATTCGCCAATATGAATTTGATAGATAGCAGTTTGGATGAATTGAATAGCAAGGGATACGCGGATTTACAAATTTTTACAGATTTGAGATTTATGAAACAGGGTTCTGAGATTTGTAACAATGCATATTTTTGGTTTGAAAACAGTGAACCTTTCCGCACCAATAGCGTTTGCACCAATGTTGGAAATATCGGTTATCCAAGACTGGATGAGGCCGGGATAAAGTTGATTCCTAATCCAAGCAATGGTTACGTTCAACTCACAGGGGATGCGAATAATGCCAAATTCAGTATTTTGCAAGCCAACGGTTTGGTGGTGTACAAGGGTACCTGGGATAGACCTGATCAATGGTTGGACTTATCCGCGCTGAGTTCTGGAATCTATATTTTTCAAATGGAAGGCTTCGCACCCACGAAAATTATTCTTGCGCACTAAGCCTCTTTATCTGGCAGATGCGAGCGTAAAAGTACTTATGCTCAGTGGTTTTGCCTGGTTCAATGCCGCAATGCATGCCTCCAGGGTTGCTCCCGTAGTAAAAACATCATCAACCAACAATATTTTTTGATTTACAAGGTCGGCCGGATTCTTAACTTCAAAGGCAAATTCAACATTTTTCCATCGTTCAAATCTGGATTTCCGTGTTTGTGAATGAGCATGTGCAACACGCCGAAGATTATGGAGAATCATTGGAATACTTAGTTCTTCCGATATTCCTTCCGCCAATAGAGCACTTTGATTGTAGCCACGACTCAATTCTTTTTTGGGATGTAAAGGGACGGGAATCACAATATCCGGAATAGGACAGGGGCTATTTTTAAGCGCTAAACCCATTTGGGTGCCCATGTAAATACCAAGCTCCCGGTCTTTTTTGTACTTGATTTTATGCAGCAATTCCTGAACTTGTCCACCTTTGCGGAAGTGTAACAACGATGCGGCATATTCAACATTTACCCGTCCCCACAGGTGTTTAGCCACAGGGTTGTCGCGGTAATCCAAATAATAGCTCCTCGGAAGGTGATAATGACATTGAAAGCAAATACACGCTTCGGAAGCTGAAAGATGCTCCAGGCATAAGGCGCAGAGTCGTGGAAAAAATAAATCGAGTATGTAACTAATCATATTGGGGGTAATTAGAAAATGTAAATTTGTACAAAAGCCATCATATGTTTGAGAATAAATCGTTACACCACCTGGAAGAACTCGGTGAATTTGGTCTAATAGAGCATCTGACTTCTTTTATAAAACCTACTGAACTGACTATTAGGGGCCCCGGAGATGATGCGGCAGTAGTTAATTCTAAAGATAAAACATTGATAACCATGGATATGCTCATGGAAGGTGTGCATTTTGATTTAATGTATACGCCTTTGAAGCATTTAGGTTATAAGGCAGTGGTCGTTAATTTGTCAGATTTAGCTGCCATGAACGCCCACCCATCGCATATTACCGTAGGCTTGGGCTTGAGCAACAAATTCTCTTTAGAAGCAGCGGAAGAGCTATATGCCGGAATTTTAACAGCTTGTGAAAAGTATAAGATTGATGTTATTGGAGGTGACCTGGTTGCCAGTAAATCGGGTATTGTCATTTCTATATCGGCAAATGGACATCAACAAGAAGATAAAATTGTTTATCGAACGGGAGCAAAACCGGGGGATCTCATATGTGTAAGCGGTGATTTAGGTTCTGCGTATCTCGGATTGCAATTGCTGGAAAGAGAAAAAAGGGTGTTCCTGGCCAACCCGGGCATGCAACCCGAATTGGAGGGATATGATTATCTGATTGAAAGACAATTAAAACCCGAGGCGAGATTTGATGTGCTTCAAACCCTGAGAGATCTAAATATACAACCAACATCTATGCTGGATATCTCCGATGGCCTCTCCAGCGAATTGCTTCATATTTCAAAACAATCGAAAGTAGGTGTGCGTCTTGTTGAAGAAAAAGTTCCCGTAGACCCTTCGGCAATCAGATTGGCCAATGAATTTAATTTGGATATCATGACTTGCGCGCTGAACGGTGGTGAAGATTATGAGTTGTTGTTTACCATTTCACCCGGTGAATATGATAAAATTAAAGGTTCTCCGGATATATCCGTAGTTGGGTACTGCCTTGAACCTGAAAAGGGCTGCTTTCGGGTAACTAAATCCGGACAGGAGTTTCCAATAATGGCGCAGGGTTGGAAAGCATTTTAGGCTTCATATACAGCTAATAATAAATGTGTATATTCGTATTTTCCATGATGGTTACAACTTCATAATCCGATGCGACGTATTATTAGTTTCTTTTTGTTGTTTTTGCTGTTTGCTCAGGTAAATGCACAGGATCCTTCCAAAATTCAGGATTTAAAGGACCGGGCCAAGCTCTCCACAGGTTCCAATCGCATCAATGCATTAAATGATTTGGTTGATGAGTTATTGAAACCCGAACCGGCAAAGGAAAATTGTCTGGCGGCCA
>CAZTGZ010000043.1:15145-19511 GCA_964613385.1 uncultured Chitinophagaceae bacterium
TGCGCATCAGGCTGCAAAGCTTTCTGAAAGCGAAAACTACCGCACCGGAATGGCACGTAGTTATGAGCAATTAACACTCATTTATAAGACCCTGGATTATCAGATTCATTACATGAAATGGAAAGCCAAGGCCGCGATGGTACCCCGAGGAGAGGAAATCAAGGAACAGCAACAAAAATTAGAGAAACAGCAGGAAAAGATAGCTGATCAGCAGGAAGCGATGACCAAACAAGAACAGGAAATCGCTAAGAAAAGAGAAGAAGCAGAACGGATCAAACGAGAAATAGCCCTTTTAGCCAAAGACAACAATCTGAATAAGGATTTAATTGAACAGAAGAAGAAGGAGTTGATGGCTAAAGAAGAAGCGCTCAGCGAAACCACCAAAGAAATGGAAACCCTGAACGAGGAAAAGGAAAGGCTGGCCATGCAAAACCAACTGCTTGAGCAAGAGACCAAAATCAAAGATTTGGAAGTTCAGTCACAACGATCTCAGAAAAAGTTCCTCATGATTATTCTGGGGGTCTTTCTTTTATTCCTTTTTGTTTTATTCAGGCTTTACCGCACGAAACGACGCACGGCACGTGAGTTGTCAGAAAAGAATCATATCATAGAAGAAGAAAAGAAGCGTTCAGAAGAACTCTTGCTTAATATTTTGCCCTTCGAAACGGCCAATGAATTAAAAGAAACAGGAAAGGCGAAAGCCCAGAATTATGAAATGGTTACTGTGTTGCTTACGGATTTTAAAGATTTTACCAAGGTAGGTGAGCTGTTGAGTCCAAAAGATCTGGTAGATGAAATAGACCATTGCTTCAGCGCATTTGATGCTATTATGGAGAAATATGGCATCGAAAAAATTAAAACCATAGGGGATGCATATCTATGTGCCAAGGGATTACCAACAGGCTCCGACCACGATCCGCATGCCGTTATTGAAGCAGCCAAGGATATTGTTGATTTTATGAACAATCTGAAGGAGGAAAGAGCCAGTCAGGGAAGAACCTCTTTTGACATACGTATAGGAATACATACAGGTCCTTTGGTTGCGGGCGTAGTAGGCAAAAAGAAGTTTGCTTATGACATTTGGGGAGATACGGTGAATACGGCTGCACGTATGGAACAAAACAGTGAGCCGGGAAGAATCAATGTTTCACAGGCCACCTTTGATTTGGTGAGAGATAAATACAAGTTCATCTCGAGAGGAAAAATTGAAGCTAAAAACAAAGGTCAGATAGACATGTATTTTCTGGCGAGCTGATCAGACGGTCTGAAGGGACAATATACTTTCAAAAAAAGCTAAACCATCTGTATTGAATAATGAAGGATGCGCAGCTCTTTCCGGATGCGGCATCATTCCAAATACGTTACGGCCGGCATTACAAATTCCGGCAATACTTCTGCTTGAACCATTGGGGTTTGACTCAGGATTTACTTCGCCATTCGCATTACAATATCTAAAAAGTACCTGGCCATTGGATTCCAGTTCGTTTAAAACATGATCATCGGCATAATAGCGGCCTTCTGCGTGCGCAATGGGAATTTTTAATGCTTTTTGGAATGGAAGATTGCGGCTGATTAAGGTATCATTTTGCTCACATCGAATGTAAATATTGTCACAGATAAATTTCTGCTTTTCGTTTCTGAGCAGAGCGCCGGGCAATAAATGCGCCTCACACAAAATCTGAAAACCATTGCATATGCCCCAAACCGGTCCACCTTTATCGGCAAATTCTCGCACAGAGGCCATAATGGGGCTCAATTTGGCTATAGCGCCACTTCTCAGATAATCGCCATAGGAAAATCCCCCGGGCAATCCAATAAAATCACAACCTTGTAAATCCGTGTCTTTGTGCCAAAGTTGAACAACTTCTTGCCCGGTGACTCCTCTCAAGGTGTCAATCAAGTCCATATCACAATTGGAACCCGGAAATATTACAACTCCAAATTTCATTTTATCTCAATTTGTGAGGCAAAAATACAACTCCCTTTCACGATAAGGTAAAGAACTCTGTTTTTTCCGTGGTATGTGAACGAATGATGCCAGCAGTGATTAAAGTGACTAGGATCTGACTGGCTCTTCTTCGGCTGATATTCAACATTTTACGATAGTCATGAAGGGTAATTCGCTCGTGTTCCTTTAAGTACTCGAGCAATGCTTTTTCCTTCGAAGTAAAAGTGATTAAATTGCCTTCGTCGCTGTTTTGTTTTTTCAGAACATCCAGAACGATTTTACTGGCCAGCAGGCTTTTATCGCCGACCCTGATATAAGCCCACCATTTGCCATCTTCACCGAGAGCAAAATAAGGTTTATCACTGCCCTCCGGTATAATGCACTCCAAAATCATTTTTCCTTCAACATTCCATTCCCGGATGATATACGAGATTTCAGGTTTGGCGTGGAATGCCGCGGCTAAGCCGATCATGTATTTTTCCTCTTCGCTTTGTACACCGGCAATGGTTTTATTATCCCTCACACCAATCAGCAAGGTGCCTCCTTTATGATTCGCAAATGATACCATGGTTTTGGCAATTTTTCCGGCATCAGAAATAGACTGCTTAAAGTCAAGAGATTCATCCTCACCCCTGAGCAGTAATTCCCGAATATGCTTATTCATGCCTATGTGTACCACAAGTAAATGGCTAAATTAATCTTGTTTTGAAATTAATATACCCTGATATCCAATCTTTTCTAATGAAACGATGATATCTGTAGCTTCATATTCTGTATCTGTAATTTTCAGTTTTCTTTCGGGATCCTGTAAATCTATTTCCCAGTTTTTGATGCCATCCTTTTCGAATTGGGCCGCTACGGAAGACTCGCATCCGCTACATTTAATATTGGTTGTAAATATGTAATTGGACATATAGGTTATTTTAATTTTATATTTCGAATTCTGAGACTGTTGAACACCACGGTCAACGAGCTTAGAGACATGGCAGCTCCGGCCAAAACCGGGTTGAGCATCATGCCATTTATCAGATATAAGGCACCTGCAGCAATGGGAATGGCGATGAGGTTATAAATGAATGCCCAAAACAAATTCTGCTGTATAATCCTATGTGTGACACGGCTCAAACGAAGTGCTGTAATGATTTTTTCGGGATTGGAATTCATCAGGGTCATATCGGCAACATCTATTGATATGTCTGCACCTTGTCCCATAGCCAAACTCACATCCGAAACGGCCAAAGCCCCGGCATCATTAATCCCATCGCCAACCATACCCACTTTATAACCTTTGTTTTGAAACATCCGTATAAAATCAGACTTCATTTCAGGCAACATATCTGCCTGAAAATTTCGGATTCCGGCTTCCTGTGCTATTGTATATGCAGATGATTGGTGATCACCGGTTAGCATCCAGACTTCAATGCCCAACTTTTCAAGTTGTTGTATGGTTTGTCTGGAACTATTTCGGATTACATCTCTCAACATAATTACTGCTTCAATGGTAGAATATACCTTCATACAAACCATGGAATGCCCGCTGAAAGCCGTATCTTCCTGAACATTGGTCACCCAGTTTCCATTAACCAAAGGCCCCTCCATGCAAAAATTAACACTGCCAAACCTCAATATGTTTGACCCAAATTTCGCTTCAATTCCTTTTCCCGGTATTTGTTTAACATCCATCAAATTGAGCGGGCTACCGGAAATGTATTCGGAAATGGCTTTTGACAATGGGTGATTTGAATTTGCTGCCAACGCGTTGATATAGGATAACCAGGTATCTTTTTTGTCCTGTTCGCGAAAGTAAATCTGATCAACTTTAGGTTTTCCTTCTGTTAACGTACCGGTTTTATCCATAACCAGAACATCGATATTTCGCAACTCTTCTAACCCTGAGGCATTTCTGATGATGATACCTTCCCGTGCTCCCCGGCCGGTTGCGTTTACTATGGCTGTGGGTATCGCCAATCCCATGGCGCATGGGCAGGCGATGATTAAGATTGAAATGAAAACATGAATGGCCTGGGGAAGTTGCCCGAAGTACATCCATGTGATTGCAGCTAAGCAGGCAATGATAAAAACGGCCGGCACAAAATAGGAAGTTACCGTATCCATATATCTGCGCAGCGGAGTTACCTGTGTTGTGGCCTGCGCCCTTCTCACAGACCGAATCATCTTGCCCAGAGCGGACTGACTGCCTATGGACTCTGCAACATACTCCATCACAGAATCCGTATTGATGCTTCCGGCTAAAACATGGCTTCCCGGTTTTTTGAATACAGGGTTGGGTTCTCCCCGGAGACTACTCTCATCTATGAATCCTTCTCCTTTTACAATTTTGCCATCAACCGCGAAAGATTCACCACGTACACATCGCAGTACCTGACCGGGCATTATGCTACTTAAGTTTTGTAATTG
>CAZTGZ010000044.1:0-1593 GCA_964613385.1 uncultured Chitinophagaceae bacterium
CCTAAACTCCATGGCCACCACTGCTTCTGCTATCATATCAGCCGCTCTTGCACCGATGATATGGACTCCCAGTATCTCGTCTGTTTCCTTATCTGCCAAAATCTTAACGAAACCATCTAAATCCATTCCCGCAACTGCCCGGCCATTGGCTCTGAAAGGGAAACTTCCGCTTTTATAGGCGCGTCCCATTTCCTTTAATTGTTCTTCTGTATATCCAACCGCAGCAACTTCAGGCCAGGTATAAACCACTCCGGGAATCAAATTGTAATTGATATGTGGTTTCATGCCTGCGAGTTGTTCCGCGACCATTACTCCCTCCTCTTCGGCCTTGTGCGCCAACATGGCACCTCTCACTACATCCCCGATGGCATAAATATGAGCGATATTGGTTTGAAGATGGTCATTCACAACTACCCGGCCTTTTTCATCCAGCAACACTCCGGCCTTGTCGGCATTGAGTCCATCTGTATAAGGTCTTCTGCCGACAGAAATCAGGCAATAATCTCCTTCTATTTCAATTTCCTTTCCTTTGCCTTCTGCCTTAACGGTTACTTTCTGACCTTTGGCAGTGACATTCAGCACCTTGTGACCCAGGTAAAATTCAAATCCCAGCTTTTTCAATACGCGCTGCAATTCCTTGCCCAGTGCGCGGTCCATGGTGGGAATCAGGCTGTCCATGTATTCAACAACGGAAACTTTTGATCCCAAACGCGCATAAACAGAGCCCAATTCCATTCCGATAACACCTCCGCCAATCACAATCAGGTGCTTGGGGATTTTGTCCAATTTTAAGGCTTCCGTCGATGAAATGATGCGTTTCTTGTCTATTTCCATTCCCGGAAAAGAAGCCGGTTTTGAACCCGTGGCTATGATGATATGGGCAGCTGTTATCTGTTTTTTCTCCTTACCCGAAATATCCAAAGTATGGGCATCTGCAAACGAACCCACACCTTGAAAAACATCGATTTTATTTTTTTTCATCAGAAAGCTGACTCCACCATTCATTTGCGCAACAACGGCGTCCTTTCTGCGCATCATTTGCGCCAGATTTACCTTGAGTCCGCTTGTTTCAATTCCGTGATCGGCGAATTTATGCGCTGCCGCATGATAGTGCTCTGATGAATCGAGCAGGGCTTTGGATGGAATACAACCAACGTTCAGGCAGGTTCCACCGAGCGTGTCGTATTTCTCGATAATGGCGGTTTTCATTCCCAGCTGCGCACAGCGGATGGCAGCTACATATCCTCCTGGTCCTGAGCCAATTACGGCAACATCATATTGATAACTCATATTCAGAATATTATTTCCCCTTTTTCAACCCTGACGCCAACATCTCTCACGGCCGGAAGTGTGTCCATCCTCATGTATTGTTCGAGTTGAAGCCGGTATTTTCCTTTTTGCCTGAATGGCTGATGCAATGCAATGGGTTGTTCATAACTGATCACATCTCCCATTCCTCCACCCGTCCATTTTCCATTGTCCTCTGCCAATATGTGATGCGATCGCATACTTTGCACAGATGAATCCGGAAGCGTTACGGTACTCAACACATACATATTGCTGAAAGGATAGTCTCCGGTAATTCTCAAATTC
>CAZTGZ010000044.1:1603-19183 GCA_964613385.1 uncultured Chitinophagaceae bacterium
GGTATAACGGGTGGTGTCCGTCACCTCAAATTCCAGGTTGATTTTATTGCTTTGTGTCCAGCCGTAATCCGGAAGATTCTCCAGTTTATTCAGAATGGTATCTCCGGAACATCCGCAGAAAAGGAATAACAACCATGCAATCCGGTGAATTTTATTCAACACGATGCAAATTTAATCCTGAAGATTCTTTTTCAGTTCTTTTGGAAGCGCATCTTTATGAACCATGATGTTCATGGTTTTGTAACGCACATATGCCTCTGAAGCGTAAAAGAACCCGTCGCAATCATTGTGTGCGGTTCCCCATGAGTTCTTTACGATATAGAATTTCTTACCCGTTTGATCTGTCACAATACCGGTAATATGCATACCGTGGTCGTCGGTACTCTGATAGTTATCAAAGGCTGCTTGTCTCATTTCCTGTGTGATAACTTTTTCCGGTCCGGGCGCATCAAAAATATTTCCGCTTTTTTCACTTCCGGCATCATTGAAATGTTTGGAGTCGTTACCTTTCTTTTTAATTTGATCTTCGTTTTCGGGAACCACAGCCAACCCTTCCCGGTAATTAAATCCCTTTTCAGAAACATCTGCTGCCCAGGCAACGGTATATCCCTTTTGTATGCTTTCATCCAGCACTTTTATCATTTCATCAAGGTTTACATTATAAGCAGAACCCCAGGACCAGTTATCCGGCACTTCAAAAATGAAAGAGGTATAGAAAGGTTGATGTGTGAATGAAGTAACTACCTGATAATCATCCATATTAAGTCCCAAAAATGAGGCGTAGCTCATAGGATTATAACTTTTTCCCTGAACGGTGAATTGAGCAGGTAATGGACCGAGGTATGCATCCAGGATGGCATTAAAGGCTTTCTTCCAGCCGGTTGTGAGGGTACCCTGAGGATTTTTAACCACCACATCCAAAACCGATTTTAACATGGCTTCCAACTCGTTGTGATTGTGTTTGTTTTCGCCATAGGCCAGGCCTGCATAGGCTTCTTCCGGCATGATTCCGTATTTTCTCACGATGTAGGGAATGTCATGAAATGCGCCTCCCTGACCGAAATTCATACTGCCATGCATGCGTACATATCTTTCAGCTTTATCCAGATACGCCATACGTACGATGTACATTTCGGACAGATTGTGTTTACCTTTTCCCTTGCGAATCAATTCGGATTCAAGAAATGAAAGGGCCGAGAAACTCCAGCAAGTACCTGTTCTGTTTTGATCCTGTACCACGGTGGCATCCAGGCTTTTGACTACCGTAAACTGATATCCCCCACCTTTTTTATTTCTGAGGGTATCCTGGGCTTGAAGCTGGGCAACGAATAATCCGGTGATTAACAATAAGGCGACACTGAGTTGTTTCATACGTTAAAATTGAAAATATATAAATGGTTGAACCCCGGACGAAGCTGCCTGATAGGCCAACACAATAATTACGGCAAATATGGCTGTTTTTATATAGCCCGGAAGGCCTGCATATTGATTTTTAGTCCAATTCTTCCATTTTAACGGTAAAAAGTGAATGGCAAAGGCCAGCAGTATCATCGCGTAGATGATTCCATAGGCGGAAATCCGGGCAGGAATTCCTGAAAACTGGAAATTATTCCAGATCATGTCGAGCATAATCCGGACATGATCCAGGTCTTTGGCCCTGAAATATATCCAACAGAAAGAAACGAAATGAAACGTTAGGATGGCAGCTAAAAGGTCCTTTCCTGCAAACTTCCATTTGGCTGCGGGTACATACTCCATCCAAATTTTATGCACGGCGAGGGCCAAGCCGTGTAATCCTCCCCAAATGATAAATCGGGTAGCAGCGCCATGCCATAAACCACCGAGCAACATGGTGAGCATCAAATTGATATACGTTCTGCCTTTGCCTTTTCTGTTTCCGCCCAATGAGATGTATAAATAATCGCGGAGCCAGGTGGATAGGGATATATGCCATCTTCTCCAAAAATCGGTAATGCTCGTACTGACATAGGGTGAATTGAAATTAGGTGGCAAATAAAATCCCAATAAGATAGCCAATCCAATGGCCATATCTGAGTATCCTGAAAAATCGCAATATATCTGTATGGCATATCCATAAACGGCCATGAGATTTTCGAATCCGCTATACAAACCCGGGTCGTCGAACACCCGGTCCACATAATTGACGCTGATATAGTCAGAAATCACCATTTTCTTCACCAAACCATTCATAATCAAGAACATCGCCTTGCCCATTTCTTCGAAAGTCAAGCGAAACGGGCGATATATCTGAGGAATGAAATCGGCGGCACGAACGATGGGCCCGGCTACCAATTGAGGGAAAAAAGACACGAAAAAGCCAAAATCTACCAGATTCTTCGCCGGTTCCAGCTCCTTTCTGTAAACATCAATGGTATAACTCAACGTCTGAAACGTATAGAAAGAAATACCTACAGGCAGTATGATTTCATGAATATTATAGTTTCCATGAAAAATATTATTGGCAAAAACCGCAAAAATATTGACTGCCTTTAAGTCAGATCCGGTCCACTGGTTGATTAGGTCAACGAAATAATATGAATATTTGAAAAAAGCCAGTAAACCCAGGTTGCTGACCAGACTTATGATTAAAACCAGTTTTCGTTTCGCAGGGACCTTGGATTTATATATGTAATCTGCGCAGTAGTAGTCGATTAAGGTTGACAAAACCAGGAGCCAGAAATACAAGCCTCCGCATTTGTAATAGAAGAACAGACTGAATACAAATAAATACAGATTCCTCCAGCTATAGCGCTTATACGAAAGCGTGAAAACAGCATAAATTACAGTGAACAAAAAAAGAAATACGTATTGATTAAAGATCAGGGGAGATCTGTCAGAGTAAAAGAATATTTCTCTCCAATTGAGCACTTTAACTTAAAAGTCTGCAAATGTAGCTGAAAACACACATCCTTTTATCGGTCGAAACGGCACTCATAACTCTGCATGATGGCATCATAGAGCAAGGAGCCTATGACATTGTATCCTTCTTCCGTAAAATGAACCAGATCTTTTTGGGCCAGGCCATATGAATGCCAACTGCGCATACTGTAAGGCCCTCCCATAACTTTATTAAAATCCCACAGTGCGGCATTAAACTCGGCCGCCAATTCATATAAAGCATCGGTAATGGCCGTTACATTCGGATTGTACTGGCGACCTCTGATAAAATTGTCTCCGGGTGTGGTCAAGAGGATAGATGCATTGGGCGCGGATGCAGAAATCTGTTGCAACAGACTTCTGTAACTTTCCTTGAAACAGTTGATGCAGAACTTTTTTCCTGATACAAAACCATCATTGGTACCCAGTGACAGGATAATTAAATCCGGATGCAACGAAGGCAGATGTTTTGTGAGCAATTGATTTCTCAGGTATGATTTGGCATAGGCTCCATTCAAACCAATTCCATGATAGATCAGGCCCGGGTATTGATTCTCCAGGCTTAATCCATACAATTCAAATTGTGACTGAAAATCTGCGTCTTTCTCAATATACATCCATAAACTGTCCACAGGTCTTTCCAGAAAAACCATGGACTCTTGTGTACCCAGTGGTATTTCGTCAAAATCCAAATCGCCGGGTATAGCCTCCATAAACTGGATTCCGAAATTGTATTCAGATTCTGCATAAAAAAGATGCAAACGGTCAAACTCGTGATTGATATCCCGGAGTTTATTGGGATTAAACATGAAAGTTGCCGAACTGTCATATGTTCGCAATGTGATTCCCGCCATACCAAAGGTCCCCTGATCATTGCTGTTTACACTTTTTAAGGATGACCAGGAACCTGAATACTGAATGCCCACCGAATAGGCATTATTGGTTCTGGCTATCCGGTGCGGAAAGATGAACCCTCTGCCTCCATTGCCGAACGTTTGTTGAAATTTCTTACGCGCACTGTGACTCAGGTAGTCTGCCTGAATATGGCTGTCGCCAATATGAACAATATTTACTTTGCCCTTCCGCACTTGTAAAAATTGATCCAGGCGATTAAAAAAAAACTGTAACCCTAATTCAGAGGCTGGTTCTATTGAGTTATATTCATAGTGAATACATGGATAATATTCCGGTTTTTCTCCCTCCTTACCCTTTCCACTTAATAAAATAAGAGCACCTAAAGCTATGAGTATTCCACGACCCTTCAAGAAATTCAGTTGTAATTGCCGTTGAATTTTCTTTTCAATTCATTCACAATATTTTTAACTTCCTGCTCCTGATCTTTATTGCACAAAAGCAAGGCATCATTTGTGTTGATGACATATAAATCTTTCACTCCCTGAAGAACGATGAGTTTATCATTTTCAGATACCACCAAACAAGATTCGGAATCTTCAATAATCACATTGGCATTCACCGTTCGGTTTTCCTTGGGGTCATGTCCATCGAGTAAAACGTCGTTGAGTGATTTCCAGGTTCCCAAATCGCTCCAGCCAAATTCAGAAGGCAAAACAAATACGTTTTCAGCCTTTTCTATCACTCCGTAATCAATGGAAATATTTTCGCAAACCGGATAAATGGCTTCTATGAATTTCTTTTCGTTCTTACCACCTATTTTTCGAACACCTTTTTCAAACAATTCACTCAGTTCGGGCAAGTGCATACTTAATGCCTGACGAATCGAATCAATATTCCAGACAAATATTCCTGAATTCCATAAAAAGTCGCCACTTTCTATGAACTGACAAGCCAGTTCGTAATTGGGTTTTTCAGTGAAGGTTTTCACCCTGCTTATTTTCTCACCCGGTTGATCTTTTAAATACTGAATATAGCCATAACCCGTGTCGGGTCTGTGGGGTTGAATTCCCAGGGTGAGCAATGCATCGTTTGTTGAAGCATATGCGAATGCGGTTTCAATTTGGGAAATAAAAGCCTCCTCATTCAAAATCAGATGGTCAGAGGGGGCAACTACCATGAGTGCATCTTTGCATTTGGACAAAATCCTATATGTTGCAAAAGCTATGCAGGGCGCTGTATTTCTGGCAAAAGGCTCACCTAAAATCTGATCTTCATGTAAAGTGGGAATCTGCTCCAGAATCAGCGATTTATATTGTTCATTGGCAACGAACAGTATATTTTGTTCCGGAATTATTTTACAAAAACGCTCCCAGGTAAGTTGGATGAGAGATTTTCCTGTTCCCAAAATATCCAGAAACTGTTTGGGCTTATGCATGCGACTCAGAGGCCAGAATCTGCTTCCAATTCCTCCGGCCATGATGACTGCGTATTTATTGCTTTGATTATCCCTCATATAATTCCTTCTCTGTGTAAATCATGGATGTGAACCATGCCAAAATACAAACTTTCATGTGTGACAATGATTTGGGATATTTTGGAATCTGTCATGATAGAAGCTGCATCCACTGCCAGTGCATCTGCATCTAAACAAACCGGATTCACGCCCATCACATCTTTGGCCTGAACATTTTCCAAATCTGAGTACTTCTCCAGCATTCTTCTGATGTCGCCATCTGTAATAATCCCGACGATTTTTTCCTGATCTGTTACCACCGTTGCGCCCATGCGGTGTTGGGAAATGGTCATAATGACTTCTTTAATTCCTGACTGCGGCGACACAACCGGCTTTAAATTAGCACTGGCAATATCCCTTAAAGTCAGATACAGCTTTTTTCCCAGTGCCCCTCCCGGGTGATATCTGGCAAAATCGTCTTTGGTAAATTTCCTTTCCATCAACAGACAAACCGCCAGAGCATCCCCTAAAACCAGTTGTGCTGTGGTGCTCGAGGTAGGCGCAAGGTCGTTTGGACAAGCCTCTTTTTGCACCGTGGCGTCCAGCACATAATCTGACTGTTTGGCCAGATATGAATCCGTATTCCCGACTATAGAAATCAGTTTATTGGGTCCGCGGCGAAGCAGAGGAACCAATGCCTTGATTTCCGGCGTATTCCCGCTTTTTGAAATGCAAATGATGATGTCATTATCCTGTATAATGCCTAAGTCGCCGTGGATGGCGTCAGCGGCATGCATAAATATGGAAGGTGTTCCGGTGCTGTTTAAAGTTGCCACGATTTTCTGCGCAATCACGGCACTTTTGCCAATTCCGGTAATAATAACCCTTCCTTTACTGTCTAAAATTTGTCTTACACTGCCTTCAAAAGCAGCGCCTATTCTATCGGGCAAAGAAGCCAGCGCATCGATTTCTGTGTTAATTGCTTCCCTTGCATGAAGAATTATAGAACTGATTTCTGCCAAGCGGTGTAAATTTGCCGCAAAGTAAATTTATTTGGTGGTATAAAGGAAATTTCTCTAATTTAGTGAAGTTGATTGGAGAAGGGTAATATATGGTACAGGAAGATTCAGATTTAAAACAAAGTTTAAAAGAGTTTTTTGGCTTTGATTCATTCAAAGGAAATCAGGAGCAAATAATTCAAGCCATCATGAATGGCCAGGATAGTTTCGTTATAATGCCCACAGGGGCCGGTAAGAGTTTGTGTTATCAACTGCCGGCATTGTTGCAGGATGGCACAGCTATTATCATATCACCTCTTATTGCCTTGATGAAAAATCAGGTTGATAGCATCAGGGGGTTTGGAGACAGCGATTCTGTCGCGCATTTTTTGAACTCCAGCTTGTCGAAAACCGACACACAAAGGGTAAAGGATGATGTGAGTTCCGGAAAAACGAAAATGTTATATGTTGCTCCGGAAACCTTGAAGAAAGACGATACGATCGAGTTTCTCAACAATGTAAAAGTTTCATTTGTGGCCGTGGATGAGGCCCATTGTATCAGCGAATGGGGGCATGATTTCAGACCGGAATATCGCAGAATAAAGCAGATGGTTAAGGCCATTGATGACGTACCCATTGTTGCTTTGACGGCTACCGCTACTCCAAAGGTGCAATCCGATGTTCAGAAAAACCTCTCGATGTCGGACGCTACGGTGTTCAAATCCTCTTTTAACCGGTCTAACCTTTATTATGAAGTAAGACCCAAGGGCAAAAAAGATAAAACCCTGAAAGACATGTTGGGCTTTATCAACCAACGCAAGGGTAAGTCGGGAATCATTTATTGTCTGAGCAGAAAAAAAGTTGAGGAGATTTCCGAAATTCTGGTTGCCAACGGCGTGAAGGCTTTACCTTATCACGCCGGTCTGGATGCCAAAACCAGAGCCTATAACCAGGATGCCTTCCTGATGGAGGAAGCCGATGTAATTGTCGCGACTATTGCCTTTGGAATGGGAATAGACAAGCCGGATGTTCGGTTCGTAATTCACTATGATGTTCCAAAGTCGTTGGAGGGTTATTATCAGGAAACGGGTCGGGCCGGTAGAGATGGATTGCAAGGGGATTGCGTGCTCTATTACAACCCGAATGATACCGAGAAGCTCGAAAAATTCATGAAAGATAAACCCGTTGCTGAACGGGAAATTGGTGCACAATTGATCTTTGAAATGTCTTCATTTGCTGAAACCAGTGAATGTCGCCGGAAATCGTTGCTGCATTATTTTGGAGAAGAATTTGACGAGTCGAATTGCGGGGGGATGTGCGACAATTGCAGACACCCTAAAGGAAAGCAAGAGGTTAGCTCCTCTATGAAGTTGGTACTGGAAACCATTCGTGCAACCGACGGAAAAGTAGCCATACAACATATCATAGATATCGTTTCCGGTGATGCCAATCCGGATGTAAAGGCTTATGAACACCATAAGCTGCCATTTTTCGGCATGGGAAAACAAAAAGAAAGCAATTTCTGGAAAACGATCGTACGGCAAGGAATGGTCAGAAATTTGATCATCAAGAACATTGAACTCTATGGTTTATTGAGTCTGAGTGCTTCCGGAGAAAGGTATATTAACGAACCATATTCTATAGAAATAGCTGAAGATCAGGTTTTTGAAAAGGTGAGTGACGAAGATTTTGAGCAGGTTGAAATCGAGAACATTTATGATGAAGAGTTATATGCCCTGCTGAAAGATTTACAGCGCACGGTTGCAAAACAGATGAACCTTCCGCCCTATGTGATTTTTCAGGAAACGGCTCTGGAAGAAATGGCCACCAAATATCCGATCAACTTAAATGAGCTGGAGAATGTTGGTGGTGTTGGTAAAAATAAAGCCAAGAAATTCGGACAACCCTTTGTGGATTTAATTTCTCAGTACGTTGAGGAAAATGATATCGAAAGGCCTGAGGAGATGGTGCTTAAAACCATCGCCAATAAGTCCGGGAAAAAAGTACTGCTGATTCAGAATATCGATAAGAAAATGGGGTTGGATGTGATTGCCAAATCGCAGGGAATGAATTATCAGGAATTACTGGATGATTTGGAAAACATTGTTTACAGCGGAACCAAGCTCGATTTGTACTACGAAATTGAGGAGTTGATGGACGAAGATGTTGTCGAAGAAATTTTTGAGTATTACCGCTCCCATGAGTCCAATAGTCTGGATGATGCTGTGAGGGCTTTCGACGGGGATTTTACGCATGAAGAAATGCAATTGCTGCGCATACAGTTTATTTCTGAAGTGGCTAATTAATCCACTTTTTTTCTTACTTATTTCGGTTGCACAGGCAGCAGTTAGCCCTCTGCCTCCGGGATTCTTATCGATATACGGTACAGATAAAGGTCTCAGTCAAAGTACAGTTTACGACGTTGCCAAAGATGCCCGCGGATTTATTTGGGTAGCTACAGGTGAAGGTCTCAATCGCTTTGATGGGCACAGATTCGTGCATTACCACAAATCCGTAACTACACCGGGTCAACTTTCAGAAAGTATTATTCGCAGCTTAATGCCAGCCAAAGACAGTGGGATCTGGGTTGGAACAAATAAGTATATATGGTACAAACCTTTTTTTAGTGAGCGCTTTCAAAAATATGCCATCACCGATGTAACCAAAGGCATGATTCACAAACCCATGTGGGAGAATGGGAATACACTTTGGGGTATAACGCACCATAAAGGAATTTTTAGTTTAAACAGAAAAAATGGTCTAGTGGAGTGGTATCCATTTCCATCAGGTATCCAAACGAATATACATCCTGTGCTAAGGGACGGGAAATTCTACATGATTAGTCAGGCAGGTCAACTGATAGAATTCAATCCCAAAAGCAGAAAGTACACAGAAAAATTTCCAGGCATAACTGGATGTATTTTATTGTCTATTGATGATCAAAATCAACTGCTCATTTTAAAAAAAGAAGGGTTGTACCGACTGGAGTTTCCAGGGTCAAAATTGATTCCTGTAAAAGTGCAAATACCGAATCCGGATCAAATTGAGAGATTTCACTTAGCGGGTGATTACTTATGGACTTTTGATAAAAATACTGAGTTGTTTTGCTCGAATATTCGGGATGGGAAACGGCATAAAATAGGATATCCGGACATCCCTTTCAGTACATCATTCGAAATTTTTGAAATAAAATCAGATGCTCAGGGAAATGTATGGATTGCTGCAGATGGCCCCGGACTCATCAAAGCAAATGCCCAAAGGTTAAAATTCAAACACCTCAAAACCTATCAATCCGCTTCCATTCCCTCCCGCGACTTTGTGCGATGCATACAGGAAGACGCTCATGGCTGCCTTCTGGTGGGTACATTTCAGGAAGGTGTAACCTTGTTTTCTCCGGATTTGAACTCTTATAAATTTCTTCATATTCCCGGAAATGGCAGCTTTTCGGTGAACCAAATGACGAGAGATCAGAAACAACGGGTGTGCTTAGCTACCTCCGAAGGCCTGTATTATCTGAGTGAAAAACACGAACTCATTCCCATCCAAAAAGGCGGTGCATTTCATTATTTCTTCCGGGTATACGAAGACGAATATTTGCAGTATGGGAATCAATTTCTCAGTTTGAATTCAGGAAAACTATTACCCGGATATTCGGAAACGCTGTTCAGATTCAGCACGCAAATTGGTCCGGAATCCTGGTTTTTGGCAGATAGAAACTCCGGTGCCTATTTGGTAAAGGGAAGGCAGTTTCATCACCCTGAACCCATCAGGCATTTTTCGGAGCTGCGCATATTTCAATTGTTGCCGTATTCCGATTCTGTATTTGTTATGAGCACTGACGCCGGGGTGATCTTTATCAATCGCAATTTGCAGATTGTCAAAACATTAAGCGCGAAAGATGGGCTTCCCGATCAACATATCTACGGGTTTGTTAAAGATAAAAACGGCGTTTTATGGGGAAGCTCCAATCGGGGAATCTTTAGTATACATCCGAATGGGAACATTCAAAACTACAGCTATGAAGAAGGGATGGCCTTTCATGAATTTAACAGTCAGGCCATGTTTAAAAGCCGCAATGGTAATTTTTACTTCGGCGGGACCAATGGTTGTGTGTATTTCAACCCGGACGAAATAACCCGCCATCGAAATGAGCATTCTCCATCCGTTTGGTTAACAGAGATCCTTGTGAATGGCGAGACTCAGTCCATTGAAAAGAATATTCCATTGCTTCATTTGAAACCGGGCAGGTATGATTTGGCCTTAGGTTTTGCGGTAACGGATTACTTTATCCCGGAAAAAAACAATGTTCAAATTTGGATTTCCAGTCTGACTTCCGGCTGGAAAACCACCAAAAACAAGGGTCACTATAAAATCGATGGTTTGGCGGCAGGAAGTTATGCCGTTTGGGCCAGAGCCATCAATTCAGATGGTTTGATCGGACCTGAAACCAAATTGGCTGAAATCAGCATTGCCTTACCATTTTGGAAAAGGTTGTGGTTTTGGACTTTCATTGGAACGGCCGTACTCATAATCAGCATTTTGCTGACGAAACGTTGGGTGAAGAGAAAATCAGAAGAGGAATTAAATCGATTGAAAAAGGAAGAGGAATTGGAAAAGGTGAGGAAGCAAATTTACCGGGATCTACATGATGAAATTGGAAGTGGGCTGAGTAAAATCCAGTTGCTCAGTGATCTGGCATTGATAGAACCCGAATCTGAAACGAATAAAACCATTGAAGAAGTAAAAGAAACAGCTACTGATGTAACCCGAAAGCTGAGAGAAATCGTTTGGGCCATGAAAGGCGGTAATGAGAATTTACCTGCTTTGTTGCTGAGGCTTCAGCAAATCATGGAAGACCTTTTTCAACACAGTAGAATTCGACATCGCGTGTTTATTCCGGATGAAATACCCTCAGTTAAACTCGATCCGGTGCTGATTCGAAACGTACTTTTAGCCTATCGAGAAATACTGACCAATATTATTAAACACAGCGCATCGACGGATATAAGTATCGTAGCCGGAATTGTACCTAATGGAATCGAAATAATCATTGAAGACAATGGCGTCGGATTAAAAAACGGGTATGAAAAAGCAGGCAACGGTGTAGAGATTATTCAGGAAAGAATGGAAGAAATCAAAGGAAAAATAACCTGGGAATCCGCACCCGGAAAAGGAACAAAGGTAAAACTGGAAATACCCCTGGAATCACATAAAGATGTGACAAAACCCGATTGAATTTACCTGAAATTGCCATATGCAAATGATCAAAGTAGCGATTGTTGAAGACGACAAGGCCTTGAGCGAGCAGTTGGGGAAGTTAATATCGCTGGAACCTGATTTAGAGTGCATTGCTATTTATAACAGGAGTGTTGATTTTTTATCTGCTGTGTCGGGATTAAAGGCAGATGTGGTGCTCATGGACATTTCCATGCCGGGAATAAACGGAATTGAATGTGTTCGACAGACAAAATTATCGGGTCGGCCCTTGCAAGTCATTATGCATACCGTTTTCGATGATGAAGAAAAAATATTTGATGCCCTCAGGTATGGTGCTACCGGTTATATTCTGAAAGGCTCTTCACCATCGGAAATATATGATTCCATACGATCCGTGTTCAATGGAGGATCTCCTATGTCGTCGGTAATTGCCAGAAAGGTGGTCAATTCTTTCTCGAGCCGTCATGAAGCCCTTAAATCCGAACAACAATTAACAGAAAAGGAAATAAAAATAGTTCAGCAATTGGCAAAAGGGCTCAGGTATGCCGAAATCGCTGAAAAAATGAATATTTCCATAGATACGGTGCGCACTCATATCCGCCATATTTACGAGAAATTACAGGTAAATTCCAGAACCGGAGCCATCAATAAGGTTTTTCCTCCCATCGTATAATCGGGCGAATTAATTTCCGATTCACATTTTCATGCGATACATCCGGACCTCGCATCATGCTACTTTTGATCTGATTCCTATACCAGCGGGATGTCAAATGTGACTCCTTACATTTTGTCGGTGTAAGTTGTTAGACCCGGGCGTTGTTGTCCGGGTTTTTTATAAGCCTGATTCCCTGATCCTCAATGAGAATCAATTTTTGCCTGTATAAAATTCCAATGGATTTTTTAAAAAGCTTTTTGCTCATTCCAAAAGTGGCCATGATTTCAGAAGGTGACGAATCGTCGTGAAAGGGCAAATAACCTCGGTTCATTTCCAATACTTTCAGAACCTGAGTGCTGCCTTTTTCCATGCCGGCCAATCCTCTTTCCCCTAAACGAATATCCAATTTGCCATCTGGCCTTATTTTACTGATATATCCTTCCAGTTTATCTCCTTCACTCACCTCCTGATATAAATCGCTAAAAAACACGAGGCCTTCGTAACTCCCATTCACTACCACTCTGATTCCTTCCTTGGCTTCTTCCCAGATAAGCACCTCTACTTTTTGCCCTTTTGTAAAATCAGAGGTATCCCGATCTAAAAAATTTCTCAATCGGGTGTCGCCAACCAATCGATTGCTTTGCGGGTCAACATCAATATAAACGGTGCACCATTCTCCCTTTCTCAAACGATTCCTTTGGGCTGCAAACGGAACAAATAAGTCCTTTTCGATACCCATATCCAGAAAAGCTCCTTTCTCGTTCACCTCTTTTACTTGCAGGCAACAAATGTCACCAACCTGGCATTTTGGCAAGTTGGCTGTAGCAATGGGCCGCTGTTCTGAATCTGTATAGATGAATACTTTGAGTAAGTCGCCCGGCTTAGAATCTCCGGCAAATTTTCCCGGTAATAAAACGGGATTTTCTTCTGTTCCTAAATAAAGTCCGGCTGAAGTATCGCGAAGTACCTGCAATTCCTGAATCTTTCCGAGTTGCCACATTTTACAAAGGTACTGATAACCGAAGGGTAAAAAAAAAGGCCACATCTTTCGACATGGCCTGAAAATTTACAATACCTATTAAACACCGGGTTCCATTAACAGGAAACCCATTCCTTTCAATTCAACATCACCTTCCTTTTTCGGGTGCTTTTTCCTTCCGGGAGGATGATCCATTCCCGGTTCCACATATTTTTCACGAATGGCTTGCATATCTTTTTTCCATTCTTCTCTCAAGGGTTCCATGTCTTGTTCTATCTGGTCGAGCTTATCGCGGTGTGCTCTTAAAATGGGTCTCAAGGCTTCCTGATTTTCTGTGCGAACTTTCTTGCGATTTTCCTGCATTAATTTTCGCTCTTCAGGGGTCATTTTTTTATGCTCAGCCTTTCGATTTTCCATGTCCTCTTTTCTGCCGTCTTTCAATTCCTTCATTCTATCGCGGCATTGTTTAATGGTAGCCTTTTCCTCTTCTGTTAGCGCAGATTCAAACTCCATTCGCTTTTGTTTTAACACCGGCTCTATTCGCTCCTTTCTGTATTTGCGAAGTTCTTCGCGCATAGCTTTGGCATTCTCTCTGCTGGCTTTTTTGAGCTCTTCCAACTTTTTGAGTTGTTCAGGTGTAAGTACTTCCTTCACCTTTTCATGCTTTTCCTTTCTCAACTTCTGCACCTCATCGCTTTGTTTGGAAGTTGCATGAATTTCACGTGAAATTTTTTCCTTGTACTCCGCATCAATTTGACGGATTTTCTCCTTTTGTTCTGCGCTCAGAGAAAGTTTCTCCAACATCACATCCCTTTTACCGGGATGAGCAGGCTCATCCTGGGCCATGGTAGCCGGGACCCAGCCCAACATTACCACAATCATTAATTTAATTGCTTTCATCTTTCCTTTATTTAAATATTTCGACGTAGAACCTAAAAAAAACCTGCACTACATATGTCCCATGGGAACTTTGGTCTTTCCCTTACGACTGCAAGTCTTTTTAGAAGCACAAGAGCTGCTCACCATAATTAACGCAGCAAACAAACAGGCAAACATCATCCATTTTTTCATAGTTGGTAATTTTATGTGTAACGATTATACGTATAATTTATTCTGTACTATCCTCTTTTTTGAAGGGCTTTCCAATAACGGTCAGGGATTTCACCTTTGGTTGCCAGCTGATAATCCGCGTATGAACAAGGCACCAAAGTCTCCAATCCCTCTCCAACCTGTAACCACCATCTTTCGGATTTTTTACTTTTAAAAAAGACAACGTCTTCATAATTCCCGTTCAACGTACATCTATACTTGATGAAATCCTGATGTAAACCCGGAAGGTCATTTTTTCTGTGTTCACATCCATCCAGGAAATACCAGAGCATTTGAGCACTTAATTTACTCGTTTGATTGCGGTAATCGAATTCCGGGTTAACCTCGAATAATCCAAAAACTCTTACCGTATCGCTAATACCGGCATACCAGCTTAACTGACATATTTCTTCACTGCTCAATCCATTGGGATTGTTGGATTGATTTCCGGGGGCATCCGCTTGTTTTACCACACCAATGTCGATGGCACATAAATGTGTATTTCTCAAAACCGGCTCACTTTCGGACAAATTATGTCTCAACAAACCCAATCGCATGGCATTAAAGTTCATACCCTCAAATGTGTGCACTGATTCAGGGTCTGCATAGTAACTCTGATATCCCAATACATTCATATTAAAGAGATAATTAGGTTCGAACAGACATATTTCACGTAGAAAATTTTCTTGAATCAATTCGAGATACGAACTTAAAACTGTGACCTCCATGGCCTTTACGATGGAATTAAAAGCCATATACACAGAAAGGGTCAATGACATTCCTCCTCCGATTATTACCGGGATAATTCCTTCCTTGAGAAGTTCTCTGCAATTTTCGGTTAAGGCAGCATATGTGTCATTTAGCTCATGGCCCGGGCGAAGATTCCCCAAATCGCCAATCTTAAGTTTGTGATTGTGTCGCCTGAGTTTGTAGAGTTCTCTGCGGATCAAATCCGGTGCCAGACGTGTACTTTGATTTTTGCCGCTGCCCCGTCCTTCCGGAACACCCAACAAAATAATGTTCATTTCCTTCCATGTCTCAGAATCACCATTCAGCAGGAATATACTGCTGCCAATGGTTCCAGGTTCAGATTGTGTTTTCCACTCCGGAGTAACTTCCTGAAAATATGAACTAAACATTTTGTGATTCCATGAATATTGGCAAAAATAAGATTATTTTGGCCTCTGAATGGGCAAGTTTCTGGTTACCGGGGCCACCGGGTTTTTAGGAAGTCATCTTACCGTGCACCTTCTCAGGGCAGGATATGCGGTTAAGGCTATGCGCCGAAAAAACAGCAGAATGTCCGAATTTGATTATATCCTTTCTGTTTATAAACTTCAGCCTTCCGATTTTAAGGATACCTTGGAATGGATAGAAGGAGATTTAACTGATCCTACAAGTCTCGAATTGGCCTTATCCGGGGTCGAAAAAGTTTTCCATTGTGGCGGTCTTGTTTCATTTCATGACAAAGACAGAGATCGACTTTTTGAAGTCAATACCCAGGGTACAGAATCTCTGGTGAATGCATGTTTGTCTCTAGGAATTACCGATTTCTTCCATGTCAGTTCAACGGCAGCTATTGGAAAAGGCGCTACAGGAGAAATTTCGAATGAAGAAACGGAATGGAAAAAAGAAGATCATCCCTCACCATATCATCAATCAAAATACTTAGCAGAGATGGAGGTTTGGAGGGGAGCAGAAGAGGGGCTATCCGTTTGCATCATCAATCCGTCCATCATTTTAGGGCCTGGCATATGGAAACGTGGCACATGCCGATTATTTTACAATGTCTACAACCGCTTCCCGTTTTATTCAACAGGGACTCAAGCTTTTGTGGATGTCAGGGATGTTTGTGAGGCCATCATTTTTTTGCATGAAAAACAAATAAGCGGTCAACGGTTTCTTTTACACGGACATGTAAAGTCGTTTAAGGAATTATTTTTCCATATCGCAGATCTGGCCGGCAAAAGGCGCCCCTGGATTAAAATCGGGCCCCTGGCTTCCGGATTGGCATGGAGGATTTTCGCCATTTGGGAAAAGATAACGGGGAAACGAAGCATGATTACCCGACACAGTGCCCGAAGCAGTGTTGGCAACGCATCGTTTTCAAGTCAAAAGATTGAACTTCTGGGATTCAAAACCAGAGCCCACGAAGAAACCTTGGGTTATACTACCCAGGAATTACTGGCATACTATAAAGCTGGCAAACCTCATGGAAGTTTGCCAGCATCTTAGCATTATGCTTCGTTGGCAGCAGCCATAGATGCACGTGTGGCAGTACAGCTTACTACAGAGTTTTCAGGGGCATCGAGCAATTGGAAATTCTCACCTGCCAAATTTTTAACCCGAATGTTCTTTCCGATTTCGAGATTGCTGATATCGGCAACAATAAATTCAGGTAAGTCTTTAATCAGGGCCTGAACTTTTAATTTTTTGATTTTAACAATCAGTTTTCCACCGGCGCGAACTCCGGGTGAATTACCGGTAATTTTAACCGGGATATCCATTTTAACCGGCTTATCTTCAGAAACATACATAAAATCTGCATGCAGAATGGCCTCTGATACCGGGTGATATTGAATATCCTGAAGTTTGGCCATATGAAACTGCCCATTGATGTTCAAACGCACCAAATAAGCATTTGGCGTATATACCAGATTTTTAAAGTCAGCTTCATAGGCAGAAAAATGAATTACTTCATCTCCTCCGTACAACACACAAGGAACCTGTCCTTTAGCTCTTACTCCCTTATTGGCAGATTTGCCTAATTGATTTCTCGGGTCTCCTTTAATAGCGATCGTTTTCATGATAAAATATATTGAATAATTAAATAGTTAATCTCGATTGAAAAGTGTTGTCAATGCTGAACAACGAACTTATGGAACCATATTCACATACGTTTCGGATGGCATTGGCAAAAAGGCGATCTGCCGATAACACTTTTATTTTTGGATGTTCAAATTTCAGGGGAATGGTATCGCAGACAACGATTTCCACCAGGCTGGAAGATTGAATGCGATCAATGGCTGTGCCGGATAAGATGGGGTGGGTACAAACCGCTCTCACACTGAGGGCACCTTTTTCCATTAAAAGATCTGATGCTTTGCACAATGTATTTGCTGTATCTACGATATCGTCAATCAGCACAATATGACGTCCTTCTACCTCGCCAATTACGGTCATCGAAGCAATTTCATTGGCTCTTTTGCGCTCTTTGTCGCAAATCACCATATCGAGGTTCAGAATTTTAGCAAACTCTCTTACTCTTTTGGAACCTCCTATGTCCGGTGCTGCCAACATAAGGTTGTCCAGCCCCAATGAACGGATATAGGGAACAAAAATCACGGAAGAATCCATATGGTCAACCGGAATATCAAAGAAGCCCTGAATTTGGGCCGCGTGTAAATCCATGGTCATGATGCGGTCGGCACCTGCA
>CAZTGZ010000045.1:0-18342 GCA_964613385.1 uncultured Chitinophagaceae bacterium
AAAAACTGAGTATGCGAACGCTGTTATTTTGCCTTTTTAGTCTTTGTGGCCGGTATGCATTCGGCCAATTGGAGACTATTTATCTAAAACCGGCAGTCATAAGTGTTTCGCAAGGAAATCGGATCAATGAAGTAAAAATTGACAGTTTTATCAAAAATACCGCAAAGGGAGCTTCTGTTTCAGAGCTGCTCTCTTCTCAGAATGTTTTGTATCAGCGACTTGCTGCGGTAAATGGTCCGCAAACTCCGGGTTTGAGAGGACTTTCTTCTGCCCAAACCGCGGTATTGTGGAATGGAATTCCGGTAAGAAACAACATGTTGGGATTGACAGATTTGAGTTTGTGGAGCGGATTTATGATCGATGATGTTCTGGTTGAAGCAGGTTCATCCTCGGCCTTAAACGGAAATGCAGCCATGGGTGGAACCATACACTTGCAAAACGACCCTGAAAATGCGCCTTCCTTTCAATCTATGGCAATGCTCAGCTCCGTGAAAAATCTCCATATGGGAATTCACAAAAAATTCCAACTTGGAAAAACTTTGATTTCTGTTGCCGGCCAAACAGCTCTGGAACAAAATCAATTTTCGTATAATAACCCTTATGAACAAAATCGCTCAATTTGGCTGACCCATGCCCAATCACAGATTCATCAAACATTGATTCAGATAAAGCATCCGGCGGGTAAAATCGGACAACTTACCTGGAGAGCCATGGGAACATATGCAGACAGGCAAATCCCTGGGAATTTTGTACAACCCATCAGTGAAGCGCAGCTATTCGATCGGCAAATGCGCTTAAATATGGAATACAAAGTAGCAAAAAACCAAAGATTAAGTCAGGTAAGGTTGGCTTTTCTTCCGGAATGGAACATATACAAAGATCCTAAAAATCAAATACATACGACCAATCGCATGGTTACTTATTATGCCAATGCAGACCATTGGGTTTACCGAAAAAACAATACCTTATTCTTTAAATTATTGCTCAATCACTCAATGGGACTTACGGACAGTTTCAGCGAGGCCAAGCAGTTGTTTTTTAGCTCATTAGCCACGGGAAATATTTGGGCAAAAAAGAGATTTCAAACCAGAAATACGGTTCAGATTACATATGCTGAGAAATATCTTCCCTTCACATTTCAGTCATTCAATATATGGAAGCTAAAGAAAACCGAATGGATGTTACAGCTATCCAATGGATTCCGTATGCCAACTTTAAATGAGCAGTTTTGGGTTCCTGGCGGGAATCCCGACATCCTACCGGAGCGTTCCTGGCATGCAGAAATGGGCCTTAGAACAATGACAAGTTCTTTGGAGTTTGGTACGAAAATGTATTTCACACCCACCGTAAACTATATCACTTGGGTACCAAATGGGCCATCCGTGGTTAGCCCGATAAATGCCGAGAAGATGATCTATGCTCAAGGTTTCGAATCGAATCTGAAATGGCTCAGAAAATGGAAAACCCTGGCCATTGTTTTCAACGCATCCATTCATATGAACAGCGTTTCTGAGCATCTTCGTATCAACCCGCTTCACCTATTGGATTATGTGCCTTTATGGCGAATTCTTAACGAGGGAAGGCTGTTGCATAAAAACTGGCAATACAGCATTTCATATCAGTTCATCGATAAAAGAAAGTATCAGAATCAATGGCTGTCATCGGTCCATCTTATGAATACGACTTGTGTATTTGTTCGCAACAGATGGCAATATGTATGCGCTATTCAAAACATCCTAAATGTTCAATATCAATGGATTGCCCTACAACCCATGCCGGGAATAAATCTCAAACTTCAAATCAGTTATAAATTATGAAATCATATATGTTAAAATCGACGCTATTTTGCTTGTTGCTCATCGCGTTTACTCAAAATCTAAAGGCGCAAATGCATCCGGTCACTTTCGAACCATTGCTTTGGCAAAAGGATACATTCATGGATGGTTCGGACCTAAAGGGAGGTTTTTCTTCCAATGGATTTCATTTCAGAAATACCTATGATACCACTTTCAAATATTGGGAGGGATTTGCGATAAGTACCTTAAATGATAGCACTACACCGGGTTATGGAAATCAGTATGGTTCATATGCAAACTCGGGGACATATGGAGAAAAAACATTTGCAGTTGGCGGTAATATGGCCAAAGTAGTATGCAGCCAAAAACAAAAGTTGAGCGGAGCGTATTTTACCAATTCTACGTATTCCGCTCTGGCCATGAGAGATGGCGATGCTTTCTCCAAGAGGTTTGGAGGGGCAACCGGAACCGACAAGGATTATTTTCGCTTAATCGTGCACGGCTATCGCGCCGGAGTGATTCAGGATACCGTGGTTTTACATCTGGCGGATTATACCGGTGCGAATAAATTTATCGTCAATCAATGGACCTGGCTTTCCTTTTCAAAATTAGGAGAAATAGATAGCCTGATGTTTACTTTCGAAAGCAGCGATACCGGACAATTCGGTATAAACACCCCTCTTTATTTTTGTATGGATGATTTCAATGGGATAGCTCCGGATGCCTGGTTAAGTAACTGTGATTTTGATAGCATTACTTTGCCATCTTCAGGATATTGGAATGGAAACAATGGGGAAGGGGGCTTTGTGAATAAAGGCGTATATTTTACCAACTTCTATGATAAAGCCTGGGATGCCTGGTCAGGGTTTTCCATCAGTAACCATACCGATACCATAACGGCAGATTATACCAATCCTTACAGCAGCATCACGGGAAACGGTTATCTGGAATCTTCCAATTATCTGACTTTTTATGAAAAAGGTTCCATTCGACTGCCATTCATGTACCAGTCTTCCATCAAACGCTGGGGTATTTGGGTAAATAACAGCACCTATACCTATAAAACCATGTTGAATGGAGACGCATTTGCGAAGAAATTTGGTGGGATGAATGGGACTGATCCGGATTATTATGCCATTGTGGCCAAAGGTTATGACATGAATGGAAATTACCTTGATTCTGCAGTACACTTTCTCGCGGATTTCAGGTTCCCGGAATCTGAAAAGGACTATATTCAGAAGAATTGGAATATGTTTGATTTGGGTAAACTCACAGAAAATGGTGCCGTGCGGATTGATTTCACATTAATGTCGTCTGACAATGGCAGTTTCGGGATGAATACACCGGCCTATTTCTGTGCCGATTTATTTATGTCCTTGCCAATCATCAGCAATCGAATGGTTGAAAATGAATCATGGAGCATTTATCCGAATCCATCAGATCATTTAATTCAGATAAAAGGAGCGGAACAAGGCTCATTTGAAATTTATGATTCCTTTGCGAGGTTATGTAAAAGTGGTCAATTGGAAAAGGACACCGCAATGGATGTGCAGGAACTACCAGCCGGATGTTATTTTATCCGAATTGTCAGCGGAAATCAATCTTCGGTCATTAAATTTCAAAAGATATGAGAGGTTTAGTTTGCATATTAATTCTCCTATTTCAAGGGAATTTTTCTTTTGCGCAATTTGACCCGGCTGGCGGTGAAGTTGGTTCAAAAGCTGTTCATTATCAGAGCGATAAAATTAAATCCTGGGCAGATTCAGTCTTCATTGAAGCCGGATACATCAATTTAGCAGACACTTCCCTGGGAAAAGTTACCTCATCTACTTATAAAAATGCCCTGGGCACAGCAGATAATTTGGTGCAGAGTCTGGGTGATGGCGGAAGAGCCACTTATGTGCTGAATTCACCTGTTAAAGACGAGCTTGGCTATGATTTTGCCATATATGAAAATGGTTTTAAAGCTGGGAATGCCTACTATTTAGAATTGGCGAAAGTTTCTTTGAGTTCAGATGGGATTAATTTTTTTGAATTTTCGTCGATTTGTTTGAATGATACCGGCCAACAAATAGCATTCGGGGGTGTGATGAATCCTGTAAAAATCAATAATCTGGCAGGAAAACATCCCACTTTCTGGGGCACACCATTCAATATTAGTGAGCTCCCCAATGACCCGTTACTCGATAAGGCCGCCATTACCCATATACGCATTACTGATGTGGTCGGTAGTCTCAATCCTTTATACGGAACGAAAGATTCAAATGGACAATGGATCAATGACCCATGGCCTACACCTTTCAGCTCCAGTGGATTTGATTTGGATGCCTTAGCCATTCTAAATCCCGGATATACCGGCATATCTGAGGCTTCAGAAAATTTTCTCATTGCGAATCCGCTGCATGTTAACCAAATAATCGAAAACCCGATACCCCATGATGCAACCGTGCTCTGGATGAACGGAAATGGGGTAATCACCCATAAAACACAAGGCATCATACAGGCACCTGAAACGAGTGGTATATATTTTTTAATCATCCAATGGGGTGAAAGCAGAATACAAAGGAAATTATGCGTTGTAAGCAATTAATATTCTGCGTTTTATCCTTAGTTTTTCTGCATAACTGCAAAGAAAAGGATGCTGCGCTAACGCCACCCGGTTCCGGAGCGTTATGGGTTATTTGCGAGGGTAATTTTCAATCGGGAAATGCTGAAATTGGTTCACTTGATTTTGATTACAACTTCACCAGTGATTTATTCAAAAAAGCCAATGGGTTTCCTTTAGGTGACGTTTTACAAGATATTCAAGAGTTTGATGGTAGCTTGTATGTAATACTCAATAACAGTGGTAAGTTAGAGAAACTGGATGCGACCACCCTGAAGGTACAGGCGACAGGAAAAGGTTTCAATTCGCCCAGAAAAATTTGCTTTTTTGATTCCGGCAGGGCATTCGTAACGGATTTATATCAGGACGCCATCTACGAAATAAACCTGAATGATCTGAGCATTCAAAGAACCATACCTTGCAGTGGTTGGACAGAGTCAATGGTAAAATTGAAGGATGAGCTTTTGATTGTGAACATTGAAAGACAGGTGCTGCTTCAGTACAATCCTTCATTGAATCAATTTACCGACAGTCTGGCCTTACCTGCAAATCCGGGAGATATCCTATTGGACAAAAACCATGCGATTTGGTTGTATTGCGGAGGTGCTTCAGGTCAACATTCCGCTTTGTTGAAAATAGATCCGAAGAGTTTGGACATCATTCAATCTTTTACAGCCCCTGTTTTAAAAGAATTATTTCCTAAAATGGTGCTGAACACTTCGCGAGACACACTGATCATACTTAATTCCGGTATTTATCAGATGTCCATTGACGCGGCACAGTTTCCTGCTTCTGCTTTTCAAAGTTTCGATCAAAAAACACTCTATGGCATTGGATACAATCCGGCGAACGGAGATATTTTGGTGAGTGAAAACGAATCATTTTCAGCGCCTTCCCGCATTCATGTAATTTCTTCCGGTGGAACGATGAAAAAAATGAATATTGAAGGTGGGATGGTGGTTTCAGGATTTTTAAGCCGGTAGGCTCCTCACGGAAACCCTGAAAATGACCGGTTAGGAGTACAAGTGGAGAATGATTCCGAAAAGACCGTAATTTGCAGCTTTGAAAAAGTTTGGCCCTATACTGCGTTTAGCGCTCGTTTACCGCAGCCGTCTGGCTAGATTTATTCTTTTCAATTTGCTGACCGCACTTTTTTCGGTGTTTTCTATCAGCCTGATCGTTCCATTTCTGAAAGTTATTTTTCGACAGGCCCAAAGTGAAATTGTGCCTGTTTCATTCGCATGGAATCCGGAGTCAATTTTAAAGTATTTTGATTACCGACTAAATCTTTTCATATCAGAATTCGGGGCTCTTGAGTCACTGTATTTGTTTTCAGGAATGATAGTGGGCATGTTTCTGCTAAAGAATTTAAGCAGCTATTTCAGCTTCTACAATCTCGCCTGGGTGAGAAGTGCGGTGGTCAGAGACCTGAGACTATCCGTTTATAAAAAAATTCTCGAATTGCCTTTGAGCTTCTTTTCGAGTGAGCGCAAGGGGGATATCATTTCCAGAATGACGAATGACGTGAAGGAAGTTGAATGGAGCTTGCTCGGGGCCTTGGAGTTGTTGGGGAAGCATCCCCTGAACATTTTAATTCCTCTGGTAACTTTGTTTCTGACCAGTTGGCAACTTACCCTGTTCGTGCTCATTGTACTGCCTTTGAGTGGATATCTAATCAGTAAGTTGGGTAAGAAACTCAGACATGCAGCCAAAGAAGGGCAGGAGCAAATGGGATATGTGATCAGTTTGATTGAAGAAACCCTGGGTGGATTGAAAATTTTAAAGGCTTTTAATGCGGAAGGCAACAGTATAGACAGATTTAAGGATTCCAACCATAAGCATTTTAGATTGATGGTGAAATTGCATCGCAGGGAGTTTGCGGCTTCTCCACTCAGTGAATTTATGGGGTCATTGGTGATTGCAAGCATTTTGGTGTTTGGAGGAAGGTTGATATTAAATGAGAGTTCATCCTTAAGCGGTGAGTATTTTATTTACTACATCGTGATATTCTCTCAATTGATTAATCCTGCAAAAGCCATCAGCGAAGCCTTTTTCAGGGTACAGAAAGGAGCGGCATCTCTGGAAAGAATAGAAGATTTATTGCATGCGGAGAATCCGATTAAGGATCATTCTTCTACTTTGATGCCAACTTTGAACCGAGGTGTTACTTTTAAAGATGTTTCGTTCAATTATGTGGGTACGCCGGTTCTTCAAATTATAAATTTCGAATTGCCGATAGGAAAGACCTTTGCGTTGGTTGGTGCAAGTGGGGCAGGAAAATCTACTTTGGCGGATCTAATTCCCAGATTTTATGATGTGTCGGAAGGGAGTATTCAGTTTGATGGGGTTGATATAAGGGAATTTTCGCTTCATCAGTTGCGAGATTGTATTGGAATAGTGACGCAGGAAAGCATATTGTTCAATGACACCATTGAGGCCAATATTCGTATGGGAAAACCTGAGGCTACGCTTGAAGAAATTGAAGAAGCGGCCAAAGTAGCCAATGCGCATGAATTCATCATACGGATGCCGGAAGGTTATCAAACCGTGATAGGAGACAGAGGTGGCAAATTGAGTGGGGGGCAACGGCAAAGGTTGAGCATAGCCAGGGCTGTTTTAAAGAATCCTGCACTTTTAATTTTGGATGAAGCTACCTCAGCCCTGGATACAGAGTCGGAGAAGTTGGTACAAGAGGCATTAGATACTTTGATGAAAGGCAGAACCAGTCTTGTGATTGCCCACCGTCTGTCGACTATTCAACATGCGGATAGGATAATAGTCATGAATCAGGGTTTGATTGTAGAGCAGGGAACTCATGACGAATTGATCATGCAGGACGGTTATTATAAAAAGCTTTGTGATATGCAGAGCTTTGTTTAAATGATTGAATATTCTCAATTTATTGTTTTTCTTTTTGGATTTGCTTGAATTAACCAAAACTTAATTCTTTATTCATATTATTGCCATTAGATTGTCAAAATATGAAGCATAAGTTACTTGTTTTATCCTCTTTGTTTTTTGCATTTATCGGTTCAGGATATGCGCAAAATGAAGACAATGATTCTGATGAATCCGACTATCCTCAACCCACTGAAGATATTGCGGGATTCTTTGATGACGGCACTAAGTCAATGGCTTCGAATGCTATAAAATTGGATGTTTATAATAGTTTGATAGGAGCCGCATTTGTGACGTATGAACGAAAGGTCAACCCTAATATATCAATTGAAGGAGGATTGGGCCTTTCATACAGTACCTTTTCTGCTCTTTCATTAGCAACATTGGATTTTGGAGAAATTGATCCTTCCAAAAGTCTCATCTATGGAATAGGCTTTAAATATTTTAAAAATCAGGGTGCTATAGATTTTGGCGGGTATAAGGGAGCACTTGTTTTGCACAAAAATTATTACATGACAGATCCCTTTGACAGCACGGTTACGCAAACGGCGACGAATTCCGTTTTATTTCAGCAGGGTTTTCAGATAATCAAAGCAAAATTTTTGTTGCTGGAATTAGGATATAATGTTGGTTTGGGATTCACAAAAGTTAAGGAGGGAGATTTGAATGGGATTATTGCACCCGTTTTTATTGATGGTAACTTGATATTAAAATTGGGAATTTTGATTTGAAATAGGAATTATGAAAAGGCTGATATTTTTTTTAGTTGTATTAATTGGATTTCAAAGCGCATTATTTGCACAAACCGGGAAGTTTAAGGTTACAGAGACCAGAAGTAAGGATTTAAGTTTCAAGGGTGAGGAAATTGTTTCCATTGAAAAAATGGGGGATGGTAATATGCTCGTTTTAGGTCAAAAATTTACTAAGCACAGATATAGAGCAAGCAGGGCCTCGTACTTGGCAATCTTAAGTTCAGATTTAAAAGTGAAGAGTCAAAAATTGTTGACTATGTCATCACATAATCGCCGCCTCAATTATATCCAATTGATGAAGACGGGAAATAAATATGTGCTGTTTTTTACTTTTAAGAATCAAAAAAAGGCCAAAGAATATTTGTTTTTCGTCCAAGTAGATCCTTCTGATTTAACTTGGGTAGATAGTCCGAAAAAGCTAGGTGAGATCGGTTACAATAAAAACAAAAGATACACCAGCGGCTATTTTGATTTGGCGTATAGTGAAAATAATAAGTTCATCATCATAACCGGGATAGAGCCATATTTTCAACCTAATAAGAAAAGTAAATCTAAAAAAAGTGATAAAATTAGCCGTGAATTTTCCTTTTGGTTGCTGAATGATAAGTTGAATGTTGTTAACCACAGAAAGGATTACAAGGTAGAATCAAAGAGTGGTGCCAATATTTATATGAAACGATTTAAATGTGACCAGGAAGGTAACGTTTATATAGTTGCTGAAAATGAGAAGACCAGAGTTATGCGTCTTTCAGAAGCTAGAAAAAAGGGGAAGAATTCCCTGGTTGAGTTAGAGAATTTAAACTACTACATCATTAAACTCCCCATAGATGAAGGAGATGACATTGAGTTTGAAACAGATCCCGAACTGTTATTGGTCGATTTGAATATAGGGTTTTCTCCTGATGGAAAATATGTAGATGCAGTTGGTATTTTGTATGAAGAAGTGAGTGGTAATGATGCAGCGACCGGAGTGCATGCTATTCGCCTGAATAAGAGTGACTTAGAAGAAGTAGAAGGCTATTCTCATCAGTTTGATGAACAATTCATCAAGAAAATCAACGCCGATGTTTTAAAATCTGCGAAAAAATCTGCTTCCAGGAAAAAATCAAAGAGGGGGAAAAGTGAAGGCAAAAAAAGGATTGCCTTTTATGAAAATGCCATTTCAGCGTTAACCTGTGTGATGGATGTTCTTTATAATAAAGACGGAAATGTAGTTGCTTTGATGGAAAGACAGTGGCTGGAAATTGTAACGAAAACTACAAGAAATAGTGACGGAACAACGAGTACTACAACTTACTATCTTTGGCACTATGGCGATATCGTTATTGCGTCAGGAATAGAATCTGAGTCAAATGAAGCTAAATTTAGTTATATTAAAAAGGATGATTTTTCACAAATCCAATATTTAAAAGGCGCTGAGGTAAAGTTGAATGATGAAGGTGAAATTCACGTATTTGCTCAAAGATCGTTGTATCGATTAAATCTCGAGTCCTTAGAATATGCGACCTATTCTATTAAAGCTACCGGCGGTATCCTGAGTTCTAAAAGTAAATTAAGTTCTGTAAATGGCGGATATAGTAATTCCATTTTTCATAATACATATTCACTGAATAGCACTCAGTTTTTAGGAATTCAGTATAAATCCAGGAAGAAGCTCTTAATCGTTATGCTTTCTGCAGCTTAACAGATGCCCGACGTAAGCGATCATTGATGGCTGCTCCCAATCCATGGGTAGGAGCGGGTTCTGCCAATATAACGTCTACCTGAGCGTGATCGAGCATTCGCAGGCATAGGAATAGCCTTCTCGCCGCTTGATGTAAGTCGCCTTTTTCGGATAGAATCATGTGGTTTACTATTCCTTCTGCTCTGTATTCTTTTGAAAAACTGAGGATTCCGATTTTCTTGTTTGGAAATTCAGTTAGCATTTTGTCGATATCTCCAAAAAACAATGGTCTGGCCGGAGAATAATGTTGATCAAGTTGGCCGGGTGCCTTTGGGTTGGCGTTCTGATGAATGGATAATTGAACCGGGCCGATTTCCTCTTCGATCTGATCGATACTTAATCCGCCCAGTCGCAAAATAAGAGGAGTTTTCCGCTAAAATCAATGATAGTTGATTCTATACCCACTTGACAGGGTCCGCCATCAAGGGTGTAGGAAATCTGATTTCCAAGCTGTTCATCAACATGTTTGGCGGTTGTTGGGCTTATATATCCAAAAGGATTCGCACTTGGCGCGGCCAATGGGAACGAAAGCTGACTTAATAATTCGAGTGTAAGGGGATGATTTGGCATGCGAACTGCAACAGTTTCTAACCCGGAGCAAACTATATCCGGTATATGATGCTTACGTGGAAGTACCATCGTGAGTGGACCCGGCCAAAAGGCATTCGCAAGTTGCAAGGCTTTTTCCGGAAACCGGGTTACATGCAATCGGGCTACATCAACAGAGGGGACATGCAAAATTAACGGATCGAAGACTGGCCTTTTTTTTGCCTCAAAAATATTTAATACTGCATCCGCATTTAAAGCATTTGCCGCAAGTCCATACACCGTTTCAGTTGGAATACCGACCAGCTTACCTTCAGTCAGCAGCTTTATCGCCAGATGTAGATCGGTTCCAATCATGTCAACGCTTATCGGAGCGTTTTAGGTTGTACTTTTCTATTTTATTGTAAAGATGACTTCGCTGTATATCAATTTCGGTTGCCGTTTTCGCCACATTCCATCCGTTGCGTTTCAACTTGGCATCGATAAATATCTTTTCAGCATACTCTTTAAAGTCCTGAAACTTCTCAAACTGACTTACTACATCCAGGTTGCCGGTGCGGCTTCCTTTGGGATTCGCCAGAGATACGACATCATCTTCAGTTATTTTATCCCCACTTAAAATCACCAGTCGCTCAACCACATTCCTCAATTCGCGAATGTTCCCTGTCCATTCTATTTTCTTGAGTTCTTCCATGGCACCCGGCGTGATGTATTTCTTGTTCATCCCGTAATCTTCACAGATTTCCTGTAAAAACTTCTCGGTAAGCAAAGGAATGTCGTCCACTCGCTCATTTAATGTCGGAACATGCAAAAGAATAACGCTCAGTCTGTGATACAGGTCCATTCTGAAATTTCCTGCATCAATTTCCTGCAGTAAATCCTTGTTGGTTGCAGCTATCACCCGTACATCCACTTCGATATCCTTCTCGCCGCCGACTCTGGTAATTCTGTTCTCCTGCAAGGCCCTGAGCACTTTGGCCTGAGCAGAATGACTCATATCTCCAATTTCATCCAGAAATAATGTACCTCCATTGGCCTGTTCAAATTTCCCGATCCTTTGCTTCATGGCAGATGTAAACGAGCCTTTTTCGTGTCCAAACAGCTCACTTTCGATTAATTCAGAAGGTATGGCTGCACAATTCACTTCTATAAGAGGCATATGTGCCCTGTTGCTCTTTTCATGTATCCACCGCGCTACCAATTCCTTTCCGGTTCCATTTTGACCGGTAATGAGCACGCGCGCATCAGTTGGCGCAACTTTTTCTATGGTTTGCTTAATACGATCAATGGTCGGGGAGTTGCCAATGATCTCGCGGGTTTTGCTGATTTTACGCCGCAAAACTTTGGTTTCAATTACCAGATTGTTCTTCTCTTTGGCGTTCCGAACGGTAATCAACAATTTATTGAGATCGGGGGGCTTGGAAATGAAGTCAAAAGCGCCTTTTCTGGTTGCTTCTATAGCGGTTTCAATCGTTCCATGACCGGATATCATGATGAAAGGCAGCTCCGGAGCGAACTCCCTGGATTTTTCCAACAATTCGATACCATCCAATTTTGGCATTTTGATATCGCAAAGCACCACATCATAGTTGAATTTTTTAATCATTTGAAGCCCGGCATCACCATCAGCGGCTTCTTCTACTTCGTACCCTTCATATTCGAGAATTTCCTTCAGGGTTTCCCGAATACTCTGTTCATCATCTACAATAAGAATTCTTGACATAGTCATTTCATGCATTTCAATTTAAAAAAGTGCAAATCTGTAAGCCGGGTTCTGTATCCTGTTTTGCAGGATGTCTGCCATTTATCTGGAAGCAGAGTCACCTCTGTTCTCAAGCAACCTACCCTTTGCAGCGCCTTTTCACCGAAGTGAATCAGATCAGAAGCGGGCCGCTTCATTTCTGCAATTTATTTGGTCTTTCAACGTGTAAGGTTTGTACCAAACAACTGTTACCAGCTGAGTTCGTGAGCTCTTACCTCACGTTTTCACCCTTATCGAACAAGTCCGACGGTAATTTTCTGTTACACTTTCTGTCAGCGAAAAGTCTCCCTTTCACTGCCTTCCTATTCAGAAGTACACTGCCCTGTGTTGCCCGGACTTTCCTCCCGCAGGCTTTACCATACGAGCGACAGACCGATTTGCACGGAACAAACGTACATAAAAATTGACACTAAGTCAAAAAAGTTATGCCGGCGACAATTTTGATGATTTACCGGCTTCCCTTTAACGATATGTTCCTGATTTTCAAAGAATATGAAAGTACGATTGTGGATTGTTCTCGCGTTAGTCTTTGTAATTTTGCAAAACTTATGACGCTAATTAAATCAATTTCCGGTATCAGAGGAACGATAGGGGGAATAGAAGGGGATGGTCTGACTCCTGTTGATATTGTGAAGTTTACCGCTGCCTTTGCGCGAACCTTGGCGGCACGGGAGCAAAGCCGGACCATAGTTACCGGTAGAGACGGGAGAATTTCAGGACCTTTGGTGGCCGATCTGGTTAATGCAACCCTGACAGGAATGGGATTTGATGTTTTGGATGCCGGATTGTCAACCACACCATCCATTGAAATGGCTGTTACCAGAAACGAAGCCGCAGGGGGCATTATCATAACCGCAAGTCACAACCCTAAACAATGGAATGCATTAAAGTTGCTCAACGCTCAGGGAGAATTTATTTCGGCAGAATGGGGAAATGAAATGCTGGAACTGGCCGCAGACGGGAATACCTGCTTTGCGGAGATCGACAAATTGGGCACCATTCAAAAATTGGACGATACCATTGAAAAGCATATCGAAGAAATCCTGCAATTACCCTTAGTCAATAAGGAGGCAATTGCCGCGAGAAACTTCAAGATCGTGGTAGATGCAGTAAACTCTACCGGAGCCAGGGCAATACCGGCATTGCTGGAAGCATTGGGGGTTTCAGAAGTTCATCTGCTGAATGGTGAAATTAATGGAAAATTCGCCCATAATCCGGAGCCGCTTCCGGAGCATTTGGGACAACTGTCTGCAGAGGTAAAGCAAAAAAGAGCGCATTTGGGAATAGCTGTAGATCCGGATGTAGATCGTTTGGCTTTGGTTTGTGAGGATGGAGAGATGTTTGGAGAAGAATACACACTGGTAGCCGTCAGTGACTATATCCTGAGAAATACACCCGGTCCAACTGTTTCCAATCTATCGTCAACACGTGCTTTAAAAGACATCACCTTAAAAGCCGGAATGTCTTATGCCGGCAGCGCGGTCGGAGAAGTTCATGTAGTAAAGAAAATGAAAGAAACGGGAGCCGTAATCGGAGGAGAAGGAAATGGCGGGATTATTTACCCTGAACTTCATTATGGAAGAGATGCGATGGTAGGTATAGCGCTGTTCTTGTCGCATTTGGCTTCAAATGGTAAAAGTGCCGCGGGACTTAAATTAATGTATCCGAAATACGTGATTGCCAAGCACAAAATTGAATTGACTCCTGACGTGAATCCGGATAAATTACTGGAAAAATTCAAGGAATTATATCGCAATCAACCCATGGATGAAACCGATGGTTTAAAAATTGAATATGGCGATGAATGGGTGCATTTGAGAAAATCGAATACGGAACCGATCATCAGAATTTATGCAGAAAGCACCTCAGAAACTACTGCCATGAATCTTGCAGAAAAAATTAAAAAGGACCTGAGTTCCTTATCCTGACAACGACTGCTTAAGCTCCTTAAAATATTGCGCCGCGGTCAACATACGGCTGCCATACCAACTGAACATTTCTCCATTTACCAGAACAACTTTCGATAAAGGAAACCTTTCCTGTATTGATTTTTGATGTACCGCATTGAAAGGAAAAGGTTCAGAGGACAGAAAAATATATTCAGGGTTGAGCCTCTCTATTTCCAGCTCTGTTAACTCAGGATACCTCGAGTCAGAACCGGGAATCACATTCACATATCCGGCTTTTTGGAGCATCGAATGTATGAAGGTCTTCCTGCCAACGGCCATCAATGGTTCTTTCCAGATCAGATACAGAACAGCATGGGCCGAATCGGGCAATTCTAAAGATGAATATGCCGCTTCTATTTGTGCTGCCAATTGTACGGCTTTTTCCTTGCTTTTAACCCGGCTACCAATGTCTATAATCGCTTCAATTGCATCTTCGTACGTATAGATATCTGTGAGTAAGATTTCGAAGTCAGATCGAAGTGCGTCTATATCTGATTTTTCATTTTCCTCTTTGTTGGCAACAATCAGATCCGGCTTTAAATCGCGAATTTTAGCCAGATTCAACTTTTTTGTGCCTCCAACATTTGGAATGTTCAGATTTTCGGGATGGACACAAAATACTGTTTTACCAACCAGTTGAACGCCGAGGTGACATAAAAGCTCTGTGAGAGAAGGAACCAGAGAAATGATCCTCATACTTCATTAATCAGCCAGAGCGTGTATCAAATCATATTTGGTGATGATATGAATATTACCTGACATGGATTTGATCAGTACGGCATTATTTTCTTTGTTGATGCGCTTGGAAATGTCTTCTATGGTGGCGGTTTCTTCCATCATGGGGAAAGCTGCCTGCATAATTTCGGAAACTGATTTTTGTTGAATATCGGGGTTTTTTACCCAACATGCATACAAATGCTGATCGCTGATAGAACCCACAAACTCTTGTGTATTATCCTGAACCGGCAATTGTGAGACGCCAAATTTCTCCATTTTCGCATAAACCTGTGCAATGGTTTCATTTGTCTTGGCGCATAACAAGGGCAGATGATTGTGTTTGGAAACAATTTCCCTGGCCTGTTTTGGTTTTTTAGTTTCGAGGAAACCTCTTTCTTTCATCCAGTCATCATTAAACATTTTTCCCAGATACCGGGTGCCATGATCGTGAAAAATAACAACTACCACATCGTTTTCCGTCAATTTGTCTTTCATTTGTATGAGACCTGCAATGGCAGCTCCGGCTGAATTGCCAACGAAAATCCCTTCTTTACGGGGAAGTTCCCGTGTGAAAATTGCTGCATTGCGATCCGTTACTTTTTCAAAATGATCAATCAGGCTAAAGTCAACGTTCTTAGGCAGGAAATCTTCTCCGATTCCTTCGGTGATATACGGGTAAATCTCGTTTTTATCAAATTCACCGGTTTCTTTATACTTCTTGAAAACTGAACCGTAGGTGTCTATTCCCCATATTTTAATGGCAGGATTTTGTTCTTTAAGGTACTTGCCTGTTCCACAAATGGTGCCTCCCGTACCAACACCTACAACCAAATGGGTAATTTTTCCTTCTGTTTGTTTCCAGATTTCCGGCCCGGTTTGTTCATAATGCGCCTGAGTATTGCTGAGATTGTCGTATTGGTTTGGTTTCCAGCTATTGGGAATTTCATTGATCAATCGACTGGAAACACTATAATAACTCTTCGGATCTTCCGGTTCAACGTCCGTCGGACAAACAATTACTTCAGCTCCAAATGCCTTGAGTGCATCTACTTTTTCACGACTCTGTTTGTCGGTTGTGGTGAAGATGCATTTATACCCTTTAATAACAGCAGCTATGGCCAAACCCATACCTGTATTGCCACTGGTTCCTTCAATAATGGTAAATCCCGGTTTTAGTATTCCTGCTTTTTCTGCATCCTCAATCATCTTTAATGCCATCCTGTCCTTGATGCTGTTCCCGGGATTCATGGTCTCAATTTTGGCCAGAACTGTAGCCTTGATGCCGTGTTCTTCCATCAATTTATTGAGTTTTACCAAAGGCGTATTACCAATTGTTTCCAGAATGTTGTTGTACCACATGCTGCAAAATTAATTTAATTTCCAAGAGAGGTGGGGCAATTCAACCCCGGCAAAGTAGTTTTGCAATATCAATGTTTGTTTCAGGATTTACATTTATCAGAAATGCCGTTAAATTGGACTATCCCATCAGGGAAGCAGTTTTAAGCATACTCCCGCTTTGCGACGAAATGGTCATTGCACTGGGAAATTGTGAGGATGGCACCCGCGAACTAATACAAAGTCTGAATTCATCCAAAATACGAATAATTGATACCATTTGGGATGATAACCTTCGCGAAGGAGGAAGGGTATTGGCGATAGAAACGAATAAGGCGCTCAAGCATATTTCTCCTGAAGCCGATTGGGCATTTTATATTCAGGGGGATGAATGTTTGCATGAGCAATATCTGGATTCATTGCATGAAACGATGCTCAGGTGGAAGGATGATCCGAATGTAGAGGGATTGCTATTCGATTACAGGCACTTTTATGGTTCCTTTGATTTTGTTGCCGATTCCAGGAGTTGGTACCGAAAGGAAATACGCATTGTTCGTCCTAAACAAGGCTTAACATCTTACAGAGATGCTCAGGGATTTCGCATCCATGAACGAAAGCTAAGGGTTAAACCAACTTCGGCTGAGATTTATCATTACGGTTGGGTCAGACATCCGAAATACCAGATGGCCAAGCAATTAGAGGCCAACAAATACTGGCATAACGACGAGTGGATACAAGAACGGTTTGACCCTACAACGGAATTTGATTACTCCAAAATTGATTCTCTAGCCCTTTTCAAAGGCTCTCATCCAAAAGTAATGACCGAGAGGATCAATCAGATGAATTGGCAATTTAGCAGCGATCCTACGAGGAAGAATTTTGGATTTAAGAATAAACTTCTATACTACCTCGAAAAATTAACGGGATGGCGTCCCGGTGAATACCGAAACTACAGAATTATTTAGATTTTCTTGAGGAACTTCCTTTTTCCCCTGCATGATTTCTCCGATAGTCCTGTATTATTTCTTCGGCAACGAGTCTGCCACTTTTCATGGCGGCATTGATAGAGCCATATAACAAATGGTCTCCACATATATACAGATGATTATTTATCCGAAAAGTATCGGCATGCCTTTTTCCCAATACAGAGGTCTGTTTTGGCAAGGCATTTGGAATTTTTAGCAGACGAAGCAGTTTCCAGGCATCCGATTTGCCCTGTGTATATTCTTTGAGCTCCGACATAACAGCGGCTTCCAAATTGCCATCACTCAATTCAGGTATACCGACAATATTCACATATATGAGGCATTTACCCGAAGGGGCATATGAGGGTACCCAATCAGACATCACCGCGATAGAATGAACGAACTTGTCAGAATCTGCATTTAACCACAGACACTTTTGCTCAAAGGGAGAAATATGGGATTCAAATTGAAAACAGCAGGTGCCCACATAATCAACTTTTTCCACCGGACTGTTCTCTGAGATCAAATGATTGTATTCGGTTGCCAAAACGATCCTGTCGGCTTCGATCGAACTGCCGTCTTCAAGCATGACTTGCTGATCTGCTATTTTTACTACTTTATGGTTGTATAAAACCCGGTCTTTTCCCAGTTGATTGGCTAAATGAATGCCAATTGAGCCCATACCTCCGGCCGGTAGCACAACATCTCCGCCTGACATCATTTTAAAAGTGAAATCGAATATTCTTCTGGAAGTGTTCATGTCCTTTTCCAGGAAAATTCCAGTGTAAAAGGGCTTCAATAGTCTGTTAATCAGCCGATTGGAAAATCCGTATTTTCTCCAGATGCTGGAAGTTTTTACTTCGAATTTCTCGAATATTTTATCTTCTGATACCTGCTTAAGTTTCCTGTTCAGTTTAAATATTGCCCACTTGTCTTCGAATTTTGTATTTCGGTCAAAAAGCGACAGGAAGAATGCGCTAATACTTGAAAATGGATCCCGAAAGAAGAATAACTTTCCCTTGTCATAAACCTGAACACTGGCTGGTACGGATTGCCAGTGCATTACTTTCGAATCAAGCAGATTCAAGGCTTCGGGGTATGCTGAAAAGAAAACCTGAAAACCGCGATCCAATATGAACCCATTATATAGGTCCGACTGAACTTTACCTCCGGGTTTTAAGTCTGATTCGCATATCACCACATCAAAGCCTGACCTATGCAGATAAATACCCGCTGTTAAGCCACTCATTCCAGCTCCAACTATGCATATTTTTTCCTTTTTGGTCATTCCTAC
>CAZTGZ010000046.1:0-12777 GCA_964613385.1 uncultured Chitinophagaceae bacterium
CCTTCAGTCGCTTTAGTTGATCCCCATTCATTCCCGCATACTTCTTTTTCCAGTTGTCAAAAGTTTGCTTGTGGACACCTAATTCCCGGCAAATGTCAGATACAGCTCGGCCTGTTTCTTCTTCTTTAAGTGCCTTAATGATTTGACTTTCAGTAAATTTTGTTCTTTTCATTGTTTGGTTAAAATTAGCTTTTTTGTCTATTATTAACCAGTCCGATTATTAGGGGTACTTACAATTTCATCATTCTCTCATAGTTGATTGTCTAACAGCATTAATTAATTCATTCCTATCCAATTTAGATAGATAACAACCAGAAGCTTTTCTAAATGCTAATAATACATACCTTCTTTTACTATCTATTTTTTTGTGAAAAATGTCATACCTAAATTTTCTTAGATCAAAAAAGGCTACTGAAATTTCATTTTCTAACCTTTTAAATGAATTATAAGGGTCGTCTATTTCGGCAGTCGAAATACATATTAACATATCGCCAATAGTGTCGAATGTATTTTGACATTCCTTTTGGTTAGCATATTCATCAAAATCACCTAAATAACCGTAAAAATCTTTATGCGCATTTAATACGACAGTGTCCATGATGGTAAAATAAATCTCATCATTATTTACAGAATCTTTGGGAATAAATTGGGAATAATAACCGGGCAATTTTAAATTCAGTCGGCCGATTGTAAATGTTTTTAAAGGAAAACCTGAACTTCGAACTTGATGGTCATTACAGCTCAAAACTGTAATTAATATTAATATTACTTTTATATTTTTCATTTTTCAAATTAAAAAGCTTCCCTATCCATCAGGGCTCTCTTTAACTAATATCATCTTTCAATTCTGATTTGATCTCATCCCAATTTATCAGACTGTTTTAGATCAAGTTATCGGACTTATTTAATGCAATTTATTAAATTCTTTGGGAGTTAGGACAATCAGTGAATTCGGTGGGTTATTCAATATGACCCGGTGTATATTTAATCGCACCAATCCAACCAGCTTTGAATCTGAACCTATTAGGATATTTGTCATAAGAAGCCAATGCGCATGCCTTGCCTCATTCTTGCGACAGAGGGAGAAAGAACTTTAAGGGCAAAATATCCGGCTGTTCGCTAAAGTCCGCTGACAAACCCAACCCAACAAAAAAGCCCGCTCAATGAACGGGCTTTTCAAATCTATTGGCCGGGATTATCCCGCACTGCTCAGTGCCTTTGGGGCAGCAGCCTTTATCTCTTCCGATGCCGCATCGGCGTATTTCGCGAAGTTCTCATTAAACAAACCGGCTAAATGGTTGGCCTTCTGGTCATAAGCCGCCGGATCTGCCCAGGTATTTCTCGGATTCAGCAACTCTGAAGGAACACCTTCACAGCTCGTTGGGAAATGCAATCCGAACACCGGATGTTTCTCGTATTCCACGCCATCCAATTGTCCGTTCAAGGCCGCTGTAATCATAGCCCTCGTATACTTCAGTTTCATACGACTACCGGTGCCATAAGAACCACCGCTCCAGCCTGTATTGATCAGCCAAACACGCACATTCGGGTTGCGGCTCAGTTTTTCGCCCAACATTCCCGCATAAGTGGTCGGATGCAAGGGTAAAAAGGCAGCGCCAAAACAGGCACTGAATGTTGCCGTTGGCTCGGTTACCCCGGCTTCCGTTCCGGCTACTTTTGCCGTATACCCGGATATAAACTGATACATGGCCTGTCCATTGTCTAATTTCGAAATGGGTGGCAATACGCCATAAGCATCACAGGTCAAAAAGAAAATATTCTCCGGAGCCTTACCTACCGAAGGAACCGCAATATTGTCCACATGGTCAATCGGATAGGCTACACGGGTGTTTTCCGTAACCGAAATGTCTTCGTAATTCACCCGGTTACTTCCCTCAAAAAAGCGCACATTCTCCACCAACGCACCCCTGCGAATGGCGTTCCATATCTGAGGCTCACTTTCGGCGGTTAAATTCACACACTTGGCATAACAGCCGCCCTCAAAATTGAATACGGTGCTTTCTGACCAACCGTGCTCATCGTCTCCAATCAGTTTCCTGGCCGGATCGGCACTCAATGTGGTCTTTCCCGTTCCCGACAATCCGAAAAACAAAGCCGTATCTCCTCTTTCACCAATATTGGCCGAACAATGCATGCTCAAAACACCATGCTCTTTCGGCAATACATAGTTCAATACGGTAAATATTCCCTTCTTAATCTCTCCGGTATAACCCGAACCTCCGATTAAAATGATCTTCTTACTGAAATTCAGGATGCTGAAATTGTGCTGACGGGTATGATCCACTTCCGGATTTGCCAGAAAGGATGGAGCCGCCAGGATAATCCAGTCCGGAGTGTTCTCTTCACCTGCAGCCGGACGCAGAAACAAATTATTGGCAAACAAATTCTGATAAGCGGTTTCGGTCACCACCCGAATGTTCAATCTATAGTTTGGATCGGCACAGGCATAGGCGTCTCTGACAAAGATTTCCTTTCCTTCGTAGTGCTGAATCACTTTCTCCAATAATGCATCAAAATGGGCATCCTCAAAACGATTGTTAATGGTTCCCCACCAAACTGAATCGGCTGTCTTTTCATCGTATACACAAAATTTATCCTTCGGTGAGCGTCCGGTGAACTCGCCTGTGTCTGCAGCCAAAGCTCCGTTATCGGTTAAGACTCCTTCATTTCTATCCAAAGCCTTCTGAATTAATTCATCAGGACTCAACTGCACATTAACCGCTCCTGCCAGAGACATTACACGGTCGGTAATAGGATGTTGCTTCATGTGTACTATTTTGACTTATTTTTTAGGGGCGCAAAGATACTATTTTGCGGTTTCAGTTTGATTAACCCCCCTTTTTTTTGACTTTAAATCCTTCTTTTATGAGAAAAATCATGACTTTTTCGCGATGATCGCCCTGAATTATGACGCAATCCTCCTCGAAGCTGCCTCCGGCTCCACAAAGTTGTTTCAATTTCACGGCATACCGTTTCGATTCTTCCGCATCTTGCATGCCTTCAATCAGGGTAACCTGTTTTCCGGCTCTTCTCTTTCGATCCAGGGATAAATACAGTAATCTTCCCTTAACATCAACAGAATCAATGACATTTGACTCCACCAAATCCTCAGTAACCTCTCCCTCATCTCCAAATTGCAGCTTTTTGAGCCCATTAAACAAACCCGATCCCGAATTTTGATCGGTGGTCGAATAAACCATCCCTTCCTGATTTCTATTTCTATCTTTCTTTTTCGACATGGTCAATAAAATACTTCTACGGCTCCTTTTTCCAACACCATATCTACCTGGTTACCCAATGTATAGGGTTCTCCATCAATATGCACCTTGATGGGTTTCACATCTGAAATCTGCAATTTTGCCGCCGAAGTCAGGGTTACCTCCCGGGCTTCGTGTAATCTGCTTTTTCTCGATTTCATCAGTAAGCCCGGTAATTTCCAAATGGGCAATTTGCCAATCATATACACCTCCATCACACCGTCGTCTAAACAGCCTTCTCCGTTGATGCTAAATCCATATCCCCATTGGCTTCCGTTGGCCACACCCATCATAAAAAGATTTCGTTGCTTTTGTAAAACCCCATCAATAACCACACGGGGACCGATGGGCCTGAAGTTGCCGAGTCCCATGACAATTAACCTTGCATAACCCATTAATCTGCGGCTTCCGGTTTTTGCGTATTCATGGGCCACATGTGCATCGAATCCAATTCCCGATATATTAAAACACCACCGGTTATCCACTTTAATGGCATCAACCCTTTGCAAAGTAGCCTGATTCAATCGTCGGATGGCTGCCTCTGATTCCAAGGGCAATCCCAGGTGACGGGCGAACCCATTGCCAGACCCCAGGGCTATGATGCCCAGGGATTTACCATACCGCATGCAAACCTGCCCGAGATAATTTACCGTTCCATCTCCTCCCACGGCAATCAGTGCGTCGGCTTTATCAATTTCTCCCTGTATGGATGCCACCTCAAAATCTACATCCGTCCACTCGGCCAAATCCCAGGTAAAGCGACTTGCATCCAAATATTGCTCCAGATCTTTTACAAATCGGGATTTCGATTTGCCTCCGGATTTTGGATTCACAAAAAATAACAGATGCATAAGGTTTCAGTGCGTAAATACGTATTGAATCAGATTTGCGCCCATTCTGAGGGCCTTCAGACGGGTTTCTTCTGTATCTTCGGGATAGATACCTTTGTCTTCCCAGCCATTACCCAGATCGCATTCTGTATCATAAAAGCAGACCAATCGCCCCTCATAGATCAATCCATAACCTCGCGGAGGCTTTTTATCGTGCTCATGAATTTTGGGCAATCCGTTCTTAAAAGGAAATTTCTGATGATAAATGGGATGTTCAAAGGGCAATTCTATGAACTCGAGTTCAGGAAATACCTTTTTCATCTGAGGTCGAACAAAGGGATCCAGACCATAATTGTCATCAATATGCAAAAAGCCACCCCCCATCAAATATTTACGAAGGTTATCGGCCTCTTTGTCCGAAAAAACAAAATTTCCGTGTCCGGTCAAATATATAAACGGAAAATTGAACACCTCTGAACTTCCGGCTTCCACCACGGCTTCCTGCGGATCAATCAGGGTATTGAGCTGCTGATTGCAAAAACGGATAAGATTGGGTAATGCGGTTCGGTTGGCGTACCAGTCTCCCCCGCCGCTGTACTTCAATCGCGCAATTTGCAATGAATAGTTTTGTGCCGATCCTAACAGAGGCACACAAATTATGAGTAGGATTAATTTTTTAATCATGGTTTATCATTCAACAAAGCCAAAGCGACCATAGCTGCCGTTTCGGTTCTCAATCGGGTGGCACCTAATGACACGGCATGGGCTCCTTTTTCAAGCGCCAAATTTACCTCTTCCCGACTAAAATCTCCTTCGGGACCAATGAACATAACGACAGGATCATCCTTTTTTTGTACCAGACTCAAAGGAATTCTTTCCAAATCATCATAACAATGTCCCAACAAGAGCATTTTTCCCTGCGCGCGATGCAAAGCCTCTTCGATATTTTTCAATAAAAAAATGGAAGGCAAATGTGTCTTGAGGCTCTGTTTCATGGCCGAAACAGCCAATCGGTTTAGCCTTTCCAACTTCATATTGCGATTTTCAGAAAGATCTGCATGGATGAATCCGATTTCCAGTACCCCGATTTCCGTAAGTTTCTCAACCATCCATTCCATGCGGTCGGGATGTTTTAATTGCCCTACAAACACACTGTTTCTATACGGGTTCTGCTGAAATTCAGAACTCAAAATCTCTGCGACTGCCATCTTCTTCCCGATGCTTTGTACCCGACAAGTATGTAGATAACCATCGCCACACGTGATGAACAACTCATCACCGGCTTGAAGTCGGAGTACCTGAAGGTGACGAAATTCATCTCCTTCTAACACAAAACTGCCTTCAGCCCTGGAATCTGAAAAAAAAAGTCTCAATCAAAGGGTTTTTAGCTCCTCAACCAGCTTCGTAAGAACGCCTTTAGCATCGCCGAACAGCATGGATGTTTTGGTATTAAAGAAAAGTTCGTTTTCGATACCTGCATATCCCGCATTCATGCTCCTTTTATTCACAATGATATGTTTGGCATTTTCGACATCCAAAATGGGCATTCCGTAAATCGGGCTCGATGGGTCATTGTGTGCAGCAGGATTTACCACGTCATTGGCACCCACCACCAACACCACATCGGTACTGCTGAATTCGGGGTTCACTTCTTCCATTTCAGCCAGTTTTTCGTAGGCTACATTGCTCTCGGCTAATAATACGTTCATATGTCCCGGCATACGACCTGCCACCGGATGGATGGCGTATTTCACCTCTACCCCTCTTTCTTCCAACAGAGTTTCCAACTCATGGATCACATGCTGAGCCTGCGCTACAGCCAGCCCATAACCCGGAACGATGATTACCTTGCCTGAATAATTCATCAACACTGCCGCATCGCTTACCCCTATTTCCTTGATGGAACCGCTTACTTCCCGATTTCCTTCAGACGAACCTCCCCCAAATGCTCCGAAAATCACGTTGCTCAAAGGGCGATTCATCGCTTTACACATCACCAAGGTAAGCAAGGTACCGGCGGATCCGACCAAAATTCCTCCGGTGAGCATCACCTGATTGTTGTACAGGAAACCGCCAAACGCCGCGGCCAGGCCCGTAAACGAATTTAACAGGGATATTACCACAGGCATATCTGCCCCTCCGATCGGAAAAACGAACAATACTCCATACACCAAACTGAGCGCGAACAGCAAATAAATGGCCGGCATGCTCAAAGAATCTTCAGCAAATACTATCCATGCACCAAATACGAATAAACCTATCATAATGATGGTATTCACGATATTGTAGTAAGGCAGGCGTATGGGTTTATTCAAAGTTCCATTCAACTTCAAAAAAGCGATGATACTTCCTGAAAAGGATACCGATCCGATGATGAGGGCGGCCAAAATGACCAGAAACTTCATTTGAATGGCTTCTGCGGTTCCGGGTATTGTGAACAATAACAGGGCGATGGGATTTTGAAATTGTGCGATCAGATGATCGGCCTCCATCAGTGAAATAAGGGCCGCACAGGCGCCTCCCATTCCGTTAAAAATACTGACCAATTCAGGCATTTTGGTCATTTGTACCCTTTTGGCAGTGATCAATCCCACCAATGTTCCCAATGCCAGTGCTGCAAATATCAGTATATAAATGATGGCCGGCACTTTGCCCGGATGCAGAAAAATGGTTCCTGCGATGGCCAGGGTCATTCCAAAAGCAGCCCACAGGTTTCCTTTACGGGCCTTTTCTGGATTGCTGAGCATTTTCAAGCCCACCACAAAGGTGACAGAACTGATCAGGTATATGATATCTATCCAGTACTTGCTCATGGCTTTTTCTTTTTAAACATTTCAAGCATACGGTCTGTAACCGCGAATCCACCAACAACATTGAGCGTACCCAGAAAAACGGCCAGAAATCCCAATACAAGGGCCAGCGTATGTTCAGGGTCTGCGTTTAACATCACAATTATGGCTCCGATAATGACCACTCCATGAATGGCATTGGCACCCGACATTAATGGGGTATGCAAAACTGACGGCACATGACCTATCACTTCAACACCCACAAATACAGATAGGATCACGATATAGATCATCTGCATATTTTCTCCTAAAAAATTCAATATTTCCTGCATGTTATGAGGGATTATTCGTTAAAACCTGTCCATCGCGAATAATTAATGTATCGCGCACAATTTCGTCATCCATTTGAAATGTAAAACCCTCGGGCGTGGCTATATGGGTTAAAAATGTCACCATATTGCGTGCGTATAGTTCGCTGGCATTGTTGGCAACGGAGGCAGCCAGGTTGCGGGGCCCGATGATTCTCACCCCATTTCTTTCAATGGTTTCACCTACCTGACTGAGTGCGCAGTTACCGCCTTGTTCCACAGCCATGTCAACGATTACCGCTCCCCTTTTCATTAGCCCGAGTTGTTCTTCCGTAATTAACAGCGGGGCTTTTTTGCCTTGTACCAACGCGGTGGTAATGACCAGATCGGCTTGCGCCAGACTATGGTTTACCGCCTCTTTCTGTTTTTTGAGATACTCTTCGGTCACTTCTGTGGCATACCCCCCGGCTGTTTGAATTCCCTGGGACTCCACGCTGATGAACTTAGCTCCGAGTGATTCCGCTTGTTCCTTGGTTTCTTGACGCACATCGGTGGCTTCAACTATAGCACCTAAGCGCTTGGCGGTGGCAATAGCCTGTAAACCGGCAACGCCGACGCCAAATATCAATACCCTTGCAGGTTTAACCGTTCCGGCAGCGGTCATCAGCATTGGGAATATTTTGGTCATTTCACCGGCTCCCAATATCACGGCCTTATATCCGGCCAAATTGCTTTGGGAACTCAAAACGTCCATACTTTGGGCCCTTGAAATCCTAGGAATTGCATCCATAGATATGGCGGAAATGCCTTTGGTTGCCATGGCGGCAATCATTTCCGGGCGATTTTTGTGAAAAAGCTGGCTTACCCATGTTTTTGAAGAACTGAGCAAGCTCATTTCATCTTCTGAAGGTGGGTTAATTCGCAGCCAAACATCGCTGTTTTGGCAAAGGGATGCCGCATCGCTCATCACTTGTGCGCCTGCATCTGTATAAGAGGCATCGTCGAAAGAAGAAGCAAGGCCACAACCGGTCTGCGCCAGAACGGTAAAACCTTTGCCCACCAATAGTTTCACAGCGGCCGGCGTAAGTGCTACCCTCCGCTCAAAAGGATCCGTTTCTTTTAATATTCCAAGTTTCAAAGTGTCAAATTTTGGGCTGTAAAAGTAAAAAATATTTGAATGTGTTTTGTCATGAAACTTCGGCCCTCGTAAGAGGCTATTTTTATACAAAAAAAGTTCCCGGAAAATATCTCAAAACGTCAAATTCTTTTGAGAAAAAGCATGCAAAACTTTGATTTGTTGGAAGAAAAGTCTTCATAAAATTTTCAATAAAAACTCAGCACATATATTGAAATTACAACAGAATCTTATTTTTGAACACATATCCGTCATTTTATGAAATCAATCATCATCACCACTTTTTTCGTGTTAACCTGTTTTACGCTGCATGCCCAGGAAAGAATTAACCTCGTAAATTCAGGTGAATTAATAGATGATGGCATCGAATATTTTGATCAGGAAAAATATGACAAGGCGCTGCTCAAATTTCAACAGATACCTGAAAATGACACCAATTACAATATGGCTATTTATGAAATTGGGTTAACTTATATCAATCTCAAGGAATATGACAAAGCCATCATGTCTTTTGAAAAAGCACTTACCAAAAAAACTCCTTATCGCGCCATAATTTTTCAACAAATCGGCAACGCCTACAGCTTAAGCGGACAACTTGAAAAAGCGCTCGAAGCCTACAGAAGAGGATTGCAGCACTACCCCAATTACTATCGCTATTATGCTGAAATGGCATCTGCTTGTTCAAGAAACAATAAACCGAAACAAGCTTTCCTTTATTTAGACACATGTTTGCAGATCAATTTTCTGTTTGACCGTGCGCATTATCTGATGGGGCAATTGTGTGAAGCAAACAATTATTTCATTCCGGCAATTCTATCTTATCAAATGGCCGCCTTTGTTTCAGAAAGTCCGGATATCAAAATACAAGCATTGTTTCATATTCAGGAAATCGCCAAAGGCGAAGTGGTCATTGACAAAGACAGCATTTTCAAGATATTTGATCAAGACGAAAATAATTTTGAAGAAATAGACGAAATTATCAGATCCAAGAGTGAATTAGATCCAAGATATAAGGTAAAGCCTGCTGTAAAGTTGCCTTTTGTTGAGTTGGTAAACTGCCTGCACCTGGTAAACAATCGAATTCAAATGAATCCGGAAGGAAAGGGCTGGTATTATGACCATATCGTTCCGATTGTGGTTAGATTCTGGAAAGCTAATGAATTTCCCCTGGTCTTGTATCGGATGACTTCTACTGTTGAAAATGAAGAATCCAAGAAGACCTATAAAAAATATGAATCCGCTATTAATAAAAGTTATGCTTCTTTTTATAACGAATTATTGGTGAAACGACATACCTATATGTCCAAAAACCAAACGGACAATGAAGTTTGTAAACATTTGTACTTGTATAACAACGGCAATTTGTTTTGTACCATACCCACTGATGAATTCTATGACTATAATGTAGGATTTAAATCAAAAAATGGTCACTATACTTACTATTACAACAATGGTGAAATAAAAAGCCGAGGTTCATTTTCGGATGGATCCAAAACAGGAAAATGGGAGTATTTCGACGAAAAAGCACAATTGAACAGCATTACTGAATTTGAAAGCAGCGATGAATTTAAGGTCACCAAATATTACTCAAACGGGCAAATTAAATCCGTTGAATATTTTAAAGATGGCGATTATGACAAAGTACTTCAAAACTATTATCCAAACGGAGTATTGGCTACGGAAATACCCATTGAAAACAAGAAAATTGAGGGATTGATTAAATACTATCACGACAATGGTCAATTTAAAAAATCAATTAAATATGAAGACAGCAAACAGATAGATGGTGAATTGCTGGAATATCATTGGAATGGCGTATTGTATTTGAAATCGAATTTGAAAAACAACCTGCTTCACGGGGAGACTTATTACTATTATTTGACCGGTGAGTTGAACATAAAAATGAACTATGTAAATGGCAACGGTCATGGTCCCGTTGCAGAATATTACAAGAGTGGAAAAGTGAAGGAGACGTATAATTTTGACAATGGCTATTTAGATGGCACGCATACGACGTATTATGAAAATGGCAATATGGACACGGAAAAAAATTACAAAAAAGGAGATCAGGTTGGAGTTACAAAACATTTTGATATCGATGGAAAAATATATGCCGAATACAATGAATCAAAAGGAAAGCTAAAAAATGTGACTTTTTACGATAAAGCAGGAAAGATCATTTACAGTTTAGAAAGTTCAGGTTCTGAAAAATGGCTGGAACAGTATAATCCCATGGGAATCAAAATTCAGGAAGGGAAAGTGAAAAAAGATTACCGTGTCGGCGAATGGAAATTCTACAATTGGAGTGGAGCCCTAACGCATACAAAAACCTTTGACAATTCCGGTAAATTTAATGGCAAGGTAGAAACGTTTGTAGCCGGTGAAATTCTGGATAGTAAATATGAGGAAAAGGACAATCTGAAGCATGGCTATTTTATTGATTATTACGTGAACGGCAATAAATACGAAGAAGGCAACTATGTTGAAGGTGAGCCCGAAGGAGTTTGGAAAGTATATTATGCCAATAAAAATCCGGCCAGCGAACGTTACTATTTGGAAGGAACAAAAGTTGGCAGTTATTTTTCCTATTATCCTAATGGAAAATTAAGGTATATTGAAGATTTCGAAGAAGGATTGATGAGTAAATACACCTATTATGATATTAAACATAGCTGGGTTTCAACAGATACAATTGGCTTCCCTTATGGAAATCTGACCAACAAAACATCCGATGGTAAACCAATCATTCATTTTAACTACAGAAATGGCAAAAGAGAAGGGAAACAAATTTTATATTGGCTTCACGGAAAAATCAGGTCGGAAGAATTTTTCATCAATGATGTTAAACACGGTGACCAAAAATATTACGACAACAATGGAATTCTGAGAACCATTAATCATTACAAATTTGGAAGGTTAGACAGTATTTCAACCTATCTATATGAAGATGGGAGCCTTAGAGGGAAGACCTTTTTCAGAGATGGGGAAGAACATGGGGAAGACCTTAATTATCACGAAAATGGGAAATTAATGTCTACCGGTACTTATTATCAGGGTTCAAAACATGGATGGTTTAAATATTATTCACCGGAAGGCTCTTTGCAATATAGTCTTTATCATCATTGGGGAACACCCATAGCGTATTCAGGTTTTGACAAGAACGGACAGAAAATGGATAGCGTATTGATTAAGAATGGAACAGCCGATATCACTTTCTATTATCCCAATCGCCAGGTAAGCGTTCAGATTTCTTTGGTGAATGGAGAAAGAAATGGTCAGTATATCAAGTATTATCCCAACGGGAAAAAAGAATTTGAGGTAATCTATAAATATGGTCACGAAAACGGCCCGCTGATTGAGTATTACGAAAATGGGAATACTCAGATTTACACGAATTATGAAAACAACTACAAATCAGGTAAGCAAACAGAATATTATCCCAACGGGAAACTCAAAAAAGAGTCTAATTACGAGTATGGATTTTTACAGGGACCCGTAAAAATTTACAAAAACGGTGTGTTATCTGAAACTATAAACTACTTGTATGATGAACGTGTTGATTAGGAGATTAATCGCTTATACAATATTATTTCATCTCGGTATTCAGGCGCGGTCTCAGAATGCGGAATATGCCCAGATTCTGAAAGAATATTCTTCAGAACCCATGGTCTTTTTAAAAAACAACGAGACCATGAATTTGGGTATCTCAAATGACAAAATCACCATTAAAAGGAATAGTTATTCTGAAATCATGTTTACCAACGATTTTGGAATGCGATACGCGTATGATGAGTTTCACTTCACGGATTTTCTCAATAAGATCGACTATTATAAGGCGTATACACGCTATCCAAATCCGAAGAAAAAGTCTTATAGTAAAGAACCAGTTAAGGACTTCGAAATTAATAAAAACACGAGCGAAGGGGTGTTTTATGATGATGTAACTACGATATCTTTTTCGTACCCACATCCTGTGAAAGGTGCTATCGGGGTCAAAGAAAGTCAGGAATTTATAACGGATCCGCATTTCTTAGGCAAGTTCTATTTTGCCAACATGAGTCCAACATTAGAATCTGAATTCAAGGTGATTGCGGATAAGAGAATTACCCTGAAGTATTTAATCAAAAACCCGACAGATGATATTAAATTCGTTCAAACTGCCCAGGGCAACAATATAATTTACACCTGGTCCCGATCCAATTTTGCCAAAGTCAAGGGCGAATCAAATGCAACGAGCATAAATTATTCAGAGCCGCATATATTCATTTATATATCGGAATATGAAAGTAAAGCAGGTTCTGTATCATTTATGAAGAACACTCAATCGCTTTATGACTATTACTACTCGTTGCTGATAAAAGGCGTTGAACCGCCACAGGACGCCATAAAGCGCACGGTAGATTCTTTGATTAATCCTGAAGATGAGGCCCCGGAAAA
>CAZTGZ010000046.1:12787-17488 GCA_964613385.1 uncultured Chitinophagaceae bacterium
CCGCCGACGTTTACTATTTTTGCCGCAAAAATAAGATAAGAAATGGCAATGGAAGAAACAGCATCGGCGCCGGCATGGTTGCAGCGAACGGAGTTATTGATGGGCGCCGAGGCCCTGGAAAAACTAAAAAGCATATATTATTATCTGCAGAGCAAAATCAAATACATCGCCATAGAGGATGGTCTGGGAGGATTTGTTCCAAGAAAACCCAATGAAGTATTTGAACGTAAATATGGTGACTGTAAAGACATTTCCAATTTATTGGTAACCATGCTGAACCTGGCGGGATTGGAGGCCTATCATTGCTGGGTAGGTACTACAGATCTGCCCTATCGATTCGATGAAATGCAGGTCATGGGCATTGCCAATCATATGATAGCGGCAGTTCGAATCGAAAATCGCTGGTATTTTTTAGACGGGACCAGCAGCAACCTGAGTATTGATTACCCCAGTGATTTTGTTCAGGGAAAACAAGGGATGATTAGCATTGCGAAGGATTCTTTTTTGTTAGAATATATTCCGATCGTTGGGCACGACAGAAATAAAACCATCGACTCCATTTCAGTACGAATTGTTGGAGACACAGTAAGTGGAAGAGGTATTACCAAAGTAAATGGATTGCCAAAGTTCAGTATCAGTTCGACTTTGTATTTTACGGAAGAAAAAGAACATGAAGAAATGCTTGAGAATTACGTTGAGCTTGGTCAAAACAATTGTTCTGTAACCCTGATTGAATATCCAAAAAAGGTGCACCAGGATTCCCAACTTCAGATCATATATGATTTTCAAATTCCGCATTACATACATCAAATTAATGAAAACACATATATCAATCTCAATCTAGACAGAACCTGGGGTGAATCGGAAATAGATATAAAAAATAGAACCAGGGGTTTTCAATTAGACTATACCCAAAGCTTCGAAAAAGTGATCAAATTTGAGATCCCCCAAGGATTCAAAGTGAAAAATATTCCACCAAATAGTTCGTTTGAGTCAAAATATTTTGGTTTTAATTTTAAATATAGCGTAACGGATGAACACGTAATTTTACATCAAATTTTATGGTCAGATTTATTGCAAATGGATCCGTCCACCTTTGAAGAATGGAATCAAATGGTCGAGAAATTGGCTCTATCCTATAATCAGAATCTTGTGTTACAAACTCAATAATACCCTTTTATTATGAAAAAAATAGCCTTCCTTGTTCTTTTCGCATTACCGTTTTTTGCGTTTTCTCAATACGAGAAAATCCCTGAATTAATCAAATTTGAAAAGGACGTTCGTTCTGAATTATTGAGTCTGACACCCTGGCCTGAAGAGGAAGCATTAACCCAGTTATCGGATAGTGAATCCCGTGAACCGATTGTGATTATTCAAAACACGGTGGCACATTATATCGAAGTACCAAGAATTTCCGAGAAATTAACCTTGGCCTTCTTATATAAACTCACCTATAAAAGAGTTCGGCTTAACGAGGAAAAAGGGGTAGAAAAATATAATAAGATTTATATCCCGGTCGCAGATGTTTCCAATCTGATCGATCTGAGGGCCAGAGCCTATTCTTCAACAGGCAGAGTATTGAAGGAATTTGATGAAGATGACATGAAGACCATTGAAGAAGATGGAAATATGTTCAGAATACTCGCTTTAGACGGTGTAGAAAAAGGTGGTGAAGTTGAATATTTCTTTATAACCAGAAATGACATCTCAGAATACGGCGATGAATATATACAGGGAGAGGAATATATCCGCTCGTATAATTTCCATATGCGGGTTCCGGAAACCGTTGAATTTGAGTTTAAGGAATATCAGGGTTGTCCCGAAATGACAGATGAAAAACGAGGGAACTATAATATTTATGCATTAAGCGCTTCAAATGTACCGGTGCTGCAAGAAGAAGATTACCAGGATTATGGCGCGCAGTCGATGAGGTTTGAATATGTACTCGCGTATTTTAAAAGTAAAGGAAGGGTTCGTCAAAAGACATTTGCAGATCACAGCAAAATCATATTCACCAACATCAATTCACAGAAAAAAAGTTCTGCTTCTGACATAGCCAAGCTCAGCAAGAAATTAAAAATCGCAGAGGCCAATGGTACAGAGAATAAAATCCGAATCATAGAAAATTGGATTAAATCAAACATAGCCTATAATGAATCCGTTCCATTCAATTCAATGAAGGAGCTTTTAAAATTAAGGCAGGCAAGTGATTTGGGAATGCTTCGATTATATATTTATCTTTTTGATCACAACCAGATCAAATATGAAATATGGACAACATGCGAGCGAAATGACAAGGTATTTGATGAAAATTTTGAAACATTTAATTTCGGTGACGTTCATCACTTATACTTCCCCGAAGTTAAAATGTTCATTGATTATAAAAATTATGTCTGGAGACTCGGACTTCCTCCTTCAAGCGTTTTAGGACAAAAAGCAATTCAAACCAAAGTTGTTGACCTGGGTGATGAATTATTAACTTCCAAGTACTCCATCGGATTGATCCAACATCCGCCAAGCAGCGCCAGCAGGGAGTATTTAAACATTGAATTAAATGTAGATGAAACCAAACGTCAGGTAGTCGGGAAAATGCATATGGAAGAAGGTGGATATCAGAACATTATCAAAGGTTTGAATTTTGTATATACGGACCCTGATGTAAAAAAGGAGAAACTTGAAGATTATCTGAAAAGAGTGAGCAAAGACGCCGAACTTTCGTCCATAATTTATAAAAATGACGACTTAAATGATCTAACAACTGCCAATGAGCCTTGTATGGTTGATATGAATTTCACATCCAAGAATCTGTTGGAAACAGCGGGTGATCATTTTATAGTTAAAATTGGAATGGTAATCGGTGAACAACACGAGATGTACAATGAAAAACCCAGACAGTCTCCGGTTTCGGTTGAATATCCTCACAGTTATTACCGAAAAATAATTTTAATCATCCCTGAAAACAGAGTACCCAAGGGGCTCGAAAAACTCAATATTAACAATGTTTATAAAGGCGTAGGTGATCGAAGCAATGACGGCATTGGCTTTGTTAGCTCCTATAAATTAGAAGGGAATAAACTGATTATCGAATGTCTTGAATACTATGACTGTATCTATTGGCCACGTGAGAACTATGATCAATTCACCAAAGTAATCAATTCGGCGGCCGATTTCAACAAACTATCCATTATACTGGAGAAAAAGGATTAGACGAATGCTTCTGTATAAAAAAAGGCCACTTCTCAGTGGCCTTTTTCATTAAAAATCGATCAGACGATTATTTCACTTCCTCAAAGTCAACGTCCTGAACATTGTCTTTTTCTGAGGTTTCCGGATTAGGTTGTCCATTGGCATCTGGATTCTGCTGTTGAGCATTGTACAAATCCTGAGATGCTGCCTGCCAGGCATCATTTAGTTTTTGAACGCCTGATTCCATTCCGGCTAAATCACGACTCTGGTGAGCGGTTTTTAAAGAAGCCAGGGCATCTTCAATGGCCTGCTTTTTATCCGCCGGTAATTTATCACCGTATTCTTTCAATTGTTTTTCCGTGCTGAAAATCAGCGTATCTGCAGCATTAATGGCATCCGCTTCTTCTCTGGCTTTTTTGTCCATTTCAGCATTTGCCTCTGCTTCTTTCTTCATTTTCTCAATCTCATCCTTGCTCAGCCCGCTTGAAGCTTCAATTCTGATTTTCTGCTCTTTGTTGGTTCCTTTGTCTTTGGCGCTCACATTGAGAATACCATTGGCATCAATATCAAATGTCACTTCAATCTGTGGCACTCCGCGTGGAGCAGATGGAATTCCATCCAAATGGAAACGGCCAATGGTCTTATTGTCTTTTGCCATCGGTCTCTCGCCTTGTAACACGTGGATTTCTACTGAAGGCTGATTATCAGACGCGGTAGAAAATACCTCTGACTTTCGCGTTGGGATGGTGGTATTGGATTCAATCAATCGCGTAAAAACACCGCCCATGGTCTCAATACCCAATGACAACGGGGTAACGTCCAAAAGCAACACATCCTTTACCTCACCGGTTAATACTCCACCTTGGATGGCAGCTCCAATGGCAACCACCTCATCCGGATTAACACCTTTGTTCGGTTTGCGACCAAAGAATTTCTCTACTACTTCCTGAATCTTAGGAATACGGGTAGAACCTCCTACCAAAACGACCTCATCAATTTCTGAGGTTGACATATTGGCATCAGCTAAAGCTTTGCGACATGGTTCCAGAGTTCTTTCTACCAGGGTATCGGCCAATTGCTCAAATTTTGCACGGCTCAATTTTCTCACCAGGTGTTTGGGTACTCCATCTACAGCGGTGATATAGGGCAGATTGATTTCAGTTTCTGAACTGCTCGACAATTCTATTTTGGCCTTTTCTGCCGCTTCTTTCAAACGCTGCCAGGCCATAGGGTCTTTACGCAAATCGATGGCTTCATCATTCTTAAATTCTGCAGCCAGCCAATCCATAATAACCTGATCGAAGTCATCACCTCCCAAATGGGTATCTCCATTGGTCGATTTTACTTCGAAAACGCCATCTCCCAGTTCAAGAATTGAAATGTCAAACGTACCGCCCCCTAAATCGAAAACGGCGATTTTCATGTCCTGGTTTTTCTTATCCAAACCATAGGCCAATGCGGCTGCCGTAGGCTCATTGATGATACGACGTACTTTTAAACCGGCTATTTCTCCGG
>CAZTGZ010000046.1:17498-17704 GCA_964613385.1 uncultured Chitinophagaceae bacterium
GCTTGTCTTTGAGCATCATTAAAATAAGCAGGTACGGTAATTACTGCCTCACTTACTTCTGTTCCCAGGAAGTCTTCAGCAGTCTTTTTCATTTTTTGCAATATGATGGCCGAAATCTCCTGTGGAGTGTAGTTTCTGCCGTCAATATCAACACGTATGGTGTCATTGTCACCCTTCACGACTTTATAGCTCACGTTTTTTAATTC
>CAZTGZ010000047.1:0-17527 GCA_964613385.1 uncultured Chitinophagaceae bacterium
GTAAAAGAATTCTGGAAATCACAGCATCGGGTAATGTCCGGGAATTACACCCGGTTCCCTTTTCATCCGAAATATCGGAACCAAAATCCAATGCAATATTAGTTATAGTTCTGCAATTTATATCATACAGGAAATTTACCGGATGGAGTATTTCTTATCAGAGTGCCAAACCGGGTCTTTTGTGACTTCAGGTCGGCATCCTTATTTTTGCAAAAAAAAAATTCATGGCAAAAGCATCATCCTTAACCGTGGGCAACTTCATCCGATACAATGGCGAATTGGCTCAAGTAATTGAATTTCAACATCGTACACCAGGAAACCTGCGTGCGTTTTATCAAGGCAAAATGCGTATTGTAAAAACAGGCAAGCTGGCAGAGAATCGTTTTTCACCGGACGAGGATGTGGAGATACTGAGGGTTGAAGTGCACGAATATCAGTATTTGTACCAGGAGGGTGACATGTATGTGTGCATGAACAACGAAACTTTTGAACAGGTTATGGTACCATCTGCGATGTTTGGCGATCAGATCAAATTCTTGCAAGAAGGAATGCAATTGCTGATTTCATTCGAAAGTGAAAATCCGATCAGCGTTCAACTGCCGTCTCACGTAATACTTGAAGTAGTTTATTCTGAGCCGGGAGTAAAAGGCGACACAGCGAATAACCCGCTGAAAGTTGCCGAATTGGAAGGTGGAGCAAAGGTTATGGTACCTCTTTTTGTTGAACAAGGAGAAAAAATCAAAGTGGATACCCGTACCGGTGAATATGTTGAACGGGTGAAATAATATGATTGAACATTTAACTTCGGATGAAAATTTTCTTGGAATAGAAGAACCTGAATTATGTTCCTATGAGCATAGTTCGGTGGTTATTCAGCAAATCCCGTATGAACACACAAGTTCATACAAATCCGGTTCTTATTTAGGTCCCGGCGCCATTGTAGATGCATCCCATTATGTGGAGTTTTATGATGAAGTGCTGGATATGGAGACTTACAAAAACACGGGAATTTGTACCTTAAAACCGATTGAATTCGGCCAAAAAGTTGATGCTGAAGCCGTTGCACTCATAGAAGAAGAAACGCTAAAGCATTTACAAAACGGAAAATTTGTGGTTAGTCTGGGTGCTGAACATACCATCAGCTATGGCTTGTACAAAGCTTTCGCATCGTTGAATCCGGACATTTCCGTGCTTCAAATAGATGCCCACAGCGACTTGCGTGCCTCCTATCATAATAATCCCTATTCCCATGCATCTGTAATGGCCAGAATCAATGACCATGGTCCTCAGATCAGTCAGGTTGGAATCCGTGCACAATGCAAGGAAGAAGCTGACCTTATTGCCCAATCAGCCAATATAAAAACGTGGTATGCTCATCAAATCAGAACGAGAAGCCATTGGCAACATGAAGTGGTTCAATCACTGAACTCTAAAGTTTATATTACCATTGATGCTGACGGTTTTGACCCTTCGGTTATCCCAAATGTTGGTACCGCTGAGCCCGGAGGACTATTGTGGTATGAAACACTTGAGTTGCTCAAAGAAGTTTGTAGCCAAAGAGAGGTAGTAGGCTTTGACATTGTTGAAGTTGCACCTGTTGAAGGAAATATACTATCTGAATACACATTGGCTCAATTATTATATCGAATTTTGGGTTATCAGCAACAACATCCCGTATTTAAAGAAAAATATTGTAAAGCATGATCAACAGGGTTTATTTAGATAATGCCGCTACCACCCCACTCGATCCCAGGGTAATTGATGTTATTGCTGAGGTTTACAGAGAGAACTACGGTAATCCATCAGCTACACATAGCATTGGAAGAAATGCAAAAGGCATACTCGAAATAAACCGAAAGAAAATTGCAGATCTGCTACAAGTAAAATCGTCGGAAATATTTTTCACTTCCGGTGGCACGGAAGCGGACAATCTGGCCATTCGAACCGCTGTTAAACATTGGGGAATTAAACACATTATCACTTCTCCCATTGAGCATAAAGCCGTGCTGGACACCTCGCTGGATATTCAGAAAAAGGGTTTGGCAGAAGTACATATGGTCAACCTTGAATCCAATGGCAGGGTTCAGCTCGCTCATTTGGAAGAGTTATTGGAGGCCTATCCGGGAAGTCTGGTCAGTCTGATGCATGCGAACAATGAAATTGGCACCTTAAATCCCTTGAAGGAAATAGGAGAAATCTGCCATAAATACGATGCCATTTTCCATAGTGACACGGTTCAAACTATGGGTCATTATGCCATTCTTCCGGAAGCATTAGGCGTTGATTTACTCTCCTGTAGTGCACATAAATTCAATGGTCCCAAAGGTGTTGGTTTTTTGTATGTAAATCAGCGACTCAAGGCAGGACCCATTATCACCGGAGGCGGACAAGAAAGGAATACCAGAGCGGGGACAGAAAATGTTCCGGGCATTGCAGGTATGGCTTTGGCATTGGAAATTTGTTATGCCGAAATGGAAGAACAGCACCAAAAAATTCAGTCTCTGAAAACTTGTATGATGGAGGAACTGAAGAATGCCATCCCTGAGATACAATTCAATGGAGACATTTCCCCGGAAGGAAGTTTATATACAGTTTTAAATGTTTCCCTTCCTCCACATCATTTGAATGACATGATGTTGTTCCGGTTAGATATCGAAGGTGTGTGCGTTTCCGGAGGATCTGCTTGTAATAGCGGTGCCCAGAAAGGATCGCATGTATTGGCTGCACTCAATCATCCTGCCGACAGAATGGCGATTCGCTTCTCATTTGGTAAATACAATACCATGGAAGAAATTTTATTTGCCATTCAAAAACTCAAGCAACTATTGCAGGTCGAGGTATACTCCTGATTATCAATTGTTCATAATTTCTTGATAAAATTTTAGCCTTCTATATATTTAGATATGTGGCTTTTGCTTTAATTTTGAGTAATAATTTTACTCAATCCTGTGACTGAGGAGGCGGAGCCGTGAATAAGCCCAAGACTCCCCTACATTTTATGTATTTTTGCAAAATGCCGAACCAAATCAGCATCAAAATAACAACACTGTTTCTGGCCTTTTTATTATTGTCATCTTGTGGTGGCAAGCTTGTTTATTTTCAGGAAAAAGAAGGTTCCCAGAATGCGAATGACAAAATTGAAATTGCATCTCCGCCGGATGCTAAATCACATATCCTGAGTTATGGCGACAATATTGACATCCAGATACAAACTTATGGCACCATTGAAATTGCCGAAAAAACGGATGTACTATCACCTAACCAAACTCCTGAATATATAGTGGACGAATTGGGATATGTCATGTTACCGCATATCGGAAAAACTTTATTGGGTGGCCGAAAACTGCAGGATGCCGAAAAGATGTTGCTGGACTCCATGCAGCAGCGATTTAATAACGTATCCGTTTCTATGCGGTTAAAGTCCATACGGGTTACCATGCTGGGAGCCTTCAATCAACCCGGAATTAAGCAGGTTCCCGGAGATCATGCTACCTTGATAGATGCCATCGGTGTGGCAGGTGATCTCAATTTGAATGGAAAGCCCATGAACATAAAGATAGTTCGCCAAACAGCACAGGGCAAAAAAATAATACTGGCCGATCTGAGTAGTTTAGATGTCTTTAAATCAGAAGCTTACTATCTTCAATCCAATGACATCATATACGCAGAAAACCAAAAGCGCCTGTTTGTGAGAGAAAACCTTCAATACATTAACATTCTGGCCTCTTTGAGTAACCTGATTACCATTATCCTCATTCAATTCAACTAATCTATGTCCGATTATCGTCAGGAGTTTTCTGAAAACGAAGAAGGCATCAGTCTGAAGGCCATACTCGGTATCGTAAAGATTTATTGGTATCTGTTTGCCGGTACCCTCATAGTTGCCATAGCCATTGCCTGGTTGGTAAACAGATATACGACTCCTATTTACATGATTAAATCGCAGGTCCTGCTGAGCAACGACAAGGAAGGTAGACAAGGGTCTGACATTTTAGGCGTACAGGGGTTAGCCGGAGGTTTTAATCCCTGGGACCCTACTTTTATCAACGACAAAATTCAGGTTATCAAATCGGTAAAATTTATGGATCCTTTGATTGGGGATTCTTTGAATTTTATGGATGTTTACAGCGAAGTAGGTGATTTCAAAACTTCCGAGAGATATTCTGACAGACCATTTTATATTGATTTGGTATTCTACCAGGACAATATGGAAGGAACCATTTTTACCTTAAAATTCAAAAAAGATCATTATTTGCTGAATGCGAAAAAAGGTGAGAAAGAGTTTTATTCTCGAAAAGTCGCCTTTGGTGAAACAGCTAAAAACATCTACTTCAGGTTTCGAATTACCCCATCAGAGTATTTACTATCCAAAAATGAGGATCTGAGCAGTCTCAATGGCAAAACATTCAACTTCATTCGCCATTCGAGAGAATCTCAGGTAAACAAATTCGCCAACAGCCTTTCTATTTCCCAGATCAAAAACACCAAGGCACTGGAACTGAGTATTCAGGAAGCCAATATTGACAAAGGTAAAGAGTTCCTGAACGTTGTCGCCAGGGCATTTGTGCAAAAAGGCTTATCCGACAAAAATGAATCGTTTTCAACCTCCCTGGATTTCATCAATCAGGAATTGGATAAAATAACCATTTCGCTCAAGAGAAATGAGGTGGAAATCGAGGAGTTCAAGAAAACAAAAGGTCTTGTTTCCATACCGGAACAAACTGCCAGTCTAATCAATGAATGGTCTGAGTTGGAAGTTAAAAAATATGAGCAGGGGTTGATGTTGAGAAACATACAACAGTTGCGTCAATATATTAATGAAAACAATGATTTATCCACGCTTGCACCTGCTACATTCGGAATTACCGAACCTCTATTGATCCCATTGATCAACGAGTTGGCGCAAGCTTACAGGAATTTCAGGCAGATTTCCCGGAAATACAAACCGGAGACACAAGAATTACAGGCTGCCAAGGTCGTTCTCACGGAAGCCAGAGAAAGATTGACAGAGAACACCCGCAACATTGAAAAGCAGCAATCAAAACTGAGTGAAGAGTATAACAGAAGGTTCAGGGAAATGGAATCTAAATTGGGTTCGGTCCCCAGCATTCAACGTCAGTATATTGGATTAGAACGACAATTTAATGTGCAGGAAAAGATGTATCTCCTGTTGCTGGAGAAGAAGTTTGAATACGAAATAGCCCGTTCCGGAAACAAGAGTGATTATTCCATCCTGAATGAAGCAAACATCGCGGGACAAACGAAACCCAATGGCAAAAGAAATTATCTGTTAGCGGCTATATTAGGGTTGTTGATTCCGTCTCTGTACCTTTTCCTCAAAATATTCTTTGATCACAAGATCAGGAGTCGGGAGCAAATCGAGAAAATTACCAAAATGCCGTTTTTGGCTGCCATTCCGCACTATTCAGGATCCGGGAACCTCATTTTTGGCCAAAATTCCAAGTCGATGGTGGCTGAGTCATTCAGAAATCTCCGAACGAGCATACAATTTATGCTCACCCAAAAAGAACAGTGCCGAACCATTTTGGTGACCTCAACCATTGGTGGTGAAGGAAAGACATTTTTAACCTTGAATGTTGCACATGCCTTTGCCATATCGGGTAAAAAAGTAGTGGTATTGGGATTGGATTTAAGAAAGCCAAGATTGCATCTGAGTTTCGATATTAAGAATGATGTTGGAATGACGAATTATCTCGTGGGCAAGTCGGATCTGTTTTCATTAATTAAACCCACAGGGGTTGAGAATTTGGATATTATACCATCGGGTCCCGTGCCACCTAATCCATCGGAGCTTATTTTAGGTGATAGAATGCAAGAGGCGCTTAAGTTGCTTGCCGAAAAATATGATTATGTGTTGCTGGATACAGCTCCATTGGGATTGGTAACCGATGCCGTGGATTTAATGCCTTTCGCAGATATGAGCATTTATGTTATGAGAGAGAACTATTCCGAAATCTCCTCTGTTCGATTTGCGGATGAATTTTACCGCAATCAGGCCAAAGGTCAAATCGGTATTGTGTTGAACGATTCAACATTCAGTGGCGCGAAATACGGCTATGGATATAGCTACGGATATGGTTATGGCTACGGATATGGCTATGGATACGGTTATGGATATGGCTACGGATATGGGTATTACGATGACGATGCCAAATCTCTGAAATGGTGGCAAAAACTCTTGCCAAACAGAAAATAACTCATTGTTAGATTCTTTAATTACTTCTAAAACCCGCGTTAAACTATTGATGCGTTTGTTTCTGCATCCCGGAAATCAGGGGCATTTGCGCGGTCTTGCAGATGAATTCGATGAGAGCACCAATGCCGTTCGGGTTGAATTAAACAGACTGGAAGAAGCCGGAATGTTAAATTCCAGGATGGATGGAAATAAAAAATTGTTCCAGGCCAATCATCAGCATCCCTTATTCCCTGAAATTCAGAATATTCTTAAAAAAGTAACCGGCATTGATGCTATTACCGAAAGAATCATACGAAAGTTAGGTGGATTAACGGAAGTTTATATTTCAGGAGATATTGCCGAAGGTAAAAATAGCTCTGAGATGCACCTGGTTTTGGTAGGTCACGATCTGAATCCGGAATATATTGAGTTATTGAGCGAAAAAGCCGGCTCCTATTTACACAGAAAAATTATTGTTCATACGATAGATCGGGAAAATCATGAATGGAAAAATTCATGGAAAGAAAAACTCTGTCTTATCTGGTCAAACAAAATATAAATTATGCCAAACAACACTAAAATTGCCATTATAGGATTGGGATATGTTGGACTTCCTCTTGCAGTAGAGTTTGCCAAGAAGCACCTGGTTATTGGATTCGACATCAATGAACACCGGGTCAAAGAATTGAATAGCGGGATGGACAGTACCCTGGAAACCACTTCGGATGAATTGAATTCTGTTTTACTTAAAAATGGAATTTCCGAAGGAACTTCTACCGGACTTTTCTGCACCACAGATGAAAATTTTATTCGTCAGAGTGCCTTTTTTATTGTTACCGTTCCAACCCCGGTTGATCAGTTTCATAAGCCGGATTTAACACCTCTGATCAAAGCAAGTCAAACGGTCGGACGAAACATTTCAGAAGGAGGAATTGTCATATATGAATCTACCGTATATCCCGGAGCTACTGAGGAAGATTGCATTCCGGTAGTCGAAAAAGTCAGCGGACTCACCTACAACAAGAATTTCTACGCGGGATACAGTCCGGAGCGAATTAACCCGGGAGATAAAGATCACACAGTTACACGAATCAAAAAAGTCACTTCAGGGTCAACTCCGGAAATAGGAAAAAAAGTTGATGCATTATATGCCAGTATAATCACCGCCGGAACCCACCTTGCACCAAGCATTAAGGTGGCAGAAGCAGCTAAAGTTATTGAGAATAGCCAACGCGACATAAATATTGCTTTTGTGAATGAATTGGCTAAAATTTTTAACCGAATGGGTATAGACACCCATGAAGTACTTAAAGCTGCCGGCACTAAATGGAATTTCCTAGCCTTTAAACCCGGTTTGGTAGGTGGTCATTGCATAGGAGTCGATCCGTATTATCTGGCTCAAAAGGCAGAACAAGTTGGCTATCATCCGGAAATAATTCTCGCCGGTAGAAGATTAAATGACAGCATGGGCGGATATGTAGCTTCTGAAACCATTAAACTGTTGATTAACAAGGGACTACCTGTAAAAGATGGCAAATCTTTAATGTTGGGTATTACCTTCAAGGAAAATTGCCCGGATATCCGCAATACAAGAGCCATAGACATTTATGAGGAACTAACAGAATTCGGACTGAATGTTGACATTTATGACCCTTGGGCATCAGAAGCTGAGGTATTGCATGAGTATAAAGTCAATATATTGAGCAGCGAACCGGATTTAAGTGCGTACAACTCGGTTATTTTGGCAGTGGCTCATGACCAATTCAAATCCTTAAATATCCAAAAGTCAGACAGCTGTGTCATTTATGATGTTAAAGGCGTATTGCCTTTGGAATCCGTAGACAAAAGGCTTTAAATATTCGGATTGCACAGATAAATCAAATCTGTTCGCATCGCACAATCTTATTCTGAATCACAAACAACAGAAGTGAAAAAAATACTAATCACTGGAACTGCCGGATTTATTGGGTACCACCTGGCGCAAAGGCTGATCGACGAAGGTTTCGAGGTGGTGGGATTGGACGTAATCAACAACTATTACGATGTTAATCTTAAATTGGAGAGGTTGCGTAACCATGGAATTGACACGAAAGCTCTTCAAACCAATCAAATAACAAAAAGTCAGCTGTACCCCAACTATAGATTTTGCCAGGCTGACCTGGCTGATCATAGTTTTATAGTGGAATTCCTTAAGGAACATTCATTTGATGCTGTGGTTAATCTGGCCGCCCAGGCTGGAGTGCGACATAGTCTGGATCATCCATTGGCTTATACGCATAGCAATATCGATGGATTTTTAAGCATTCTGGAAGGTTGCAGATACAGCCAAGTGAAGCACCTGATTTATGCCAGTACAAGCAGTGTATATGGTTTAAATACCAAAATGCCCTTGAGCGAAGATCAACCAACTGAGCACCCGATGGCATTGTATGCAGCCACCAAAAAAGCCAATGAAATGATGGCTCATAGTTATAGTCATTTGTTTGAATTACCAACCACCGGATTGCGCTTTTTTACAGTATACGGACCCTGGGGAAGGCCCGACATGGCATTGTTCTTATTTGCAGAGGCTATTCTTAAAGATGAGCCCATTAAAGTTTACAATCATGGGAATATGATCCGCGATTTCACTTATGTAGGTGACATCGTGGAATCTATAACCAGACTTATCCCTAAACCTGCAAGTGCGAATAAGGAATGGGATGGAAATCAACCCCAGATTTCTACGTCCAGTGCCCCTTATCAGATTTTCAACATCGGAAATTCGAATCCGGTCCCATTGATGCGCTATATCGAAGCACTTGAGAACGCTCTTGGCAAAAAGGCGATCAAAAACCTGATGGACATTCAACCGGGAGATGTGCCCGCAACACATGCAGATACAAGTAAACTTGAGCGTTATGTTCAATTTAAACCGGAAACCACCGTTGAGGATGGAATCCAACATTTCGTAAAATGGTATCTTAAATGGCGCGCTCGGTGAGCAAAATATACTCATAATTAGAATTACAATAATTAATACAAATCATGTCTGACATTAAAAATTCCAAAATTCTTGTGATAGGTGGAGCCGGATTCATAGGCAGCTTTGTGGTAGCGGAGTTATTGAAAGAAGATGTTGCTCAGGTGGTTGTCTATGACAATTTTGCCAGAGGACAACGATCATATCTTGAAGAACAATTAAAAGACCCAAGATGTAGTATTTTTCCAATTGGTGGGGATGTCCGCGAAACAGATATTCTCAATGCAGCGATGGAAGGAATGGACTACGTGATCAGTCTGGCTGCCATGTGGCTGTTGCATTGCAAAGATTATCCAAGAACTGCATTTGAAGTGAATATTGCCGGCACCTTCAACGTGTTGGAAGCTTGCGTTAAAAACAATATTAAAAAATTAATATGGTCTTCTTCGGCTTCCGTGTATGGCGATGCCGTTGAATTACCCATGACTGAATCTCATCCCTTTAACAATAAAAACTTCTATGGTGCTACTAAAATAGCCGGTGAAGCCATGTGTACTGCGTACAATGATCGTTACGGTTTAAGCGTAATCGGCCTGAGGTATATGAATGTTTATGGTCCGCATCAGGATCAAACCGCGGCATATACCGGAGTTGTACCCATTATGTTGAATAAAATTGAGGCGAATGAGAGTCCGGTTATCAATGGTGATGGCAGTCAGGCCTATGATTTTATTTATGTAGAGGATGTGGCGCGATGTAACGTAGACGCGCTGAAAAGCCATACTGATTACGGCATGTACAATGTGGGGACGGAAATCCAGACAAGTATTAAAGAATTGTGTGATCTAATACTGGAATTGAAACAATCATCGCTTCAGGTCATATATAAACCCTATTCAGAAGATGATGCCCGTGCCTTGGTTCAGAATCGAATCGGATCCAGAGAAAAAGCGGAAAGAGAATTGGGTTTTAAATATCAATTTGACCTCCGGTCAGGTTTGTTAAAACTCATAGATTGGCGAATTCAAACCGGCGTAGATCAAAAAAGAGCAGTAACTGAAGCTTAACTGAAACCCGGTATTAATTATAAGCGGCAAAAATTAATTGTACGCGAATTTGTTCAAGTTTCGAAGATTCGTTTTGGTGAAATCTGACTCTGATGAGCAATCACAAAAACTCAGCCGCTTGGAAAGAAGCAACTTCATTGGTTATCGATTTATATAAAACCACGAAGGAGTTCCCAAAATCTGAAACCTATGGAGTGATTTCCCAGATTCGAAGAGCAGCTGTTCCAGTCTCAACCAACATCGCAGAAGGAGACGCACGTTCATCAAATCAGCAGCAGGTTCAGTTTAGATACTGTTCACTAGGTTCAGCATCCGAAATAGAAACCCTTTTGCTCATTTCAAAAAATCTGCAATAAATTGATGACCAAATACATAAAGAACCGGATCAAAAAAACACCAATGTTCGCAGCAAAGCGATAAAACTGATTCGCTACCTTAAAACCCTCCCATCCCAAAAGCCTTAATCCAACCCGTAAACAATACAACCTCGTAAACCCATCTCCCCATGATCAAACAAATCCCAATATCCCTTCCAGTAACCGGAGAAGAAGAATGGAACGCCATCAAAGAGCCCCTTATGACCGGATGGCTCACCTCCGGACCTAAAGTTCGTGAATTTGAACTCATGTTTGCCGAACGTCATCAGGTAAAACATGCGTTGGCTGTAACAAGTGCCACTACAGCCTTGCATCTGGCTTGTGTTGCACTGGGTGTCGGACCGGGAGATGAAGTGATAGTCCCTGCATTTACCTGGGTATCAACAGCCAATGTTGTTCTCTATTGTGGTGCGAAGGTTGTTTTCTGCGATGTAAATCCGGCCACTTTTAATATCGATCCTATAGACCTTTCGCGAAGAATTACTTCGAAAACAAAAGCCATTATTGCCGTTCACCTTTTCGGGTTGTGTGCAGATATGGATGAAATTAAAAAAGTTGCCGGGCAAATTCCAATAATAGAGGATGGAGCATGCGCTGCGGGGGCAGCATATAAATCGACACCTGCCGGAGGATTGGGTGATATCGGTTGCTTCAGTTTTCACCCTCGAAAATCCGTTACCACCGGAGAGGGTGGAATGATTACCACGAATAATGACAAATTTGCAGATCATATGTCCATGTTGCGAAACCATGGAGCCTCCATTTCAGAAGAACAACGACATCACGGACCTCAGCCTTATATTCTTCCGGACTTTAACATGCTCGGATTCAACTACAGAATGACCGATTTACAAGGAGCAGTAGGCGTTGTGCAACTAAAAAAACTGGATCAGTTCATTCAGGAACGCAATAAATGGGCTGGATTTTATAAAGAAGCCTTTGCAGATATTTCGTGGTTAAAAACTCCGGAGGTTCCGGAAGGATACGCTCATGGCTGGCAGTCATTTGTCACTTATATTGATGAACCAACTGCCCCTCATTCCCGCAATGATATCATGAAAATTCTCATGGAAAAAGGTATATCGACCCGCCCTGGCACACATGCAGTTCATATGCTGAATTATTATAAAAACCTATACGGAATTTCTGCATCCGATTATCCGGGAGCTGAAGCAGCCAACAACTACTCCATGGCTATTCCATTGCATAACCGCATGTCTGAATCTGATTATCACTATGTCGCTGATGTCATCAAAAGTCTCTAAACTAACGTATATAGGGTTGAGTCTGAGTCTTGCGCTTAATCTGTTTCTATTGGTTAAGTTCAAATCTGAATGGACATCAATTTTCAAACAAAAAGCATCCCCATTTCAGGAAAGTAGAATGCTTTTTATCTCACCGGATGGAGATGTCATGACCTTAAATCCTGAAAAACTCGAAAACGCTGCGCCCTTGCCGGCCGATTCTTTTTTTATCACAAAAGGTGCATACCAACTACCCGACGGAAACAGGTACAGCTTCAATCAACCCGGATTATACCGATTTTTTAATGGTACGCAGAATCGTCAGTTTCTTGTTTCAGGCAATAGTTTATCTCCTTTAGAATTAACCAAAATGTTGAGTTGGACGGTGGTACATGGAGACAAGGATAATAAAAAATGGAAAGAATGGCCGTCGATTCTTGGGCAGAGAGAAATGTCTCTTACCTGTGGATACATCACCAGAGTCGCAAGCCAATGGTATGACCGATTTAATATCCCATATAGAATCCTCAATCTTAAAACTCTGGAAAAAACAAACGGTTACGATGATGCCCATGTGATGGTCGAAATTTTTGATGCACAACACCAACAATGGCAATTATTTGACCCGGACAACAACTTGTATTTCTCAGACTCATCAGGCGCTCCATTAAGTTTTGATAAATTCATAGATCAGCTCTATTTGGGCAGTCTGAAAACGGAAGCATTATCAAATGATCCGGCCATAGACATTTCAGGATTTCAACCCTATTCCTTTGCCACAACGGCCCTGTACACGAGCAATGGCCTCATGAACTGGTATCGAAGAGTATGTCAATCCATCCAAACAGATCAATATTCAGGTGAACTGGTATCTTTTAAAAATGAGAAGCCTACTTCGGATAGTCTGTTATTGGAAAAATTAAAGTCCTCCATTTATACAAAACCATAGTTTATGTGCGGTTTTGCCGGGATATTCCATTTGAATCACAGACCTGTTGAACAGGGGCTGTTAGAAAAAATGAACCGCGCCATCGGTCATAGAGGTCCAGATGGGGAAGGAATATTTATTGGAAATGGCATAGGGCTGGCACATCGGCGTTTAGCCATTCTTGACACCAGCGAAAATGGGAACCAACCTATGCATTCCGCTGATGGCCGCTGGGTGGTTGTATTTAATGGATGCATTTACAATTTCCGGGATCGCAAACAATCCTTACTTCAACTAGGCCATAGTTTCAGAAGTGGAACAGATACCGAAGTTATTTGTCAGGACTTACAACAATTCGGAATCAGTTGTTTTGAAAGTTATAATGGAATGTTTGCCATTGCCGCCTGGGACCGTCAGGAGAACAAGCTGTATTTGTCGAGGGATCGTTATGGGGTGAAACCGCTGTACTATTGGTTTAATGGAAATACCCTGCTTTTTGCATCAGAAATTAAAGCCATACTGGTACACCCATCCTACCAAATACAATTAGATACAGACGCGCTGAATGAGTACTTCAGTTTTCAGAATATGTTCTCATACCGAACGCTATTCAAAGGAATAACGATGCTTCCTCCGGCAAATACAGTTGAAGTTGATGCCGGCAGCACCTTTGTCAGACACCAAAGCTGGTGGGATTACGATTTCTCTCAAACCGACGAAAATATGGGTTTTGATGAAGCCGTTACGGAAACAAGACGCCTATTTACTCAAGCTGTGCAAAGGCAAATGATTGCTGATGTTCCGGTCGGTTCGTATTTGTCAGGTGGCATGGACTCAGGATCAATTACCGCAGTGGCTTCAGGTTTGATTCCCCGTATCACAACTTTCACCTGTGGGTTCGACATGAGCGAAGTAACGGGTGTCGAAGCCAATTATGACGAACGGAGAGATGCTGAATTAATGGCAAATCACTACAAGACAGAACATTATGAGCAAATTATTAATGCCGGTGACCTGTCTTGGTCTCTTCCCAAAGTAGTATATCATTTAGAAGACCTTCGGGTGGGGATGTCCTATCCAAATTATTATATCAGTCGTTTGGCATCCAAATTTGTGAAGGTTTGCTTGCAGGGAACCGGAGGAGATGAATTATTCGGAGGATATCCCTGGAGGTATTACCGGGTATTTCGTTCCCTGGATCAGCAGAGCTTTTTTGACCAGTATTACGGCTTCTGGCAACGTCTTGTGCCTGATCAGGAGAAAAAGCAACTCTTCAGATCGAACATTTCCGGCCAAATAACCGAAAATGAACCCAGAGAAATCTTCGAAAGGGTATTCACCTTTAATACCAAATTGCAATACAACAGTCCCGAAGACCATATCAACAACTCCTTGTATTTTGAAGCTAAGACGTTTTTGCCCGGACTATTGCTGGTTGGAGACAAGCTATCCATGGCCAATGGGTTGGAAGAACGATTTCCATTCCTGGACAACGATCTGATGGATTTTGCTTCGCGCATACCAGTAAAACATAAATTGGGCGGACTGCAAAGTATGTTGAAGATCGATGAAAATGAATTCAGAGACAAGCGCAAAGTATACCAGGAATTCAGTGATGGAAAAACCGTTTTGAGAAAAGCGATGGAACCTTTTATTCCGGAGAGAATTGTAAATAGAAAGAAACAAGGGTTCTCTGCTCCCGATGAAAGTTGGTATCGTGGCGAAAATGCTCAATATATTGAAGAACTGCTCATCAGAAACAATCCTGTATCCTCAGAATTTCTGGATCCGGGTTATATGAAAAAAATCATCCATGAACATATGCACGACCGGATAAACCATAGACTTCTCATTTGGAGTTTTATGAATTTCGAATGGTGGTGTAGAATATTTTTAAATAATGAGTCCCCTTATTAATTTGATACACAGGTGGGTTCGAATGAAAAAGTTCCTGCTTAAACATAAGTACTCCAGGAGTCTGCCGACCCATGAATTGTTGAATGATCGATGGAAAAAAGCAGCAGAATTAGGGTTTGGTGAAGGAACTTCCATCTATGACAGCTCTTATGTTTTTGGAGATGTAATCGTCGGCCAAAACACATGGATAGGTCCTTTCACTATCCTTGACGGGACTAAGCAACTTAAAATAGGATCCAATTGTTCAATTTCGGCTGGCGTGCAGATATATACGCACGACACCGTGGATTGGGCGATAAGTGGTGGCAAGGCCCCTTATCAATACGAAAAAGTAGAAATTGGAGACAATTGCTACATTGGCCCTAACGTGGTGATCGCCAAGGGAGTAACTCTTGGAAAAGGTTGCATAGTCGGGGCTAATAGTTTTGTAAACAGATCATTCCCTGATCATTCAAAAATTGCAGGCAATCCTGCCAAAGAAATTTAATATGATTCAGTTTTATCCGGATATTCAACAAGCTCCTTTCAGAATTTGTACGCGTTGTATCTATGATGAGCGCGTAAATGGAATTGTGTTTGATGAACATGGGGTTTGTAATTACTGCCATCAAATTGACAGCTTGATCGATCAATATGGTACGGGAAACCCGAAAGGAGAAAAAGAACTGGAACGGCTCATCGATGAGATTAAGCAGAAGGGAAAAGGAAAGAAGTACGATTGTGCGGTTGGTGTAAGTGGGGGCACGGATTCATCCTATTTAATTTATCTGGCCAAAAAATGGGGATTGAGACCGCTGGCCGTCCATTACGATAATACCTGGAATAGCGCCATTGCAACGGAGAATATCCGCAAGGTGTTGGGTGCATTAGATGTAGATTTATATACCCATGTAGTCGACAATAAAGAATCAGATGACATTTTCAGATCCTTTTTTGAGGCAAGTGTTGCAGAAATTGAAGCTGCAACGGATTTGGCCTTAGCGGAAACCCTTTACAGAGCTGCTGCCAAGTTTAACATCCAATATGTGTTGGAAGGTCATTCATTTATTGCAGAAGGCATCTCCCCGGTGGGCAGAAATTATTTCGATGGGAAGTATATTCAAAGTATCCATAAGAAATTCGGTAAAAGAGCCATGAAAACTTATCCCCTCATGACTTTTGCACGCTTCATGTATTCTACTTTGTTCAGAAGAATCAAAAAGATCAGACCGTATTGGTACATTAAATATGATAAAGAAGAAGCCAAAGAATTTCTGCACAAAGAATTCGGTTGGCAATATTATGGCGGTCACCACCTCGAAAACAGAATGACAGCGTTTTTTCATAGTTATTATATGCCGGTAAAATTTAACACGGATTTCAGAAATAACACTTTGGCAGCACAGGTAAGGCAAGGATTTAAATCGAGAGAAGAAGCATGGAAAGAATATAACTCAGAACCCCATCTGGAAAATGAACTTCTCCCCTATTTCAAAAAGCGACTGAATCTTACAGACGCAGAATTTGATGAAATCATGTCCAGGCCGGTGAAATCCTGGTACGAATTCCCAACTTACAAGAAAAGGTTCGAAAGGCTCAGACCTCTCTTCGCCATAATGGCCAAAGCCAATCTTGTACCCATGAGCTTTTACCTCAAATACTGTTTCCCCGCGGCATTGAACAAATGATCAGCATTATAGATTATGGTTTGGGAAACCTTGGCTCCGTGGCCAATATGCTGCGCTATATCGGTGTAGACCATGAGATAATTCACACGCCGGAAGAAATAGAAAAAGCCTCCAAAATTCTTCTTCCCGGAGTTGGTGCCTTCGACCTCGCTATGAATACCCTCCATGAAAAAAAGCTTATTGAACCTTTGAATCAAAAGGCCCTGATAGAGAAAATCCCCATTTTGGGCATTTGTCTGGGTATGCAACTATTGACCAATGGAAGTGAAGAAGGCGTTCAGAAAGGTTTAGGCTGGATACCTGCAAGAACCGTTAAATTTGATGCTACATCCGGACTTAAAATTCCTCATATGGGCTGGAATGTTGTGATTCCTGCAAATCCGAGCCCTTTAACACAAAACTTTCCGGAAGAAACCCGATTCTATTTTGTGCACTCTTATTGTGTGCATGTAGAAAATTCAACCAACAGTATTTTACAATGTCGTTATGGTGAACTTTTCGATGCCGCCATCCAGAACGGCAACATTTTTGGTGCACAGTTTCACCCGGAGAAAAGCCATAAATTCGGAATGATGTTGTTAAGGAATTTTGCATCTGTTTAATGCTGCGCACCAGAATCATACCGGCACTGTTATTACACGATGAGGCTTTGGTCAAAACCATTAAATTCTCAAGTCCATCCTATATCGGAGACCCCATAAATACCGTAAGAATTTTTAATGAACTGGAAGTAGACGAACTGGTGTTTTTAGATATTTCCGCAACACCTGAAAGCAGGACTCCTGATATTTCTCTACTGAAAGAAATTGCCAATGAATGCTTTATGCCATTGGCTTATGGGGGTGGATTGAATGATTTCGAAAAAGTTAAAGAAATATTTACTATTGGATATGAAAAGGTAATCCTAAATAGCATAACCCACCAAAATCCGGGTTTTATTACCCGTGTAGCCCAACATTATGGCAGCCAGGCTGTAGTTGTTTCAATAGATGTAAAAAAGAATCTCTTTGGGAAATATGTGGTTTACACTCAATGCGGTAAGAAGAATACAGGAAAAAATCCTGTTGCCTGGGCGATGGAAGCAGAGAAACTGGGAGCCGGTGAAATTCTTCTGACTTCTATTGATAAAGAAGGAACCTGGTCAGGATTTGATGTTGAATTAATCAGGC
>CAZTGZ010000048.1:0-12822 GCA_964613385.1 uncultured Chitinophagaceae bacterium
TATGACCTGTTGTTGTTCCGCTTCGGTCAACGAAGGGAACATGGGCAAACTCAATGCCCTTGAATAATAGGATTCTGCAATGGGGAAATCGCCAATTTTCCAGCCTCTGTCCTGATAATAAGGGTGCAAATGAACTGGTACATAGTGCACCTGTGCAAAAATGCCCCGCGCTCTCAGCTCATCATAGACTCTCAAACGGTCTTCAACTTCCACCACATACAGATGATAGGCATGCCCGCCATCTGTCGGGGCAGGGATTACTTTAACAGGGCTATTCAAAAATGCCTCGTCGTATTTTTGGGCTATGTCTTTTCGACGCTTCAAACCCTGATCTGCTTTGTTCAGTTGAGAGATCCCCAAGGCACAGAGAATATCCGGTATGCGGTAATTGTAGCCCAGCGTCTGCATTTCATAGTACCAGCCCCCATGATAATCGTGCATCAGGTCGCGGTTACGGGTAATACCATGTGTCCGCAACATCATCAGTCGTTCATACAGTTTCGGATCATTGGTCGTGATCATACCACCTTCCCCGCAGGCTATATGTTTTACGGGATGAAAGGAGAAAATCGCCAGATCCGCAAACCGACCGTTCCCGCAAAGTTGCCGGGTTCCGCTGTTATCCGTAAAATAGCCACCGGGCGCATGGCAGGCATCTTCGATAAGCCAAAGTCCGTACTCGTCGGCCAATTTCCGGAATTCGCTTAAATCCACGGCCCGACCGGCGAAATCTACCGGAATAATACCCGAATAAGTTCCTTTCGGACTTTGTTCCAGTTTTTGCCTTACCTTTTGAACGTCCAACAAATAGGTATCAGGATCAATATCACAGAAGTCCGGTTCAGCCCCGCAATAGGCTATGCAATTTGCGGAAGCGGCGAAAGTAATGGGCGTAGTGATTACTTTTTGTCCGGGTGCACAATCCAGGGCAAGTGCACACAGGTGTAGGGCTGCCGTTCCATTCGAGACCGCAACGGCATATTGGCTGCCCACATATCTGGCAAATTGATGTTCGAATTCGGCTACGGCGGGTCCCTGTGTCAAAAAGTCGTTCTGGAGCGCCTGCACGACGGCCTCGATGTCTTTTTCATCGATATGTTGCCGGCCATACGGAATCTGAAAATTTTTCATGCCTCAGCGCTGCCTTGTACGTGTTTGGAAATCAAATGTCTTAGGTCTTCCACACTCAACCAATCCGTATTGGTTCCGCTGTTGTATACAAACCCGGCCGGTACTTTTTCCGCATTGAATACCTTGAGATATTCTTCCAATTCAAAAGATGGAACGGGAGGAAGTATGGTGTAATACTGACCCAAATCATAGGTAAAGAAAGAATCCGCATCCGTGATCATCTCCTCATGAATTTTCTCGCCCGGTCTGATACCAACTACCGGTTTCTCGCAATCCGGGTCAATCGCCTCCGCAACATCGAGAATTCGGTATGATGGAATTTTAGGCACGAAAATCTCCCCGCCCCACGCTTTTTCAAGGGCGAAAAGAACCATTTCAACCCCTTCTTCCAATGAAATATTGAAACGGGTCATACGAGGATCGGTAATGGGTAATACCCCTTCCGATTTCTTTTTCAAAAAGAAGGGAATAACGCTGCCTCTCGAACCCATTACATTCCCATATCGTACCACACTAAAGGTAATTTTTTGGGCTCCTTTGATATTATTAGCGCTGATAAAAAGCTTGTCGCTTACCAGTTTGGTGGCTCCGTAAAGGTTGATGGGTGCAGCTGCTTTATCCGTGCTCAGGGCCACAACCTTTTTAACCCCGCAATACAGGCAGGCGTTGATAATATTCTGAGCCCCCATGATATTGGTCTTGATGAATTCATCCGGGTTGTATTCGGCGGCCGGTACTTGCTTGAGAGCGGCGGCATGAACCACCACATCCACTCCTTCAAAGGCTCTGCGCAGCCTAGCCTCATCGCGAATATCACCCAGAAAAAACCGGATAAACGGATATTGCGCAGGCGGATAATCCTGCATCATCTCAAATTGTTTCAGTTCATCCCTCGACAGGATGATGAGTTTTTTTATATGCGGATATCTGGCAATAACTGTCGCGATAAATTTCTTGCCGAAGGATCCTGTTCCTCCGGTTATGAGTATGGTTTTCCCGTTAAGGTCGGGGTGTGATTGTATGTGCAATTGCGTCATGTATTGAATAATCGTCAAAATTAGAGTTGTCTTCTTATTTTTAAAAGATTTAATTACATTCGTCAACATATATATGGCTAAACTATGATTAATCAGAAAGGTATGTTGAAGGGCTTTCTTATTATTATCGGATTTTCAATTAGTACATTTTCATTTTCATTCAAAACCGAAGCAGGCTTCTTGGAAAACAAAGGTCAGTTGCCTCCGAATGTGCTCTATTACGCACAGCTGGAAAATCAAAATGTTCTTATAACAAAAGAAGGATTTAGTTATGACAATTTTATTCCTGAAGGGAATGAGTATAAACATCATCGAATTGAATTTGAGATGCTTAATTCAAATGGAAGTTACAAAATAAAAGAACTAAATAAGATTCAAGGATATACCAACTATTATCTTGATGGCAAAGTGAATCAAGGGTTAAATAAATATTCCAAGATTCGATTTTTGAATGTATATCGAAATATTGATATTGAGTTTTCCATCCTCAATGGTAAGTTTAAATATGATGTTTTCCTGCATCCAGGCGCAGATATCAATGATATTCGAATTAGAATAAAAGGGGCAGATGCTGAAATTAATTCTGAAAATATATTGTTGAATTTGGATGTTGGAATTTTGAAAGAGTACATTCCTTATAGTTTTTTAGGCAGCGTAAGTGAAAACCATAAAGTTAAAGTAAAATTTGTAGCTAAAGACAAAAATATATTTGGATTCTCATCTAATGAAAAATTTGAAAATGTTGGACTTATTATTGATCCAACACCTCAATTAAGTTGGGCAACCTATCATGGTGGTTCAAGCACTGATGAGTATTCTTATTCTGAATTAGACAAGAAAGGATATGTTTATTCAATTGGTAAAACATATAGTTCATCAAATATCTCTACAACTGGAGCATATAGAACAACATTGCAAGGGGGAATGGATGCCTACATTTCAAAATTTGATACGAGTGGCAGACTAATTTGGTCAACTTATTTTGGAGGTAACTCAAATGAGGATTTTAGGGGTATTGATGTTGATACTATAGGGGATGTTATCGTTGTTGGATCTTCAACATCCAGCGGCCTTGCTACGTCTGGAGCGTATAAAACATCATTATCAGGTTCAAATGATGGTATGATTGTGAAATTTAGTTCAACAGGTTCTTTATTATGGTCAACTTATTATGGTGGTTCATCCAGTGATGAATTTTATCACGTGGAAACAGACGAACAAAATAATATATATGCTGCTGGAAAGACTTCGTCTACTTCAGGAATAGCTACTTCTGGAGCACATAATGGTTCATATAGTGGCGGAGAAGATGCATTCTTAGTAAGCTTCAATGCTAGTGGTTCTTTAAATTGGGGGACTTATTTCGGGGGAAGTGGACAAGACTTCATTACAAGCATTTATGCCAAAAATGTGAACGAAATATTTTTATTAGGATATACAGCAAGCAGTGGTTTGGCATTCAATGCCCAGCATAAGTCAACATATTCTGGAGGTGGGGACGTAATGTATGCCAAATTTAAGTCTAATGGGTCATTTGATTGGCTTAATTATTTTGGTAACACCTCTCTCGATTATGCTATAAAAATAAACGGCAGAGATAGCTCAATATATTTTTGCGGATATACAGACAATACGAGTCAAATAGCGACAACTGGTGCATTTCAGACTGTATATTCCGGAAGTAGCGATGGTTACCTTGCCAAAATGGCATTAAATGGAAAAATAGAATGGTGCACCTATATTGGTGGAACAGGTTTCGATGAAGTGTGGAATTTATCAGTTGCCCCTAATACGGTCTACATTGCAGGGCGCACAACTTCTTCATCAGGATTGTCATCAACATCAGCGTTTCAAACAAATAATGCTGGTGGATCAGATTTATTTATTAACAGATTCACTTCTTCAGGGAATCGAATTTGGGGAACTTATTATGGAGGATCGGGAAATGAAACGCATAGAGGTTTGTTGTATTTCGGCAACGCCCTATACGTGAGTGGATATACTACCAGTTCATCCGGATTCACAACAAGTGGAGCACATCAATCATCCTATGGCGGTAGTCAGGATGCCATTTTAGTCAAATTTGAAAATCTAGGGTGCGGTAATATGAGTGCATCTTATAAAGTACTAAAATCAACAACTTGTCCTGGTGATTCAGACGCAGTTGCATTAATCATAGTTACTGACAACAATGGCCCGGTATCTTATCATTGGAAAACTTCACCGCCTATCTATAAAGATACCGCTACTAACCTTCCCGCCGGAGTGTATCAGGTAGTTTACCAGGATTCTTCAGGCTGTAAGGACAGCATCAATGTCCATATTACCGAACCCATTAAACTCAGAGCAGTGGTGAAAGACAGCAGCCACATGTCTTGCGCAGGAACCGCGGATGGCTATTTGGTGGCCGGTTATTTTGGAGGGACGGGTCCATATAACGTGAAATGGAATACCAGTCCGGTTCAATCCGGAGATACAGCACGAAATTTATCAAAAGGTACTTATAAATTTGTTGTCACCGACATCAATCAATGTAAAGATTCGGCCTCGGCAACAATTTTAGAACCCGATACCTTGAAAATTTCTATTTCAGGGTTTAAAAACGCTTCATGTTTTATGCTCAACGACGGATATATATCTGTATCGGTTAAAGGCGGATGGGTGCCCTACAAATACCTGTGGAATACAAGTCCACCGCAAACCGGAAGTACAGCATTCAATTTAACTGCAGGTTATTATGAGGCAATCATTACTGATAATAATGGCTGTAAGGGGAAAATCGGATATACGCTAACTGAGCCTTCTCCCTTGACTATTGGAATTCTCAATCATGAAAATGCAAGATGTTTCGGAGATTCTACCGGCCAGATTTCGGCACTTGTCTGGGGCGGGACACCGGGTTATAGTTATAGCTGGAATACCGTTCCTCCTACTTATAATCTCAACATCAATTACCTAAAAAAAGGCACCTATGTATTCACAGCCCGGGATGTAAACAATTGTACTTCAGTAAAAAGCGTAGTGATCAATGAACCTGATCCATTAAAAATAGATTTCGACAGCATTCAGAATGTAGTTTGTAATGGCGACAAATCCGGGTCCGTTAAAGCAAATTTTAGCGGTGGTACTGCCCCATACAGTTATTCCTGGAATACTGCCCCCATTACCACTGATGCTTACTTAAAGAATGTCCCTGCCGGCAGCTATGTATTTCATTTAATAGATACCAATGCCTGCTTCCTCAGAGATACAATAACCCTAACACAACAGGATACCATACTCACAACTGCCGATATTAGCGATGTGACATGCGCCGGATTAAGTAATGGAAGTATCAGGCTTCAGGTAAAGGGGGGCACTCCTCCTTTTACATACAAATGGAGCCATGATTCAACCTTGAATTTTCCGGATGCTTTCGATTTAAAAGCAGGGAGATATAACTTAACCCTCACAGACGCCTATTCATGTACCCAGAGTTACATTTTTGATGTCAGAGAACCTGATACCTTAAAAATTCACCTGAACCTCACCAAACACATTCGTTGTTTTAACCAGAACGATGGAGCCATTTCTGTTTCGATATCCGGAGGTACGCTGCCTTACGACCTGCAATGGAACACCAATCCGCCATCTCGAATACTTTCACTTGATTCGCTAAAAGCCGGAAAATATAATGCCTCGGTTACCGATCAGAATGGCTGCGCGGATTCCCTGCAAGTGATATTGACAGAACCCTTGCGGCTAACCGGAACCTTTGATAGCCTGGCCTCACCCAACTGCTTTCAAAGTCCTACAGGTTTTGTCCGGTACAAAGCCGGGGGTGGGGTGCGCCCGTATAAATATTCGTTCAATTTTACCTCAGAATCCAACGATTCATTCAATGCTGCGGTAAAAGCGGGCATGATACACCTCAAATTGACCGATGCCAATGGATGTGTATTATATGATTCGGTGCAGTTAATCGATCAGAAACCCTTGAGCATCTCAGCTGATGTACGAAATGTAAAATGCTTTGATACAAAAACCGGAAGCATATTCATCAATGCACAGGGAGGTGTGCTGCCCTATGAATATAACTGGTCACCAACTTTTACCGATACAAACTATATCGACCATTTGGATATCGGAATTTATTCCCTGACCCTGAAAGATCGTTTTGGTTGTCTCCTGAAAGATTCGTTTCTGATTAGCCAGCCGACAAAGTTAACCGCCAAAAAGGAACTGGAAGTTCCGGTGAGTTGTTATGGAAGGAACAATGGAATTGCAGCCGGAAGTGCCAGCGGAGGTATGCCCGGATACCGTTGGTTCTGGAACTCAACGCAGCGACCATCCTCTTCTCAAATAAACGACTTATATGCAGGAAGACATGTACTTTATGTCATGGATTCATTCAACTGTATTGATTCACTGGTGTTTAATATTTCTGAGCCGGCTAGAATTAAGGCTCTGGCTAGCCAATACCGTAAGCCAACCTGCGTTGGATGGAGCGATGGAAGGGCGATGGCCACTCCGATTCCCGGTGTTGGGCCGTATTCGTATAAATGGTCTGATGGGCAAACCGTGCAGGAAGCAACAGGACTTGCCAAAGGCAACTATACAGTCATCATCACAGATGCCTGTGGCGATACAGCCATAGCCAGTGTATCCATCGAAGATCCAGAGCCTTTCATTATTCCAAATATTTTAGGGGTGGATCGCACCCGTTCAGGTCACAGCCAAACCTATGAAATGAAATATGACTCCAGTTGGAGATATGAATGGAAGATTTCCGGAGGAGAGATTCTATCCGGAGCAGGTACCCATCAGATAAAGGTGAGATGGACGCATCCCAATCAGGGTATTTTAAGCGTTACTGTCACAAATGGCCAGGGTTGTACGGATGAAGTGAGTATGGTGATCAATCTTTTTGTGAGATGTTTAGAAGTATATCCGAATCCATCCGATGATATTACTCATGTATTTTCGGCTTATGCGGATGGCTCCTCTGAGTTGGAAGCATATGATGCCAGAGGACGAAAAGTTATGACGTGGCCTGCAGCACTGGATTATAATGTGGATGTAAGTCATTGGTCAAGAGGAATCTACTTTTTCCGTTACAAAGATTGCGTGATTAAGTTTTTGAAGGAATAGATATTTCCTCCATACCACATTTCATCAATCATCCGAGGAAAACTATGTGTCCTGTGTTGTTAAGGAGGCAATGAGTTTTAAAGTAGTATGGCCAAAATGAATTTTTTATATTCTTCGAAATTGTCCTTATTTAATCGTCTGGTTTAAGATTTTTATCCAGTGGTAATGTGTTGGAATGTAATCCTCTGCACTTAATTATTTCGTGTGATTAGTCATTTTTTGTAGCGCTAAAGATTTACGTAACATTGAATTGATTATAATTGCTTAACAACAAAATGCTTATGCGATTATCTTTTCCCATTATATTGATATTTTGTCTGCATTCAAATTTCTCTATTGCCAAACAAACCTATTTTGCTGAAAATAAAGGGCAAATCGACAAATCAGTTTTGTTTTATCACCAGTCTCCAAACCTGAATATCTTGCTTTATAGCGATGGATTCGGCTACGATAATTTTAAATGGGAAGATGGAAAATACGCGCATCACAGGGTAGAAATAAGATTCCAGGATGCAAATAAGAACAAGTCTATTGAAAGAATCCGGCCTCTCGGTTTTTATGAAAATTTCTATCGTGAATACCAGGAAATATTGAAGGTTCAGAGCTATGAGGTCATTGTTTATAAGGACCTTTACAAAAACATAGATCTGCGGTTTACTATCTCAGAATCCGGCTTTAAATATGATGTAATTGTCCATCCGGGAGGAAACATCAGTGACGTGAGTTTTAAGGTTGAAGGAGCTCCGGTGAATTTGAGAAACCATCAATTGTCATTTGAATTGGACTTTGGTAAATTGGAAGAAAGAATTCCCGAAAGCTACATTGAAGAAACCGGTGAACCTGTACTGGTCAATTATATAGAAAAGAAAAATGGACTATTTGGTTTTGCCGGGTATAATTCAAACAGTTCACAAACATTGGTGATTGACCCGGTTCCCAATCGCGTTTGGGGCACCTATTATGGAGGAACCAATGTTGATGAATCATACGGTTCTGCAATGGATTCTTCTGGGTTTATCTATCAGACAGGAAAGACGCTAAGCAATAGCAATATTTCAACCTCCGGGGCTTTTCAAACTACGCTTTCTGGAAATTACGACGGATATCTGGCCAAATTCGATACCAGTGGAAAATTGATTTGGGCTACGTACTATGGCAGCTCGAGTGAAGATAATTTCAAGGATATTGAAATAAACAACTTAAACGAAATTCTCCTGGTCGGTAATAGTTCAGGTTCATCCGGTTTGGCCACAAGTGGAGCTTACCGAACTTCTAATGCCGGTGGTCAGGATGGTCTATTGGTCAAATTTTCAACCTCAGGAGCGCGTATTTGGGCAACCTATTTTGGAGGAGGATCTACAGAAGATTTGTACCGGATTACTTCTGATGTAAACCGAAATGTATATGTAGGAGGAAAATCTTCCTCAACAGGACTGGCAACAAGTGGGGCTCACCAAACCACGCTTGGAGGAGGTGAAGATGGTCTGTTATTTAGCTTTGATGACTCTGGAGGGTTTAGATGGGCGACCTATCTGGGAGGAAGTTCTCAAGATTATTTTTGGGATTTGACTTTCAATAATGATCAATATATTTATGCTACCGGACATACATTTTCGTCATCAGGAATATCACTGAATGCCAAACATCAATCTACTTATGGAGGTAATGGAGATGTCTTTTTTGCTAAAATTGATGTATCGGGGAAATTTTCATGGTCAAATTATTTCGGAGGAACCGGCCTTGATTTGCCCATAGAAATGACAAATGATGGTATTAAGTTATATAGTGTTGGTCAAACAACGTCAACTTCTAGTATAGCAAGTAGCGGTGCATATAAAACTTCAAATTCCGGGAACACCGATGGCTACGTGTTGTGTTTTGATACCAGCGGCCAAAGAAGTTGGGCAACATATATCGGAGATAATGGAATAGATGAAGCGTATTCAATTATTTACGCCAATCATAAATTATTCGTCGCCGGCAAAACCTCATCCAGCTCAGGGATTGCATCTTCGGACGCTTTTCAATTAAGTAATGGAGGAGGTCAGGATTGTTTCATCATGAAATTAGACATGAATGGTTATGTCCTCTGGGGTACATATTATGGAGGATCCGGTAATGATCGCACTACATCCATAAGGTATTTTTGGGGAGCATTGTATTTAAATGGCGCAACATATTCAACATCCAATATTGCAACTTCTGGAACACATAAAACCACTCAGAGCGGCAGCGAAGATGCCTTTATAGCTAAATTCGACAATCTGGGCTGTGACATGAAATTTTTTGGCAAAATGGTCCGGCCAACTTTGTGTCAGGGAGATTCCAATGGAATAGCTGCCGTGGTTTTCTACAACAATTCCGGCAACCCCACCGTTCGCTGGAAAACCAGTCCGCCTCAATACAACGACACGGCATTCGGACTCCCCAGCGGAGTTTATGAGGTGGTAGTTTCAGATACATTCGGTTGCCTCGATAGTGTAAAAGTATTTGTACTTTCACCTGTCAGAGTCAGTGCCTTTGTTCGAGACAGTGTTCACATTTCATGTAATGGAAGAAAAGACGGAATACTCGTTGCCGACGCAATAGGGGGAACCCAACCTTATTTCTTTCGTTGGCTGACCACCCCAAATGTGACCGATGATTCCTTAACCGGATTGGGTGTTGGAACATATAAAGTATTGGTTACCGACAATAACAATTGCCGGGATAGCGCCACAGCCCGGATCACAGAACCTGAACAACTGAAAACGAACATAACGGGTTATAGCAATCCGACATGCTTTCTGCTCAATAACGGGCAAATTTCAGTTACTGCCACCGGAGGTACTCAACCGTATTCCTATAGCTGGTCAACTTCACCTGTCCAAAAAACCTCTAAAGCATACAATATTACCGCCGGCTATTACGAAGTAACGGTAACAGATAAAAATGGATGTACGTCGAAATCCTCTTTTACGCTCACAGAACCCTCTCCAATTACCATTGGATTGACCGGTTTAGATCACTCGCTTTGTTACAATGACAGCCTTGGAAGTATTTCAACCTTAATTTGGGGAGGGACCCCGGGCTATAAACTCGAATGGAATAATAACCCTTCTCTCGACAAAAATAACCTAACCAAACTGAGAGGCGGAAGCTATCGTCTCAGCGTTACGGATGCGAATAACTGTTTGGCAAGCCGAACTTTCGTAATCAATGAACCCAATCCTCTCGTCATAAATTTTGATTCAATGATCAATCCTAAATGTTATGGCTCAACAGATGGCAGAATTTCAGCCAGTGTTGGAGGAGGAACGCCTTCGTACAAGTTAAGCTGGAACACTCCGCCTTACAACGATGTTTATCAAGTCTCCGGACTTAAGGCCGGTTTGTATATACTAAACGTAAAGGATTCTTTTGGCTGTGTCCTTAGTGATACAGTTGTGCTACAAAGTGCGGATAGCCTGAGTGTCAATGCTAACATAACTATGCCGAAATGCTTTGATGGCAACGATGGTAAAATTACTACCGAAGTGAAAGGAGGAACATTGCCCTACAAATACAGGTGGAGTCATGACACAACTTTGAATCATCCGGATGCGTATAATTTAAAAGCAGGCACTTATCTTTTGACAATAACGGACGCCTTTTTATGCGTTCATAACAATATCTATATCGTCAGAGAACCTGATACCTTAAAAATTCACCTAAACCTCACCAAACACATTCGCTGTTTTAACCAGAACGATGGAGCCATTTCTGTTTCGATATCCGGAGGTACGCTGCCTTACGACCTGCAATGGAACACCAATCCGCCATCTCGAATACTTTCACTTGATTCGCTAAAAGCCGGAAAATATAATGCCTCGGTTACCGATCAGAATGGCTGCGCGGATTCCCTGCAAGTGATATTGACAGAACCCTTGCGGCTAACCGGAACCTTTGATAGCCTGGCCTCACCCAACTGCTTTCAAAGTCCTACAGGTTTTGTCCGGTACAAAGCCGGGGGTGGGGTGCGCCCGTATAAATATTCGTTCAATTTTACCTCAGAATCCAACGATTCATTCAATGCTGCGGTAAAAGCGGGCATGATACACCTCAAATTGACCGATGCCAATGGATGTGTATTATATGATTCGGTGCAGTTAATCGATCAGAAACCCTTGAGCATCTCAGCTGATGTACGAAATGTAAAATGCTTTGATACAAAAACCGGAAGCATATTCATCAATGCACAGGGAGGTGTGCTGCCCTATGAATATAACTGGTCACCAACTTTTACCGATACAAACTATATCGACCATTTGGATATCGGAATTTATTCCCTGACCCTGAAAGATCGTTTTGGTTGTCTCCTGAAAGATTCGTTTCTGATTAGCCAACCGACCAAGCTAACCGCCAAAAAGGAACTGGAAGTTCCGGTGAGTTGTTATGGAAGAAACAACGGTATTGCCGCCGGAAGTGCCAGTGGAGGTATGCCCGGATATCGATGGTTCTGGAACACGACGCAACGGCCGTCCTCTTCTCAACTAAACGACTTATATGCAGGAAGACAGGTGCTTTATGTCATGGATTCATTCAACTGTATTGATTCGCTGGTATTTAATATAACCGAGCCCGCCAGAATCAAGGCCATGGCAAGCCAATTCAGAAAGCCAACCTGCGTTGGATGGAGTGATGGAAGGGCGTTGGCCACTCCGATTCCTGGTGTTGGGCCGTATTTGTATAAATGGTCTGATGGGCAAACCGTGCAGGAAGCAACAGGACTTGCCAAAGGCAACTATACCGTAATCATCACTGATGCCTGTGGCGATACTGCCAATGCAAGTGTAACCATCGAAGATCCTGAGCCTTTTATAATTCCTAATATTTTAGGGGTGGGTCGCATGCGTTCAGGTCAAAGCCAAAGCTATGAAATGAAATTTGATTCCAGCTGGAAATATAATTGGGAGATAACAGGTGGAGAAATTACTTCCGGTCAGGGAACGAACAAAGTACTTTTGAGATGGACCCACCCGAACCAGGGAATTATAAAAGTTACCGTAATCAACGGACAAGGATGCACGGACGAAGTCAGCATGGTTGTTGACTTATTTGTCAAATGTTTGGAAGTTTATCCAAACCCATCCTCTGAATTGACCCACGTATTTTCAGCCTATGCAGATGGGACTTCGGAGTTGGAGGCGTATGATGCACTCGGACGAAAAGTAATGTCCTGGCTGCCGGCACAGGATTATCAAATCGATGTCAGTGGATGGGCCAGAGGAATCTACTTCTTCCGATACAAGGATTGTGTGATTAAGTTTTTGAAGGATTAGCAGGCAGAAGCCCGAGTCCTCCCTTCATTTTAATCTATCGGTTTTTATCGCTACCTTTGTCGCCAGAACCCAAAACGCATGCTGAATTTAGTATTGTTTGGTCCTCCGGGTGCCGGAAAAGGCACTCAAAGTGAAAAATTGCTTTCGCACTACGGACTGATTCATATATCAACCGGCGATCTGCTTCGCGCAGAAAGACAGGCCGGAACCGAACTGGGTCAACT
>CAZTGZ010000048.1:12832-15475 GCA_964613385.1 uncultured Chitinophagaceae bacterium
CCCTGATCGAAAAAGGTGAACTCGTTTCAGATGACATCGTCATCGGAATGGTGAGAAACAAAATCCTGTCTCACCCGAATGCAGGTGGATTTATCTTCGATGGTTTCCCGAGAACTATAGCCCAGGGTGAAGCCTTAGACGCTTTACTGAGTGAAATCAATACCGGAATCTCAATGATGTTATCTCTACAAGTGGATGAGGATGAACTGGTTGCCAGATTGCTGAACCGGGGCAAAACCAGTGGCAGAGCTGATGACCAGAACGAAGACACCATTCGAAATAGATTTAGGGTGTATCAAACAGAAACTTCCCCGCTTTGCGATTATTACCAAAAGCAAGGCAAATTGCGCTCCGTAAATGGCCTCGGTAGCGTCGACGAAATCTTCGGGCGTCTGTGCCACGCCATTGATGCCGGATAATGGCAGAATCGAATTTTATAGATTATGTGAAAATTTGCTGTCGCTCCGGAAAAGGTGGGAGTGGAAGCATGCATTTTCATCGCGATAAATTTACCATAACCGGTGGTCCGGATGGAGGAGATGGTGGCCAGGGAGGAAGTGTTTACCTTAAAGGAAATGGACAGCTGTGGACTTTGCTGCACCTGAAATACCGGAAGCATGTTATATGTGAAAACGGGGTGAATGGGGGACCGGCCAATAAAACCGGTAGATACGGCAAAAGTGAAATTCTTGAAGTACCGCTCGGTACCGTTGCAAAAGACGCCGAAACCGGCGAAATTATTGGAGAAGTTACCAACGAGGGAGAACAAATCATGTTGCTCCCGGGTGGACGTGGTGGTTTGGGCAACTGGCATTTTAAAACTGCCTCCAGACAGTCCCCGCATTATGCGCAACCCGGAGAACCGGGTAAAGAACAATGGGTGATTCTGGAATTGAAAATACTTGCCGATGTGGGTCTGGTAGGCTTTCCAAATGCCGGAAAATCAACGCTGTTAAGTGTGGTGTCTGCAGCAAAACCGGAAATAGCCAATTACCCTTTTACGACCTTAGTGCCCAACCTGGGAATGGTGGCATATCGCGACGACCGCTCTTTCGTGATGGCAGATATTCCTGGAATTATAGAAGGCGCATCTGAAGGAAAAGGCTTGGGAATCAGATTTTTAAGACATATCGAAAGGAACAGCGCCTTGCTGTTTATGGTGCCCGCCGACAGTGATAACATTAGCAGGGAATACGATATTCTGGTCAACGAATTGGAAACCTATAACCCGGAGTTACTATACAAGCAAAGGATATTGGCTATCAGCAAGTCCGACATGCTCGATGAAGAACTGATAGCTGAAATAGAAAAAACATTACCAACCGGAATTCCTCACATTTTTATTTCTTCACTAACCGGATTTGGTATTCAGACACTCAAAGATCTCCTTTGGAAGATGATCCAGAACCAATAGAGACATTCTGACCTGCTTTGGTTAATTTCGCCCGTTACCAAATGGAGTAGCCCTTATCATGAAATTATCGTACAATTGGCTGAAAGACTTGTGGAAAGGGGATTTGTCCCCGGAAGAAATTGGCGCATTATTGACTTCCTGCGGCCTTGAAACCGAAGGAATCGAAGAATATCATTCCATCGCCGGAAATCTGAACGGATTGATTATTGGTGAGGTTGTGGAAAAATGGCAACATCCGGATGCCGATCGATTGAGTTTAACCAAAGTAAACATTGGACAGGAAGAACTGCTCCAAATCGTTTGCGGAGCGCCCAATGTGGCTCAGGGACAAAAAGTAGTGGTTGCCCCGGTAGGTTGTATGCTTTACCCGGTGGGTGCTGAGCCCTGGGAAATTAAAAAAGGTAAAATAAGAGGACAATCTTCAGAAGGTATGCTTTGCGCTGCGGATGAAATTGGTCTGGGAAACGACCACAGCGGCATCATGGTATTACCTCCACATGCCCAGGTTGGAACCCCGGTGAATGAGTTCTTTGAAACTTACAAGGACCATGTTCTTGAAATCGGTCTTACTCCTAATCGGGGCGACGCAGCATCCGTACTTGGTGTTGCACGTGATTTGCAGGCATTAACCGGAATATCCCCTCAATGGCCCGAAAGTTTAGCGATTTCACCGGGCAAGGGACATATTTCCATTGAATTACAGAATGACCTTCATTGTCCGAGATATACAGGGTTGTATATCAAAGATATTAAGATTTGTCCTTCCCCGGATTGGATGCAAAATCGGCTAAAGGCCATTGGCATTAAACCTAAGAATATTGTGGTAGATAGTACCAACTTTGTACTGCATGAGCTAGGTCAACCGATACATGCCTTTGATGCTGCTAAAATTCAGGGTGGTATTGTCGTTAGAACCGCCAAACCTGGAGAGAAGTTAGTAACATTGGATGAAGTGGATCGAACCATGATGGGTCATGAATTATTGATTTGCGATCATCAGAAGCCACTCGCACTGGCTGGTGTTTTTGGTGGATTGAATTCCGGTGTAACTGAATCTACATCTGATATTTTTATTGAAAGCGCCTACTTTAGTCCGGAAGCGATCCGCAAAGCGGCTAAGAGCCACGGTTTGCATACGGATGCATCTTTTCGGTATGAAAGAGGAACAGACCCTGAAATTACCGTATTCGCTGCCCAAAGAGTGGCCCGGCTCATAACAACTTATGCCG
>CAZTGZ010000048.1:15498-17086 GCA_964613385.1 uncultured Chitinophagaceae bacterium
TTTTAGCATTCGTCCGGACAGAATTAACTCTTTATCGGGAACAGAATTAGATAGGGATCAAATGATTCAGATACTTAAAGGTCTGGATATTGAGGTCAAACACACAGAAGCAAATGAATGGGAACTCGTGGTTCCTTCACGCAAACATGACGTAACCCGGGAAGTAGATATTGTTGAAGAAATATTGAGAATTTACGGGTATGACCGCGTCCCCTTTCCGGGTCAGATACGATATAGCGGTAACTCAGGACAAGGTAAAAGCGAATACCGAATCCGACAAAGAGCTTCAGCTTTTCTTGTTGCAAATGGGTTCAATGAAATTCTGACCAACCCTCTTTCAACGCCTGAAAAACAATCTGCCGATAATGGCATTGTTTCACTCAGAAATCCACTTAGCCATGAATTATCTGTGTTGAGGAACCGCATGGCAGCGACTTGTTTGGAGGCCATCTCCTACAATATTCATCGAAAAAATTCGAACCTGAAATTGTTTGAGTTTGGCCGGGTGTACGAAAAAAGCGGAGATACATTCGCAGAGAAGGAGCAATTAATATTGATGGTTACCGGCGATAAATTCCCGGAATCCTGGAGTCAAAAATCCGAGAAGTCTGGCTATTTCTACCTGAAGGCCATGGTACAAGAGGTTTTGAAAAAGTCAGGATTGAACCAGAATCAAATCATCTATTTGGATTCTGTTGCAAAGGAAGACCTCTTAATGGCAGATATCAAACAAGAAGTATGGATGGCATTGATTCAATGGGAGCCTCAAAAGGAAACTTCTTTCGAGATTGAGCCCATTCGCAAGTATCCGGAAGTAAGAAGAGATTTGTCTTTGGTATTGCAAAGTCAGGTCGATTATGCCCAAATCGAAGCCATCGCAAGGAAATCCGTCGGCAAAAGATTGATTGACATGAATCTGTTCGATGCTTTTGAAGGTAAGCCACTGGAGTCAGGGACCAAGTCATATGCGGTTTCTTTTATTTTGTATGATGACAGTCATACCCTAACGGACAAGGAAATCGACCAAATCATGCAAAAACTGATCAGGAATTTTGAATTGGAGGCCGGAGCTGTAATCCGTAGATAAAGATGAATAAACTGGATCATCTGGAAGCCGGACTCCTTGAATTGATTCAGAAATATGAAAGTCTGAAGGAACAGAATCGTGCTCTTCAATCTGAAATTGAGCAAATTAGGCAAGAAAAAGATTCTGAAAAAAAGACTGTCATTTCTGCGTCAGGAATCGATTATTTGATTAAAATTGCACAGAGTATGTCAGCTAAAAGTCATGAAAGGGAGGAAGTGATTGCCAACCTTGACCTTTGGCTGGAGCAACTCAATACATATATAAATAAGCTGAAAGATTCGTAAACAGTAGGGATTGGACGAGCAGATATCCATAAAGGTGAATTTGGGAGGTAGATTGTATCCGCTCAGAATTGTTGCAGGAGAAGAGGAATTGGTAAGAAGGGCAGTGAGACTGGTTAACGAAAAGGAAAAAGAATACATGGATCAATTCGCCATGAAGGATTTGCAGGATGCATTCGCTTTAATGGCCCTTGAGTTGATCATAAGACTTGAGAAAAAT
>CAZTGZ010000049.1:0-2422 GCA_964613385.1 uncultured Chitinophagaceae bacterium
TCAGGGTTAATGCATCTCCGACTGCGGCAATAGTTGGCAGTAGCGCAAGAAAAATGTGCAAAGGAGATTCATTACTCCTTACTGCTCAGTTCTCTGCCAATAGCCAATACCTTTGGTCTAATGGTAAGTCTGGTCAAAACATTTATGTGAACGACACCGGAACCTACCATGTGGCCGTAACGCAAACCAATGGGTGTAGTCGAATAAGTGCTCCTGTTACAGTATCGTTTCATACCCAGCCAACCACAACGTTGTCTCATTCAATGAATAGCGATACTTTGTGTTCCGGCGATGAATTAATCCTGAATGCAACGGGTACTTTTGATTCATTTTACTATTATCAGAATAAAAAGTATTTAGGTGTCTCAAAGACAAACCAATGGAAACACAACGTAGATTCTACTGCAAAATTCCAGGCCAGGGTGCGTGATTCGAACGGATGCTTCAGTGAATTCAGTAACGATGTTTCTATCGCAGTCAATCAAAGGCTGGAAATTCCTGCCACCAGTTGTATAGACCAAACACCAACCAGCGTCACCTTTACCTGGGCTAATAATCCATTTTATCATAATGGCGTGGAGATAAGTCTCGATTCAGGAAAAACATGGATGCAACCCAATGGAGGGAACAAACATGTATTAACAGGCCTAAATCAAAAAACAAAGTATGAAGCACATGTACGTGCTTTAGACAATGCGCCATGTATGTATTCACCAACGGCGATACAGGTCTGTGAAACCGGCGCTTGTAACAGTCTGAATGCTCAAGTGAAATATGCTCAGGCCGTTTGTTTTGGAGAAAATGTGCTCGTTGAGGTAAACGGACTTGCCGGTCAACGTTATTCGCTGAAAATTGAAGGAGGGGCATCCATAACGGATACAATATTTGAATTTCAACCTACTTTGAGTAAGAAGTACTTACTGGAGATTATCGATTCAAACTTTATCAGTTGTCCTTCAGAAAAAGTTGAGCTGAATATACGGGTAGATAAAATAGGAGGGGTGAATTTAAGAACCCAAAGTTCAGCAAATACCTTTTGTTCAGCAGATACAGTTGAATTAACAGCAACCAGCGGTAAAGACAAGTACAGCTTTTTTGTTAATAATACGATGAGAATCCAAACGTTTGATAGTTTTTATTATTCAAACATGTTTTCCGACAAAGATTCGGTTTGGGTTATTGTTGAAGAAGGAGCTTGTTTAGACACTTCCGAGAAAATTATTCTTACGGTGTATCCATTGCCTGATGCAGATTTTACCTGGCAACGGGATACAGCAGAAAAAGAAAAGGTTGTGCTTAAATTTTCGGCCACCAACCAGGGAATGGAATCTTACCTGTTTACTTTTGGAGACGGAAAAACCAGCGTATTAAGCAATACTTCCAACGACTACAGCGGCAAAGAAGGCCAAACATTGGAGATTTCGCTTTGGGTAAGAGACTTTTTTGGATGTGAAAACATTTTGAAGAAACTGGTTCAAATTCCTTTTCTCAATCATACCGGGAACCTGAGTGCTGATCATTTCATAATTTATCCAAACCCGGCAGACCGGTTAATTACCATAGAGAATAAGGCCGGTTTTGAAATAACCGAAATATTCATGACCAATATCCAGGGTCAGGAAGTTCGGAGGCTTTCCAATGAAAGGGAAACATCTTCCATCAACATTGCGGAGTTGCCTCAAGGATTGTACTTACTGACGGTTAAAACGCCTAACGGAAGTTTGCAAAAAGTAATAGCCGTACAATAGTTTAAAGGGCAAGCGATTGTCATTTTTCAATTGGTAGACAACCTTTACCGTTAAAATGGTATCTTGCAAGGGTAATCAGCTATTTTGAAAAACTTTCTTTGGGTGTTGCTATTCCTTGGGAACGGTCTAATCTCTTGGGCACAACTTCCTGTTGCTGATTTTAGTGCAGATACCACCAAAGGCTGCGCACCTCTCACGGTTCAATTCAAAAACTTAAGTACCGGAGGTGGATTGTCCTATAAATGGACTTTAGGTAATGGGAATTACAGTACCTTAAAGGATCCCAATGCCATATACTACCAACCCGGCAAGTATGAAGTGAAACTGGAAATTACAGATTCACTTAGTCAAAGGAAGGAAATTGTAAAGGTTGGATATATAGTGGTTTTTAAAAATCCAAGCGCTTCGTTTACCGGAAGTCCCACCAAAGGATGTAAGCCATTGTCATCTGCTTTTACGAATAACAGCAGTTTAGGCGACGGTCCGATAAAATCATGGATTTGGGATTTTGATCTCACATAGTAAGAAATGTGGTTACAAACACGTGCGCTTGTCCTGTTCAAGAGCTACAGAACTCTATTGAAGCAGGCGTGGGCATTAGCTGGGCACAACATATTCCACACAAACATTGGCTCTATAAGGGCAAAGAAAAGCGCCCAGGAACCCCGTAATCC
>CAZTGZ010000049.1:2432-16187 GCA_964613385.1 uncultured Chitinophagaceae bacterium
ATCTACTATTGCAAAGCTCCGCTTCAAATTTCATTTACGGACAAATCGACAAATGTTTCCGGTTCTGATAGCTATCTGTGGGATTTTGGCGACGGGAATACGTCCACCCAAAAAAATCCGGTTTACACGTATAACAAAACCGGCAAATTTGATGTCACCCTGACCATAACAAAGCCGAACGGCTGTAAGGCCACTAAAACTTTTAATGCATTCATTAACCTGGGATCCTTAATTCCGGATTTTACAGCCAATATTACCAAAGGGTGCAATCCGGTTACCATAGATTTTACCAATTTGACTTCACCCGTACAGCAGGGTTTATCTTTCGAATGGGACTTTGGTGATGGAGGTAAATCCGGAAGCCAGCATGTAAAATATGAATACAAGACGCCTGGTAATTACACCGTAAAATTGAAAGCCGCCATTGACCAGAATTGTAAAGATGAGGTTTCCAAAACTTCATTTATTACCATAGAGGCTGGTCCGGAACCGGCAATGGAAGTGAGTGATACAATCGGGTGTATTTCTCTTTTTGGCGTGTATGCCGAAAATAAAAGCAAGAATTTTTCCGGAGTCAATTGGGTCGCTGACGGCACCAATGTGGGAAATAAAAATGAAGTATTTCATAGGTTTTCAGGCTTTGGAAGACACACCCTCGAACTCAGACTCACCAATGCCATTGGATGTAAAAAATCCATTATTCAAGATATTGTTTTAGAAGAACCGACCGTTGAAATCACACCATCTCTTTTTAGTGGATGCTCTCCGCTTACGGTAGATTTTGATGCGGAGACAACCACATTCGACTCGGTTGTGAATTATTCATGGGATTTTGGCAATGGTGTAACCTTAAATGCTCCGCCCGATTCCATCATCACCCAAACGTATGTCAAAGATTCAGTTTATAAGGTTAAACTGGAAATTTTAACTGCATCAGGTTGTAAAGCTAACCATGAGATTGAAATAAAGGTGGGACTAAAAACGAATCCGGATTTTATTCAAATGAAGGATACCGTTTGTAATAATACCACCATCAAATTTACCAATATTTCAAAACCGGGTAAAGCAAAAATTGATGCCACTCGCTGGTTAATTGGCAAGGACAAACCCAATGAGCATTTTTCGACGGAATATCATGGGAAGTTGAAAACAGATCACGATTCCGGTTGGTACAATATTATGCTGATAACCAGTTACAATGGTTGTGATGATTCTATTCAGCATGACAAACAGCTTTTTATCGCGCCACCATGGGCTAAACTGGAGGCTGAGGAAATGAAAGAATGTTCCTCCGATAGCGTCATCATTCGAAATACCTCTACCGGCGCTGATAGTGTTGTTTGGAGGGTAAAAACTCCGGGCAAAGCTCCGAAAATCATCATCAATAAGAATCAAATTGTCATCTACAAAAGTGAAACGGGAAGTGTTGTTGAACTGATGGCCTTTAATTTTCAATTTAATTGTATCGACACGACAGAAACAAAAATTGACTTTCCCACCAATACAACCGAGGCTATCATCATGTACAACGGGAATTTTTGCTCTCCCGCGTCCATAAATTTCGATGCCTACATCAATGGGCAAAATCAATATTTCTGGATATTGGGAAAGGACACATTTTCCGGGACTCAATTCAAATACACCCAAAATGTTCCAGGAAAATACAAGGTATTGTTATGGGTAAAAAGCCTTTCATCGCTATGTGAAGATCGCGACTCCATGGAATTCAGTATTACGGGACCGTATGTTTCAGGTACTTTTACGGGAGTGTCAGGTTGCGCACCCAGACCCATCGTGCTGAAAAGCAATATTGATCCCTCACAATATTCCGAACTGTACTGGAAAGTAGGTACTAAGAAGATTCCAGTAACCCATACGGGCAATATTTTAGATACACTTTGGCATCCCGGTCCCGGAGCCGATGGAACGTATGTGATTAGTTTAATTGGAGTAGACTCAAATGGATGTCAGGGTGTTCAGGACTTTGCCATTCGCGTTGATGGAACTTTGGGTGGAGAATTAAAGGTACGCAAATTCGCAGATTGTCAGGCACTGTCCTATATATTTCAAACCATAGCTCCTTCAAACAATCTGACAGATTTATCTGTGTCATGGACCTTTGGAGATGGAACAAGCAGCACGGACTATACCAACAATAAAACCTTTAAAGGACCCGGGGCTTATCCGGTTAAACTCGTTATCACGGACCCAAAAGGTTGCATCTCTACATATGAGAAGTTGATTGACATAGAAAAGGAAAAAATTCATGCAGACTTCGTTGCGGATAGCGTAAGTTCAGATTGTCCGCCTTTATTCGTGCAATTCCGGGATATTTCAACTTCTGCCGGAAGGAATATTGTGAAATGGTATTGGGAATTTGGAGATGGAAGTACCTCCGTTGAAAAAAATCCTTCCAAGCTCTATCTATATGCTGGGAAATTCTCAGTGAAGTTGATGGTTGAAAATGAAATGGGTTGTCGCGATACACTAAAGGTCAACGATTTTATTCTCGTAAATGGCCCTAAGGGACAATATAGTTTCGATAAGAAAGAAGGTTGTGCCCCGCTCACAGTTCAGTTTAGCTCCACTCAATTGGATGCACAAAGCCTTAATTTTGATATGGGTGATGGAGTGGTAGAGAAAAACAAACCGGCTCCCACACATATCTATAGCCAGCCGGGAAGATTTATCCCACTCATGGTAATCAGTGATTCATTCGGTTGCACGTATACCATGCCACCTTATGATACCATATATGTTTACCCATATCCGGAAGTTTCGTTTACTTACGAAGGAACATGTTATGGATATCCGGTTAACTTTAAAAGTGGGATCGCCAATGATACCTCAGTGACATCCTTTACCTGGATCTTTAATCAAGGAACACAATCGGACACACTTTACGAAGAAAACCCTACGTATACTTTTTATCCGGGTTTAACCCCGACGGTAACTCTGGTGGCCGTGAATAAAGCCGGATGTTCTGGCACTTATACCGCGCCGATTAGCTTAAAATCTATTGAAGCAAATTTTGAAGCAGCTTCCGTTTTCAATTGTGTCGGAAACCAAATCCGGGTAAGAAACACCTCTACAAGCGACACTTCGGTCACGAATATCTCCTGGAAAATTGATAATTTATTTTATTCCGGAGCCGAGGTGATTCTCCATCCATCGAACACCGGCCCATTGCCTATCGAGTTGATCGTTCAGAATGTTCTGGGCTGTTCGGATACGTTGGATTCAGATAAAATTGTGATCGGAGATACAGTTAAACCGAATGCTATTGACGTCTTAAGGGTCACTGTAAATGATGATTTCACCGTACAACTGGACCATAAAAAAGCCGAAATACCTGATTTTTATGCATACCAATATTACCGAAAAGCATCGGATTATATCATAGCAGGTAAAGAGTATAATAAGGACAAACTGACTTTTCAGGAGTATGGGTTAAACTGTTTAGACCAGAATTACTGTTATATTATGTCGATTCAGAATGCGTGCGGACTCATTTCTGACACGTTTAATTCCAATGAACATTGCACAGTTGAAAGTAAGGCAACGGGAGGTGTTAATCATGCATTGGTAAGTTGGAATCCCTATAAAGGTTGGAGCGATGTTCTCAGATATGAAGTATGGCGGGAAAATCCCGATGTGAAAGGAGATTACCATTATTTAGGTCAAACAGGACCCATGGAAACCACATATATCGACAGCAATATAGTTTGTCATTTGACTCATTTCTATAAAATCAGGGCTGTTGAAAGTAACGGGAATATTCAGGAATCTTTCTCTGATACATGTGCCGCCTCGCCAATTTGGATAAACATTGTGCCGCCGAATGAGTTGATAAGAGCCACGGTTGTAAACGACAAATATATTAGCATTGATATCGATAGCAGTTATCACCCAAAAGTTCCGATTGCTTATTATGAAATTCAAAAAATGGGGGATAATGGCGCCTATGGTCATCTAAAATATCTCGATCCGTCTGAATTTACTGCGGATGACCGCAAAGTTAAAGTAGACGATATGAGCTACTTTTATCGCACCCGTGCTATTGATGTATGCGATGATACCAGTTCCTGGTACAATTTTGCCAAAACCATTTTGCTTCATGTAGATACCACCGGGGAACAGCGACCATTTTTAAAATGGAGCACTTATCAGGGCTGGACAGAAGGAGTTGATTATTATGTATTAAGTATTTTGAATCCCGATGGCAGTTTTAGTGCTTTGGCGGATACGCGTGCCATAGACAGCTCATGGATTGACTTGATTACCGACCTGAATCAAAGGCCCGAATATTGTTATAAAATTACCGGATTTAGAAATATAACTCCGGGAAGACCAGAGGTGATTAGCGAATCAAATGTGGATTGTTCTCCTGTATTTTCCAGAATTTTCGTTCCAAATGCTTTTACCATCAATCAGGATCAGTTGAATGATTTCTTTGGTACCCCCGGTATTTATATAAAAGAATACCAGATTCGCATATACAACCGTTGGGGAGAGCAGGTTTTTGCTTCCAGCAATATGCAAGAAAAGTGGGATGGCACCTACATGGGAAAACCATGTCAACAGGACGCCTATGCGGTTATCATTGAAGCCATAGGTGTAGACAGAGTCAAACACACCCATTTCGGCACCATCACCCTGTTAAGATAGTTCTTTCTTATTCAACAGACATTAATTCTGTTTCGAATACGAGCATAGCTCTTGGAGGAATTGCGCCCGGATATCCACCTTCGCCATAGCCAAGATGATAGGGAATAATGAAAGTAAATTTGTCTCCAACTTTCATCAGGGCAACACCTTCATCCCATCCTTTGATAACCCTACCAACTCCCAGCGTGAAAGCAATGGGTTCACCTCTTTTAAAAGAATTGTCAAACTCGGTACCGTCTGTTAATCGACCGGCATAATGGACTTTTACATTTTTTCCTGCTTCTGCTTTGACCCCATTTCCACTATGCGTTTGAACATAATACAAACCTGAGCTTGTTTTCTTGGCATTCGGAAAATTCTGTTTTACCCAGGTTTCAGCAGCGAGTGCTTCAGCTTTGGCAGCTTCTTCCTGTTTTTTGGAAAAGTCAGCTAAATATTTGTCAAATGCGGATTGGCTTGCGTCAAACTTTTTGGCTTTTTCGCCAACTCTGATAATTTCAACCTTTTTTAGTGAGTCATTAACCAATGTAGCATTTACAACGGTTTGCCCATCTACGACTTTGCCAAATACCGTATGTTTTCCATCCAGCCATGGGGTAGCCACATGGGTAATGAAAAACTGACTACCGTTGGTGCCCGGTCCTGCATTTGCCATCGATAAAATACCCGGACCATCGTGCTTTAATGTTGCATCAATTTCGTCAGGGAATGAATATCCCGGTCCGCCTTGGCCGGTTCCCATTGGGTCGCCTCCCTGAATCATAAAATCCTGCTGATCGCCGTTGGCCCTGCTGATAACCCTGTGAAATTTCAGATTGTCATAGTAGGGAACCCCTGCAGCTTTGGCAGAATTTTTAATTTTACCTTCCGCCAGTCCTACGAAATTACAAACCGTCATTGGAGCTTTTTCATAGTATAACTTTACTAAAATACTTCCTCGGGTGGTTGTGAAACGGGCATATAGCCCATCTTCTGTTTGAGATGAAACTTGCAAATGTGCACTCATGATTAAAATAGCTATGATATATTTAATGGATTTCATATTTATAGAAATTTTGTTTTTCGCGAATATCTTTATTTTGCTTCTTCCCTGCCTAATATTTTTCCTTTCAGGTATTCCATCTCGACAATAATTTGCCTTTTTCTCTCGTCGTCATTCATCTCTTTCGGTTTTACGGAATTTAAATTAGGTTGCCCTGCATCTACCCAACAAGTGTACCAAAATGAGCCGACCATCTCGATGCTCTGACGCATACGCCGTTCAACCATGCCGTTCATGCTTTGATGGTAGGCCTTACAAAACGGTTCACTATAGGTTTTTACCTGTGTATTTCCGCGCGTTTCAAAAGTGTATTTGGCTTCTTCAGACATCGACGAACTAATGAGTCGTTCAAAGCCTAAAACGCTGTCGCGCGCTGCACAACTCTCTCCAAAGGCGCGCCAAACTTCCGCATTTATATCCGGCAAAAGTGCGGCTCTCCCGACAAAGAAATCATATTCATGGCTATACAACTCAGGCAAGCGACTTTCCCATAATCCGTGAATTCCCTTTTGACCTGATAATTGTCCATCATAGTTTTCTGTGCTATGTAAAGGGACATGTAAATCTCCTAAATAATGTCCAACGTCAGATGAAATACGTATGATTCTGTCAACATCTCCGGACTTATAGGCATCCACTAATCGAACTTTCATGATTTGAAGATACCAGGGCAATATACCGTAGGTTTGTAATGTGTCTTCCGTAAATCTGGCAACGGCTGCATTCCAAAAGTACGGTATCGTATCTATGGGATTCACAAATTCGTAGTGATCCGCATCCAAATAATGTCTAACCGCTTCCTCCGGGACAGAATATCTTCTTTTGTCGGCGTCAACTGCCTTTTCCGTGATTTCATCAATATGAATTTTGTAAAATCCGAACATTTCAACCGGAAGGGTGTAAACTGCCAGACGATTGATTTGCTTATGTGCATAAAACCCCCAACCATTTGCGGTCATATGAGCGAAATACAGAATTACAAACAGCAGAACTTTAAGTGGTTTTATCATTGTCTTTATCTTTGTAATGATACTTAATGGTAACGTCTTCCTTTTTGATGACCTCGTTATCATAGAACGGATCTACTTTCCAATATTGATTTTCATCTGCATCTTCATCATCATTATCCTCTTCATCCACAAAATATTGGTCGTCAGGTGGACCATGTTTCCTATATGTATAAGCTAGAATTACCCCGATAATGGCTCCGGAAAGATGACTTTCCCACGAAATCCTGATAAATGAATTGAATTGCCATTGGGGAAATAATCCCCATACCATACTTCCATAAGCAAAAATGAGAATGAGCGAAATTGCAGCCATCATGCGGTTTTTCCGAATGATACCGCTGGTTAAAAGAAAGGCAACCAAACCGTAAACTACGCCGCTTGCTCCGATATGGTTGCTATTCCAATGGCCTATCATCCAAACCCCAAAACCTGAAAAAAACCAAATCAAGAGCAATATTTTCCATTTTTCTTTTGGAAACAGGAAAAATATAAATGTAGAAGCAACCAGGAATGGAACTGTGTTTGAAAACAGATGGCCCGCGCTTCCATGCAAAAATGGAGAGGTGAGTATCCCAATCAAACCTTTTACATTCCGGGGCCTCACTCCATAATCGGTCCAATTTAATTCATAGGTAAAATCCGTAATCCAAATGGCCCATAAAACCACAACAAAAACGAGTGGCCAAAGCATACTCCAGAATAGGGATATGGCATAACGTATCATTTCAAATCAATAAAGGCATTAAGCCATCCACTATCAAATGATGAACCATAATTTTTATAGAACAAAATGGCAGGCTCATTCCAGTCAAGAACCTGCCAGTTCATACGAACACAATGATGCATTTTGGCCCAATCAATCGTAGCTTCAAATAATTGTTTCCCCAATCCCAGATTTCTGTGTGTCTCCGTCACAATCAGATCTTCCAGATAAAGGCTTTTCCCTTTCCAGGTAGAATACCTATAATAGAAAAGTGACATTCCCCGAACCACATCGTCCATTTCAGCTACAAGACAATGAAATAAGGGATTTTCTCCAAATCCATCTTTCATCAATTGCATTTCAGAGTTGATCACCTGTTCCGGAGCCTTCTCAAATAAGGCCAGCTCCTGAATCAATTGAAATATGGATGGTACATCTGAAACTACTGCTTCCCGTATAATTATCGACGAAATTGACATACACAAATCTAACTTTGTTCGCTTCTAAATCCGATCACTTACGTTAATTTGCAAGTACTTTTCGTTCAATGAAACATCGATTAATAATCATACTGAGCCTCATAGGTTGTGTATCCTTTGTGACTGCTCAAAATACCCCAAAAATTACCATCGGCATTGTTGTAGACCAAATGCGTTTCGATTATCTCAAACAATTTGAACCGTATTTTGGAAAGGATGGATTTGTGAAACTCACCCGGGATGGGAGGAGTTGGCAAAACATGAATTACCGATATATCCCTACGTTTACCGGTCCCGGACACGCCAGTATCTATACCGGCGCCGGACCATCTGTGCACGGTATTGTAGCCAATGACTGGTGGGTTTTAGCTCAAAACCAAGAGATGTATTGCACCTTCGATTCATCGGTTTCACTCTTAGGTGGCGCCTCGGGACCGGGCATGTCGCCGGTAAATTTGAAGGTGAATGTTGTCGGCGACCAGCTCAAATCAAATCAGCCGGTTTCTAAAGTATACGGATTTGCACTCAAGGATCGAGGAGCCATACTACCTGCGGGTCATCTGGCAAATGGCGCCTTTTGGTACGATAGCGAAACCGGCAAAACCATAAGCAGCAGCTATTATTTCAGTCAACTTCCTTCCTGGCTTGATTCTTTTAATACTTTTCACCATGCTTCCGCTTATTTAAGTGACTGGTGGCCTTCACCTATTTGTGGGTCTCAACAATACAGAGACAGTTTTAAAAATGAAAAGCCATTCAAAGGTGAAGAATTGCCTGTATTTCCACATCAAATAGAAAAAATTAAAGGCAAAGGCTATGGAATTTTGAGAAGTCTACCGGCGGGAAACACGTATACCCTGGACCTCGCACGGGAACTCATCATGAAAGAAAAACTGGGAGAAGATCCTTGGCAGGACATGCTTTGCATTAGCTTGTCAACGACCGATTATGTTGGTCATCAGTTTGGCACCAGAAGTCTTGAATTACTCGATACCTATGTTCGATTGGACAAAGATCTGGCAGACTTTATTCATTGGCTGGACCAGCGATTTGGTAAAGATGGATATCTTCTCATGTTGAGTTCAGATCATGGTGCCGCAGACCATCCGGAACAATTAGGCAACCAACATTTTTACAACATGTCGAAGATAACGGACTATGTTAAAGAAAAATTGATTCATCATTTTAAGGATAGTTTGATCATTCAGGAGGCCAATGATCAATGGTACATAGATAAATCGGCCATGGCCAGAAACAATATTTCCTGGGATTTTCTGCTGCAGAAGATGAATGAATGGTTGAAAGATGTACCGGGATTTTCAGGATTGTCGATTCCGGAAAAGAATATGTGTACCCTGCCTGATGAGATTTGTCAAATGACAAAAAACGGATATCAATCGGGCAGAAGTGGTGACATTTGGTTGATTATGCAGCCGGGGTGGGTGCCACATTATTACAAAAAGGGGGGAACAACGCATGGTACCTGCTATCATTACGATACCCATGTTCCTTTTATTTTAATGGGTTCCGGAATTACACCCGGGCCTGTGTATGAAGAAGCCGGAATTGAAGACATAGCGCCTACGTTGTGTCATCTAATGGGTATCATTCCACCTTCCGGCGCTGTCGGTAAAATTCTTCAGTGTAAATAACTGACAAAATTTCTTTCTATCTGACTTTTGGTCAGTTTACTCCATTTGGTTTCGATTTTGCCTGCAAAGAGAAAAAAAAGACATCTATGCAAACCGGTAATATCAGTGTTCATACCCAAAACATTTTTCCTATTATTAAGAAATTCCTGTATACAGATCATGAAATTTTTATACGTGAATTGGTGTCGAATGCAGTTGATGCAACACAAAAATTGAAAATGATCGCCTCCAGAGGTGATACCATATTACCTGAAGATACGGCTATTGAAGTGTTGCTCGACAAAGAAGCCAAGACCTTAACCATACGGGACAGAGGTATAGGTATGACCAAAGATGAAATCGAGAAATACATCAATCAAATCGCATTTTCGGGTGCAGAGGAGTTTCTCGAGAAATTCAAAGAAGAAAAAGATCCGGCAGCTATCATTGGCCATTTTGGAATGGGCTTTTACAGCAGTTTTATGGTAGCCGGAAAGGTAGAAATTAATACCCTGAGCTACCAAAAAGAAGCCGAGGCAGCGCATTGGGTTTGTGAAGGCACAACTGAATACATTTTAAATAAAGGAGACCGGACCGAAACAGGTACGGATATTATACTTCATATCAACGACGATTCTATCGAATTCCTTGAATCATTCAGAATCAGGCAGTTGTTGGAAAAGTATTGCAAGTATTTGCCCGTTGAGATAAAATTTGAAGACAAGGTAATCAACAATACCTCACCTCTTTGGAAACGAAATCCATCCGATCTAAAGGAGGAGGACTATCTGAATTTCTACCGTGAATTGTATCCTATGGAAGAGGACCCCTTATTCTGGATACATCTCAACGTCGATTATCCATTCAACCTTACCGGGATTCTTTATTTTCCCAAAGTTCGTCAGGATATGGATCCGATGCGCAAAAAAATTCTCTTGTTCAGCAATCAGGTTTATGTCACAGATCAGGTTGAACAAATTGTACCCGACTTCCTGATGCTGTTAAGAGGTGTGATAGACTCCCCGGATATCCCGCTCAATGTTTCGAGAAGTGCACTTCAGGCAGACGGAAATGTCAAGAAAATTACTTCCCACATCAGCAAGAAAGTTGGAGATAAGCTTCACGATATATTTAAAAATGATCGTTCTGCTTTTGAATCGAAATGGGAAGGAATGAGCCTTTTTGTGAAGTATGGTATGCTCAGTGATGAAAAATTTGGTGAAAAAGGGATGTCATTTGTGTTGCTGAAGAGTGATGAAAACAAGTTATATACACTCAATGAGTTCGAAGAGTTGATAAAGCCTGTTCAAACAGATAAAGATCAAAAAGTGATTTATCTGTATGCAAATGACTCTGAGAAGCAGTTTTCGTTTATCCAATTAATGAAAGAAAAGGGATATCACGTTTTGTTAATGGAAGAAATGATCGACGTACATTTTGTCGGGTTCCTCGAACAAAAACTTAAAGATGCCCAGTTCAAGAGAGTTGACGCGGAAACGGCAAGCAAAATTGTAGATAAAGGCGAAGAAAGAGACTCTGTTCTCAGTGCAAAGGGAATTAAAACACTTTCAGGCATATTTGATAAACTTCTTGACAAGGACAAATACGAGTTTCAAACACAGGCCATGTCGCTTTCCGATCCATTTATTACATTAACCAGAAGTGAATGGGAGCGGAGAATGAGTGAAATGGAGAAGATGAGGGGGAATGAATTTTCATGGATGGGTAGTTTACCTTCTAAGTATAAGGTAGTTGTAAATACCAATCACCCATTGGCATCAAGAATTGCAGATGAGAAGAAATCAGCTGTACGCGAAGATTTAACCCGACAATCTATTGATTTGGCATTGCTTGCTCAAAATATGCTGAGCGGGGCTGCATTGGCTGAGTTTATAAAACGAAGCACAGACCTGCTTTCCCGCAATGAATAAAAAAAATACTAATTAAAAAACTATCAAAGAAGGTAGAAAGTGCTGATTTTTGTGAAACTGTGAAATTTCCTTCCGTTGTAAATTCCAAACTCCCCAATACAGGTACCTCCATTTTCGCGGTAATGTCGGCTATGGCCAAAGAATACAAAGCCTTGAATTTGAGTCAGGGCTTTCCTGATTTTCAATGTTCTCCTGTGCTGATTGAGAGAGTGAATCACTATATGAAACTCGGCCATAATCAGTATGCACCCATGCCGGGCATAATCGAATTGAGGGAACAAATTGCCATCAAAACGCAGGAATTATACGGGCCGAATTACAATCCTGAAACGGAAATCACCATAATGCCGGGAGGAACCCTCGCTATTTACGCGGCAATCACAGCTGTTATTAAAGAAGGGGATGAAGTTATCGTGCTCGAGCCTGCTTATGATTCCTATATTCCGGCCATCGAACTCAATGGAGGAAAAGCCGTAAGGGTGGAGATGCGCTACCCGGATTACAAAGTTGATTGGGAAGAAGTTAAGAAATTGATCAACTTCAAAACCCGGATGATTATGATCAACACACCGCACAATCCGACAGGAGCAGTTCTCTCAGGTGAAGGTATTCTGGCCTTGCAGAAATTGGTGGAAAATACAGACATCATCATTTTAAGTGATGAAGTGTATGAACATATCATTTTTGATAACGAACAGCATGAGAGCATGGCTCGATATCCAAAGCTGGCCGAAAGAAGTTTCATCATCAGTTCATTTGGTAAAACCTATCACACAACAGGCTGGAAAATGGGATATGTTCTCGCTCCGGCCAACCTGACCGAACAATTGCGCCGTGTCTATCAATTCATGGCTTTCAGCGCGAATACACCGGTTCAGTATGCGCTGAATGATATGTTGAAAGATCGGAATTCATATTTGTCTCTCAATGCGTTTTATCAGCAAAAGCGAGATAAGTTTCAGGAAATGATCCGAGGCTCCAGATTCGAAATACTGAATTGCAAAGGCAGCTATTTTCAACTGTTGGGGTATCGCCACATCAGCGATGAAGGGGATATGGATTTTGCGCGCAAACTTACCGTCGAGCATAAACTGGCGGCCATACCGGTCAGTGTTTTTTACCGGAGCAAAAAGGACGACCACGTACTTCGATTTTGCTTTGCCAAGGAACAGGAAACCTTGGAAAAGGCAGCCGAGATCATCTGCAGTATATGAAGATATCACTCATTCAGAGTCCGATAATCTGGGAAAAACCGGATGAAAATCTTTTGTATTATGAGAGGGTAATCAGCCAAAACCCTGTGGGTGACTTAATTATTCTGCCGGAGATGTTTAGCACCGGCTTCAGCATGTCAGCAGATCGCTGGGCAGAAAATATGGATGGAAGCACCATCCAATGGCTAAAAAGAATTTCAACGCTAACCGGCGCCATGATCGGCGGAAGTCTCATTGTTCAGGATGATAGCCGGTATTACAATCGCTTTGTGTTTGTATATCAGGGTAATATCATCCATTATTACGATAAACGACATTTATTCGGGATGGCAGGTGAAGACAGTGTTTTTACGGCAGGAAGTAAATCCGGCACATTCGAGTATTTGGGATGGAAAATAAGACCGGCCATCTGTTATGATTTGAGATTCCCCGTTTGGACCCGAAATTCAGATAATTTCGATGTTTTAATATACACCGCAAATTGGCCTAGCAAAAGAGCCATTCACTGGAATGCTTTATTGCCTGCCAGGGCCATTGAAAATCAATGTTACGTGCTTGCAGTAAACCGCATCGGAACCGATGGCAACGGCTTGGAATATCAAGGTGATAGCGGTGTTTATGGCCCATCCGGTCAAAAATTGGTTTCGGCTGAAAACAAGGAAACCTGCATTAATTTTAACCTGGATAGAACCTTTCTGTCAGAATATCGAAAGGAGTTGCCATTTTTGCAGGATGCAGATGAATTCAAGATAGATTTAAAGAATGGCCATTAAGATAAAAACACCTGATCAGATAGAAGGGATAAGAAAAAGCAGTCAGTTGGCCGCTCAAACTCTCAAATACCTGGAACAATATGCCGTTCCGGGTGTTACAACGGCCATGATTAATCAAAAAGCGCACGAATTTGTACTCGATCATAAGGCCATTCCCGCGACCCTCAACTATAATGGCTATCCGGCAAGTATTTGTACCTCAGTGAACGATGTTATTTGTCATGGAATTCCGGGTCCATATGTGCTGAAAGAAGGAGATATTCTGAATATTGACGTCACCACCATTTTGGATGGGTTCTTTGGT
>CAZTGZ010000050.1:0-16178 GCA_964613385.1 uncultured Chitinophagaceae bacterium
ACTTCGGAGAGCACCAATGGCCACGTCACAAGTCGAAAGACTCTTGGCCAGCACATTGGGCAATAAGGTTGAAGAATACAGCCTTTGTCCCAGGTTGTTTTCCAGTCTGCGGAGTTTGTATAATGAATTATCAAATATTTTCACATGCGCGCCGAGTCCTGCAGCGGCTCTGGCGGCATATTCCCCAACAGCTCCGGCACCGATAATGACTATTTTAGTCGGTTGAATTCCCGGAATACCGCCGAGCAATTCACCTTTCCCCGTGTGCACATTGTTCAGATATTCCGCAGCAATCAGCACGCTGGCACGACCAGCTATTTCACTCATGGCCCGGATGATGGGCAAACTGCCGCTGTCATCCCGAAGGAATTCATATCCGATGGCATGTATCTTTTTTCGCATCAACTGTCTGACATAGCTTTCCTTTAAAGTAGCTAATTGTAAGGCAGAAATCAGCAATTGTCCCGGCTTCATCCATTCAATTTCTTCTTCGGTCGGAGGGTCAATTTTTAACAGGATGTCACTCGCGAATACTTCTCGTTTATCCAAAGTTATTTGCGCACCGGCTTCACTGTAATCTACATCCGTAAAATTGGCCGAAGCACCGGCCATCGATTCAATGATCACCTGATGTCCATTGTTCACCAATAATTCCACTGATAAGGGAGACAAAGGAATCCGATTCTCCTGATACGTGATTTCCCGAGGAATTCCAATGTTCAGGCCCTTGTGCGCCTGTTCCTTTAAAATCAACTGCTCTTTGGCCTGCAGGGTGGCTTGTCTCGCCAATTCCTGCAGCGGTTCATTGCTCAATCCGGGCATACTCGTAAGTTATTAGCAAGATAACGATTTTTAAGCACTTTTAAAAGGAAAATGTTCAATGACCTGCGAAAATCTTGATGATTTCTACCATGGTCAACAAGGCTTTTTCCATGTCCTGAACACTCACATATTCGTGTTTGCTGTGAATGGCCATTTCTCCTGTGAATAAATTCGGGCATGGCAAACCCATGAATGAAAGCCTTGAACCATCCGTTCCGCCTCTAACCAACTTCGACTGAGGTTCTATTCCGATGCGCAACATGGCTTGCTTTGCATTTTCTTCAATCTCGGGATGATGCTTTAAAATTTCCCGCATGTTTCGGTATTGCTCTGTTATTCGGAAACTATACGCTGATCCGGGAAAACTGGAAATGGTTTCATCTGCGAGTTGTTTTAAGATATTTTGATGATCATCCAGCCTGGCAGTGTCAAAATCCCGGATAATAAAATCCACCGATGCCTGCTCCAATCCACCTTCAATATGCGTTGGATGCACAAAACCCTGACCTTCTTCGGTCATTTCAGGACAAAGTCGATCGGATGGAAGTTGACTTATAAAATGGGCCATCACCTTCATCGCATTTACCATCTTCCCTTTGGCATATCCGGGGTGGGCGCTTACACCTTTAAATACCAACCGCATGGCATTGGCAGAAAAGGTGTCTCCCTCAATGGAGCCCAATGGACCTCCATCAAGGGTATAGCCGAATTTCGCTTTAACTTTATGCATGTCGAGCTTTTCTACACCTCGTCCTACCTCTTCATCCGGTGTGAATAGTATTTGTATGTCTCCATGTGGAATTTCCGGATTGGAAAGAATATAATCTGCAAAGCTCATAATAATGGCCACGCCTGCCTTGTCATCTGCACCCAACAAGGTAAGTCCGCTCGCGGTAATGATGTCATCTCCGATTTTCTCGAGCAGGTAAGGATGTTGTTCAACGCTGATAATTTGTCCGGAATCATCTGGCAATACAATGGGTTGCCCCTGATAATCAGTGTGTAGGATAGGCTTAACATCCTTTCCGCTGCAATCGGGAGCCGTATCCATATGAGAACAAAAGCAAATTCCCGGGATATCGCCGGAAGTATTTGAAGGAATAAATCCAAATACATAGCCGTGTTCATCCATATATGCGTCCGACAAGCCGATTTGCTTGAGCTCATTAACCAAAATAAGCGCCAGATCTTTCTGTTTTTCAGTGGATGGAAATGAAGAAGCAAAGGGGTCACTTTGGGTATCCACCTGAACATAGCGCATAAAGCGATCACAAATTTGTTGAGCCAGTTGATTCATAGTGCAATGATAATTATTTCATGTGTCCCGTTAAGCCTTATTGTATGGAAAGTTGAACATAGAAGGCGCCCGTGTTGATTTACAATTGTCAGACATACGCATTTCTCGATTTGTGCGTTTATTTTTGTATACATGAAACTTTTACAGTTACTGGGATGCATGGCATTGAGTCTTTCGGCATGGGCTGTTCATCCCGACTCCGTGGATGTGGTGTGTACGCGTGTGAATTTGAGTCGAATGGATTCTGCTGCCATCGAATTGTCACAGCGCAATTGGGTGCGATACGAACCTTCTGTATTTTCAGATGAACTGGTGGTGTTTGAAAATAATCAAATGCCCATTTCTAAAGAAGACTACCTGGATCAGGTAAGATTTCTCGAATTTGAAATCCCAATGGTTTACAACGAAAAGGTTCACAAAATGATCAATTATTTTGGCACCGCCTGGCAAAGTAAATTCAAAGGAGTACTTACCTTAAGTCAATACTATTTCCCTCTGTATGAGGAGATTCTGGATAAAAATAACCTTCCGCTCGAGCTAAAATACTTATCGGTAATTGAATCCGGTCTCAATCCATATGCGGTGTCGAGATCCGGAGCCACGGGGTTATGGCAGTTCATGCATGCCACCGGCAAAATATTCGATCTGGAAATCAGTTATTCAGTGGATGAGCGTCGCAATGTAGAGAAATCTACTGAGGCGGCCTGTAAATACTTCAAGGAGATGTATGCGGTTTACAAAGACTGGCTGATGGTAATGGCTGCTTACAATTGCGGACCGGGTAATTTGAATAAAGCCATCCGGAATTCAGGCGGTAAGCGAACTTTTTGGGAAGTCTACGACTATTTGCCCAGCCAAACACAGCATTATGTGCCATCATTCATAGCCATGGCTTACCTGATGAATTTTTACGACTATTACGGAATTACTCCGGCGAGAATGGAGAATTTTATTCCGGAGAAACTCACGGCCATTCCCTGCAATACATCTTGTTCTTTCCAGGTGCTCTCTGAAGTACTTGAAATTCCCAAAGAGACTTTGCTGGCTTACAATCCCGAGTTAAAAAGAGGTGTATTCCCGCAAGCCGGAACGGAGTATATGCTTTGTTTGCCGGTTGGCAAGGCGTACGAATATTTAGAAAAGGAAGAAGCCATCGTAATGATGAGTAGAGAGAGAAGTCATGCCGAAACAGAAGCACAACCGAAAAAAGTTCAATACACGGTAAGAAGGGGAGACTCATTGGCTTCCATTGCCCGAAAACACGACTGTAGTATTAATGACATAAAGCAATGGAATCATTTGAGAAGCTCGACCATACACCCGGGACAAAGGCTGGTTATTCAACATTAAAGATACTATTATTTCTTTCGGCGAGCGCATTCTATTCATGCGATCAGATTAAAAAAGAGGCAGAAGAAGCTTCTTTACCATCATCCACCGGCGAATTTGCCGAGATGATCGTACTCACAGATCGCGCAAGCACAGAGCAGCTAAAAGGAAGCATCGAAAGTCATTTTGCATACGATGCCCCGGCTTTACCTCCGCCTGCTGAATCTGTCAGAAAATTGAGATTTACCGATCAGGATTTCTTCAAGGGATTTTTTCGGAAACACTATCAGGTTTTGGTCCTGGTGCACCGCAACAATTGGGCAACCCTGGCGGAATATTTCCCTGAACAGTTCAGAAGTCAGATTTCAACCCATGTTCAGGGCAAAAAAGCCGGAATGATCACCTTGAGAGACGTTTGGGCCAAACCACAAACCGTGCATGTATTGGTGGCAGCTAATGTCGATGACCTCAATCAATTGATGGCAAATTCCTCTGAATCATTGGATAGACAATTGGCGGGATTTTCTCGGGAATCTCATTTGACATCCATTTATGGCAAGGGTTTATATACCGATAGCCATTTCGTAAATATGATATCCATGCGGAATTTTGGGATTTCCATTCCACCTTCATTTCGGATTTCAGCAGATAGAAATGACTTTTTGTGGTTTAGAAAAAATGGCCCGAAATATGATTTGGGAATTTTTGTTTATGATGAGCCCTATCAAAACATACAGCAATTCTCGCCGGAATACATCGCTTCGAGAAGAAATCAAATGACCCAAAAATACATCAAAGGCCAGTTGGATAGTACCTGGATGTCCATTGAACCCATAATTCCCATGAAATTCGATACAACGGAATTCAAAGGGAATTATACCATTGAAACCCGGGGTTGGTGGAAATTGCAGAATGATTTTATGGGAGGTCCATTTCTTTCTTACACCGTTTTATCACCGGACAAAAAGCGGGTTATAACCATCGAAGGAAATGTCTATGCTCCGAATGAACCCAAATTCAAACGATTGAGAGAGTTGGAAATCATCATGGGTACCTTGAAATGGAAGTAAGCAAGAAACTCGCGGTATTCGCATCCGGCAATGGGAGTAATGCGGTTAATTTATTTCAGTATTTCCGCGAAAAGGGAAATTTTCAGATATCGTTGATTATTACCAACAATCCGGAAGCCGGCGTCATAGCTAAGGCTGAAAAGTTAGGAATCCCTATCCATGTCTTGAAGTATCCAATGGAAATGGATGAATTAAAACCCTTATTGGAGAAATTTCAGATTGAGGGAATCATTTTGGCCGGCTACCTGAAACTATTGCCTTCCTGGCTTATAGAAGCATACCCTGACAGGATACTGAACATTCATCCGGCCTTGCTTCCGGCATATGGCGGAAAAGGTATGTATGGAGATCGCGTGCATCGTGCGGTAATTGAAAATAAAGAATCCAAATCCGGAATTACCATACATCTGGTCACAAGCGAGTACGATAAAGGCAGAATTCTTTTTCAAAAAAGCATTTCCTTGGCAGGAATAAACCATTCGGAAGCATTGGCTACCAGTATCCATGAATTAGAATACGCATATTTTCCGGGAGTGGTGAACGCCTGGTTTTCGACACTGGGTCTATAAAATGCTGAATTCCGTTCTTCTGTTCAGGGCTTTACCTTCTTTATCATTGGTGCTGATCGGCTGACTGGCTCCGTAGCCTTTGTATTTGAGTCTTGAGGCCGGAATTCCCTGGCTTACCAGATGGTTATACACCGATTTGGCCCGGTTTTCAGATAAAATCTGGTTAGATTTCTCATTTCCTGAGTTGTCGGTATGTCCGCCAATTTCAATGGAGATGTCGGGATTTTTGGTAAGGAATTCCTTGATTTTGTTGAGTTCGGCAAGACTTTCCGGCTTGAGATCAAATTTATTGACATCAAAAAAGATGTTGCGCGTGACGATTTTATGACCTTGAGATATTTTTTCGAGTAAAACTTCGATTTGGTAAGGTTCATCCGGAGTTTGTTCGCCCAAAAAGAAACTCTGGGAATAAAAGATGTAACCCGGAGCACTTACGTGAAGAATATAGTCCTGGTTACCTCTTAAGGTTGCCAGGAAAACCCCTGTTTTGGAATTAGATTCTGATTGAAACAACAGTTTACCGCTGCTTGGATCGCTCAGTTCTATTTTCGCCCTCAGCGGATCTTTAGTCTGAGCATCTCTCACGGTTCCTTTCACATAACTAACCCTCCCGGGCTTCACATCGTCGTATAACTTAAAGCTATAAATATCCATACCGCCCATTCCGGATTTTTGTCCATCGGAAGCGTAGTAAGCGAGATTTCCGTTGCGATCCACGATAATATTCCATTCGTCGCCACTGGTATTGATCGGGTATCCCAGGTTTTTGGGTTTCGACCATTTTCCCTGGTCCCAACGGGTAACAAACAAGTCTGATTTTCCCATACCCGGATGCCCTAAACTGGTGAAATACAAGGTTTTACCATCAGGATGTATGAATGGAAATTGTTCATCTGCTCCGGTATTGATGTCCAAACCAAGATTTTCGGGTTCGGTCCAGCCTTTATCGGTGAATCGACTCACCCAGATATCGCTGCCTCCATGTCCGTCAGGTCGATTGCTCGCATAAAACAGCATTTTTCCATCAGACGACAAAGAGGGTTGAGTTTCCCAATGAACGGTATTGATGGGAGCCCCAATGTTAAAGGGCTGTCCCCAACGGTCTCCCTGCAGCTTGCTGATCCATATATCACAGCTTCCGGCCCCTCCCGGTCTCGAACAACTGGTAAAAAAAAGATATTGACCATCCGCCGATGTGCTGAATGCGCCTTCATTTTCCGGGGTGTTCACCGGTCCACCCATGTTCTTTGCCTGCGACCATCCTTTGGGTACCTTGGTTGAATAAAACAGGTCCTCATTTTGAAGGTAAACATGCAGGGAGCCATCGCGGCGGGTAAAAAAGAAGGTGCTTTCGTCTACGGTAAGCCCGGGGAAATACTCTTCCATTTTAGAGTTGATGGATGATCCCATATTGATGGGCTCGAAAGGCACAGGGTTTTTAACGGCTTCTCTGGCAAAACGCGCATTCGCCATGAGCTGACCTGCCTCGGCCACTACTTGTTTTTCACTTTCCGCAATTTTAAATACCGGTTCCAGTTTGGATATGCAAGAGTCATACAGTCCGGAGTCGAAATAAATCTGTGCGAGTTCCAAACGGCTGTAAATGCGCATGGGATCGAGCAGTATGGCCTTGTCGTAAGCAGAGATGGCCTTATGGTCTTGCTTTTGAGCAACATAAATCCGACCCAAAAGCTCATAAGCATCCGACATCTCAGGGTCTAACTTTATCACCTTGAATACCAGTTCCTTGGCTTTTTCATAGTCCTCGAATTTGTATTGATCAATGGCCTCAGACATGAGTTGTTCAACCTTCTTATTCGATTTGTTTTGTGAACTCGCACAACCGCCGAACAGGGTTCCTGATAAAACAAAAATGAAAAGTAAATATTTTGAATGCATTCAGGGTCTAAAATTAAGACTTTCTGTGAATTGTAACGAACGAAGCAGGGAAAGATGTATGAATGGAACGCCGGATTTAGCCGAATATCATGGGTAAAAGGATGAAATTATCGATAGATAATAATCCGTTCCAAATGGCTTTTGCCGGCTTGGGTAAGCTTCAGGTAATACATTCCGTTCATCAAAGGAATATCTATTTTATTTAAGGCTTCTGAGAGTATTCCTTGAAGTACCACCTGTCCAATCGGATTGATAATTTCTATGGATACGTTCGAATTGTTTTCCGGCAATTCTATGTAAAAAAGGCCGTTGGATGGGTTTGGATACAATCTGAACGAAATGGGACTCATGATTTCCGCACGGGTCAGGGTGGCTTCGAGGCAAGTTTCGGATATGCAGCCGGCGAGATTTTTAACCTGAAGACAAATTTCCAGATTCTGATTAGGTGCTGAAGGATACGTGTATGCCGGAGAGGTAGTGGTCACACTGTCTACATTGCCAAATTTCCATTTGTAATGAGAATTCCCGGCTTGCAAAGCCTCCAGTTCCAAATCAGCGCCTTTTCGGAAATAGGTAAAATCGGAAATAGGATTTTTATTGACCGTGATGGCCTTGGACACCGAGTCTGAACAGCCGTTCTCGACCATGGCAACCAACGTTACAATATAGGTAGACGACTGTTGGCTGATGCTGTATCTGTGCTTGGGTGAAGCATTTTGAGAAGTTCGTCCATCTCCGAATTTCCAGAGGAATTGGGTCGCATTTTCAGATAAATTGGCAAATTCAGCACTGTCTTTTTCGCAGATGTCCAAGCTATTAAAGTCGGCTTTTGCCTGATAATTAACTTCTACATCCTTTATCATTTCATCTGTACATCCATTGCTGCTTATGAGCGTTAGTTTGGTCATTTTCTTGCCAATATTTTGGTACAAATGAGAAGGATTTCTCAAATTGGAGGTCTTTTCTCCATTAAAATCCCATGTAAAACTTGTGACAACTCCTGAGTCGGGTTCGTTTCCGGTAAAAGTAAATGGTATCGGATTGCGGTTGCAGGCAATACCGTAAGTAAAATCCGCCTTAGGTGCTTCTAATATGGTGAGGGATTTAACCACCGTATCCGAACATCCTGCATTTACCTTTGCAATCAGGGTCACGTTGAACGTGCGGCTGTTGTTATCCGGTTTAAACTGATGTTTTACATTTTCGGCATTCGCGGATGTATTGTCTCCGAAATCCCAATAGAATTCGTTCGCGTCTTCTGACAGATTCTGAAAAGATACGCTGTCATTTTCGCACAAATTTTCGAAACTAAAGTCGGCTTTGGAGGCGGGTTTGACCATTACATTTTTGCTGATCTCACTTCCGCAGCCATTATTTGAACTCAACCATAAACGCACGGTTCGTTCACCGGTTCTTTTCAAAACAACACTTGGATTTACAGCGGCTGAGCTCCCGTCTTCTTCAAAATCCCATAAGTAGGTCGTTTGGGTGGGAGACAAAGGTACGGAACCGGTAAAGGTGAAGGTTGAATTGGAGCGATTGCAAAGGGTATCGTGTTCAAAATCTGCCTTGGGTGCAGGTAAAACGGTGATATTGCGCGCGGTACTATCGCCCAATGGGGCGCAATTATCCCGACTCACCAACAGCAGTTTCTTCGTCCCACCGCCTGAAGGATACCATGAGGAAGTTAGCTTCAATGAATCCTGTCCGGATACGAGCATACCATCCAAATACCAGGCATAAGAAGGACTGTTACCTGAACCACCTGAAGATACGGATTTCAGATCTAACGCATTGCCATAACATATCGCGGTATCGTTCAACATGCTTGTGCCGCTGAAAATACCGGATTTGAAAGGTGGATTTACCTGGATGGCAAAGTCGTTGGTGTCGCCGGTACAACCATTGCTCAACATTAACCGGACCTGCAGACTTTCTGTAAGGTTGAGCCTCAATGAATCGGTTTCCGACAAAACAGAATCATTATTTAGGTTGAGCCATTTCCAGGTGTAACTATTATCCGGGTATACGGGGGTTGAATTAATCTTGAAATCTGTTCCAAAGCAAAGCACCGTATCCTTCATGATCCGGGCGATCTGACTGGGCTTTTGTAGTTGAATCAACAGATATGCCGTATCTTTAAGGTTGGTACAATGGTCATCCAAAACAATTCCGAGTTTTTGAGAAGCATTCAGGGTTGGTTTCGGGTGAAAATGTAGGGTGTCAAATCCGGTGGTATTGGAAATGCTCAAAAGCTCCCAGAAATTGGTAGCGTTATTTATCTGATACACCCGATATTCATAAGCCGCGGTATCTCCTCCTTCAAATTTCATGGGAAGCGAGATTGAAGTGGTGTCACAAACGGTGGTATCGCTGTACGCCGTTGTAAGGTTCAGTGGCTTCCGGACCAAAATCCGTTTAACCGCCGTATCGGGAGCACCGCATCCGCTGCTGTCGGCAATAATAATCTGATAGCTGGTGTCTTTTAATGGCCAAACCAGGGGTTGTCTCGCTGTGGAATCAGACATATTGAACTTGGGGCTCCAGGTCCATTTCGTGCCACCGTAGGTCGTCAGTTTGAAAGTATCGCCATAGCAAATAGATTCAGGCGGGCCCGGGTCAGCTTTGTCTCTGGAATATATCAATAATCGCAACTTGTCGGTTTTGTAAAAACTCTGAACAATAGGGCTGGAGCTGATGATGCGAATGCGGTATTCTCCGGAAGAGGCGGTTTTAAATAAAGGAAGTATGCCAACTACCGTGGAGTCTCCGGTAGATTTTACCCTGCCCAATTCTCTTTCCTTGCCATCAAAATTTCCAAATTCGTCGCTTAACTCTGCGATGAAAAAGTTAGAAGTATCAAAGTCGCCGATTTTGGTATAGGGCACCAAAATGGTATCTCCTGCACAGTAAGGTCCTGCATACACCTCGCCTCTGTTGATGGCATAATCCGTAGTTTTTCCGATATATCCGTCAATTCCATCCGGAAAAGCCTTAAAATTTTGAAATCGGATGGTATCTCCCGACCAGGAACCCTGAAAATAGAAGTTATTGCTCTGATCCGTACCCATGGCCGAGAATGGAGAAAGCGTGCGGAAACCCCAAAGTACATTGCCTCTGTCATCAATTTTTAAATTTAGGCCGTACCCATTGGCGTTGGCCTCATATTTCTGCCCGTCGATAATGACCGGCAGGCCATAATGATAAGGCAAATAATTCGCCAGGTAAATGAACTTGTCCTGGTAATGGGTCATTCCCGTATAGTAATTGTAAGGGATCAGGGCTGTTGTATAGGATGTGTCTTCGGTTTTGGCCCATTTCACTTTCCCGTTCACATCGTACTTGGCAAAAAACAGATAGGTGCCGTATTTGTTATTTCTTTTCCATAAGGTATCAAACTGAGCGGAGTCTCCCAGATAAGCGCCGGAAACATAGAGGCTGTTGCTGTCATAGGCAGCTAAATCATATAAAACGCTGTTTCTGGCGGATGCCCTGACAAAAAAGTAGCTTTTGTCCTTTCCGTTTTTGTCCCATACAAATATGGCTCCGGTGCCGGTTTGAGGATTTTGAAGCGTTTGTCCTTTGAAATTGATGGATAGCGTAGAAGACCAATAGGTAGCTGCATAAACGTTTTCATGCTTATCGACCTTCAGACTGTTCACGTTAATATTGGAGTACGGCAATGTGGTGGCCCATTCAAATTTTCGTCCGGATCGGGAAAATTTGAAGATGATATTTCTCGACCCGGAACTCGTGGATCCAAGATTGGTGGTACCGGTAGAATCAAATACTTTCACCATACCGGAATACACCAGGCTAATGTAAAGATTGTCGTTTTGGTCGCTGGTAATCTTATTGGCATTAAACGAAACGCCAATGAGGGTTCCGTCTATCAAATGGTTGCCTGCGATTACCTTGCCGGTATCGTTAAATTCCAGCACATAATAGGCATACGAGGTGCCGGAACTGCTGTTTTTGCGGATGGTGTCTGAACCAACCCGTATATCGTCCGTGGAGGACACAAACACCATCAGATTACCCTTGCTGTTAAATCGGGAGGAGAGGGGATAGACGTTTTGAAAGTTCTTCGTGCCTTCGACGAATTTGTGCCACAGCACCTTTCCTTCGGAGTTTTGTTTTAATACCAGGCCTTTTTGATAAATGTTGAATTTACCGGGATTTATCGATCCGAATAGAATTTCTGTGGAGAATCCGAAGGTGGCATATTGGTTTCCGTCCTTATCAACACTCATGGAAACCGGGGATTGTGTAACGTCGCCCTGAAAGAAATTAACCCATTCGAATTTTTGAGCAGAGCCTTCGACATACGCAAGCAAAAGGGCCAAAAAACATATGAAAGACCTGAGTATTCGGTTCATATTGGGTTGAGGTGTTGTTTCGTTGCGGATTTACACATGTTTCAAACACCTTTGATGATTTTTTGTTTGAGGCGGGGAGGGAAGATACAACTTTTTATTGGAAACAGTCGTTTGTATGTCGGGCAAACCCTCAGATTTCAAGAAGGTCATCTATATCGAACTTCAAATCCTCCATGCGATTTTCCATGATTCTTTTTGCATCCATCACGCCTTGGTTGTACAGTTTGCTCCCAACGGTGCGAAGAAAGAAATGGATGATTTCTTCAGCGGCAATGATGCCAATTTTCTCATCCCGATGGCTTTCAAAAAATTGAATGAGCTCTTCTTTGGCCTGTTTTTTTTCTTCATCGCTAAGTTTATCCCAGGAGCGCTTTATTTTACTCATAATGACGTTGTTTATGGTTTAATGGGGATATGCAAATCAACGATAGCTTTCTTTTCAGGATGATCATGCGATTTTCTTGCATATGACTTAAAGATGAATGGCCGGTGAACACGAGGCATGGGCATGGGATCAATTTCGACAATTGGCGCTGAATTGATCCATTTGTTTCCGGTCCCAGTATTTTTCTTCTGTTATATTTTTATAGCGGTCCATGTATTTGTCGGCCTTGTCGCAGTTACCAATCAAATATTCACAACACGAAATATTCCACAAACAGGTTCCATAATCCGGCTTGATGATCAGTGCCTTTTCGTAAGCGGATATCGCTTTGTGTAAGCATTGCGGGTTCTGAGTTTTCATATAGAGTCTGTAATAGCACCAACCGAGATCATGAAAATACAGTTGTCTGTTGAGCAGCACGGAATTGGGATCAAAATTTTCGAGGTAGCGCAAGGTTTGAGTCAAGGTGCTTGAGTCCACTTTGCCGCAGGAAGGCAAGGTAAGGCTGTCGCGCACAGACTTATAATCCAGGGTCTGCGCATGGGAAAAGGAGCAGATTTGGAGAAATATTAGGGTGGTTAGGAGTTTGAGCATTGGGGTTGTTGGGGGTGTAACGTTTTGCGGTCTTGGCGAAGTGGCGGCTTAGGAAGCACAAAACTGTCGCTTAACTACAAATGTATAAGTAAAGCACAATACTTCAATTATGCACTGCACTCGCCATTTCGCCAAACCGCTGATGGCAGATGTGGTTCTGTCTTCTGTCGTTTGAGGGGTTGTCCTGTCGAGTTGAAAGGCTTAGTTGTCTGGCTGTTTGTGCGGGGGCGAGGGTGGGAGAAAAAAAATTAAAAAGAAGCGGGGGCAAAGATTTTTCTAGCGGTGGAAACAAAAAACTCTCTCTTGCAAGCTTTGCCTTACGCGGTTGCCTTGCGGGGCTTGCAAGAGTATGTTTTTTGTGTGCTGTTGCAAATTCTATGTCTTCAAGTAGATGAATATGTTGGATATCATGTTAAAAACTTTCTCATTAACCAATGGCGACAAAAATAAAATATTTTGTAGCTTTGTCGCCAAGAGCATTTTAATAAAGCAAACACAACATGGAAAATATATTTGCAAACCGATTGAGTTCAGCCCGAAAGATGGCGGGAATGTCGTTGCAGGATTTGGAAGATAAATTGGAGAAGTATGTAACCCGCCAAACCCTGCATAAATATGAACAAGGGAAATTGAAACCCGACAGCAAAGCCCTACATGCCATTGCAAAAGCGTTGGGCGTGGCGGTGGATTATTTTTTTTCGGAACCAACTTTGGATGTGCAATTGGATAATGTGGACTACCGAAAGTATTCGACTAAGATTTCAAAAACCGAGCAAGCCGCAATTGAAGAAAAAGCAAAAGAAAGTTGTTCACGGTATTTGGAGTTGGAGCAACTGATTAGCCCTGCTGAAAAATCTGAATACTTCAACTATGAAAAAGTGATTGCCACTGCCGAAGATGCGGAAGCGGCTGCGGTGGAGTTGCGGAAGCGATGGAAATTGGGTTATGACCCGATACCCGATGTGGTGGAAATGCTGGAAGATAAAGGATATAAGGTGATTGAATTGGATGCTCCTGAAGGGTTTGACGGTATGAAAGCCGATGTGGGCGATAAGAAATTGATTGTGCTGAAAAAATTTAAGCAAGAGGGCGAAGATGTGGTGCGAAAACGATTAACTGCTTTGCATGAATTGGCTCACCATTCATTAGAGTTTTCAAAAAAATTGAGCGATAAGGAAATTGAAAAATTGTGTCATGCTTTTGCCAGTGCGGTGTTGTATCCTGCTGATATGGCAAAGCGTGAATTGAGCAAAGACCGTTTTCATTTTTATCAAAACGAATTGAAGTTGATTAAGGAGCGTTGGGGAATCAGTTACACTGCTGTGTTTGCCAGGGCTTTGCAGTTGGGTATTATCAGCGATTATATCTACCGCAGGTTTAATGTGGGTTACAAAACTAAGATGTTGCATTTGAATGAGCCGGGCAGGTTTATGAGCAAGGAAAGACCTGTGCGAATGGAGAGATTGGTGTATGTGGGGTTGTCGAAAGAAATTTTAACTGTTAATGAAGCTGCTTACTATTTGGGTGTGTCGGCTTGGAAATTTAGAGAACAACTGCACCAAATAGTATGAAACTGTTAATTACCGATTCGAGTGTGTTCTTTGATATTATCAAAATTGAGGCATTGCCTGAGTTCTTTGCTTTGGATTTTGAGATATGCACTACGGATTTTGTTCAAAACGAAATTCTTGAATCGGAGCAACGAGAGCAGATTGAATTGTTTATCCGCTCGAAAAAATTAACGGTGTTTGAATTGAGCAGTGAGGAAATTGATGAAGTGATACGTTTTAAAACCAACCGTGTTTTTAAAACGCTGATTGATAAAACGGTGTTGTGGAAAGCAAAGCAGTTGGGTTGCCCGTTGCTGACGGGTGATGGAAAATTGAGGAATGAAGCACAGGAACAAGGGGTGAAAGTGCATGGCAGTTTGTGGGTGGTGATGCAGATAGTGAAACATGAAATCGTGAGTAAGAAAAAAGGAGTGGCGTATTTAGAGCAACTGAAAGTGATTAATGACCGACTACCTTTTGAAGAAATAGAAAAATTGATTAAACAATTAAAACAATAGTGTTATGAGCAAGAAAAATCAACACGTAGTGCCACACGGCAAAGATTGGGCTGTGAAGGGTGCAGGAAACGAGAAAGCAACTAAGGTTGTAACTACCCAATCGAAAGCTATTGAAGTGGCAAAGGAAATAGCCAAGAATCAAAAGAGCGAAGTGGTGATACATCGCCCGAATGGAGTTATCCGTGATAAGGATAGCTATGGCAACGACCCGAACCCGCCAAAGGATAATAAACATTAGGCTATGATAGATATTGGTAAACAAACCGTAAAAATTAACTGCCCAGAATGTAAGCGGTCAGTTTCTGTTACGATTAAGCAAGTTGCCGATGAAGCATTGGTAAAATGTTCTTGCGGCCAAGGAATACAACTTCAAGACGTTAACGGATCAAATAAAAAAGCAATCAGGGACATAAACAAGTCTTTTAAAGACCTTGAAAACACAATTAAAAAGCTTGGAAAATAAAATCAACGAATATGAAAATTGAAAACAGATTACTTTGGACACTACTCGGCATTGGAGCAGGGCATTTAATCGGACGTGCTTTTGGAGAAACTGAAGAAGAAAAACAAGAATTATCACTCCATGGAAGATGGATTGGTGGAATAGGCTCATTCGGATTAACATTTGCTTTTGATAAACCGAAGGATACAGTAAACTACACTTTAAAGCACAATGGTAAAAGAGTATATGATGGTATTACAAAGGAATATCGGATTGATACTCGAATTAGAGAACATAAAGCTAGTGGAAAAGTTTTCAATGAAGTTGTTTTAGATAATCCAAAACCTATTATAGATGCTAAAAAATTAGAGGTTTACCGTATTAAGAGATTTAAACCCAAATATAATATTCTACATAATTCTCAATCTTTTTGATTATGGCAGACGTTACAATTTATAATTTACCCTTTAAATGTGTTAGATTATCAGAAGCTGATTTTACTGACTTTGCAGCAATTTACGTGATTCTTTGCGTTGATAAAGAAGGCAAGTCAAAAGTTATTGATGTAGGACAATCGGGAGAAGTCGGCACAAGAATAAATTCGCACGATAGAGAAGAATGTTGGAAGAAAAATTGCCTAAATGGCAATATTTGGGTCTGTATTTACAAAACTCCTTCTTCACACTACACAAAAGAGCAACGCATCGCTTTAGAAGAGCAGATAAGATATTCCTATAAACCAATTTGTGGTAAACAATAAAAATATTGAATATGATTTTTAGAGCATACACATCATTTACGAATGACTTGATTTTACGTCCTGAAACAGGTATGGGCTATCAAGTTATTGAAGCTAAAAGAACTGGCAGATATACTTCTGATAGATTTGTGGTTTACAATTCAGAACTGATTGTTGAACTTGATAGCAGATTTGATACTTTCAAAAGACAAATAAATTCAGAAGGATTTTCTAGTGTTTTGAATAAATCTGATTTAATTTCTCTGGAAATTTTGAATGTTCTACCTAAAAGTCAAATTAGACAATTCAGATTTTTAGCGGAAACCAAAAAAAATAATAAAGGGCGTTATACTGGTGGAGTTGGTGCAAAAGACGCAGAAAAGGAATATGCAGACGGGAATGAAGTTTTTGTGAGGTTGTCTGCCTATGCAGATGATAAGAGAATTGATTTTGAAAATAAGAAATTAAAAGCAGGTTCTTACACAACAACTTTGCTTGACTACCAAACTTGCAAAAGATTAAATGATGACCCAATAGATAGATATGCTTTACTGTACGCTCCCCATTTTTAGGACATTGCTAAAT
>CAZTGZ010000051.1:0-4955 GCA_964613385.1 uncultured Chitinophagaceae bacterium
AGAAATACCATGCCCATCGAAAAAGAGGAGGCCATCAGAGGGTTGTCAGAAGTTACGGCTCCCTTGAGCGCATTCGAGAATATCTGGTATAAATCCGGCACCTTTGGCATCATCAATACAGAAAAATTTATTTTAGAACCCGGTGACCGCATAGAAACCATCAGACTCCAACGCGATGAACAGGTAAATCTTCCTCTGGGGTGGTATTTGTCTTCGGCAGCCAGAGCCATGATCAATGAGCACGTTGATGCTGTTTTGGATGAAAGAGCAGGTAAAATTGTGGATTAGCTTCATTTCGGGTTATTTTTGGCGAAGGTGATATGAAGGTTGTTTTTTTAGGTACCGGAACTTCGCAGGGCGTGCCCATTATTGGGTGTCGTTGTCAGGTATGCACTTCTCCCGACCCCAGAGATAACCGACTTCGCTCTTCTGTTTATGTCGACACCGGCCTTACTTCATTTGTGATAGACACGGGTCCCGATTTCCGGCAGCAGATGCTCAGAATGCAAGCCGATAAGCTGGATGCCGTAATTTTTACACATAACCATAAAGATCATATTTCAGGTTTCGACGACATCAGGGCTTTTAACTATATCCAACAAAAAGCCATGGATGTTTATGTGGATGTGTTGGTAGAACAAGCGCTCAGACGGGATTATTATTATGTGTTTGAAGATAAAAAATATCCCGGAGTACCGGAAATTAACCTGCATTTATTTGATAACCACCCTTTTGAGGTTTTCGGAGAAACCATTATTCCAATAAGAGTCTGGCATTACCGCTTGCCGGTCTTTGGGTTCAGAATTCGCAATTTTACGTATATCACGGATGCCAACCATATTGAGCCGGAGGAAGCTGAAAAAATAAAAGGAAGCAAGGTGTTGGTTTTGAATGCTTTAAGAAGAGAAAAGCATATTTCTCATTATAATCTGCAGGAAGCCCTGGAATTGGCCGGTTCTGGATTGGCTGAACATACCTACTTCACGCATATTTCCCATCAAATGGGATTGCATGAACAAGTTCAGGCGGAACTGCCTGATTTCGCTTCGCTGGCCTGGGATGGCCTTACCCTGAATTTGTAGATTATTGTCCGGTCTTCTGACTTTCGAGCACCGTGCCGGTCTGGGCTAAATCCCTCATATCCTTATCAAACATGTACAATACCCCACCATTATCTCCAATAATGTTCAATTTGTCGAGTATGGACCTGAATTGGGCTTCTTCCTCCAGCTGCTCAGAAACATACCACTGTAAAAAATTGAGTGTGGTATGATCTTTTTCTTCATACGCCATATCAAGGAGTTTGTGTATGGCTTCTGTAACCTTTCTTTCCTGTTGAAATACCCTTTCGAAAATATCCCTCAAATTCGAAAAATCCGAGGCAGGAATTTCTATGCCCGGACTTACGGCATTTCCGCCGGCATCATTGATGAAATGAAACAATTTGAGCATATGAACCCGTTCCTCTTCACTTTGCTTATATAAGAAAGTAGCAGTTCCCTCGAACCCTTTGTTTTCCACCCATGAAGCCATGGCAAGATATTGCGCGGATGAAAAGCATTCCAACGCAACCTGCTCATTCAGCGCATGCTCAATTCTTTTGTTCAACATATTATTTGATCAATTTTTGAATTTCCTTTTCCAGATCATATTCGTCACCATCCAGATATCCTGTATGGGTGTAAACAATTTGTCCATTTTGATCGACGAGCACCGTATAAGGAGGGTTCGTGGCATTCATGGCTCTTTGCAATTCTCCGTTTACATCCAATAATACCTGAAATTCCCAGCCATTTCCGGCTACTGTGGGCTTCACTTTCATGGTGTTTCTGGCATTGTCTATGCTCACCGCAACCAATTCTACATTGTATTTCGCACTCCAGTCTTCCATGAGCGCATCCAGATTCTTCAGTTCTTTCAAACAAGGTTTACACCAGGTTGCCCAAAATGAAATAATGGTGATTTTGCCCGTTTGTCCTAAACTCTGTACGTTTACATTGTTTCCATCTACATCTTTCAACGTGATATCCGGAAGGGTAGATTTGGCTTTGGTCGTGTCGTTATCCGCGGCAAAGGCAGACATTGAAATCGTAATTAAACCGAAAATTATGAGTAAATGTTTCATTGAGCTTGCAATTTATAACAGATAGACAAATAATATTCCAAAATGAAGCGGATAGTTTTATGCACGACATGTGCGTGAAGCATATTTTTTATCAAGCCATTTTCGTGTAGGTTTGTTTCATAATATAAATGAAGCAAGTAAATGGCTGATTCGCGCATACGGGTTGGAATTTTTTTTGGCGGTAAATCAAGGGAAAGAGAAGTGTCTTTTGCCGGCGGAAGAACGGTTTTCGACAATCTGGACAAGCGCATTTTTGAAGGCATTCCGGTATTCGTCGATCACCGTGGAAATTTTGTTCAACTCAACTGGGAAAACATCTATAAAGGAAGCATTCGCGACTTTTTTCCTCCGGTAGATGCCATTCCTGAGAGTCCGAATCAGTTTCAGGTTTATTCGGATTCATTGATTTTGGAAGAAGCAGCCTATCGCAACATGCTGCAATCTATTGGGAAGCCCTTGAACATGGAAGATTTGCCCGGCATCATGGATATTGCTTTTCTGGCACTTCATGGAGCAGGGGGTGAAGATGGAAGTATACAAGGTCTCCTCGACTGGCTGGGTATTCCCTATACGGGGTCGGGCCTTTTGCCTTCTTCCCTGGGAATGAATAAAGCCGTTCAGAAGCAATTTCAGTCCGGTGCTTTTCCTGTACCTGAATTTAATGTGGTGAGCCGTGAAATGTGGATGCAAAATCCGCAACAGGTTTTTGATACACTGCGGCACAAGCCCGGATTTCCGATGGTGATAAAGCCGGCCAATCAAGGCAGCAGCATCGGGGTGTCTGTGTTGAAAGAAGCAGATTTCAGTCGCTTTGCGCAAGCCATGAATCTGGCGTTTTTCAAAGTTGAACTCACCCGCGAACAATGGCTGTCGTGTGATAAAATTCAATGGGTGAGGAGCATGAGTGACCTTCGGGATGGTTTAGGTATGCCGCTTTTATTAAATGGAAGCGTGATTCATCACCCGGAAGATTTGCTCCAAAAACTGAATGATAGGTTGAATGACCATGATTCAGTCTGGTTAGAGGGATTGCACGGAGAAACGGAAGTACTCGCGGAGTCATTTATAGAGGGGAGAGAGTTCTCCTGTATCGTTATATCTGACGAAAACGGAAAGCCTATTGCCTTGCCACCCACGGAAATCATTAAACCCGGGACTTATTTTGATTATAAGAGCAAGTATTTACCGGGACTTTCCAGAAAAGTAACACCCATACAGGCATCAGATGCAGACATTGAAAGGATACGTGAGTCGTGTTCGAAACTGTATACCTATTTTAGATTTGATGTATATGCGAGAATCGACGGCTTCTTTGCTCAGGATGGAACCATTTATTTGAATGATCCCAATACAACATCGGGCATGATGCCATCGTCTTTCTTTTTTCATCAGGCCGCTGAAATCGGATTAAACCCTACGCAGTTTCTCACATATATTATTCGTAATTCCTTGAGTGCAAGATCCTTAACCGGTATAAATTCCGGGCATTTATTGGAGTTGCTGGACCAAAAACTCCTTCAATTTCATCATCAAAAAGACCAGCGTTTGCGGGTTGCTGTGGTGATGGGTGGATATTCAACAGAAAGACATATTTCTTTGGAAAGTGGTCGGAATATTTATGAAAAGTTGTCGGGAAGCGAGAAATATCAACCCGTTCCGGTATTTCTCACCGGGTCGGATCAGGCGCACGAACTCTATATTTTGCCGGTTCAAATGTTGCTGAAAGACAATGCAGATGATATCCGGTATAAAATCAAAAACTTTAGCGTAGCTGCTGCCATATCGGGTATTATCGAGGAATGTTCGGAGATCCATAAGAAATATGCTCCCGGAGACAAAGTGTTTCACCCCGTTAAAATTGAATATCCGGAGCTAAAAGAACTATGTGATTTTGTGTTTATCGCCTTGCACGGCAGACCAGGAGAAGATGGCGCCATACAGGAACAGCTCGAGAAATACCATCTTGCTTATAATGGGTCGGGTATTGAAAGCTCCCGTTTAACCATCAACAAATACGAAACCAACAATTTACTGCGTGCAAACGGTTTTCTGGTGGCCGATAGTTTATTGGTAACCCGGGAGAATTTGCAGGAAAGTATTCAACTTACCGAACAAAATATTGGATTTCCTCTAATTGCCAAACCGGCGGATGAAGGTTGCAGCTCTGCCGTAATCAAAATTAAAAATACAGAAATGTTGCGGGCATATGCGGCACTTACATTCAGAAATGGAGAACAGAAAGCGCCGGAGAACTTGCGCACGCTGGGCATTCAGGAATCGGACGAATTTCCTTCGAAACCCTATTTTCTGATCGAGAAATTCATCGCCCGTAACGACGCACAACACTTTTTGGAGATCACCGGCGGTCTGTATACAGATTTTGACGAGAAAGGCGAAAAACGATACGTAATTTTTGAAGCATCCGAAGCTTTGGCTGAAGGTGAAGTGCTGAGTCTGGCAGAGAAATTCTTGGCAGGAGAGGGGCAAAATATTACCCCGGCTCGTTATGACAAAGATGCGAAGAGGTCAGCGGAAATTTCTGCAGAAGTGAAAAAAGTGTTTAAACGATTAGCAGTGCTGCTGAATGTTGAAGGGTATTGTCGGATTGATGCTTTTGTGAGAATTTACCCCGAAAAAACAGAAGTCATAATCATTGAAATTAACAGCTTACCGGGCATGACTCCGGCCACATGTATTTACCATCAGGCTGCCCTGGAAAGTATGAAACCGTATGATTTCATTGACCAAATTATCCGGTATGGAATAAAAAGAAACAACATGAGCAAAATAGCCCAATGAAAAGAATTCCGGCATTTTTTAAACATCTGAT
>CAZTGZ010000051.1:4965-15394 GCA_964613385.1 uncultured Chitinophagaceae bacterium
TATATGGGACTGATACTGATCGGCCTGGGAGTTGTATTTTACTTCATTTTAGGTGCCTATACCCGTCATAATCAGGAGCCTATAGAGGTTCCCAATGTTCAGGAACTCAACATTGATCAGGCGACGGCTTTGCTGAAATCGAAAGGCCTGGATTTGAAGGTAATAGACACGGTTTACAGAGATGGCGTGGATTTGATGACCATCGTCAGTCAAAACCCGGATCCGGGCATGAAGGTTAAAAAAGGTCGCAAAATATATCTCGTTATCAATGCAGATGATGTGCCTATGATTGAAATGCCCGACCTGGCCGGAAAAACTTCGTTCGACCTGGCAGTCAAAATATTGAAAAGTAAAGGTCTGCTCCTGGGCGAAAAGATAGAACAGGAAGACCCAACCATAGTGGGCGAAGAGAATCAACCGGTGCTGGAACAGCGATTGTCGGGTTCAGAACAACAAATTGCACCGGGTACTCCCGTTCGCATGCATTCTAAAATCGATTTGGTGGTAGCAACTCCTGTGAGACCGGCCGATTCTGTCGACATGGAACTAGAACCGGAACTTGAATAAATGACATTCCCGAAACACTCCCGGAATGAATTCAGCGTTTAAGCATTATTTTTGGGACTTTATTCATGAAATTAAATCTATCGATTCTATTACTGTTGTGTTTTATTAGCGGGCAATTGCGAGCTCAACTTGAGTTAAAACCTCTTATTCGAGCCCACCATGTTCTGAAACCAACAGACCAGAAATTATATAAAAAGGCAGAGACAGATACACTCAATCTTCCATTTTTTGATGATTTTGTGTACCCGGGCCCTTCACCGGATACCTCGAAGTGGGAAGGAAACCAGGTTTTTGTGAATAAGGATTTTGGCCTGAATCCCCCAAGCTTCGGCGTGGCAACCTTTGATCAGCTTGACCCGTACGGTAATCCGTGGTTCCCTTTCAGCACTTTCGGTACTGGTCCTGGAGACACCCTCACTTCCCGACATATCAATTTAAAAGATTCCGCCGGTGTGCCGTACAAACTTTCAGACAGCATCGGACTAAGTTTCTTTTATCAAAGTAAGGGTTTGGGCGATTTGTCGAAAGATAAAGATACGATCTATCTTCAATTTAAAAATGCCGTCGGGAACTGGATTACGCTCTGGAAAGCCGCGGGCAGAGAAATGAAGAACTTTTCCTATGTGTATGTACCTGTTGATCAGGCATCATACTTGCATCCGGGTTTCCAATTTCGCTTTCATAGCTATACCTTTCTCTGGGGCAATAACAACCATTTTCATCTCGATTATGTGATGTTGAATAAAAATCGCAAATCCCTGGAAAACAGTTTTGATGATTACGCTGTGGTAAGTCCGCCTACTTCCCTCCTCAGGAATTACAGCGCCATGCCATATGCTCACTTTTCTCAAAACCCGGTATTACATGCAGCAGATTCAATTTTCTTTACCGTAGGTAATTTGAGCTCAGGTATTTTGAACATTGAGGTAAAGCATAAAGAAACACATAATGGCAATACCCTCATAGAAACCAATTATGTAAACAATGCGGCGAATGTTCCGGCTTTGGGCAATGCCATCAGAAGATTTCCCAACTTTAATTTCAGCGGTTTAACGGGCGAGAAAGTCGTTATTGACCGCGTTTATGAAATGCGACAACCATCCATTCTGAATGTGTACAAGGACAATGACAAATTGAGTTACCCTTTTGTGTTTGATAATTACTATGCTTATGACGATGGTACGGCTGAAGCAGGATTTGGGTTCAATGACCTGATTTCCGAAGAAGGAAGCATCGCCGTGAAATTTGATCTGGCGAAATCGGATACGCTTCGGGCATTCGGGGTATTTTTTAATCAAAGTGTTACCGATGTTTCAAGGGTTTTGATCAATCTGGGTATTTGGCAGGATTTGAATCAAACCCCGGTGTATTATATTTCCAATGTGTCGCCGGCGTATACAGATTCTCTTAATGGCTATCAGATTTATGTGCTGGATACCCCGGTGGTACTGGCTCAGGGCGCGGTGTATGCAGGTTGGGAACAAAGTGGAAATTTTAACCTGAATGTTGGATTAGACAAAAACAACGGATATATCAGCAAGAAATCGGGGGCGAATACAAATATTTATTATCGGATTGCTGCCGGATCCTGGGTGCAGAATACAGATCCTTCTATTGATGGTTCTCCCATGATCAGATTGTATGTGGGGAAACCATATAATCCGGTAGCCGGGATTTCTAAACCTGATTTCAGGTTAAATCTCTATCCAAATCCTTCAGATGATTTCATACAGGTGAATTTGAAAGGGGAATTTGAAATTTACAATTATCTGGGTCAAAAGGTACAGGATGGCCACTGCAATGAGCTGGAGCCAATTGATACAAAAATGCTACAAAACGGCCATTATCTGATCAAAATCAAGACTCCTGAAAATGGAGTTTATATTTATAAATTTATACATCAAAACCATGAATTCTGATATTAATGTGCAGGAACTGCATGAAAGGCTGGCCAAAGGGGAGCAAATTATTGTGATAGATGTAAGAGAACCTTATGAGTATGAGGAATATAACATCGGAGGAAAGCTGATCCCGCTGGGCGAATTATCGAGTAGAATTCATGACCTGGATGAGCATATGGACGATGAAATTGTTGTGCATTGCCGTTCAGGAGCCCGAAGCATGGCTGCTCAGGATTACATGAAAAAAATGGGCTTTACCGGAGTAAGAAATCTGGTAGGCGGTATCATTGCCTGGCAACAGGCTTATATGCAATAGTATAGAAAGTGGGGATGAAATATTACACTGTCCCCCTGATGGCACTTGTTTTTGTGCTGCTCCTTCAGCAATGTAATTCAGAGGTACAACAACAAAGTGAAGTTTCCTATGTAGGGATAGACCGATGTGCTCCATGTCACCAGGAGATCTATAAAACGTTTGTTGTAACAGGCATGGGCAAGAGCCTTCGCGAAGCCAAACTCGAATATTCCAATGCCAATTTTCAAAATGCTTATTTCAAGCTCGCCAATCAATTGCAATACGCAGTAATGGCATCGGATGCGGGCCTTTTTTTTTCTGAATTTTTATTAAACGAAAAGGGAGATACGCAACATCTCCGTCTTCAAAAGGCCGATTATATAGTTGGATCCGGGCATCATACCCACTCGCATCTTTATCAGCAGGGATCATATATTTACCAACTACCGATGACCTGGTATGCCCAGAAGAAACTTTGGGATCTGCCTCCGGGATTTGAACAAAATCATTCACACTTCAATAGAATGATAGATCTCGAATGTATGAGTTGCCATAATGCCATGCCGGTTATGGCGCAGGGATCTGACCGTCAATTTGTGTCCATCGGCAATGGAATCGATTGCGAAAGATGTCATGGCCCCGGAAGCGCGCACATAGATGCTGTGAAGAACGGATCGAAAGATCTGAAAATCGTACAGCCTTCCAAATTGTCCTATGAGCGTCAAACCGATATCTGTCAGCGATGTCATCTCCAGGGCAATAATGTATTAAAACCCGGAAAGTCATTCGCTGATTTTCAGCCCGGCATGAAATTGTCCGATGTGTTTGAAATTTATCTTCCGCTTTATGAAGGAGGTGATCAACCCTTCGATATGGCCAATCATTCAGCGCGTTTGCAATCTTCAAAGTGCTTTCAGGTTTCTAAAGGCAAACTGACTTGCATTACATGTCACAATCCTCATGTATCTGTAAAGGTCACCGGGAATGAGGTTTTCAACAAAAGCTGCATGAAATGCCATCAACCCGAAAACTGCACTGAAACTAAAGCAAACCGTCAAAAATTACAGGATAACTGCGTTCAATGCCACATGCCCGCACAGGGAACGGAAGACATTCCGCATGTTTCGGTGCACGATCACAAAATAGCCATTCCTGCAGGCACTTCAATGGCCAAAGGCAAACTGATGGGTTTATATGCCGTCAACAATAAGAATCCTTCTGATATCATGTGGGCCAGAGCTTATTTGAGCTATTTCGAGAAATTTGAGTCAGATCCTTTGTATCATCAAAAAGCTTTGGATTATGTTCAAAAAGTGAACGATCCTGAGCTGTGGATACACTTTTACTATCAGGAACAGGATTATACAGCCATCATCAAAGCATCCCTGCGACTGAAGGAAAATGCGGAAGCCATGACAAAATACAGAGTAGGTAAGGCATATGAAAGAAGCAGCAAGCTCGAATATGCCGCTTTGTGGTATCGCAAGGCGCTGGAAACCAATGCGGATCGGCCTGAGTTTTACGCTGCACTTATTGCAGTACTTATACAGGTCAAAGAGCTGGAAGAAGCAGAGAAATGGACATTGATGGCATTAAAGTCGTTTCCAACCAATCCGGATTTGTTGAATGCACGGGGTTATATTGAATTGAGCAGGGGCGCCTTTGCCAATGCAAAAAAATACCTGAATCTGGCCTTACGGGAGAATCCTGAACAGATTGCCATACTTGAAAATCTGGCGTTGTTGTATATGCAAACCGGAGACAAAGCCAAAGCAATCCAATATTTGCAGAAAATTCTGTCCATTGATCCGAAACGGGAAAAAGTCATCAGAACTTTAAAGGAACTGAAATCCTAAGGTGATAAAATGGTTGTATCTTTGCGGTAATTTTAGAAAATGGCGATAATTATTACCGACGAATGTATCAATTGTGGGGCCTGTGAACCGGAATGTCCGAACAATGCCATTTATGAGGCAGGGGCAGAATGGGCAATTTCGGATGGAACAGGTGTAAAAGGGGAATACACGTTAGAAGATGGAACCATTACTCCCGCAACCAAACGACATCATCCTATTTCAGAGGAGGTTTATTATATCGTACCTGATAAATGCACTGAATGCTGCGGATTTCATGAAGAGCCTCAATGTGCGGCAGTTTGTCCGGTCGACTGTTGTGTTCCGGATCCGGATCATGTAGAGAGCGAAGAACATCTGCTCGCCAGAAAGGCCCGCTTACATCTTTGATTCCATGAATAAAGGCATTTGCCATCTGACATTTATTCCCATACGCCAAAACCCGGAGTCCGCTTCGGAACAAATCAGTCAGCTCATTTTTGGGGAGAAGTATGAAGTGATCGATCGGGTACAGGGTTGGGTTCGCATTCGAAATGATTTTGACGGTTATGAAGGATGGATAAGTCAAAGTCAATATAAAGAGGATGATCAGTTTTCAGAGGATTCTTTTGTGCTCGCCATCAAATATGTTGAGCAAAATGGCCATTTAATCCCTTGCGGAGCGCAGGGCCAGCAGGCGTTTCCACATCAATCTGAAGAATTTAGCCCCATGGCCATTTGCAGTCTGGCTGTTACATTTTTGAATACGCCTTATTTGTGGGGAGGTCGCACGTTTATGGGTATCGACTGTTCAGGCTATATACAGGTTTTATTTAAGGCTTTTGGCATTCAGTTACCCAGAGACTCGAAAGATCAGGCAGAATTTGGAGAACTCATTCCATTTGGATTCCGCTCTCCGGGGGATGTTGCATTTTTTGCAAATGAAAGCGGCAAAATCATTCACACCGGATTGCTTTTAGATCAGAACCGCATCATTCATGCCCACGGTTGGGTTCGGATAGATACGCTGAATTCTGAAGGGATATATCAGGAAAACAGTGGCAAGTATTCCCATAAGTTGAGCCATATCCGGCGCTTTAGTTCTTAAGCATAATTGCATTATTATAATTTATTGGTCATATTGCAGCATTAAGCAGCTATATGAGTACAAATGAATCCTGGGGTACACGTGTTGGTTTGATATTAGCCATGGCAGGAAATGCCGTTGGACTCGGAAATTTTCTGAGATTTCCGGTGCAGGCCGTGAACAATGGAGGAGGGGCCTTTATTATTCCGTATCTCGTTTGTTTTCTACTGATGGGGATTCCGTTGTTATGGATAGAATGGAGTATCGGACGATTCGGAGGTAAATCCGGCAATCACAGCACACCGTTCATTCTCGACAATATGAATCCGAGAAAAATATGGAAGTATATTGGGGTTTTCGGAATATTCACGAACATAGCTGTGGCATCATATTACTGCTACATTGAAAGCTGGACGATGTCGTATGTGTACCATTCGGTAGTGGGAACTTTCGATGGGCTTTCACAAACGGATGTGGCTCAATTTTTTAACAATTATATCGACATTAACCATAGTACAACCGGAATTCCATATGAAGCGGTGGTGTTTTACATCGTTTGTCTGGTACTAAACACCTATATACTTTCTAAGGGATTACACGGAGTTGAAAAAGTCGCGAAAATAGGAATGCCTCTGCTCATTTTGTTTGGCGTATTCCTCGCTTTCAGAGGACTGACACTTGGCACTTCCGGCGCTAGTCTCGAACATCCCGATGCCAGTGCATGGGACGGATTGAATTTTCTCTGGACGCCACAATATGACTCTTTGGCAAATCCGAAAGTATGGTTGGCAGCAGCCGGACAGATCTTTTTTACCCTGTCGGTCGGAATGGGTACCGTACATTGTTATGCAGCCTATGTGAAGCCTAAAGACGATATCGCATTAAACGCAGTATCTGCCGGTTTTATGAATGAGTTTGTTGAAGTGGTGCTGGGAAGCTTAATTGTTATTCCTATTGCTGCAGGTTACCTGGGTTTAGATTGGGTGAAAGAAAATGCGGGATTTGGAATGGCTTTCCAAACCATGCCCTATCTGTTTGAGAAATGGGGGCCTATACTATCGGTTTTGGCCGGACTCATGTGGTTTGGACTTTTGTTTTTTGCAGGTATTACCTCTTCGCTGGCCATGGGAACTCCATGGATGGGATTTATGGAGGATGAATTCAAATGGAATAGGAAGAAATCAGCGATCTCCTTTGGATTGATCGTGTTGATTATGGGATTGCCAACGGTTTTGTTTTTTGAAAAAGGAGTTTTCGATGAATATGATTATTGGGCGGGAACTGTTTCACTGGTGGTATTTGCGCTTTTTGAAACCATACTCTTTGCCTGGATCTTCGGTATTGATAAAGGCTGGAAAGAGATTAATGAAGGCGCAGATATCAAAGTTCCCAATATCTACCGTTTTATTATTAAGTATATTACACCTCTCTTATTGCTCATGGTTTTTATAGGATCTCTGCTGACCCCTGTTGATAACAACTGGACCGAAGCATTTCAATCCTTGATGAACGGAAATGGTTGGAATTTAGACCATTCCAGCATCATCAAACAGTTGGGTAATTCTAAACTATACGAACAAATTTCATTGGCTACCGATCCGGTTGAAAAAGCAACTTTGATGGAGAGAGTTAAGTATGTGAATTTTGCGAGAATCATGTTGACCGCTTTATTCGTCGGAATTTCAATGACCGTTTATGTGGCATACACCAAAAGAATGAAAAAAGCATGAATACATCCGCACTGATATTAATGTCTATGACCATGGTCTTGGTTACTGCAGTGACCATTGGCTTTTTTTATAAAGTATTAAAAAGTCCACCGAAACCGGAACCGGATTCTTTTGACGAAAATGATGACGAACCCAGAAACTAACCGATGGATTCAAGATCAAAATTCACCATTTTCATGATCATTTCTGAGGTAGTGATTACTGCTATTGCCTTTGTTGGGGCTTATTATATTTTTAAACCCTTGTTAAAACCCAAAGATCAGAACCAACCTAAGGAGTCTGAGAACAAGGAACTTAAAAAAGAAGATAGCCCTGTTTAATTTGAATGACCCGGAAGTTTTTGTTAATTTTCGGGCTTTGGCTCCTGGTCCTCTGAAATGGGATCTATTTCTGAATGATCAATCTCCTCACTATGTACGTCGCCTTCTGAAGACTCATTGATTCCGGTTGTTTCTGCAGTTTCAGACGATTCTTGATCATCCGGAGTTAATTCTTGTTGCTTTTCGTTGGGAAACAAGCGTTTCTGAAATAACAAAATACTAAATACTCCTGTGCTGATGGATGCATCTGCCAGATTGAACACAGGTCTGAAAAACATAAAGGGCTCACCGCCTAAGGAAGGAACCCAATTGGGATAATAGCCTTCAATTAAAGGGAAATAGAGCATGTCAACCACTCTACCGAAAAGCAAGGGTGCGTGCCCCGGCCATTTTAAGGTGCCATCCGGCAAATATTCATTGTAGTGGTCATTAAACCATACGCCATAAAATACAGAATCAATGATGTTGCCTATCGCTCCTGCCAGTACCAGACTTATGCATAAAATAAGACCTGTTTTGGCCTGATGCCGTATTTGATAGATGAGATAATACAGAATGCCAATAACGGCCAGTATTCTGAATCCCGTTAAGAATAATTTTCCTGCATCTCCACCCAATTCCAATCCGAATGCCATTCCGTTGTTTTCGGTATAGTGAAGAATGAACCAATCTCCGATCATCTTTATTTCCTGACCGAGATACATGTTCTTTTTAACCCAGAATTTCAACCATTGGTCACAAATTAGCACCAATGACACCAAGGAAAAGGCGAAGATGAAAGTGTTGCGTTTAGATCTCAACGATATTGATTCTTTTTGGCCTCAATGCTCATGGTAGTGTGCGGTACCGCTCTCAATCTCTCTTTGGAGATCAGTTTTCCGGTAACTTTACAAATACCGTAAGTTTTGTTTTCAATACGCACCAAAGCTGCCTCCAGATTGTCGATGAACTTCTTTTGACGTGCGGCTAATTGACTGTTGTTTTCTTTTTGCAGGGTGCTGCTGCCATCTTCCATGGTCTTGTACACACTACCTGTATCGTCCGTTCCATTTTCGTTTTCTGACTGTAATTGCTCCTGCAGAAATTTCAATTCTTCTCTGGCGATATTTAATTTACGAGTGATGATTTCTTTGAATTCTACCAATTCTTCATCACTGTAACGCGATTTTTCTACTTGTTCCATTTCAATTGCTTTTTGTGATTTCAATACCAATGGTCATACCATTAATTTCGATATTTGTTGTAAGTTGTTGATTGTCAGACGTTTGTATGCTATCGGTTAGCGTTTCACCGCAAATATAACCATTATAGGCTTTGATAGCTTCCATAACGTCATCTTCTGCATCGATGATCACCTTGATTCTGTCAGAAACTTCAAATCCCATTTCCTTGCGAAGGTTCTGGATTCGGTTGACCAATTCTCTGGCATTTCCTTCCAATTCCAGCTCACGTGAAATCTGGATATCGAGGGCTACCGTGATTCCTTTTAGTGAAGAAACCTCCCATCCGGGCAAATCACGGCTTTGAATTTCAACATCTTCCAATGAAAGTATGAACGCATCATCACCTTCCCATAGTGTAATATTTCCGAGGGTTTCCAATTCCTGAATCTGCGCGGCATTTAATTGCTGAACCGCGGCTGCAATTTCCTTCATTTTGTTTCCGGCTTTCGGACCCAATGCACGGAAATTTGGTTTCACAGATTTCACAATTACCTCACCATCTTCAGGGGTCAAATATTGAATGCGTTTCACATTCACTTCGGCTAAAATTACATCCTCCATTTTGTGAATATCCTGGGTGGCTGCCTTGTCCATCACCGGAATCATTATTCTTGAAAGTGGTTGCCTAACTTTGATGTTCAACTTTTTGCGGATAGCCAGAATCTGAGAGCAGATATCCTGCGCTTTTTCCATCCTTCTTTCGAGCGCTACATCTACCCAGGCCGGATTGAAAACCGGAAAATCTGTTAAATGAACGGATTCTCTGCCGACTTTGTGCGTAGCGGCTTCCAAATCAAGATATAATTTTTCAGCATAAAACGGACTGAACGACGCCATCAATTGGCTGATGGTTTCCAAACAGGTATATAAGGTTTGATAGGCCGAAATTTTATCCATCCCCATTTCACCTTTCCAAAAACGACGTCGACACAACCGCACATACCAGTTGCTGAGGTGGTCGGTAACAAATTCTTGAATGGCGCGGGTAGCACGGGTTGGCTCATAGTCCTCCATGCTCAATTCGGTATGTTGTATGAGATGATTTAATTTAGAAAGTATCCACCGATCCATTTCAGGTCTCTCTTCAATGGGCAAATCAGCTTCCTCATATTTAAATCCGTCCAGATTGGCATAGAGACTAAAAAAGCCGTAAACATTGAACAGAGTGGAAAACAGTTTCCTTTGGGTGTCTTTTAATCCATCCGTATCAAATTTGAGATTATCCCAGGGGTTGGAATTGGATAACAAATACCAGCGGACTGCATCGGCTCCATAGGTAGCAACCGTCTCAAACGGATCAATGGTATTGCCGAGCCTTTTGCTCATCTTGTTCCCATTTTTGTCGAGTACAAGTCCGTTGGCTACAACATTCTTATAAGCCACACTGTCGAACAACATCACACTCAAAGCATGCAGGGTAAAAAACCAACCACGCGTCTGATCAACACCTTCAGCAATAAAATCGGCCGGAAAT
>CAZTGZ010000052.1:0-1362 GCA_964613385.1 uncultured Chitinophagaceae bacterium
ATGGTTTTCAGACAGATAAGGGTGTAATAATATTGACGGCAACCAATCGTCCGGATATATTGGACCCTGCGCTTCTCAGACCGGGTAGATTTGATCGTCAGATATCTATTGACAAACCGGATTTAAAGGGCCGGGAGGAAATTTTCAGGGTTCATTTGAAGCCAATCAAAGTAAATAGTGATATAGATGCGAAGAAACTCAGTGCCCAAACTCCGGGATTTGCCGGTGCGGAAATTGCAAATGTATGCAATGAAGCAGCCCTGATTGCCGCAAGAGGAGGCAAACAGAAAGTGGATATGCAGGACTTTCAGGACGCCATAGACCGGGTGATTGGAGGATTGGAGAAACGAAATAAGCTGATCTCTCCCGAAGAGAAGAAGATTGTTGCCTATCATGAGGCAGGACATGCAGTGGCGGGTTGGTTTTTAGAGCATGCGGATCCATTGGTTAAGGTATCCATCGTACCGAGAGGTGTTGCAGCGCTTGGATATGCGCAATACCTTCCAAAGGAACAATATTTATATCGTACCGAACAATTATTCGACGCCATGTGCATGACCTTAGGCGGTCGGGCTGCAGAAGAAGTATTTTTTGGAAAAATATCTACCGGAGCGCAAAATGATCTGGAGAGAATTACCAAAATGGCGTATGCGATGATTACCATTTACGGTATGAACAAAAAATTGGGAAATGTATCGTTTTATGACCCTCAGAATGAACTGGGTTATGGCAAGCCTTACAGCGATGAAACAGCCTGGTTGATAGATGAAGAGGTTCGCAATCTGATTGAAGAAGCCTATGTCCGTACAAAAGCCTTGTTAGAGGCAAAAAGAAACGAAGTAGAGATCCTGGCCCAGGAATTATTACAGAAAGAGATATTATTCCAGGGCGACCTCGAGCGCTTGATTGGGAAACGACCTTTTGAACATAAAACTACCTATGAGACTTATATGGAAGAAGAAAGTAAAGAGGCGAATGAAACGGAGTTAAAGGAGAAAGTAGTTAGTGAAGAGCCGCTGATTTCAGAAGAAAACAAAGATGCTACTCAGAAAGTGCAGGATGAAATTCATCCACCCAATCCATAAACTCCACTATTCCAGCTTTTATTGACCCGGGTTCTTCCAGGATTCCTAAATGTCCTGAGTTTTCTAAAAGTTGGAACATGCAATTTTTACCTAAAGATGCCGCATGCAGCGAATGGGTTACAGGAACATGGGAATCATATTGCCCACAAACAATAAAGACCGGTAAATCGGTTTGAGCTAACCAATGTAAGCTTCCTTCACGGTTTTTCATAGCGCGTAACCCTGCCTGTACTTTAGAAACCTGGTTCTGAGAAACAATTAGATTGGCTTTTTCAAT
>CAZTGZ010000052.1:1372-14998 GCA_964613385.1 uncultured Chitinophagaceae bacterium
TTCAATGAGCTCTGGTTTCGAGGTGTTTTCGGGCACAAACAAGCCTTCTACAAATACCTTGAGATAGGCAGAAAGTGGATGATGATTGAGAAAGTCTATGGTCTTTTCGCGATTGAGTTTCTTTTCCTCACTGTCCTCTTCGAATGAGGAGTGAATCATCGCCAATCCCCTCACGTTTATCATGTTGTTTTTAATGATTTCCAGCGCCAGATATCCTCCCATGGAATGACCGAATAAAATGAGGTTTTCAACGTTTATCTCCTTCAAAAAGGATACGACTTGTTCTCCGATATCTTTTAAACTTTCAAAGGAGCAACCATTAGATAATCCAAATCCGGGCAAATCCAATAATATCTGGCGATAGGAAGCTGTTTCCGGTAGCACTTGATCCCAGAGACTCATGTTCTCACAAAATCCATGCATATACACAATAGACTTGTGACCGCTGCCGATAGAGCGGTATGAAATACCATTTGATGCGGTGATTATATCCATAAAAAAACAGCCCGAAGGCTGTTCTCATATTTAAAAGAATTTGTATCTGTAGTCCTTAATCTTGGCACCGACTTTTAAGGCATCCAATATTTGGGGTTCAGCCCTCGATCTCAATTCGTCGGTCATCTGGCGCTGTCTGTCGGCCAAATTAGGAACGCCGGCTCCGGGTACCTTTCCGTTAATGGTTACAACATAAACACCAGTTTCTCCAATAATGGGTTTAGACATTTTCTTTTCAGGTTGTGCAAACATATAACCCACCAATTTAGGATCATTACCGGCTGATGGTACATAACCGGAAGCAAATGTTTGATTCGGGATGTCCTGTACATTTACATTTAAAGCTCTTGCCAAGGCATCCATGGTTTTGGCAGATTTAAGTGCTTTTTCGACCTTCTCCGTCAACATAGCTGCCTTTTTTTCTTTGATTACTTCAGCCACCAGGGTTTCACGGATATCATCAACTTCCGGTACTCCCTCTTTGCGTTTTGCACGGCATTTGGCCACGATATACTTTCCATCGATTTCCAATACTTCAGAAACGCTGCCTTTCTTGGTGTTTTCGTCAAAAATCCAACGAATGAGTGGGGTTGCATTTTTCAAACCCGGAATTCCTTTGTCCGATTCTTTGATTTTATCTGCCACCCTTTTGGAATATCCCTTCTTCGTGAGCAATGCATCAAAATTATCGTTCTGAAGGGCTTCAGATGCGATTTCTCCGGCTAATCTATAAGCTTCCTTATCTGTTTCACTTCCGGCCTCAATGGTGCGTTCCAAAATGGCTACCTGAATGGTTTTCTTGGTTTTACCTTCTGTCACCTTCACAATATGCACCCCGCTGCCATCTGTGTGGATATACATATCCCCTTTAGCATGGGTCATCAATGATTTGATGAAGGATTCAGGACGATTAACAGAATTTTCTTTAATCCAACCTAAATCGCCATTTGCGGTGCCGGTACCGTCAAAATTACGGGCAGCTTCTTCTTCGAAGGTTTTGCTGCCACTTTTTATTTCAGCGAGTAAGGTTCTTGCTTTTGTCTGAGCTGCAACTGTATCTGCCAAAGTAGTTCCCATAACCGGAATGAGAATATGGCTTGCCTTCATGGCAAATACTGAATCATTGGCTATCGCGCTCACTTTGTACAATGACCACTTACCTGCATTATATACCGGGCCAATGACCGTTCCGCTATCTGAAGCAAAAAGTGTGGCATCTACTTCCTGTGGGAAGCTTCCGCGGCTTTTAAATTCAGGATCAAAGAATGATTCAGATCCCATAATATCTACAAAAGCAGAATCATTTTCAGCCTTCTTGAATTTCTCCATGCTGCTCTGAGCCCAACGCGCCACTTCGTTGCTGTCTTTTTGAGATGGAAATACATTGAATAAAACGAAATCTATATCTGCAGAAGCGTCTTGCTTGTATTTATCTCTGTTTTTGTTCAGATATTCCTTCAAATCACCATCGTCATATTTGATGGACTTGTCGGCTATAGACGCATATTGCAGCCCAACCATTGAGACGCTGATGCCATTAACACCCTCATCATTATCGGCCTGTGCGTCTAATTTATTTACATAGATGGCATTTCGGAGTAAGGAAGCATATTTCTGTCCAACAACCTCTTCACGAATGGGTATTTCGAAAAAATTCACCCATTTAAATTTCAACTCCTCATCAGCTTCCATGTCTTCCTGTATGAATTTGATGAATCTGTTTTTATCAAAAATTCCGGTTTTCTGATCTGTAAAGGCCTGTTTAACACGAGGATGGGTATTTTCACCCACAGTAATGTCGGCAAATTCTTTTCCGGATATATTCAATCCCAACAGTTCATGTTCCTTCTTGATGATTTTTTCCTGAATCAACTCATTCCAGGCTTGTTCGCGATATGCTTCGCGCATTTCTTCGTTGATTTCAACACCGGGATTATTGATTTGCAAATTGTTGATCATGGTTTCATACCTGCCGTTGAAGTCGGTATAATCGATTTTTTCGCCTTTTATTACCGCAACGGTATTCTCACTTCCACCGAACAATGAAGTTCGCGTACTGATTAAATCGGTGAGCACGAAAGCGATCATAGCTATACCGATGATAAGCATCAGGCAGCCTGTTTGTTTCTGAATTTTTTGTATTACAGCCATCTTAAAAAAATGAAGTCCGCAAATTAAGGGGTTTTGAACCTAATTATCAAAAGTGGAAAGGAGTATGTTCAGTATGAATTTAATAAATCGGGAATTATGGATACCAAACCGATTGTTTACGTATTTCAGAGTTTGGCACTTTTAGGTCAACGATCACCTTGCGGATACCTTTTTTTTGAATCGGTACAACAATGTCCTGAAAAGTTAGTTCCACCCCTTTTGAACGTATTTCTATGGTTTTTTTCCATTTAAACAGTCCGAAATATTTGCCCTCCATTCTTATAAATCCTTGTATATCAGGTTGATGCTTAATATGAAGTTCACATTTCTTCATGAGAACATATATCGGTAAATTAGAACTTGATGTGGGTTGTAATTGCGATCGGTTCATCACCAGACTGTACAATTGAAGTTCTTTGTTGTATTCAGTCCATAGAGCAGCAATTTGCCCCTTATACGCATCCACCGCGATGTAATCACCGAAAAATATTTTTTTTCCGGGCGCGTTGAATCCTTTTGGTGTAAGTCTTCTGTTGTAGATGGTATCGCCGTTTGACCAGGCCAAACTCACATCCGGTTGCAAACTATCACCGTGGCGCATATCATAAAAAACCGCATACCACCTGCCATCCGTAGGGTCTACCACATATTGTCCCATAAATTGATCTCTGCCGTTTCCGGCCGCGTCCTGGTTAATGCGGAACTCTTTGCTCCATGATATTCCGCCATCACTGCTAAACAGCATCCAAATATCATGGTCACCTAATTTCTCATCTCCGTAAAACACATACAAACGACCATTTTCTTTGCCTTCAGCCTGTACCGAAAAAATATTCGGAAAGCCATTGGCTCTGTAAATATTCGGAATCTGGACACTCCATCCTCCCGTTTGTTCAGCGATAATCTTATCCTTGCCCCAGGTTTTCCCGCCGTCTTTGCTTTGATCGAACCAGATTTTACCGAATGCACACCACACTGCACAAATGGTTCCGTCAGGAAGGGAGGCGGTTACTGCACCCTCGGTGGTATTGTCATCATCCAGACAATCTCCGCTGAAATCGGAAATGGTTACTGCCGGTAAAAACGATTTTCCGCTGTCCATGCTGCAGGCAAAGCGTATGCGTGACTTACATTTCGGATCGCGGCTTTCATATTGGTCAAATTCAGTCCAACTCACATATACCCGGCCACGGAAAGGGCTTTTGGGCGATTCATCAACATTGAGCCAGGGTTTGTCCTGCATTTTTGTGCCATTAGATCCGACAGAAGCACCGGTACTGAATGATTTGCCTCCATCATCGGTGTATTGCACCACTATGCGATCGAACCAATTCGGCCAGGATTTACCCGGGGTTCTGGATAAATGAGCAAAGTAAATTCTGTTGAAATCGGAACTTCGTAAAACCGGGTCACCATAAATGCCATAACGACTACTCACAGTAAATTCAGACCACGTTTTGCCGGTGTCATCCGAACGGTAAATTTGATCTATGTTGCTGGCGCCGAGGAGTTTTCCCGCCGATTGCCTGACCCAAACCAAACTGGTTTCATTGGGGTCCTTGGAATCCAAATCAACCCTTACCGGATTCTGAGCCATTATATCCATGGCAGCCAAAATCAAAAAGGCGCTTATAATGACTGATTTCATCGGTTAAATTCCAAACGCAAACCGCAATCATTATTGAGGAATTTTCCATTCATCCAAACCAGATTGCCGGAGACAATAGTGGCCGCTATGCTGTTTTGAAAGGTATGACCCTCAAAAGGGCTCCATGCGCACTTGTAGAGTAGATTGTTTTTTTGAACAGTATAGGGTGTGTCGGGGTCAATGAGTACCAAATCAGCAAAATAGCCTTCGCGTATGAAACCTCTATCCTTTATCTGAAAGCAATCTGCGGGAGCATGACACATTTTTTGGACCATTTTAGGTAATTCGATTTTTTGTCTTTTTACATGATCCAACATAATTTGAAGGCTGTGCTGCACCAGGGGAATCCCTGAGGGAGCCTGCAAATAGGGTTTCGACTTTTCTTCCGATGTGTGCGGGGCATGGTCGGTTGCAATAATATCCAGGGTGTCATCATTCAATGCTTTCCAAAGTGCTTCGCGATTGGAAGCTTCCTTAATGGCGGGATTACATTTTATCAGATTCCCTAATTTTAAGTAATCATTCGAACTAAAAGTTAAGTGATGAACACAAACTTCAGAGGTAATTCTCTTTTCTGAGAGTGGAATATCGTTGCGAAACAGAGACAATTCCATTGCCGTGCTGATATGCAAAATATGCAGGCGTGTATTGTATTCCTTAGCCAAAGTTACAGCAAAGGAAGAAGAGGCATAACAGGTTTTTTCATCCCGAATCACCGGATGAAAGGATGCATCCATGTCGTCTCCGAATTTTGCCTTATAGAAGTCCATGTGCTGATGGATCAGGTTTTCATCCTCACAATGAACGGCAATCAGCATGGAAGCTTCTTTAAAAAGTTTGCGCAGGGTGAACTCATTGTCGACCAGCATATTTCCGGTTGATGAACCCATGAAAATCTTGATTCCACAAACATGTCGGGGATCTGCCCGCAGCACTTCATCGGCATTGTCATTGCTCACTCCCATAAAAAAGGAGTAATTCGCCGGAGAGCTTTGTGCGGCAATTTTGTATTTATCTTCAAGTAGATCTATGGTTAGTGCCGGAGGTTGGGTATTGGGCATTTCCATAAAGGTTGTTACACCACCGGCTACAGCTGCTCTTGATTCAGTTGCAATATTTGCCTTGTGCGTTAACCCGGGTTCTCTGAAATGAACCTGATCATCAATCACTCCGGGTATTAGGAATTTATCTGAACAGTCAATGATATGCGCTTGATTATCGCTTAGGTTACAGGATTTATCTATGGAGTGAATTCTCTGACCTTTGATGATGATGTCGGCGTTGAAAATTTCACCTTCATTGATAACCGTTGCATTTTTTAACAATATCGTCCTCATTTTTGCATAGAATGATGCCCGACAAATTTAACATTCGAGTGTATGGTGTGGTGATACGAGAAGAGAAAGTTTTACTTGTACATGAGAAAATCCGCAATTTTTCTTTCACCAAGTTTCCCGGAGGCGGGGTTGAATTGGGTGAAGGGATAGTTGATGCGTTGAGAAGGGAGTTTATGGAAGAGCTAAATACGGAAATAACGAATTATCGACATTTATATACTACTGAATCATTTGTTCGCAGTGCATTCAATTCAAATGAACAAATAATCTCTGTTTACTACGATGTCACATTAAATAACTATCCCGAACATGGGTATTTTCAAGAAAACTCAGATCATTTTATGATGTTTGAATGGCATACATTAAAAGCATTGGAATTAGAGAGACTAACATTTCCTATCGACAAACAGGTGTTGGCTTTATTATTGAAAAGACTGGTTGATTAAGTGCTTTACAACCAAAGTTCTAAATCTACCCGATAGAATTCAACCTGGTTTGAAATTGGAAGGAACTATAAATTTAAACATTCGTTTTCAAGGTCATAGTAATATAGTCAAAAGAAGTTTCCTCGATTCTAAACATATCCGGAACGTGAGCAATTTTTTGAAATTTCAGACTTTCGTACAAGCGTATTGCAGGAATATTGTTTGCTAATACCTGTAAATCAATCCATTCAATTCTCGGGTGAGATTTACAGAATTGGATAACAGCCTGAAGTAATCGAGTTCCCAGCTTTTTCCCGCGATAGTTTTGCTGCAATCCCATTCCTAATATTACCCTATGACCGGTATTTACCATACCGTAATTTCTCAAATCCGCATGTCCAACAACTTGATAGTTTTTACCAATCACTATCCAGGTTTTTCTCCATTTTTCGTCTTCGAATGCTTTCAGAAGTCCTTCAGAAAATCGCAATCTGATCGTATCGGTAAGTACAGATTGATCATCATTTAATGGAAGAAAACGATGGATTCCCGAACCGCAATTTTCTTGAATAGATATTCAAAATAGGCCGGTAAAAGATCGGGAGTCAGCTCAACAATAGAATACATCCGGATAATGATTTGAGTTATGAGTTGGTTCGTTCTTCTAAGGCTTTTCCTTCACTATCGGTATCAATTGCAATTCATCAGCGATATACCATCTCCCGGCAATTTCCATGGCAATAAAACGTATAGTGAATTTTTTATTGTTACGCGCGCATTTCAACCCAACCACGGCAAACGGATAACCATTTTTATGAACACCTTTTTGGATTTCAACCCCGGTTTTTTCCATGAATTTGAGGTTGATTTTGGCTCTTTTGGCTTTTACCTGCATGGTTTTGAATTGCTTGTTCAGGTTATGCACCAAGTATTGTTGCTTAATCAGCACAAACTGATCATGCTGTTCGATGTGGAAAGTGTCATAAGCCAGTTTAATTTGATGATAAGAAGGCGTGTATTGCTCCAGGCTATCGAACATTGGACGCTTAAGTGCCGCAAAAACAGAGTCGGCGAGTTCTTCCGGACTTGTACAATGCAGCGGTCTATCCTTTTTCTCTTGCAAGGGATCCCGGTACCCCTGAGCATAGAGCTGAGACGCATGTAAAGAGAGGAGAACAAGAATTAAGAAAGCTTTGTGCACTGGTGCAAGTTAACAATATTGGGAGTCAGGATAATAGAACGACAAATTGAAAAGAAAATTGTTATTTTATTCGTCAGATATTCAGCCGGTTACGATTTTATTCAAATTATTTTCAAAAAATATTGCAACCCTAATGCATGATCTGAGTCTATTAATTTGAGAAGCCGAAATTCTCAAAATGATTCGAGAAACTATTTGGTAAGGTGCCGCTTTCTGCTGAGAGCGGCATTTTTTTGTAATATCTACTTCGGTTTCGCAGTCTTTTTTACTAAGCGAACGGCTTTCAGTTAATTTTGTATCATATGTTTCGAGTTGGAATCATGTTACTTCTGTTATGGATAGGGTCTGCCAATTGTCTGGCCATCCATCAGGATACGATTCCGCAGAATCTGAGCAACAAAAGAGTAATTACCGGTCAATTTTCTGAGCAAGCCCTCGATGATATTTTTGAAATTGTACGTATCATCACCCGTTTGGAAATTGATGCCATGAATGCGTATTCATTACGGGACGTGCTCGTTCATGAAATGAATGCGTTTGTGGTTTATGAACCTAACAGAGGGTTTTCTCTGAATTTCCAGGGGACAGGCCAACGAAACATCAAGCTCCTGCTCAATGGGATACCCTTACTTCCACATAGCATGGATTATCTGGATGTCGGCCAGTTTCCATTAAACAATATTGAGCGCATTGAAATACTCGAAGGCCCTTCTTCGGTAATGTATGGCAGTCATGCAGTGAGCACGGTCATCAATCTTATCACATTTGCTTTTCAAAAGGAGCTCGTTCAATACGGTATCCGAGGCTCGTACACCGGACTTGGAGATTATAATGTGGATGGACGCGTGGCCCTCAGATTGGGCAGACATGATTTACAGATGTACGGAGGTCGATACTTTTTCGGAGGAATATCCGGTCTCGATTCAGGAAGGGTGATGCAATGGAAACCCAGAAGTCAGCAATTTGTGAATCTGCAATACCGGTATAGATTTTACAGGGGACTGGAAGCGTTTGCCTTTTTAAACGGTTTTCGCGAAGATACCAGAGATAAAGGGTATCCTATTAACCAAAGTATCAGGGCCAATGACCATCAGTACATTACTTTGAGGGGAGGAACGGGATTGGGAATCGCCGGAAAACTGAGCAAGTATCATACACTGGATGCCATCTTCAGTTATCACCGTTATCATTGGACGGATCATCAGAAGTTAATAGATCTCAGCAATCTGGAAAGCTGGCCGCTCACATCAAATACAGATGCAGATAGTTTTGCCTATCAATATCTTTTTTCACGCATTGTGCTTTCCAGAAAGAGTGCAGAAAAGGCCCTGAATTATCAGTTCGGAATGGAATATAATTTCCAAAAAGATCAGGTACATCCATCGAATTTGGGAATACGCCGGGAAATCACCCAATGGGCAGGATTTGGAGCAATGTCATGGCAACCAACCCGTGCATTTGGTTTAAAAGGAGGCATTAGTTCCATGTATAGCGATCGCTTCAGGGCACCTATTTCTCCCGAATTGAAACTCCGATACGATCTGAATCGCGATTTTACGGTTTTGTTCAGCATGGCCAACGCATACAGGGTCCCGACTTTCAACGAACTCTTTGCTACCGGACCTGTCCAGAATTTTACCATCAAAGGAAACCTAAATCTCAAAGCTGAAATTTCAAGCAACTATTATGCTTCCATACTTTTTAACTCATCAAATCTGCGTTTTTATACGACATTTTTTATTTCCAATCGCGAAAATGGAATCGAATTGGTGCCAATAAGCGACGGTTTATATACGTATAGAAATAGCGGAAAACTGCGATATCTCGGTAATAGAATTGCACTTGAAAGTACCAATGGAAGAACCTGGTTAAAGCTGGGTTTGGCCAATACCGGAATCAACTCCTTACCGGGACAGGTAGGTAACTATTACTTTTATCTGGAGTTTCTGATGCAGATGAATATTCGGATTGCCAAGAACTGGCAAATTTCTACCTTCAATAAATTTCAGGGCAGGCGAGAGGATTTGCGGTTAAACAGTAATTTGATTACGGAATACGCGGTTCTAACCGGATTTGCCTTGTCTGACGTATCGTTGAGGTGGAATAATTCTTCCGGCAACTTAAGAATGTTCATGGGAGTTAAAAATCTTTTCAATCAGACCACCATCCGCGAATCCATTTATTTTATTGATGAAAATGATCGCGAACAATTGAATAGGGTTATTCCACAATCCATTGATTTTGGAAGAAGAATTTTTATAACCGTTAATTATCTCTGGAATTGAAAGGCAGGCTGGTTATATGGTTTTTTATACTGGCATCGGCTTTAGGCCTTGAAGCATGTTTTAAGCCGGATGAACCATTTCCAGTAGATGTTTCTGAGCGCATTACATTGGTGGATACGACGTTTGGACCGGCGCAAATATTTTACAGCTTAAAAGACAGAAAAATCATTGCAAAAAACAGCATTTATGCCTGGGATATCGCTTTTGACTGCAAAGAGGGTAGTTTCACCATCCGATTGAATAGCGCTAAAGGAATGGGAGCCCATTTAATGGAAAGCCGCGACTTCGAAAGGGATTATTCCCATGACAAATTCGATTTCAGATTCGATAATCCGAACGGAAGTAAGGAAACGACTGCCATTGGCCAATGGGGTGATTTTAATTTTACGAACCCGCAAAGTTTTGAGAATGTTTATATCATTCACCGGGGATGGTTTGAAGAGAAACGGCCCATTGGGATGAAGAAAATGGTGATTTTAGGGTATAAAGACAGTGCTTATCAAATAAAGTTCGCCGAATTGGATGGCAGTCAGGAATACACCATTCAAATACCAAAATCTAAAAACAGGCAGTATGTTTATTACACGTTTGAAGAAGGTGGTAAAGAAGTTTCTGTGGAACCCGAAAAAGACTCCTGGGATCTGCTCATTTCACCTTATACCGATACCTTGGTCCATTATAAATACTTATTCGGAACCGAGAGCAATATGGCTGTGTATGATGGGGTTCTGCTGAATCGATACAATCGTGAAGTAGCCCTGGATTCTATTCGCCCATTTGAGCAGATAAACTTCAGGCATCTGGATTTATATACATATGTAAGGCACAACAACGCCATCGGAAGGAGATTTTGGTATTGGGACGATGTTTTCAACCGATATGCAGTTAAAGAGAAACCCATTTATGTTCTGAAAGACAACAATGGTAATTATTACAAAATCAGATTCTTAAATTATGGCAGGGATTTATTCGGCCATCTCACCCTCTCATTTGACTTGAAAAACTTGTAATAGCTGAGGTCAGTGCCTAAGTTTGCGAAAAAATTTTCATGAGAATTTCCATCTTAGTCCTGATTTCTTTTCTGACCTTTTCTTCATGTCATACAAGTAAAAAAAGTTTCAGAGCTCCTTTACCTTCATCAGAGAAGCATCTAAAAAACATTACCCAGCTTACATTTGGTGGAGATAACGCAGAAGCGTATTTCAGTTTTGATGGCAAAATGGTTGTTTTTCAGTCGAACAATCCTTCCTGGGACCTCAAATGTGATCAGATTTTTTCTTTGAATATTGAGGATGCCATGAGAGATACCTTGCGCCCCAAAATGCTAAGTACCGGAAAAGGAAGAACTACTTGCAGTTATTTCCTTCCCGGGAATAAGGAGATTTTGTATGCCAGCACACATTTGGGCGGAGTCGAATGTCCTCCCAATCCTGATATGAGCCAGACAAAAAAATACCTTTGGCCTATTTACAGTACCTTCGACATTTTTGTGGCTGATTTGAAAGGCGAAACCAGACGTCAGCTTACGTTTGAGCCCGGATACGATGCCGAAGCCACGGTTTCTCCTAAAGGGGATAAAATTGTTTTTACCTCTGACCGCAGTGGAGATCTGGAGTTGTATACCATGAACCTTGACGGTAGTAATGTAAAACAAGTGACCTTTGGCCTGGGGTATGATGGAGGAGCTTTCTTTTCTCCGGATGGCACCAAATTGGTATTCAGAGCCTCCAGACCTAAAACCGAAGCCGAAATTGCCGAATACAAGGATTTTCTTTCCAAAGGACTGGTTGCCCCGACCAACATGGAAATTTACGTTTGCAATGTGGATGGCAGTGATCTGAAACAAATCACGCAATTGGGTAAGGCTAATTGGGCTCCTTTCTTTCATCCGAGTGGAAAAAAGATCATATTTTCATCCAATCACGCCAGCGAGAGAGGCTATGATTTCAATTTGTATATGATTAATCTGGATGGCAGCGGACTGGAGGCAATTACCCACGAAAGCAAATTCAATGCATTCCCTATGTTTTCTCCGGATGGTAAAAAGCTGGTTTTCAGCAGCAATCGGAATAATGGTGGAACCAAAGATACCAATCTGTTTATTGCAGACTGGATAGATTAACGGGAATTAATATTTGATAAATTTCTTCCGGCTTACATTCAATACGTTATTGGATATCAATTCGATTTGATATACGCCTGAATTCAGTTGACTTACGTCGATCGCACCATCTTTGCCTTGCGTGTAAAACGACATAAGTTCCTGACCTTGAACATTATACACCTTAATTTGCGCGATTTCAACAGATGAATTCCAGATGAGTTGATCAGATACAGGATTGGGATATAGATGGTTCGTATGAGCTACAAAATTTTGAGTTTGATCTGTATGGCGATTGAATTCAAGAATTTTCACACCGGTCCAATTGCTGCTGAATGGAATCAGTGCACAGATATAAGACAAGTACAGATGATTTTTGTACATGCTTATGCCCCAGGTACCTATATCATTGGAAATACCGCCATACGTATTGCAGGAATCAGGGTCAGCTGGATTGGATACGTCGAGCACGATCATATCACTTTTTCCGGTAGAAATAAAAAGATGTTGGTTCGGAATATCTGCTTCGAGCTCGTTGGTATGAGAAGGACTTGTAAACCAGTTGGAATTGGGCGCATTGTATGGATTCCACCATCCGAGCAATCGTATCTTTGATGTGTCTTTCACGCTGAGAATTTCGACCCCGGCATAGTCAACGGTAACATATAACAAAGTGTCGTTTAGTACGCAGTTATTATAGGCTCTGGCCCGGTTTAGGGGCAAATACATGGCAGGATTGCAGAATCTGCCCGTTTCCACAGGTTGGGTTGGTTTCGAACAGTTGATAACGCGAATCCCGCCCGCATCGTAGCACAAATACACGATTCCATTCTTTACTGCCATACCGCGGGCATTGTACAAATCTGCATTTGGATTTTTAACGGGATAGTTGATATCCGGTATCAATTGACCCTTTAATTGGATGTCGGATTTGTTGCTGATATCCAATACGAGCAGTCCACTTTTCATAGCACCCATATAGGCATAATTTCCTTCTACGACAATGATTCCGCCCCCACTTCCGGATCCTTGTAAAACATAGGTGTCGGTAACAACCGGAGAACCCGGATTGCTGATATTTACGATGGCCATGCCTGCTTTTTGCGGATTGGTAAAATGATTTCCCAACGTCAGAAATAAAAACAAGCCCTGTTGTGCTACAGCCATCACTTCCAGACTATCTGTTTGAAGTGTTTTAATCTGGGCTATCCATTGGGGACTTTGAATGTTCTGAATGTCATAGATATTTAATCCTCCTTCTTTGTTGGCAACGTACAAAAAAGGTCTGTCGTTCTGATCATGAAGCATATTCATGGTCATGGTATTGCAATTGGAAGGTATTTCGGCTGTTAGCTTGAAATTTAGCGTATTACAAGGTTGTGCAAAGGAGGTCAATGAACCGGTAACGCATATAAATGTTATGAGAATACGCAACATAATTAAATATTAGTTAATCAAATATAATAAAAAAGGCTGCCCGTATGATGAGCAGCCATTTATTATCATCTCAGGATGCTATCAACGGGTCAAGATCACCTTATTGATGCGGATATCACTGTCACTGCTGTAACGAATGAGATACATGCCCTGTGGAAGGTGTGAAGTCTCAGCTTGAATGGCCGTAGCAGCGCCTTCATGCACTCGACCTTCGAACAATGTCTGAATGGATTTTCCGGTCATATCTGTCAAATCCACGGTTACCAATTCATCAAATAAACTGAAGAACTCTACGGTTAATCGCTCATTGAATGGATTGGGGAATATCTTATAAATATCATCCATGCCATCAAAGTTTATGGAATTTGATTGCTTGGAAGGTGTGGAACCACAAGCACCAAAGGTGGCACCAAGGCCCAAATAGTAGGTGACCTGGGTAGGCATAACGGTGATGGTGTAATAACTCGGTCTGCGCGGGTATTGATAACACATATACAATCTACCGGGATACGGACTATTGGCATTCAGAACATACTGTTTTTTGCT
>CAZTGZ010000053.1:0-14873 GCA_964613385.1 uncultured Chitinophagaceae bacterium
GAAGAACCTAAAAAATCAGATCCTACATCCTTACCTACCAATAAACCTCAAAATCCTAATCCTTATGACTAATGGAAATGAACTGGCCACGGGTAGCTGTAGTTGTACTCAATTATAATACCAGGGAGCTGCTTGAACGATTTCTACCCTCTCTTTTATATACGGCGTATCCGAATATGATGATTGTGTTGGCCGATAATGCCAGCACTGACGATAGCGTGGATTTCGTAAAAAATCAGTTTCCTCAAATAACGGTTTTGCGCATGCGTGAGAATAAAGGCTACGCAGGCGGCTATAATGAAGCTTTGGCCCTGATTGAAGCAGACTATTATGTGCTTCTGAATTCAGATGTTGAAGTAAGTCCCAATTGGTTGATGCCCATGGTTAATCTGGCCATGCGAGATGCAAGCATAGGTGCCATTCAACCTAAAATCAAAGACTTTAAACGCAAGGAGTGGTTCGAATATGCAGGAGCAGCCGGCGGCTATATCGACTGGCTTGGATATCCCTTCTGCCGCGGACGCCTGTTTGATTCCGTGGAACAGGACGTGCTCCAATACGATGCCGACGAGCAGATTTTCTGGGCATCCGGCGCTGCCTTAATGGTGAGGTCTGATGTTTACCACAAACTGGAAGGTCTGGACGATGGCTTTTTTGCGCATATGGAAGAGATTGACCTTTGCTGGCGCATGCAGAGCCGCGGGTACAAGGTGATGTTTTGTCACCAAAGTGAAGTATTTCACGTAGGCGGCGGCACCTTATCTCAGCAAAACCACCGCAAAACGTATTTAAACTTCAGAAACGGACTTCGGCTGATCATCAAAAATTATCCGAGGGGTATTTTTATGAAGACCTTCCTGCTCCGGATGATTCTGGATGGAGTTGCAGGCATCCAGTTCTTAACGAAAGGGAAGTACAAAGATACCCTGGCGATTATCAAAGCCCATTGGCATGTATATCTGCATTGGAATACCTGGATGAAAATTCGCTCCACAACAAGAAAATTAGATAAGGCACAATTGTATGCCTTACCCGGATTTTACCACAGGAGCATAGTCTGGCAATATTTTATCAAAGGCAGAAAACGGTTTCCGGATCTTTATTAACGCATAAAATTGCGCAGATAACCGTTCACCATTTCGCTTTTCTCCAAATGCACGAAGTGACCGGCATCCGGAATCAGGTTGAGTTGTGCGTTGGGAATTTTCGCAGCCGCTTTGGTTGCCAGTCCTATGGTGCTTTCCAATGGATGCAGCAGGGTGTTGGGAATAAAGGCGTCTTTTTCTCCGAATATGATTTCAACCGGCATGTTTAACAGGTGGAGATAGTCGGCAACCGGCTCGGCCAGCATGGCACTCACAGATTTTCTGATCATTGAGGACCATTTCCCTGAAGGTTGTTCCTTAGTTATTCCGCGAATTCGCCGGATGATATCAGCGGCCTGGGTATTGTTTTGATAAAATGAGCGATAGATGGTTTGGTCGATATGCGCCAGGTTCATGTATCCCTGATCTCCGAACTGCATCATCTGTTCCATCATCATGGTTTCCCATGGATTGAATTTCTCAAAACCTGCAGGAGCAATGAGGCATAATTGATCTACCAATGCCGGATAGCGGATGGAAAGCAGTATACTGATCTGTCCGCCCATGCTATGTCCGACCAAAATGGCCGGTTCACTGAGCTCCTTTTCCATCCAGCGCGCCACAGATTCTGCATAAAAAAACATGGAGTACGGATAATCTCCGGCCGGGGAGCCCCCGTTGCCGGGTAAATCCAGGGCATAACAGGTTCTGATGTTAGAGATATCCTGAATTTGCTTTGACCACAACGTAGCGAAACCTGCCAGACCATGCACAAATACGACCGGCTTTCCTTTGCCTTCAGCATACCAGCGCATCCGAACCCCCGGCTCCAATTCGGTCCATTGCCAGCCTGGTTCCGCGCCCTTTTTCATGGTGTTAATCCTGTTAGGAACGGGCTTTCACCCATTCGGCTACTTTTGGAGCCAATTCCTTCTGAGAACGTGCGCCGACAAATACGCCGATATGTCCTCCGGGAAAGGCATACAATTCCTTATCCTTGGTGCCGATTTTATCGTTTACCGGCGTAGTTGACGAATTTGGAATGATGTTATCGTCGGTTGCGTACACATTCAAATAAGGAACGGTCATGTTTTTCAGGTTGACCTTATAATCTCCCAACTCGAATTCTCCCTTAATTAATTTATTGTCTCTAAACAAATCTTTGATGTACTTGCGGTACATCTCACCGGCCAAATCCGGACAATCTGCTTTCCACTTTTCCATGCGCAGGAAGTTGCTCAGTTTGTCTTCATCCTCCAACATGTTCAATACCCCGAAATACTTGGCGATATCCATGCTTGGCTTCAACATGCTGAAACCGGAGTTGATCATATCGGCAGGAATGATGCCCAGCGCATCCACCATCGCATCTACATTCAGATCCTTGGTCCAGCGATACAACATACATTCGTTTCCGGAAAAGTCGAAAGGAGCTACATAGGTTGTCAGCGATTTCAATTTTTCAGGAAAAATGGAGGCATAAATCATGCTGAAAGTACCTCCCTGGCAAATACCCATCTTATGAATTTTGTCGCAACCGGATTGCTCGCGAACAAAATCAACGGCATCGTTCATAAAGCCGAGGATATAGTCTTCCATGCTCAGGTAACGATGCTGTTTTTTGGGATAACCCCAATCCATGATATAAACATCCAGACCTTCGTCCAGAAGTTTCTTCATCAGGCTTCTGTCCGGCTGTAAATCCAGCACATCGTGGCGGTTCATGATGGCGAAACTCACCAAAACCGGAACCTTACAAGTGGCCGGAGTCTCTCTTTTGTAATGATACAACTTGACCAGGTCGCTTTGCCATACCAAATCTTTGGGCGTGGCCCCAATTTCCACTTCGTCTATTTTCCTGAGAGTTTCGTATCCTTTAATCAGCTTCTCACCGGTACTGGTAAGTTCAGCCATAAGATTATCTGTATTCATAAATTTGAATTGTTCGTTGCGATATTAAACAAAAACGCCACATATACGCCCGGTTAGGAGCGCATATATGGCGCAAAGTAGTATTTATCAGGATTTTTTAGCTGATGCTTTTTTAGGCTCAGCTTTGGTTTCAGTCACCGGAGTCACTGGAGCCTCTGATTTTAAGGCTTTCTCCAGGGTGTTAATTTTCTTCTTCAACTCGTGAATGGTCAAATACAACTCATCCATTTCTGTGCGGTTGATGATAGGCAAATGAGACATGGAACGCTCCATTTGCTTGTCGATTGCACGTTTGATCTGCATGCCATAGCTATTCAGTTCAGACTGAAGTTTAGAATAGGCTTCTGAATCGAACAATTGTACAAAATGACGATCGTTCACTTCCAGCCACTCCTGATAAATGCTCAGGAAACTGCTCATATCTTCACCTTTGGTCATACGGGCATAAACCTGTGTAGCCATTTCTTCACTTGCCTTGAGACCGGTAACATACATCATATATTGCATGCGGGCATTCACTTGATTATACAAATACAAATGGTTGCTCAATTCTTTGGTGGCGATCATCTGATCTTTCTGATTGCCCGGAGTCACCAATTTCATAGCCGGAGCAACTGCAGCTTCAGCACTTTCGTAAAAGTTGCGATACAATGAGTCCATTTGATTGAAATAGGCATTCATATCGGTTTCGGTGGTCAGTTTTTTCATCTGATTCATCCACTCATTTCCCTGTTGGGTTACCTTTTCCCAATTTTCTTTCCAGTTTTTCTCGAATCCCTGATAGTAATTCTTCACATAATCAGGTTGCATGGAGAACATTTGATCCATCAAGCCTTTGAATTGCTCAGGATTAAACAGGTTTTTGAACATTTCCGGGGTATAGGACTTATCTTTAATGGCATTCATAAAAGGTGTCCACATTTCATACATTTTCATATAGGTGCGAACATTGTTGAACATCCCTTCGAATGTTTTTCCATTTTCGCTGCCGGAAGTAAATGCGCGACTCATGTCGGCATAAGCATCCCCCATATTCTTCATCCAATTCTGAAACATATCCATTCCAGCCTGCATGGGCTGGTTCTGTCCGCTGGCCTGACTCCAGGACTTTTGCATGTAGTCCATCCATTCTTTAGCCAGATTGTTCTGGGTTTCCATCCACTGATTGAAGAAATTGAGACTGCTTTCGTTCTTCTTATCATTGCCCTGATTAAAGAAGGACATTTGTGAATCATACCATTTTTTGAAAAAATCTGAATCCATCACATGGTTCTGAGAAAGATTCTTTTGAAATTTCTCGGTAGCTTCTGTGAAATTCTCAACAGCTTGCTTCTGCATTCCTGATAAAGTTTCAAAAAAAGATTTGGTTGCGCTTTCCATTTAATTTTTTTTAGTTATTTTCGCTTTTCAGAGGCGACTTATACCCCTTCTAAATCAGCCGCAAAATTAGTCATTTTACACAAAAATTTCCACCTATATCATTAAATAATTGTAAAGGTCTGTAAACTTTTGATTATCAGGGTGATAGATATTCTTCTTTCCGACACATTTTCTTCAAAACTGAACCGTTCATCCTTCCAAGCCAACCATTTTCATCTCATAATCCGGAAAAAGTCTGTAGTTTTGCCCCAAAATCATCCCAATTTTTATGATTCAAATCGGAGATCAATTCAGCTTAGATTTTTCATTCACCCAGGAACAGGTAGATCAATATGCCCAAATTTCCGGCGACACCAACCCCTTGCACATCAACCCGGAAGTTGGCAAGGCCAGTATTTTTGGTAAATGCATCATCCATGGCCATTTAAGTGCCAGTGTATTCACCAGAATTTTTGGAGTTTTGTTGCATGCCGACGGACAAGTTTATATGAAGCAAAACACCACCTTTTTGAAACCGATGTTCGTGGATACCCCCTATCAGGCATTGATTACCGTGAAGGAAATTTTTCCGGAAAAGAATCGCGTGCTGTATGAAACCAAGGTAATCGATCCTGCTACCGGAGCGGAAACCATCACCGGTGAGGCGCTCATGATGAACCGCAAGGCCTATGTTTGGCCATCGAGCAACTGATCAATAGCCAGGTCGTAGCCCGGCAATCCAAGTCCGATAATGGCGCCCGAACATGCCGGAGCCAGTAAATCATGTTTGCGAAAATCTTCCCGGATATGCGTATTGCTGATATGTATGGCGATGATGGGAACCCCGGAACAAGCCGCAGCATCCGCCAAAGCTACAGAAGTATGAGACAGGCCTCCGGCATTTATCACGATGCCATTGAATTTGATGTGCGCCTGTTGAACATGTTTAATCAATCCGGCCTCATCATCGAGTTGTATCAGATGAAGTCCGCATTTACCTTCAAATTTCTGCTTTAACTGATTAAAATACCCCACAAAGTCGGTCCCTCCATAATGATGCTTATTTCTGAGATTCAGGATGTTCAGATTCGGGCCATGCAAAATGAGAATTTGAGGTAAACTCATGTTACGAAAATAACTTATTCTTGCTGCCCTTGTTATTTTGCAGTGTGAGGCAACATTTTAAGTCGTAAATTTGAAGCCCCGAATTGTTGGATGAGTGACCCAATTAAGCATGAGTGCGGTATAGCCTTTATCAGGCTTCTAAAACCATTGTCATACTATCAGGACAAATATGGTTCTGCCCTGTACGGAATACGCAAAATGCAGCTGATTATGGCCAAACAGCTGAATCGCGGGCAGGATGGAGCCGGAATTGGCGTGATTAAGTGCAATCCCGAACCCGGGAAAAGATATATCGCCCGTAAGCGCTCGAATGGCAAAAATGCCGTTGCCGATATATTCGAAGAAATCATCCGTCGATTTGAAGAACTTCCCGAATCGCAGCGAAACGATCTGGAATATCTCAAGGTGAATTTTCCATATTCAGGGGAGCTCATAGTTGGGCACAACCGATATGCCACACATAGCGGAAATTCCATTGAAAACCTGCACCCTTTTCTTCGACAAAACAACTGGATGAGCCGAAACCTCGTGCTCGCCGGCAATTATAATATGACCAATGTAGATGAACTATTCGATCAATTGGTTCATCTCGGTCAACATCCGAAAGAAAAAAGCGACAATGTGACCATGCTCGAAAAAATTGGTCACTTCCTGGATGAAGAAAATCATCGCATATACTCCCAATACAAGGATTCCGACCTGGAAGGGGCAGAAATTGCCGATAGAATCAAAGAGGAACTCAATTTGGAGTTGGTTCTGAAAAATGCCTTCAAGAAAACAGATGGCGGATATCATATGGTTGGAATTGTGGGTGATGGCAATGCCTTTATCATCAGAGACCCAAATGGAATCCGACCTTCCTTTTATTATCAGAATGACGAAATATTTGTCATTGCGAGCGAAAGACCAGCCTTGCAAACCGCATTTAACCTGCAACTCGAAGACATTAAAGAACTCGGAAGGGGAAATGCCATTATTCTGAACAGAAAAGGTCAGGTTCGGGAAGTGAATATTACGCCTCAGGGTGAAAATCAGGCATGTTCGTTTGAACGCATTTATTTTTCGCGTGGCAGCGATGCTGATATTTACAGAGAAAGAAAAACGCTCGGGGCATACCTGAGCGGAGACATACTCAGAAAAATTGAATACGACATTCAGAATACCGTGTTCTCCTATATACCCAATACGGCTTCTACCTGCTTTTATGGGATGTTAGACGGGATTATACGATACCTGGACCGCTACAAACGGGAACAACTGCTGAAGCTTGGAGCAGAAGTAACTCCGGAAAAACTCGAAGAAATACTGAACATCAAGGCCAGAAGAGAAAAAATTCTGGTGAAGGATGTAAAAATGCGGACTTTTATAACCCAGGACAAGGATAGGGATGATCTGGTCGGACACGTTTATGATGTTACCTACGGCATAGTGAGACCTGATCTGGATACCCTGGTTGTGGTAGATGATTCTATTGTGAGGGGCACGACGCTTAAAAAATCCATACTCAAAATTCTGGATCGCTTAAAACCCAAGAGAATTGTGGTGGCCAGTTCGGCACCGGTAATAAAATACCCGGATTGTTACGGAATTGACATGAGCCGCCTGAATGAATTTGCTGCCTTTCGCGCTTTGCTCAGGTTATTGGAAAAGGATGGAAAAATGCACTTGTTGCAGGAAACTTACGAGAAGGCAAAACATCAACTGACCTTACCGGCAGAGCAATGTGAAAATGTTCTCAAACAACTTTATGCCCTTTACAGCGATGAAGAGCTGGTAGAAGAAATATCCGCTTTGCTCACACCGGCCAATATGCATGCAGATGTACGACTGGTGTTCCAATCTGTCGACAATTTGCACAAAAGCTGTCCGGATCATCCCGGTGACTGGTACTTTACCGGTAATTATCCAACACCCGGAGGAAACAGGGTAGTTAATCGCTCCCTCGTATATTACATGGAAGGGCGGAAAGAAAGAGCCTACTAGTTAAAGGCGGCTGTATCAGGACTTTTTTCTCTTGAAGGCGTAGGTTTCCGATTTGGTCTTGCCGTCTTGTATCCCGCTTATTTCAGCAACCAAAGAGTCCGGAGAAATCCACTGATAGCTGATTTTCTGAGGGAAATCATGTCCCGAATTGGCGAATATTACCCCTTGGTCGGTCCACTTTTCTTCTTTAAAAGGAACAGGCTCACCGCCATTTTGCTCCTTTACCGTTGGTATATATGAAAGCATCCCGTCTTTTTCGAGGAGCTGAACGGTTTCAAAAGGAATGGTATCACTTCCGGCTATCATAAAGCTTCTGCCCGCATATTCCGTTTCACTGACCTTCTCCCAGACTTCATAGATATTTCCGTCCGGAGTATTCATTTCCCAGGTTCCCAGAATTTCAGAAACTCTTTCCATTTTCGATGGTCCTGACGCGCAGGCCATCAGGCAACTCAATGCCCAAATAATGTTCAATTTTTTCATCAGTTATTGGAATGAAAAGCCATGGTATTTCCTTCTGAATCTCTGAATATGGCAAAATATCCCATTTCAGGACTTATTTCTGTTTTTGGAACATAAATCTGACCTCCTGCTTGTTCTGCACGGTCAAGGAAAGGTTGAAGATCATCTCCTGCATTCAGGTAAATCATCACACCTTTTTCAGAAGGGGCATAATCGGGACCAGAAACTAAGGCGCCGGATACATTTTGACCATCCATGGGAAAAAATGCCATCTGTATGCCGTGCATATCTGTAAGTTCCAGCTCAATGTCCAGTACTTTTCCGTAAAAATTCATCGCGCGTGAAATGTCTAACGCGGGAATTTCGAACCAACTAATAAAGTTTTTCATGTTTTCTGACTTTTAAAATTCATGTGCAATACTCATATAAATCGGAAAAGGCGTATTGTAAAAAAGCGACATCTAAGAAGAAAAATACTGGCTCATCTGAAAAGAAGGATGATAAAATTCGCCGGGGGTAATTCCGGTGAATTCTTTGAATTCCTTAATAAAATGCGCCTGATCGTAATAGTTGAATTCAAGTGCCATTTCGGCGAGTGTGCTGAATTTCCCTTCATTTAACTGACGGATGGCTGCCTGAAGTCGCACCAGGCGGGCCAGTTGTTTTGGGCTCAGACCTACCCTTTGTTTAAACATCCTTTGCAATTGGCGCTGTTGAACCTGAGAGTCCGATGCCAGCGATTGAATATTCACGGCTCCGGTGCTTTGGAGAATGACCGAAACTGCCGAGTTTACCCGGTCATCAAAACTGCCATTATTCAGGAAACAATGCCAGAGGAAGGCTTCAACCCGCTCTATGATAACCGAGACATCCGCGGCTTTCAGGATTGCATTTTCCAATTCTGCGCCCTGGTCCCCGAACAATTCTCTTAGGTCGACCGCCCGATTTTCCAATTCCGACAAGGGCATGCTGCAGAATGGCGCCAATCCATGCGGATGAAAACGAACTGCAAAAATTTCTGTTCTGCCTTCCGGCTGCACCATGAGTGGTTTGGTAATCTGACCGAAAATAAATGACCTGGGTTGAAGATGAAAAGTACCATCTTCCGCATATTGCCGGTACAAATCGCCCCTGTGAATGATCATTTCAGCGCATCCATCCGGCACGATATTCTGAGTCTCAATAAGCGCGCCCGTTAACGTCCAGTAACATTTGATAAAATCCTGAAGCTCTGATTCGCAGTTGTAGGTATGATAAATCATGTAAGGATGATGCCGTGTTTTGTTTGCGAAATATACATGGAAATTTCACGCATTCTAATACATATACGGCAATGGGAAGTGTGGGTTGTTTGCAACAGACAAACGAAATGTCTATGGCAGGAACTCCGTTGATCAGGCTTGCAGAAATGGAAGTTTAACCACCCTGGCCAACAGCAATTTCCCCCTGACTTCAATATAAATTTCAGCGCCTGATTTTGCCAGATCGCTTGCTACGTAACCCATTCCAATGGCCTTTTGAAGGGATGGAGATTGGGTTCCGCTGGTAACTTCGCCAATGGTATCGCCCTGAGCGTTTTTGATGGGATAATGTTGACGTGGAATTCCACGATCTATCATTTCAAATCCAACCAATTTTTTGCTAACGCCTTGTTCCTTTAGTTTCAGGTGATGGCTTTTTAAGGTGAATTCCTTATTGAATTTGGTAATCCAACCCAAACCCGCTTCGATGGGTGAAGTTTCATCGTTGATATCGTTACCATACAGGCAGAATCCCATTTCCAGTCTCAGGGTATCTCTGCAACCCAAACCGCAGGGCACAATGCCAAACTCCTTTCCGGCTTCCATCACGGCATTCCACAACGCGGCGGCATCCTGATTCCAAACATATAATTCGAATCCACCGGCGCCGGTATAACCAGTATTGGAGATGATGATATCATTTAATCCTGCCATGGAACCGGAGGTAAAATGATAGTATGGAATTTCGCTCAGGTTCACATCTGTTAGTTTCTGAAGGGTTTCGATCGCTTTTGGACCCTGAACTGCCAGCAAGCTCAGGTTATCACTCATGTTTTCCATTTCAACACCTGCCGTATTGTGCTTGCTGATCCAATTCCAGTCTTTTTCTATGTTGGAAGCGTTTACCACCAAATAATATTCATTTTCATCCCAGCGGTAAACCAGCAGATCGTCCACTATGCCTCCCTGGTCGTTGGGCATACAACTGTATTGAACCCTGCCATTGGTAAGCGCTGATGCATCATTGGAAGTTACCCGTTGAATCAGGTCAAGGGCTCCGTGACCTTTGAGCATAAATTCACCCATATGACTTACATCAAACATACCCACGGCATTGCGTACAGCGAGATGTTCATCTATAAGTCCGGTATAGGAAACCGGCATATTATACCCGGCAAAAGGTACCATTTTGGCGCCCAAAGAAATGTGCAAATCGGTGAGGGCCGTGCTTTTAAGTTGTTCAGTTCCAGACATGCGGCAAAGTTATATATTTTAGTCGGATCAGAACCTACCCGACAATCCGGCGGAGATGAAATGTGGAGCACCGAGATTAACTTCTGCATTTAATCCGACGTTCTTAACAATAAAATAACGCATACCTAAAGGAAATCCAAAGGTGGGTCGACCGATACTGATCAGATTGTCCAAATTTTCAAATGTCTTCAGACTTCGTTTTTCCACGCTGATATTGCTGCTATACCAAAGATAACCCAGCCTCAATCCTCCATAAAATTCGAAATTTTCAGTGGGTCTTTTGTTTGCCAGGAGTTTTACATGCAGGTGATTTCGACTCATGTTTGCGTTAAAATCACCGGTTTGAAGTATGTTGTTATCGTCCACATATTCGTCAAATTTAAGCTTATAGCTTTGCAGGGAATAACCGATACCGGCGCTAAACCACTTGTTAAAATGGCGGTCATAATTCAGCTGAATAGCCGGAGTAGAATTGAATGAATACTTCACGGAGTCTCCGTCGAGCACAGCGGACAACACAATACCGGTAAGACTGCCTCCGGCGTTGAGTGAAGCATGGTTTCGTTGAGGGGGAAGTTCTGATTGGGCGAATGATGACAAGGAGGAAAGGGCGCAAATGGATACTAAGAATAAATACTTCATAGATGAATGATTGAATTTTAAATGATGATAAATTTTAACCAACACATGTTTGTCATAAGTGGAGACAAAACCTCCGGATAATCTATTGAGCAATAATACTTTGATTTCAGAAGATAATTCCTCAAATGGTGAAAGAATGTTTTCAAAAAGATGTAGATATATGAGTGTATGTTATTTTTGATGAAAGCGTTTGAATTTTCCCGGTTAATCGAATTTGGGAAATAGAGATACTTTCACATTTTTAGAACAGATTTAAGGAAATAAAACATATGAAGAGAACTCAAAAGATTTTTAGAATTGCTTCTATAGAAAATAAAAGCACATACTTGGCGATTTTATTATTTACATTCATATTTAATTATGGGTGTTCATATCGTAAATTAGATAAAATAAATGTAAATTTAATAACTAGTTATCCTCCCAGATTATATAATAATATTAAAGAGGAAGACTATTATATTGCTTTGAGGAACAATGATAGTATTATGCGAACTGTAAGTTATTATTTTATTAAAAATAACATTGCATCTTATAGCACGACTACTCTCATTTTTCACAAACAAAGAAGAATTCGCAGAGATATCATCAATTTAGTTAATCTTCAAGATGAAATAATCAAAACAGGCAAATTCAATCAGCCTTATTATATAAGTAAATTCAGAGGGGGGAATTTGTATGCTTATGTAATTGAAAATAAAGATGAAATACAAGTTGTATATCAAGAAGGATTCAAAGAGCCGGTCCAAAGAGATTCAGATTACTTCTATTTTCAGAAATACCTATTACCATATTGTTATTTCCCAATTTGTCTTCATTGTAGCCCTAGTCGTTATGATTATTTCTCATTTAGTATTCCTAAAAGCCAACTAGAAGAGATTAGGAATTATCAAGATTCAGTAAAGGTTAAAAAAAATAACTTTTAAGACATCTCCCGACTCCGGTTGCGCGATCTCTAAATTCTGTCGCAAGAATGAGGCAAGGCCTGTGCGTTGGTTTCTTGTGACAAATTGCTGTTTTGGTACCTTTTCTGTCGCAAGAATGAAGCAAAGCCTGTGCGTTGGCTTCTTGTGACAAATTGCTGTTTTGGTACCTTTTTCTGTCGCAAGAATGAAGCAAAGCCCGTGCGTTGGCTTCTTGTGACAAATTACCATTTTGACCAAAGCAAAATTGCTTTTCTGTCGCAAGAATGAAGCAAAGCCTGTGCGTTGGCTTCTTGTGACAATTTACTGTTTTGGTACCCTCCTCTGTCGCAAGAATGAAGCAAGGCCTTTGCGTTGGCTTCTTGTGACAAATTACGATTTTGGTTATAAAGCAAAATTGCTCAAGTTCGATCAAATATGCACTAAGTCAAAATGAGTATCTTTGACATTATGCGTTCAATTCCGATGAGATATGCCATTGAATTCAGTGCGTAATCGTAAAATTGAAGCAAGGCCTGTGCATTGGCTTTATCGGACCCATTGGAAAAATGAATGATTGGAGGTTGAAATGAAATTCATTATGCATAGAAACAGTCACAAGAAGCCGACCCGCCACCAGCCCTACATTCTTGCGAAAGAGCCATCTGATGAAAGAAATAGACTCAAAGTTATTGTGAAATGAATAGGATAAGGGGGCTTTATTTTCTGTTTTTTCTTACCTGTATTGCAGGTTGCAGTTCTTATGATCTTAGGAATATTTACTATTATGAGTATTGCTATAATAATCCATTTGACATTAGGTCACTTGAATTAAAAGGTGACACAGTCATAATCAGCAGTCTTTATTCTAATAGAATGTTACTGGAGATTTATTCGAATAAAAATGAGAAATTGCTCAAAGAATTTATTCTTAGTTCAGACACATCTGTTGTTATGAATGGTTTCATTAATTACAAGTTCTTTGACACTTTATTACAAAATAGTTATAAACGTATAGGTGATAGTTTTGAGATCTACCGCATGTTAGTTAGAAATAAATATAGCACCGATTTTGCAGATACCTTATTTTATAAAACTACATGCAAAATCAATGACGTAAAAAAATATGGGCATTTTAATTATTTCGATTGTGATTGTAAATATTATCGGACTCATAGAAGACAAGTACAACATCTTACCGGGTCGCAAATTATTTCCCTTTTGGATACTTCTGAAATTTGGGAATTAAGATGGGAAGGTAAATTTTGGTTTGAACCAATTTCTAGAATTTCATTAAAAATGATTTCAACCCAAAACTTGCTCTACGCAGATAATTATCATGATACTTCTTCCATATGCAATAGTTTTAATCGTAAAAGTTTTAATAAAAATTACAAAAAGTTATATAGGAAATATATGAATGCTCAATAGGTACCCCTTTTCTGTCGCAAGAATGAAGCAAGGCCTGTGCGTTGGCTTCTTGTGACAAATTACAATTTTGGTACTTTAGTATTTTTAAGTCAAATTCGATTAAAGGCACATCAAGCCAATTGCCCACAAAATCCACATTCACCACAACTCAATCATTACTCCCTTCTTCCAGGCTCTCCCATCCGGCAATACCGCCTCATATTCAAATGGATAAACGATGTTTCCCTTTTCATCCGTAACGCCCCATTTGCCGCGATATTGTATGGCCCACCCCCCATTGTTCATCCGCACCGGAGGAGCTTCCGCCGATGGCTCAAAACTTTCATATCCGCTGCTGTCCACCCATCCCCAATATCCTTCCTTTTGAACGACTGCATAGCCTCTGGTAAATGGAAAAATATCTTCATAGATAAAATTCGTCTTCTCCGCTCCATTGCTGTCTATTAATCCATATAGACTGTCTATACCGGCTACGGCAAATCCTTCATGGAATGACCGAACCTCATCATATAAGGTATCCGTCAGGAATTGTCCCGTTTTGGTTATATACGCATATTTGCCACCGAGACTCACCCATGCCCTGTCGTCTGACCAACTGCCGATTTCAGTGAATCCCATGGGAAACAATAGCTGATTATTCACGTAAATGTATATGCTATCTCCCTTATACTGAATAGAATACTGACAAAATGATATCAATGGAAAAGTAATGAAAGCCGCGAAAAGCTTACTCTTTCTCTTCACCCCATCTGTAGTTAATGCCTGCCGAAAGCATCATCGGTACACCCAGGCTGGTTTCGAAATTGATCCCAATTTTATCATTAACAAACCAGCGCACACCGAATGGAATAAATCCATAAGCCAATCTTCCCATCGACAGGGATTCATTTAATGTATTGAAGGCAGGTGATGCAACATCATGATTATAAACATATTGCCTTAACACACCGAGTTTAAACCCATGATACCAGTCTACTTTTTCATTTTTCCCATAATGGAAGCTGATTCGTCCTCCCACATACATGGTTAATACGCCCGCCGATTCGGTGGTAAAACTCCCGGTTGGATCTGATAATTTCATGTTGTGGGTTTGAAATGACAATGCCGCTCCAGCCGCCATTCTTCTCGAAACTTTATAATCGTAACTCAAAAAAATAACGGGAGAACTGCTTTGATCGATTTCCCCGGGCTGATAGGATGCCCCAACCAGCGTATCCACCAGCGTGGTGATTCCAAGACTGTTACCTAAGCTAAATGCGGCTACTGATTGCCCCTCTTTCTTTTGTGCCATCGTTGCAGAACTCAACAGACACAACAAGAATATCACTCGAACTTTCATGCAAGAAATTTAGGGGAAAAATACGAAAATAATCCAGATAATTAACTGTGAAGAGCGCGATTATCCGTCGCAGCCAGGGCAGCTTCCTTGGTTACTTCGCTGGTGGTTGGATGCGCATGGC
>CAZTGZ010000054.1:0-13717 GCA_964613385.1 uncultured Chitinophagaceae bacterium
GGTATAATTATGTTTGAAACCATCAAAAAACTACTCGGTTTGCAGCCATCCGTCGACTATTACGAGTTGGTTAAACAAGGAGCCATCATACTCGACGTTAGAAGCAAAGGAGAATACAGTTCCGGACATATCAAAGGTTCAGTGAATATACCATTGGACCAATTGAATTCCAATCTGCAGAAACTGAAAGACAAAGACAAACCGATCATCACCTGTTGTGCATCCGGTATGCGCAGTGCATCTGCGAAATCCATCCTTAAATCGAAGGGATACTCGCAGGTTTATAACGGAGGTGGCTGGTACGGATTGAATAGAAAAATCAAATGAAGGAAATGAAGATTTATAGAAATTTCGATTTTTTACTGGCAGCCATTTTATCCGTTTTTGCTCTTACGGGATGCGGACAAGGTTCGGTGCAAAACCAAACACAAGGTGTTAATTATCAGTTAAATGCCCAGGAGTTTTATCAAAAAATGCAGGCTCTGAAAGAATCCCCCATTTTAGATGTACGCACTGCAGGCGAATTTGCCGGAGGATCCATTCCGGGTGCGGTAAACAAAGACTGGAATGGTCCTGATTTTAAAGCTACCGTAGCTAAAATGGACAAGAACACGCCGGTTTTGGTGTATTGTTTAAGCGGTGGTCGGAGTAGCAGCGCGGCTTCCTATATGCGTTCTCAGGGCTTTAAGGAAGTTTATGAACTGAATGGCGGTATGTTGGGTTGGCGTTCAGCGGGATTACCTCAAACACAAAGCAAATCGGCGGCGGCTCAAATGTCTTTTGAAGAATATACCCGGCAGGTTTCAACCGGACAAGTTCTGGTTGACTTTTATGCAGATTGGTGTGGTCCTTGCAAAAAAATGAAGCCTGAACTTGAAGAACTGGCCAAAGAAAAAAGTGGTAGCCTGACCATCATCAGAATCAATGCAGATGAAAATCAGGAACTGGCTAATAGAATGGAAGTGAGCGGCTTGCCAAAGCTGATTTTGTACCGCGACCACACCGTTGTGTGGGAAAAAACCGGTTATGCCGGAAAAGCCGAAATTTCCGGTTATTTGCAATAGTCGCAATCCTTCATTGTTTGCAATGGGGCTTGTATATTTGCGACAATGAATAAGTATCTCGAATACAACACTGAGTTACCTCCGATGATTATATCGGAATACGGCCGGTGTGTACAGCAGATGGTGGAACATATCTGTTCAACCGAAGACCGCGAAACCCGAAGCAGAATGGCCAAAACGGTCATTCAGATTATGATAAACCTGAATCCACAGGTTAAAGAAGTTGACAACTATCGTCAAAAACTATGGGATCATCTGTATATGATCAGCGAATTTCGTCTGGATGTGGATGCGCCATTTCCTCCTCCCAGCAAAGAAGTTATTGCCCAAAAACCTGAGCCGGTGCCTTATAAGGACACCATGATCAAATTCAGATTTTATGGCCGTAATCTTCAGGAAATGTGTGAACAGGCAGCTGAAATGGAAGAAGGCGTTATGAAAACCGCTTTCATCAACTACATCGCCTCTTTTATGGTGAATTCATCGCGAAACTGGAATGATGAAAACCTGACCCCTCATGTGGTAGCCGAACATATTCACACCTTATCTAAAGGGAAGTTGGATATAAATCCGGAGTCTCTGGACATACATATAGAGCATTCATTTGTCAAGAAACCGATGCTGAAGTTGGGAAAACCCGGCAATGGGTTCAAGAAGAAGAAAAAAAACAACAGAAACCGTCGCTGATATGGGTTCATTCGTGATTGAAGGCGGACATCCGCTTCGGGGAGAAATTCAACCGCAAGGCGCCAAGAATGAGGCACTTCAAATTCTGTCGGCGGTTTTATTAACAGCTGATGAAGTGATCATTCACAATGTACCGAACATTCTGGATGTCAATAAACTCATAGAGCTGATCGGTGGTTTGGGTGTAACGACCAAAAATTTAGGAAACGGAAGCTGGTCTTTTCAGGCCAACAATCCCGACCTGAATTATATGAATTCTGAAGAGTTCAGAAAGAAAGCAGCCGGATTGCGCGGATCGATTATGATCATCGGACCTTTGCTGGCCCGGTTTGGCAAGGGCTATATTCCGAGTCCGGGAGGTGACAAAATTGGCCGGAGACGCCTGGACACACACTTTCTCGGATTTGAAGCTTTAGGAGCAAAATTCAGATTCCTGAAAGAAGAGAATTTCTATCAGGTGGAATCTGAAAAACTCAAGGGAAGTTACATGCTTCTGCACGAAGCTTCAGTAACCGGAACCGCCAATATTTTAATGGCTGCCGTACTGGCAGAAGGGGAAACAACCATTTATAATGCAGCTTGCGAACCCTATGTTCAGCAATTGTGTCATATGCTCGTTCGCATGGGTGCAAAAATAGATGGCATTGGGTCCAACCTACTGAAAATACAAGGTGTGCCATCTTTGAATGGAACGACACATACCCTGCTTCCGGACATGATTGAAACAGGTAGTTTTATGGCCATGGCTGCCATTAATGCCGGAGAAATCACCATTAAAAATGCCGGTGTACATCAGCTGGGTATCATTCCGGAAACTTTCAGAAGGTTGGGTCTGAAATTTGACATCCAGGGAGATGACATTTATGTTCCGGCTCAGGAGCATTACGAGATTGAATCATTTATTGATGGCTCAATGCTCACCATTGCAGATGCGCCTTGGCCCGGACTGACTCCCGATTTATTGAGTGTAATTTTGGTGATGTGCACCCAGGCCAAGGGAAATGTGCTCATCCATCAGAAAATGTTTGAAAGCCGCCTGTTTTTTGTCGACAATCTGATTGATATGGGCGCTCAAATTATACTTTGCGACCCCCATCGCGCAACCGTTATGGGATTAGACCGAAGGATAAATCTGCGCGGCATACAAATGACTTCACCTGATATCCGCGCCGGGGTTTCATTGCTGATAGCAGCCATGAGCGCCAAGGGAAAAAGCATCATTCACAATATAGAACAAATTGACCGGGGCTATCAGAATATTGAGCAAAGATTAACTGCCCTTGGAGCCAATATTTCCAGAATGTAATGAACACCAGAAGTTTTTACATCGTCATCCTGGTTTTAGCACTCATTATTGCCGGAACTGCCTTGAGCAGGGTTTATCATACAAAACAGTTCAAACCTTACCCTGCACCGGCGATCCACCTAAAATCCATAAGTGGAGATTCCATTCAATTGAATGATTTTAAAGGAAATTATGTTCTGGTCGATTTTTGGGCTTCCTGGTGCGCCCCATGCCGGAGAGAAAACCAAAACCTGGTGAGAGAATACCATCTGCTTCAAAACCAAAATTTTGGAAAATACGGGTTAAAAGTTCTCAGTGTATCCATAGATGAAGACACAGTTGCCTGGAGGAAAGCTATTAAAAACGACCGCCTGTTTTGGACGGAACAAGTCAATGAACCATTGGGCTGGAAAGGCATAACCGTAAATAATTGGGGTGTAAAAAGTATACCGGCTTCCTTTCTCGTAGACCCTAACGGAATGGTGATTGCTCATCCGGTAAACATAAAAGAACTGCCTGATTTTCTAAAATCATATCAACCATAAAGTGCCATAATGGCATATTTTAACATGGCAATACTTTTGCATACAGGGCATCAAAAGCAATGTTTTCTATGTCGAAGAAGAAAAAAATCATGAAAGAAGAAAACGAGGAAGTTAAGAACGAGTCGCAAGAAACCCCAACAGAGTCAGAACCGTCTTCTGCAGAAGTGGAACTTCAGGAAATGAAGGACAAGTTTTTGCGTTTATATTCGGAATTTGACAATTACAAGAAAAGAACAAGTAAAGAGAGACTCGAACTTTTTAAGACTGCAGGACAGGATATTATCACTTCATTGCTTCCGGTTTTAGATGATTTTGATCGAACCATGAAAGTCCTGGATGGCTCTAATGACATTCAAGCCATTAAAGAGGGCATACAATTGGTTCACTCGAAATTCAAGGGGATATTGGAACATCAGGGTTTACAATCTTTTTCAGCCATCAATCAGGAGTTTGATGCCGATTTACATGAAGCCATTACCAATATTCCGGCTCCAACCGATGATATGAAAGGAAAAGTAATCGACGAGGTTGAAAAAGGGTATAAATTACATGATAAATTGATACGTTTCGCCAAAGTTGTGGTAGGAGAATAATATGGCCAAAAGAGATTATTACGAAGTACTGGGTGTTTCGAGGAATGCCACCGAGCAGGAAATGAAAAAGGCCTATCGGGCATTGGCTGTAAAATATCATCCGGACAGGAATCCGGGCGATAAGGAGTCTGAAGAGAAATTTAAAGAAGCGGCTGAGGCGTATGATGTATTGAGCAATCCTGAAAAACGGAAGCGCTACGACGCATATGGTCATGCCGGCATGGGAGGTGCTTCGAGCCAGGGAGGATTTGCAGGTGGGATGAGCATGGATGACATCTTCAGTCAGTTTGGCGATATTTTCGGGGACTCCGGTAATCCGTTTGAGAGCTTTTTTGGTGGAGGTCGCAGTTCGCGAAGAAATCAGGGAAGCAATGTGCGGATTAAGCTGCGCATGACATTGGAGGAAATGGCCAAAGGGGCTGAGAAAAAAATAAAATATCAAAAGAAAGTTGTTGCCGAAGGGGTAAAATTCAATACTTGTAGTACTTGTGGAGGCAGGGGAAGCGTGGTTCGGGTTACATCAACTTTTCTCGGGCAAATGCAAACTTCTTCTCCATGTCCTGCCTGTCAGGGAACAGGTAAAAGCATCTCTCAGCGCCCACCCGGAGCCGATTCTGAAGGGTTAATCACCAAAGAAGTCACCACCAGTATTCAAATACCCGCCGGTGTGCAGGCCGGCATGCAACTCAATGTGAGCGGAAAAGGCAATGAAACCGCCGGCGGCATCAGCGGAGATTTGTTAATTTTAATTGATGAAGTTCAGCACGACAGCCTTCGCAGGGATAATAACGATGCGATTTATGAGTTGTATATCAGTTTCCCACAGGCTGCTTTGGGTGAAGAAGTTCAGATACCGACCCTTGATGGAAACGTAAAGATTAAAATTGAACCGGGAACTCAAGCGGGTAAAATTTTGCGCTTGAAAGGCAAAGGGTTTCCGGATATTAACGGTTATGGGAAAGGCGATCAGCTGATTTACGTGAATGTATGGACCCCAAAGAAGTTAAGTCAGGAAGAAAAGGCTTTACTCCGGCAATTATCGCAGTCAGAAAATTTTGATCCTAAGCCGGATGCCGGCGACAAGAGTTTTTTTGAAAGAATGAAGGAGTTTTTTCATCCATAATTATTTGATGGTCAAATGTGGATTTGCGTTCACAAATTGCTTCCAGCTTCCCGCCTTCTTTTTAGTTTTTTTCACAGGTTCAGGCAATCCATCGCTGAAATAGTGGCAAATAGCAACCGCCATTGCATCTGTTGCATCAAATTCCTTCGGCAAAACATCCAGAGACAAGATGGTCTTAATCATTGCGGCTACCTGTTCCTTACTCGCACTACCTGAGCCGGTAATAGCCTGTTTCACCCGCTTGGGGGCATATTCAAAAATAGGCACACCCCGATATAATGCCGCCGACATGGCCACCCCTTGCGCTCGACCCAATTTCAGCATCGATTGCACATTCTTCCCATAAAAAGGAGCCTCCAACGCCACTTCATCCGGGAAATACTGATCTGTTATAGACAAAACACGTTCGAAAATTGTCCGCAGTTTCAAGGCGTGATTTTCCAATTTATCCAACATCACAACACCAATACTCACCAAATACAGTTTCTTTCCCTTGATTCCCAACACCCCATAACCCATTATATTTGTTCCCGGATCAATACCCAGTATCAGTCTGTCAAACTCTGCAAAATCCTGACGTGCCATCATTCAAATTTACACAAAGCGACCTGAAATTGACTAAGCGGTACGGCAAGCATGTGATATTATTTCTGAAGCTGATGATCACGTTAGGTATGCTGCTGGTATTGTTTCGAATATTTCAAAAGCAGCTATCATATAATTGGATCAATATAGATTGGCTTTTAAAAGGTTTTATTGGGCCTTTTGTGATCATCATGTTGATGTTTGGAGCCTGTTTGAATTGGATACTTGAGTCTTACAAATGGCGATTACTCATTTCGCCAAAGGAAAAATTAAATTTCAATAAATCCATGATGGCTGTGTTGAGTGGTATTCCTTTTGGTTTGATTACACCCGGACGTATTGGCGAACTTGGTGGAAGGATTTGGTTTGCTCAGGACAAGGTTTTTGCGACCATCGCAACATTTTGCGGCAATCTCACTCAACTTGGCGTGACGCTCCTTATTGGCGGTTATGCATGGTTTCAATTCAGAACTGAGTTTGCATTACCTATTTCAGAATTATGGACATGGAAAACATGGGGTCTTTTGTTGTTCTCTCTTTTGATATTGATTGGCGTATGGCGTCGTTACGGTAAATACTGGCTGAAATATTTAAGTCAAATTCGTTCAGAAATATGGCTTAAGTCATTTGTAATCAGCTTCTTGAGGTATTTGTCATTTGGCATTCCCTTCGGTGTTTTATTGATATTGGGATACCCTGAATTAGGTAATGAGATTATTTGGATGATTCCATTAACCTACTTTATACAGGCACTCTTACCCGTTTTTGCCCTGGCCGAAATTGGACTGCGAGCGGCAACTTTGGGCATGATTGCCGAACATTTAGGATTGGAACCGATGCGGGCGATACAGGCAGGGATATTGATTTACCTTTTTAATGTGATTCTCCCGGCACTGATTGGACTTTTGATCATTTGGAGATTAAGGCCCTCACAATCATGATTTTACCTATTATTATCTGCCTGATTTCCGGATGGCTCTATGCGTTTTTCTTTAATAGATTGGGTGTAGTCTGGACACGAAAAACAAACTCGTTGCCAACGGAGAATACAAAAGAACCTGAGATCAGCATAATAATTGCCTTTAGAAACGAGCGAAGTCAGTTAAATCGACTGATTGAAAGTCTTGAAAACCAACATTACCCGTGTGAAAAAGTCGAGATCATTTGGGTTGATGATCACAGTACTGACGGTTCATCAGAAGTAATCAAAACGCTGATTGAAAAGAGTAAATTTCATCATACTCTGCTATTAAATTCAGGTATAGGTAAAAAGGAGGCATTAAAATCAGGGAGATTGGCCGCCAAGCATGAATGGCTTTTATTTACCGATGCAGATGTTTGGGTCCAACCTTATTGGATCAAGTCCATGGTTTCCGGCCTGAAAGAAGACACGCTTATGATCTGTGGACCCGTGCAGTTTTCGGGGAACTCCGGCTTCTGGAATTACTGGATGACGGTGGAATTTGCGGGCGTAATGGCCAGTGGTGCGGGCTTAATGGAATCCGGAAAACCACTCATGGCCAACGGAGCCAATCTGATAGTGCATTGCGGGATATATGAAAAATTTAAGCTTCATGGACTGGCAAAGTCTTCCGGTGATGACGTTTTCCTTTTACAGGCCTTAGCTCACAATCCGGAAAGAGCATGTTTTTGCTTTGATGCCCGGGCTATTGTTTATACCCACGCTCCAAAAGGAATGAAGGAATTTTTACAACAGCGTTGGAGGTGGGCATCCAAATCCACCACTTACCAACCTTTCTATGCACGCATTATTCCGCTTCTTTTGGCAATTTATCACTTGCTCATTTTAAGTTGGATTCCCTGGGGAGGAATACTCTTTGTGATTAAATGGATAACAGATGCCTGGTTTTTTCGAAGAATTCTGTCATTCTTTGGCATACCAAAACCCGGATTGCGCTTGCTTCTGATGGAATGCATTCATACTTTATATATGGTATTCATATCCGTTACTGCTCTTTGGATTCCGAATGTCTGGAAAGGCAGAAAAGTCAATTAAACCGAAGCAATTGGTTGCCAAATTTCACTTTGTCAAGGTTAGAAAGTCAACGGCTCAAAGTTTATTGGTTTCTCAGGATTTAGCGATATTTGAGCCATGGAACTGGAGCCTTTGGAACTTGCTTTGTTGAACACTACCCTGTTTCCAGAAAAATTCGAATCAATCCGTTCAGAAAACAAGTTCACACAAGATCCTTATTTAGTGGCGGATGGATTGAAAAATCTGCTGAAAAATCGTTTAATCAGACCTGTCCATTCCGATGGAAAGGCCAGTCTGGTTTACGACAGCGATCATATGGATGATTATTTATATGAAGCTACCCAGAAAGGCATCGCTGTTTTGGAACTTTATTCTGACCGGTGCTGATCGGTAACTAAAAAACCAAACCTTTTTCCTGTCGGGAATCCCGATGGATTATTAAATGTGTTCTTCTGTTCGATATTGATCATCTTCTGTACATCAATTGGAGGTGTATATAGATCAAAATCAAGACAATAGAGCATACTTTGTTCAATGATTTGCCGGACTATGTTCGCATCTACCTTCAATTTGCCGGGATCCTGAAAAATATAGTCCAATTGCCTTTTGCCATCGGCATAGATATGACTTTCACGATTGATAAACACTCTGGCCAACAGGTAACCAATATCAGACTGGCGCTGGTATTTGATGGAATCAGATAAAAAATTGTAAATCTGAATCATCCCGAAATAACCGTTTTCAGGATGCAGCTTTATATAGTGATAGTCATGAATCTCATGTTCCGGTGAAAAGGTAAAAACATTGGTATGCATCATGAAAACCAAGGTATCGCCGGAAAATTTCAGGTGGAATTCATACGTACCCATATCTGAATAAACGATTTCAACTGAAGGGTCTTTTTCGAGAAAAGCCGGGGCCAATTCATTGGCAATCTTCTCGGTTTCGGCTCTTAACATATCGAACACTTCTAAAGTAACCCGATATACATGTTGTTTCAAGGACGCTTTTTGGTCCAGGCGTTCCAAAATCTGATTCAATTTCTCTGACATGGAGGAGACTTTTTTGAATGAACAAAGCTATCTGAAAATTTGTTGTTTATCTGACAATAAATACTTGTTATCAGATAGTATGATTCTCAAATAAAATCTACTTTTGCACAACTTAAAAAAACACAACCATCCCATGTCAGATTCTGCACGTTTATTGATTGACGGAAACGAAATTGAACTTCCTTTATTAAGAGGAAGCGAAGACGAAACCGGTATCGATATTTCCAATTTGAGATCACAATCCGGTGCCATTACCCTGGATATTGGATTCAAAAACACAGGTGCCACCACGAGTAGTATTACTTTTTTAGATGGAGAAAAAGGTATTTTAAGACATAGAGGGTATAGTATCGAGGATTTGACAGGGAAAGCCAGCTTTTTGGAAGTTGCTTACCTGTTAATCTATGGCGAATTACCAACTAAAAGTGAGTACGAAAAATTCAATACAGAAGTCAGTCGCCATACTTTGGTCAATGAAGATATGCAGAACATCTTCAAATCATGGCCAACGGGAAGTCACCCGATGGGACAGCTGATTGCTATGATTTCTTCTTTATCCTCATTTTATCCCGAAAGTTTAGATCCGAATCAAAGCACTGAGGCTCGTCAATTGACGATCATTCGTTTGTTGGCCAAAATGCCAACCATTTGTGCCATGATTTATAAGAAAAGCATCGGACATCCGGTTGTTTATCCAAACAACTCACTGGATTATGTTTCAAATTTTCTGAACATGACTTTTAAGCATGTGACCGAAGATTATGAAATCGATCCAATCGTGGTTGAAGCCATGGATAAATTACTGATCTTACATGCTGATCATGAGCAAAATTGCTCAGCATCTACTGTAAGAATGGTCGGTTCATCTCATGCAAACTTATATGCCAGTATTGGAGCCGGTATCGCGGCATTATGGGGGCCACTGCACGGTGGCGCAAACCAGCAAGTAATTGAAATGCTCGAAGCCATTAAAGCGGATGGTGGAGATGCCGCCAAATACATCGATAAGGCTAAAGACAAAAATGATCCTTTCAGACTGATGGGATTTGGTCACCGCGTGTATAAAAATTATGATCCACGTGCCCGTATTATCAAAAAGAGCTGTGACGATATCCTAAATAAATTGGGGGTAAACGATCCTATTCTGGAAATTGCTAAAAAACTGGAAGAAGCAGCCCTGGCCGATGAGTACTTTATCGAGCGCAAACTTTTCCCGAATGTCGATTTCTATTCCGGAATTATCTATCGTGCCATTGGTTTTCCCGTTGAAATGTTCACCGTATTATTCGCTTTAGGGCGCTTACCGGGTTGGATCGCTCAATGGAAAGAAATGCGCGAAGAAGGACAGCCTATCGGCAGACCAAGGCAGATCTATACCGGTTATGCACCTCGTCCTTATGTGGACATGGGCAATCGCTAAAATCCAAAAAATATTTTCGGGTTTGAAAGTCGCCTCGATAATTCGGACCTATTTTAACTATAGCTAAATTCCGTATCTGATTGTTGAAGGGCTTATTCGCCTTTCTTCCCATTATTCAGAAAGCAGAGATCCGTTCAATCTCTTCAATTCATAGTAATACTTAAGAACAGATATGGAAGTATTGAATCTGCGCATCTGTGCATTGAGCAGGTTTAACTGAGCAATTCGCAAATCGGTTGAATTCACCGTACCAAGCGCATAGCCTTCCATACTCCGCTTTAATGCCATTTCAGCGGCATTCACATAATTCATTTCAGATTGCATGATTGATTCGCTGTATCGGTAACCCTCAAAAGCGTTTAAAACATCCCGACTTATCGATTTTGTGGTTTCCTTTTTTAATTCTTCCTGAATCTCAATGGCCAATTGGGCATTCTCAATTTGCGTTTTTACCTTGAGTCCATCAAATAGATTAAAATTCAAGTTCAGTCCGCCTGATAATCCGGCAACATCACTGCTGAGAACGATACCGGCTCCATTTTGTGCGTGATTCACTCCATAAGACAAACTTCCCGTTAACACAGGCATTCGCTTGGAAAAAGCTATACTATAATCTAAATCAGCAATCTCCTTACTGAGTTCGGCCATGATAAAATTTCGGTTATTATTCAAACTTTGCTCGAGGATAGGTTCCACCCCTCCGGTAAGGCTCTGAAAATCCGGCACGAGCAAATAATACTCCTTTTGAATATCCTGTCCCATCAGCCAATTCAGGTTTCGGATTAATCCCCTCATGGAAAAAATGGCATTCGCCAGATTGATGCTGTCATTGGTAAAATCAACTTGTGCATTTAAGCGTTCAAGACCGGTTTTAACTCCTAATTCAAAAGCCTTCTGTGCACGTTGACGCTTTTCTTCAGATATCTTCAGACTTTCACCCAAATTAATGCTCGCATTCTGAAGTTTCAGAATCTCGAGATACATGTTCACAACCTGTATGATGGTGTTTTCCGTTGTGAGCAACCATTGCATATTGCTCCGATCGCTCTGGGCCTGAAGCTTTTTGTACGTATATACTACACCCAAACCGTCAAACAAGGTATAGGACAAACCAACCGAGCCATTGTAACCTTTTGATACTGCGCCTTCTACTTCGTTTTTAGGAATGCTTCCATTGAATACGATGGTTGTATTCTGGTTGCTGTAATTGACACCACCTGTTACATTTACTTTTGGCATCAGTCCGGCGTTTCCGGGTGTAGCCAGATTTTCGGCAATATCAGATTGGAGTTCGGCAATTTTTAATCCGTGATTGTTTTCCAGGGCCCAGGAAATTGCCTGCTTAAGTGTGAGGGTATCAGCAGATAAGCCACTGGCATTTCCTAAAAGCAAAATAAAAACGGCATAACGAAGCGATTGTTTCAGTTTCATACTTTACTTTCCTTTGAAATCCATGTTATCCAGGTCAACTTCAGACTCCGCTTTCATTTCAATAATCGCAGGTTCCAACTCTTCTCTTTCCGGCTTCCTCGCATTCCATATCCAAAATGCCCCTATTTTGAGATCACTATAAATGCTTAACATCGCCGGTAATGTAAGCAAGGTCAACAAAGTTGCGAATCCAATTCCATAGGCAATGGAAATGGCCATAGGTATCAGAAACTGGGCCTGAAAACTCTTTTCCAGTATCAGCGGAGACAATCCGGCTATGGTGGTGGCCGAAGTGAGGAAAATGGCCCGAAAACGTGAAACACCCGCTTCGTATAAGGCAGTGCTGAAAGGAATGCCTTCTTTTAAGTATTGGTTCATCGTGGAAACCAACACCAAAGAGTCATTCACGATGATGCCGATCAAGGCAAAAATTCCCAGATAAGAAAAGATACTCAGGGGCAACCCGTGAATATAATGTCCCCAGGCAACACCGATAAATCCCAATGGAATGAGCGTAAAAACGATTAAAGTCTGAGCTAAAGATCTAAAGGTGAAAGCAATGATGATCAATATGCAAGCCAATACTGCCGGAACAGCGGATGAAGCACTTTTCTGCGTTTTCATGGCCTCTCTGTTCTGACCTTCATACAAGGGAGTTACGCTCGGATATTTTGCCAAAATAGGAGGTAAAACTTCTTCTCTGATTTCACCCAATATAGCAGGAGCGGAGAAATTTGGATTATTTACATCTGCCTCTACCTTAATTTCTCTTTCCGCATCCAGGTGGTTGATGTTCACGATTCCGCGTTCGATGCTGTAGCTGGCGAGTTCTTTCAGTGGATAAGACGCGCCATCCGGTGTTCGGATTCGCATTTCTTCGAGATTAGAAAGGTCTTTCCGATCCTTTTCGTCATATCTCACCCAAACCTTAATCTCATCTACTCCGCGCTGTACTCTTTGAACTTCATTTCCAAAAAAGCCTTGTCTTACCTGCGCCATTATGTCTCTTTCTTTTAATCCAAGCAAATGGGCTTTATCTTTTAGTTTGAGTAAGACTTCTTTTCTGCCTTGTTGATTATTGTCGACCACATCTTTCAATTCAGGCATTTTCTTCATGGCCGCTTTCAGTTCATCTTTACAAGCTTCCAGCTCTTTAGCATTGGAGCTGAGCAATGAAACAGAAACCGGCATTCCAAATGGTCCGCTCGCTCCAAAAGTTAGCTTTTCTACATCCGCCATTGGACCGGCAGTATCGCGAATGGCATTGATAATGGCAAAGCTGGCCAGATTTCGTTCCTCGCTGCTGAGTAAAATAATATTCAATTTGCCCTCATGAGTGCCGGGGCCCAATTCGCGTTCTACGTGTAATATGATGTCTCTCTTATCCTCGCGTTGCGCTTTGAATTTGTTATTTACTTTCCAGGCAGCCTCCTCCAATTTTATCAAGCGTTCTTCTGTAATATACTCCCGGGTTCCTGAGGGCATGAGCAACGGAACTTCAATATAATCCCGCTCAATAAAAGGAAAGAATGTCGCTTTAATGATTCCTCCTTTAAAAGCTCCGATGGTAATGATAAAAAAGGATACCGGAATCATCAGTGCAAATGTTCGGTACCTGAGAACAAAACGAAGAACCGGCGCATATAAATTGTTCTTCATTACATTGAAAATTCGGTCATTTGTCCGTTCCAGCAAATTCTTGCTGTCTTTTCCGTGAAGGGCTTTGCTATGTGCCAGGTGAGCTGGCAATAAGATAAGCGATTCGATCAATGAAACCCCTAAGGTTGCTATGACGACAACCGACATTTCTGAGAAAAATTCACCGGCTCTGCCTTCCAGGAAGAAAAAAGTTGCAAACGCCACCAGTGTTGTTGTCACAGAACTAAAAACCGCCGGCCAAACTTCCAGCGTACCATCAATAGCTGCACGAAGTGGT
>CAZTGZ010000054.1:13727-14703 GCA_964613385.1 uncultured Chitinophagaceae bacterium
CCAGCACAAATAGCAGCAACAAGTTTTCCTTTTTCATAATGTTGAAACACATTTTCACTAACCACAATTCCGTCATCCACCAATATTCCAACAACCACGATCATTCCAAACAGGGAGATAACATTGATGGTTACACCTACCATGGAGGCAATGATGAACATTCCAAAAAATGAAATGGGAAAGGAAGCTGCAACCCAAAAAGCAATTCTCCAATTGAGGAACATACTCAGAAAGAACAATACCAGCAGCATACCCTGAATACCATTGGTCACAAGTAAATCTTGTCTTTCCAATAACGTAATGGCCTGATCTCGAATGATATTGGCCTTTAATCCGGGATTTTCTTTGTTGAATTTCTCAATATACTCATTAACAAATCGGGAGGTCGCCAGAATATCCTCGACATCCGTGTTGTTAACAACAACTTCAATGGCTCTCTCTCCATTCAGGGTTATTTTGCTGGGTTTATCTGCCCATCTGTCCCGAACTATGGCAATATCTTTTAATCTGACAACTCCTTCAGGTCCTCCCTTAACCACGATGTCTTCAAATCCCCGGGCATAATAACTCTTGTTTTTAGCTCTAATGAGGAGCTCTTCCCTGGTGCCCTTGATATTTCCTCCGGTTATTTCGAGATTGGCTGCCCGAATGGCGTTAGAAACCTGATCAAAGGTAAGATTGTATCCTCTTAACGAACTTTCGCTCAGCGCGATTTCAATTTCTTCTTCCGGGAACCCCTTGATTACAACTTTCGAAATCCCGTCCTTTCTTAAAAAATCATCTTCTATTTTTCTGGATATTTCCTTTAAACTCTTGATGTCTACATTCTTGGCACTGATGGCAAAGCTGATGGTTAAACTTTCCGTTTCCTGGCGAAAGACTATGGGTTTTTCCAACCCTACAGGTAGAGAATTGATGCGTTCAACAGCGTTTTTTACATCATTGAGCACCTTGTCGGGATTGCTGTTTTTCAGGA
>CAZTGZ010000055.1:0-14680 GCA_964613385.1 uncultured Chitinophagaceae bacterium
AAATGGCGGCTGACGGTGACGCCCTCGAAGCGCTGGATTTCTTCTGCATCCATGGTTATGCCAGCGACGGAGTTAATGCCGCCGATGCCAATCCATTACTTTGGGACTACTGGCTGAATGGTTGGCAGCAAAGTCCGGCACCAGGTATACCTGCCAACATACCCGGATATGCTTATTACGGAAAAAAGTCCTGGATGACGGAGACCTCCGGAGAAAAAGCTTCCTGGCTTTGGCCTGCCGACCCATATCCCGGTGATGGCGCCTGGGGACTGGCCCTCCGGATTCATCAGGCGATTACTGCCGGCCGACAAAGTGCCTGGATCTACTGGACCTTCAGCGAGGAGGGTGACGATGGTCAGGCTTCCGATTTTGCGTTGACGACCGAAGTATTGCGTGATCAGTCACCCAAATACGTCGCAGCCAAACATTTCTTTAAGTACATCCGTCCCGGTGCTCAGCGTATCGATATACCCCTGGAATCCACCCATCCGGTGAAAGCCAGCGCCTACCTCCACGAAGGTCATCAAACCCTGACGATCGTCTTGTTAAATGGCAGTGCATCCGACCAACAGGTACGGATCAGCCTGGACAGCAATGTGCAGACAAACCATACATCCGCCTTCCTGTCTCAGCAAAATGATTATTGGCAGCAGTCTTCCCCTGAATTTACCGGCCATGAACTTGAAATGACTCTGCCGGGGTTTTCCGTCGCCACAATCTATAACGATATAAACCTGAGTACCACCACGCGTGACCGGAAAACCGGAAGTATCCGATTATTGCAAAACTTTCCCAACCCCGCATCGATGGAAACACACATCATTTTTGAAATAAATCAACCATCCGACATCCTATTCACTCTTCATGACATCCATGGAAAAGTATTGAAAACGCTGGTCCATGAGCAAAAACCAGCCGGGTTTCATCTCGTAAATGTTGATACGAAAAGCCTGAGCCCGGGTATTTACCTCTATTCGATCACTGATGGCCATATTAAAGCCGCTAAGAAGATGGTTGTCCAAAACATACATAAATGATGCTCAGGTACCTTATTGCATCACCTGGATACATCAGATGAGATTGGTCGTTCTAGAACAATATTTATGGTTAAGGTTTATTGGTTTAAATACACCTTAATCTGTTTTTTTCCCTTTGCTGTTGCATATGGGGCTATCAGATGTGCAATTAGTGATATGGAATGTCTGATTTGTTCTTCCGGATTTAATAGTTTAAAGGAAATGGCCGCTTCAGATATCCAAAATCTTGCTATCAGAGCGATGGTCGAAGCTAAGAAGGCTGCATCATCATCTTCTATTCTCAGATAGCCGTTTGAAACCAGTGAATGAACGTTATTCTCTAGTACCTCGTTTCTCTTCATTTGAGTTATCTTATGTCTTTCTGAAATAACCTTGTTTTGCTTCATCAGATGGACAATACTGAGCATGATGCTTCTGTATTTCATCTGGTTTTGAAAAATACTCTGCAGCATTTCCAGAAATGACATCACAGACAGATTCCTCTCATCCACCATAATTGCAGAATTCAAGTGATTCAGGTTCAACGCAAGTTGATTCACAAGGTCATCCTTGGTGGGGAAATAGTAGGAAATATTACTCACTCTTATGTGAAGATTGGAAGCCAACTCCCTTAATCCCACATACTCAATCCCCTGATCATTAAACATTTCAAGGGCTTTTGAAAGAATAAGTTCACGGGTGTCATTCTTTTTTTTGGACATTGTTCAATTTAATATTGTACATTGTCCAAAAATATATATTTTTGTTGAATTGCAGCCATAAAATCAAAAACACATGGAGATCAAACTACCGGTAACAATCGACAATGGACACGGAGAAGTTATTACCTTCAAAGAATTGGTTCATGAGGCAGATGGAGACAGGCTTTTACTGGAAGGCCGGGTCCAGCCCAACTGCGGACCAGTGATGCATGTGCACTATAAACAAGATGAGCACTTTCATGTAGTGCAAGGGAGGATGGCATTCCAGGAGCCTGGTAAACAAACGGCGTATTTAGAGCCCGGACAAAGTACAACCTTTTTGCGAAATCACCCCCACAAATTTTGGAATGCTGGAGAGGAAGAACTCGTTCTTGATTGCTGGATAAAACCAGCCAACAATGCTGTCTTCTATCTATCAACGCTCTATGCTGCTACTCACAAGCAGACAACACCCGCACCTGAGCCATTTGACGGAGCTTACTTAATTGTAAAGTATGCCAGAGAATATGGATTGTTGGAGCTGCCAGCGTTTGTAAGAAAGGTAATTATTCCTGTTACTTATTTCATGGGACGCATTTTTGGAAGGTATAAAAAATTTAAAGATGCCCCCAAGGCCGCATAATATATGAGCCCTTCCACTGTTTTGTACACTGGTATTTTTTGAAGTAATCCTGTTAATGAAAAAGAACACAATTCGACCGGTTATAAGGTAAACAATCATGATCAAATGGGCAAATTTTCAATCCATTACACAACGAACTGATAAGACCAACCCATGATCATTGTTGACCCTGTTTATATTGACAAAGTCTTTTAGCAGAACGCGAAACCAGGTATTACTTTTGAAAGTATGAAAATCAGGTAAAATATTCGCATCACTTATAAGGGTATTGTCTCTCTTTCGATGCCACGCATCGCGCAGCCTCAATCGCTTGGCTATTCAGCTTTCAATGGCGGCCCAACCACTTTCATATCATGGTCTGTAAAAACTTTGGCAACCTCTTCTTTCGATGGTGGTGAAGTCCAGCTATCTGTGACTTTAAAAAATGCTTCCATCTTTCCCGCCGGTAAATAAGAAACAATCATCCTGCCCTTTTCTGACAATTGCACAAAAGCATGTGGCACATTTCTTGGAAGAAATATGGTGTCACCGGGTTTCATAGGGTATTTGTCATCTCCTACCTGAAATAAATACTCTCCTTCAATGACATAAAACCATTCGTCCTGAAAAGGGTGAATATGCAATGGCGGGCCGCCGTTGGGGGTTTGTCCGGTTTGCTCAAAGACCGCCAGATCATTTTCGGTATCCGTCCCGGAAATTTTTATATCCAGGATATTCAGCGTGACGCCTTTCATTTTGTAGCGTTCGCCAAACCTGGCCTCACCAGCCTTTACTTTAAAGCCTTTATCGATTCTCTTCAGAAGGTTATACTTCATTTTTGAAAAGTATCCCAATGGAAAGAGAGAAAGGGCCGATAATAGAAATGTTCCTCGTTTCATGGTATTGATTTTATTGCCTGATTACCGTTATGCTTTTCCTAAGACATACCAAGGTTTTACTCTAGGGAATAATCACCACCAAATCACAAATCATAATTCCCGGCAGCTTCAGGTTGATATACAATTTCATCAATTCTAATTCTTGTCAGACCAGCAGGTACAATCCATTCAATCTCATCATGCGCTTTATAACCAATTAATGCCGTAGCAATTGGAGAAAATATGGATATCTTATTTTCCTTCTGGTTCGCCTGGTCTGGATATACGATTTGAAACTGAATCTGTTTATTATTTTCCAGGAAACTCAGTCTTACTACTGAGTTCATTGTCACTACATCCGAGGGCATCGCTTCGGGATCGACAATCCGGGCTGAATCCAATTCATTCAATAATCGTACTGCTTCTCCACTGTTGATTGAACCAAATTGCTTTGCATTGTTTATACTCTTCTTAATGCGTGCATAATCCAATCTGTTGACAATCAATTTGCTCATACTAAAATACATATTTAGTGGTAAAAAAATAGAAATCCTATTTTGGGAAAATTGCTGGTGGATCTACACCGTATCAGGTCCTGTTCCTAACTTGATCCACTCCATAGTTTTGCGGTTTCGCTTCGCCAGGGTGTCCCCATGCGGATAAAGCGTTACGTTAGTAACACTGAAGGCAGGCAATTGGTTCTGTCTGCCAAAAATCCTGATGTATCTTATGGATTGGTACTTCCGGGTGACCTGGCAAAGGCCGCTCTCCCTAACATGGTGAAGCGCCGAAACCGGGATTTTTTCCTGAAACTTGAGCCAATTCCGGTCTGCAACCAAATCCGGTCATGATGCCATTTTCCTTGCCATTCCCGGATCACGCAGAGGAATGTCTGCCAGTCTTCTCCATTGCAGGGGCAGACAAACCGGCTGATTAAAATGGCCCCGATGGATCCTTGATCTGTCTCGTGCTGTGATTCCTGTTCTTTAAGACTTCAGGACATGAAATCCTGAAAGTAATGCACTTTCAGTCACCTTCCGGCGACATCTTTACATTTCCCGATATCCCTGCACTGTTCTGCTTGTCCTGATTAGCACTACTCCTGCTGCGATCATCCACCCGATTCCAAACGGAACAATGATAAATCCTAAAGAAACCATGCCTGTCAGCATACCAACAACTCCCAGAAGCCCGGTAAAACCTGCCAGATAACCCCAAACCGCCAGCCATCCCGGAACCCAATCCTGTTTGCCGGCAATGGATAAACACAAGGGGCCAAAACCGATGATCAGCATAGTGGCTATGTCATCCAAACGGGCACCAATCCACCCGGTGACCACCGCAACCTCGGGGGCAGGAATCAGGACAGCAAGAGACAGCATAGCAAGGAACGATACGATGGCAACGGATGCCCCGGTTCTCATGAATACCCTTCCCATTTCTGAAAGTCCAGGATTTGCAATACAAAATCCGGCCATCATTGTTCCGGCGGTAGCCATGAGCAACACTCCCAATATCCAGAAGCAAGTGTTAATGACCAGCAATGGCTTTACCGGTGGTAATTGCGCCAAATAGGTTTCCATTTCCATGCTGGCAAGTGCCTGCCAAAGGTCCGTACCCGATGCTCCCCAGCAAGCGGCCCCGATGAGCATGGATACTGCTCCTGCGATGGACACCCGTCCGGCAAATGCCAAAGTTTTTCGGTTGAAGGTTGGTGCTACCATTTACTTTCTTTTGTGATTTCGCAAAATTGAAAGAAACGGTGCGCAAAAAATTGTATAAATGTTCCATATCGACCGAGGGTGCTACCCGAATATCTGTCCGGGAACTGCAGACATCTGTCTGCGGTATTCACCAGGCGTCATACCTGCAAAACCCTGAAAAGTATGCACGAAATGAGATTGGTCGTAATAACCATTGTCAAGACCTGCATCAATCAGTTTTACATCCCGGTTATGCAGCGTTTCCACGCTCCGGATAAACTGCAACAGCCTTTGATAAGAGTGTGCCGAAATACCGAACCAATCATTGAACAGACGATAGGTCTGGGTTCGGGAATACCCCATCAGGTTCTCCATGGTTTTCGAAGAAGGTTTGTGTTTCCGGGTATGATATCTTCCTATAGCCTGGTCAAGGTTAATGGCGATATGCAGGTCGGCAGTTTCATTCATCTTTTTAAGCAAATAGCTTTCAAGCCACTTTGCCTTTTCCATGAAGCCATCTCTGGAATTTAGCCGGTCCTCCAACATCCTGATGGTGTCAAGAAAAGCATCGCCTTCGACAAAATAATCCCTGATCTTGAAAAGCGGAATTCCGAAAAGTGCTTTCACCGCAACGGGTCTCATCTGTACGCCAAATACATGAAATCTTTCAAAAGTCATTCTCAGGGGTCTGGTATGCAGTCCCGATAGAAAACAGGAATGGTTGTTCACAGGATTATCCCGCGGTGCAATCCTGACCGCATCAAGGCTTTCAATGGGACAAACTGGAAAAAGGAGTTCTACCTTCCCGGATGGTAACACCGTATATCTTCCGGGGACCGGCATTTCCTGTTCCCAAATCAGATCAACAATTCCGGTCAATCTGGTCGGTATGTACGTGTTATATTTCAATGGTCATCAATTCATCAATCTAAATGTACTGCTTGTTATGCTGTGACGTCAACGAAAAAAAAAGCTCTATTTACGGTTTCTGGAGCCAAATTCTCCTGAAAAGCCAACATACATTAGTGGTTCTACCTAAATATTAATAATTATCTGAACTTGCCGATAAGGATCACACTCATTTTGCAGATTGGGTCGGGTGTCTGATTTGCTGCTATGGAATCACCCTTTGGGGTGAGGAAAACACCTGAATGACAGGTTACCTTCACCAGGCAAATATTCAATCATATTATAAATCAGAAAACGATGCGAGTCCAAAAAACTGTCATGGGAATTGGTTTCCTCCTTTCCTTTCATTTCACGATAGCGCAAAGCTATGATCCAGGGAGCGGATCAACCATCTGGCACTTGCCTGGTGATGTCATTGTGGTCTACATTCCCACCGACGATGGATCGGAAGTAGCCGTTTGCAGAGAACCGGGTCCCTGTGAGATGACCGATTGCACCGAAGATGAAGAAGGGTGCAAGGATATCATCGGCGATGCATCCGATGGTAAAGTGCCACCTGAAAAAGATGGTGGAGAAAGTGATGGAGAAACCACTCAAATGCTCACTAAAGTCAGAGCTGAACTATTTAAATTTCGGAGAGGCAAAAACGCCCGGGTTTTTTATCGGAATTCTACCGGAAAGTGGTCTGTAATTTCCAATACAACAGAATGGAAAAGAAAAGTGATTTCCAAGCTGTAAAAATTCAATACAGGACAATTTCCAAAACTCCTGAAATTCATCACATCATGCTAGATAACCACTGAAGCCTGTCGCGGTGTAGCCAACCAGTTCCTGATTGCTGAATTCTAACATAGTATTGCAGCCATGCAGGCATCCGGCTACCAGAGGGTTTTCCTGCTCTGCTATCGGTGTTGGTCAATCAATATGTCATTACCGTCAGGGTCCTTCAAGGTAATATGTTCAGGTCCTGAGGTATGCTCGTCTGCTTCCTTAATTAATGAGATGCCCGATTGCTTTAATTGTCGCTGAATGGTACGGACATCATCAAAAGGTTCAATACTCCGGGCGTTTTCATCCCACCCGGGATTGAAGGTGATAATATTGTTTTCAAACATTCCCTCAAACAGGCCGATAACAGCGTTTCCGTTTTTAAGTATCAGCCATTTCTGATCGATGTCTCCACCAAAATCAGTAAATCCCAGACTCTCGTAAAACGCCTTTGATTTATGAATATCTTTCACCGCAAGACTGATTGAAAAAGCTCCTAACTTCATATCTGGTTTGATTTGGTTTAATTTGGTCTCCTGCCATTGCTATTGTTGAAATGTCCGGCTGCCATCAGCCAGCGTACTAATTCCCGAATGCATTAGCAAGTGATGCTCCGGATCTGGTCCTGATCGTCAAATTCGTATAAATCACAAGCAGAATAAATCATACTCAACTGTTGTCGATTTAAGTTTATCCATTTATAAACACATCAAATCGTCTGTCATACTTCGTAGGTATGAATTCTATAATTTCATAGTCAGCAATTTCATATTTCTTAAATGGATCTTCTTCAACAATCGCCTCAATTTCCGGTCTAGTGACATGGTTGACTATAATGACTCCTCCTGTCCTAGGAATTTTTCTACCCGAAAAAACAAACTTATTCAGCGCATAATACTTTTCCAGAATAGCCACATGTTCCTCGATGTGCTCTTCAACGTCCTCTATCGGCTTCTTGTAGGTTAATGATACTATAAACATTCTATTGTTGTTGTTACATTTTCAAATACAGCATTTACCACCCGATATCAAATTTATCGCCAGGTTTGTCGACATCTATGAACAGGACTGAGATGACTGGGATTAGTAAGCGTTTGATCAAATTCATATGTCATATTACCAACGGCGATGCCTATGAGGCTACGTGTGACCAGGGCTTGTGGTCCAGCTAGCACCAAGGTAAAAAAACTGACCTACGCAGACCCATGCCCAGCAATGGGTTATACCTGCAGTGTACATAGGAATATTTATATTTCATCATCAAATGGGTCACCTGGAAGTTTATTTGTAGTCTGTTCTATTTTGTTGCTGGATCCTGCTCCGATGAATGCCAACGGTAAGGAAAAAGTGTCAGGATATTGGAGCGTTGATCTGCTTTAATGTCTCTACTGTCACTAAACTTGAGGTATATTAATTTTGATTTTGTGGTTGAATTCTGTTATTATCAAAGAAGGCAAAGATGCAATTGCCAGCAAATTAAATTTCTCTTCATCGAATTACTTTAGCAGATGCTAAACTACTTTGAACCTGGTTTCCAATAAGTCACACTCTGTGTTCGCTTAAGAGCATCAATTGTTTCTTCAACTGTGAGCAATGGAGTTGTTTCAAATTTTGATAATGCTCCGCCACCGTTGATAGCGAGAGCAACAGCAGCCATTGAAACATTGTCTGGTGCTTCCCAAAGATTATAGCCGTCATATTCACCGAAGGCATACCAAAAGCCGTGAAGTTTCCCACCGACTGATTCAATATACTTTCGTGCAGCCTCCCTGCGGTCTTCAGGATTCTTTGCTAATCTCGCCCATGTTTCAGGCGTGTAGCTAAAACGTGTTAAATAAAGTGCCATAGTTAAAATTTCATTTTTGTTTGCCTACTCTTTATCGGATTTTCAGCATACTCCGTTTTCATCTATTTTCTTCCCAGATCATTGCGACTTTTCCTCTTGTTCGCATGGATTCAATATAGCTTATTGCTTCAGGAAGTTCTTTATAGGAAAAAATCTTGTCTATATGAACTTTGATTTTCTTCTTCTGAACTAAATCCGCTAAAGTATCCAAATCCTTTGCGTTGGCTTCAGCTGTAAACTGCGCCAAAGGGAACTTGCTGAAAGCCTTTTTCAAAAGAACCGAAATCATATGTCCAACCGTTGTGAAACCTGTCAATACGCCTCGCTGTCCCATCCGCTTAAAGTCCTGAAAATCAAGATTCCCATTGGTGTCAATAACGAGGTTGTACTTACCTGAGTGCTGATGTATGTTTTCCCTGTCATATTCAAACACCTTTTCAGCACCCAATGACCGAACAAAATCTGCATTCCTGCCTGAACATACAGCAGTCACTGATGCTCCATATGCTTTTGCAATCTGAACCGCAAAATGACCTACTCCTCCCGAAGATCCGTTTATGAGAACCGTCTCTCCTTCCTTGAGCTGCCCGTGAGTGATGAGTGCCTGCAAGGCGGTTAACCCGGCAATCGGTACGCAGGCCATTTGTGGGAAATCGGATGCTTCCGGCATCACTGCACAAACACTTTCCGCTGCACAAGTGAATTCCGCAAATGCACCTCCATTCAGCGTTTCACCAAACACTCTGTCACCCGCCTTAAAACGGGTTACATTGTTTCCCACTTTCTCCACAATACCTGCAAAATCAGCACCCGGAATACCATCATTTGGCTTGAAAAGACCAAACGTAAAGCGCGCAAAAAAAGGCTTGCCGCGTATGATGTGCCAGTCAGCAGGATTGGCCGAATTGGCTTTCACTTTCACTAAAATGTGTCCTTCTTTCACAGTTGGCACAGGTACCTCTTCCAATCCCAGCACCTCGGGACCTCCATATTCCTTTCTTGTAAAAGCTTTCATTTTATGCTGTATAAATGAGAGTGGTCTTACCGTCGATGGCTGTGTCCCCTTCAATGTAACATCGATTGACACCACGATCGGGAGATCCAAAGTAGATGAGCTTGTAGTACCATTCTGCTCCATTAACCAAAAGGTCCTGACTATCCAAAGATAGTATACTGACAATCGCCAGGAGGATGACCAGTCTTAGTCTGGCTTTAAACATTTTCTAAATATGTTCCCTAAATCAAAGGACTGTCTGCCGCAAACCAACCGAACTCCAAAGTATTACAACCTTATTGGTGCAATATAGTATTAACCAGAATCTTCAACCGGACATTTTGAGGACTATATCTGCCTGGCGGTGTAATTGATCGCAGATGACAGGGAATTGATTTCTCCTGGTCACCCTCGAAAAGCACGACTGCTTCCAAATTGGTACAGCATCCCTATCACTCGTATTACAGCTGTCTATGGCCGGTTTGCCAGAGTAATTTGAGAGCAGTACTATCCCGCTGCTTTTGTCTGTCCACACATATACCTTGCGCCGGCTAATCCATGGTGCCGATCTGACCGAGTTTGACTCATCTATGGTTGGATTGGTCGTAAACCACCGTACGGACGATGCCGGAGGTAGCCCTGCCATCAAGGGGTCAATATCACCAGAATATGCTGTATTCTCACTCTCACCCTGGCCAGGTTTTTTGAGGTGCCCGTGGTAAATCAGAAAATATATGTAAATCTAACTTGACATTTTAAAAACTTTACTTTACATTTGTGTCAATTAAACTTTACATAAAATCAATTTAGCTTTACTTATGGAGACAAAACCAAATGAGTGGGAAATCACTACAAAAAAGAACGTGAGGCACTTAGCTTACTGGACCATGGGTTGGGTATTGACATTGGCTGTGGCCACTTTTGGTCCGGCATTTCTCTGGGATTCCAGGCCCAGTATTTCCCTCCTATTCATATTGATCAATACAATGGTTGGCGTGGGGATGATCCGGATGAACAGGAAGTACATCGATGGACTAGACGAAATGCAGAGAAAAGTCAACATGGATGCTATGGCCCTAGCATTGGGAGTTGGCGTGGTTGGCGGTTTGAGTTATTCTACATTAGACACCGTAAACGTCATACCCTTTGATGCAGAAATAGCTTTCCTGGTCATGCTCATGTCGGTAACTTATTTAGTCGCATTCTATGTCGGTCATCTCAGATACAAATGAAGAATAGGATCAAAGTACTTCGTGCAGAACGCAACATGACCCAGGAGGAACTGGCGATTGAAGTTCAGGTCTCCCGACAGACCATAAACGCTATTGAAAAAGGGAAATTCGATCCCAGTTTACCGCTTGCTTTCAGGATTTCCAGATTGTTTCAATTAGCCATTGAAGATATTTTTGACGATGAACACCAGGAACGAGTGCAATCGTAGATGGTTAATATCATCTTTCGAGGAGCTTGCCTGCCGGTAGACAAAGCAATATGCGCATCAATTCCTCACCAAGCGCCTGAGACTGAATGCTCTTTGAACTCTTGTTGAACTGTTTATATCCAACCTTCAGGACGCTATGGCTGAATATCGAACAACGGTTTCCGTGTTGCCACATTGGGTATTTTTAACACAAAAGCTTAATAAAGAATTTTCCAAGCGACTTAGTGCAGCACGGTCAATTTTCCAGTTTGCATCCATTGATCGCTCGACGTCACGACTTTGAGTTTCCAGTAATATATGCCATTGGGAAGGCCAAAGGTATCAACGGACAGAGATTGCAAGCCGGCTCGTTGCCGTCCTTCTTCCCGGTTGATCTTTCGTTGACCGGCTGCGTCCCACAATTCAAATGACACGTCGCCATCCAGTGGAACTTGATATTCAAGCATTGCCGATTCGCCAGCCGGGTTGGGATAGATGGATCCCTCGATGGAAACAGGATTGACGGACGAGACGTTCGGGATTGGTGGCGCAGCCATCAGCGGTAAACTGCAAGGGCCCAAGGCATCGCCGTGAGCCAAATGGGCGGGAACAGCTGCATGTGATACACACAACTCATGGCCATTGTGACACACCATGCTTTTATTCGAATATTCAAGGTCATAGCGAGTGGTTATACCATCGACCCCGATCCGAACATCATCGAGATTCCCACGGAAATTGGGTCCGAAAATGCCGACCGGACCGCCGGCTTGGAGGCGGATGCCACCCGTTCCGTTGGCGCCAGGATTGATGATTCGGGAGGTAGGATGCCCGGATATATAATCGGCAAGGCTAAACAGAAGGCCTCCATTTTCGGGATCTTGTGCGGGTCCCAGCCACCATGCGCCATGCAGGGCATCCCACTGTTGCCACACGCCTTCCTGGACGTCTTCCTGGACCGGAAATGACGGCGGCAGCCATTGTGCAGTTTGATACCGGGGGTTGAAAAGGATCACTTCATCCATGATCTCATCGCCGGTGAGGTCTATCTGTAAGACCAGATATAGATCATCTTTCGTATTGCTCCGCAACTGGATATACGAAGCGTATCCCAACTCCGTCAATGAGGAAAGACTGACGTGATCAAATGACGTATTTCTGAAGCGAACATTACCTTGGGGTGTGTACAATTCCACGCTTCCCAGTCCGAGCGGAGCAGACTCCGGGCCCGGGAGGAATGTGATGGTCGATCCGACAGGCAAGGTTTGTCGAACCCATCCCTGCAGGTTGCAATCGGTCACGGTGATAGGACTCTGGCAGTCGCCAGAGCGGGGAGCCATCAACAAGACGGTGAGGATCGCGCTTGCGACCCGTAACCTAAGGATCTGAGTATCTAAAGTGGTTTTCATAAGGTTAGTATTTAGATGGTGATAATGCAACAGGGGGTGCCTTCAACATAGGGGAAAGCCCGGGTCTATCCTCCTGAGAAAGCCACGAACGACCGATTCCATAGCCTCGTATATTCTGAAAGTTAATAAATGCAGGAATATTGCCCGCATTTTTTTTGAGAAGGATAACAGTCACTAAGGTATCCAGCAAAAACCACGCACGGAGCAACAATGATTACTGAGCCCTTGTCGAAAGCATTGAATGTCTTTTACCGACGGCCAAAACACAAAATGGGAAGTTATAAACGCTAACCTAACCGCCATGCTATGCGGTCCCTTTTCTGTTCTCACGGATACTATTGTGCCGAATGAAGACCTAATCTATTTCTTTCCGTGTCCATGATCAACGCAAAAACTCTTGCAGAATGATCTCGGTTTTCGCAACATCATTTGTTCACCGTCTTGTTCAGGCCAATCAAAATTGCCTGCAAGTCGAATCCAGCGTTGAAGTACAGGAATGCACCGTCTGATATCAGTTTATAATCATTTCTTTTACCAAAACGACGTCCACTGCTCCTCCATCGCTCGTCAAGATGTTTCCAATTAGACCGTTAAATCCTAAAACCAAAACTCCTTTGAATCCTGAGCATCTTTTAGACTGATTGAAAAAGCTCCAGACTTCCTCTTTGGTTTAATTTGGTTTCCTATTATTTGCATTACTGTTGACAATGCCGGCGAATTGCCATCGTCCACCAACGATTGGCTCCGAATGCAGGACAAGCTAATGCACCGTATCTGGTCCAGATCGTCAAATTCGTTTTGTCACAGACAGAAACAAATCATCTCCAACTTTTGCCGGTTTATGTCTATCCATTAACAAACACCTCAAATCGGCTGTCATATCTCGTAGGTATGAATTCTATGATTTGATAGTCAGCAATATCATACTTCTTAAATGGATCTTCCTCAATGATTTCTGCAATCTCCGCCTTAGTAACATGGTTAACCAAAATGATTCCACCTGTTCTTGGATTCCTTCGACCCGAACACACGAACTTATTCAAGGCATAATATTTATCCAGGAAAGCCACATGTTCTTCGAGGTACGCTTCAACATCCTCTATCGGCTTCTTATATGTCAATAATACCAGAAACATTTTCTTGCTTTATTAACCTTTCACTTTTTTTCACTACATAAATTATAATATGCCCGGTATTCAGATCCTGACAAAAGAAGACAACGGCCGTGTACAACAGATCGGTCCAAGTGATGACGAGGGCTGCGGCTAATGATGCCAAGTTCTACCCCATAGTCATATCTGATCCCGGAGATTTACCTTTTTTTAACTAATATCCTTTAATTCAATGATTTTGTCGTCCCTGAATTTGAAGACAGATTTACCTTTCAATTCAATTTTTTCTCCAGCTTTAAGTCCATTTGGAAAATCCATCGCTAAAATACCCTTATAGTCGATGCCTACTCCCACCCGGTCATCCCTGAAATCGATACTTGTAATCTTCTGCTCTCTTTCCTTAAAGTACTGTTTAGCCTGACATGCCTGATTTTTTAACTTGGAGATACCGTTTGTTGCCAAAGTGATTTCCCCATTAGAAATGTTTTCAAACCGAACATTGTCATGCATATCAGAATTATTATATAAGCCAAAATGTATTTGTCTATTATCTCCTGATATAATCTACATTTCATGTCAAAAGTTACTCTGGCTGGTTTTCTTAGATGGCAGACAACTCAGTAGAATCATTTGGCAAAGCTCGTTGTGGTCCAGTAAGTTTCCAGGTGAACCAACTTAGACAGACCCCGAGCCAACATTGACTCTGACATGTTGTTATGCACAGGTACCCTAATTAATCGTCAAATGGTTCCTTTGGAAGATTCTTAAGATTTTTAATATATCTCTTCTCATCAAATGGTTTGCCTTGCTTAATGACATCAAATATTTCGACAATGACACATTGGCCGATCAACATCTTCGCATCAATGTCGCTGTAACCCATTTCTTTGAGTCTCTTTAATGTCTGATTGGTTTCTGGTGGATTGTTTGATTGAATCTGATTATTTACCACCTCAAGAAACTGTTCCCTTAGTATTTCATTTGATTCCATATCGCGTTTGTTCTCTTATGGTTTTGCACAACTCAAAAGTATCTCTTCGTCCAAAAAATCCGACCAAACGAACAACCAGACGAGTAGCTCAGATCATCGAACTCTAACACTAAATCTTATGTCGACCCCCCTCAACGAACCTCCTTTGGGAAATGCAACAAACCATTGATGCTGTAATATAGGATTTATATAACACTCTGTCAATGCACCTATTGCCATTCAGAGCATCAGATTTGGCTCTGATGCTATGCATGGAACTAGTGTAATGTCGCATATATAATTGTACAATTAAAATTTATTTTCTATCTTGA
>CAZTGZ010000056.1:0-3962 GCA_964613385.1 uncultured Chitinophagaceae bacterium
GCCATTTTTGAAGACTGAGGCAATTCGGCATTTTCCTTAAAAACACGCTGAAGAGCGTCTTGAGAATATTCCATCAACAGATTGGCAGCCGTTTTTTGCATTCCCTCAGACATACGCATGTCGAGGGGAGCTTCAAAACGGTAAGAAAATCCGCGCTCGGGAACTTCAATTTGATGACTTGAAATACCGAGGTCAGCGAGAATGCCATCAACTGGCAATAAATTCAGAAACTTCAGAAAATTCTTAACAAAGCGATAATTGTGATGCACAAAATGGAATCCCGGATGTGCGGGCAAGTGACCCAACACATCTTCATCCTGATCAAAAGCGACCAATTGTCCGGTACCCAGTTTCGCTAATATTGCCGCGCTGTGCCCTCCTCCCCCAAAAGTTGCATCGACATATATGCCGTCAGACTGAATGTTCAATGCCTCCAAACAGGCATTCAGCATCACCGGTTCATGATATGCCTCAAGCTTCTTCATCAGACTTTTTTGACGACATTACTTCTTCGGCGAGTGCTGAGAACTCATCGGCATCCATAGCCATTTGTTCATCATAGTTCTTTCGGCTCCAGATTTCTATTTTGTTGCCCCAGGCATAAAAAACCAGATCCTGCTCAATTTCAGCATAAGCCAGTAGCCTTTGTGGAATGAGGATTCTTCCGGCATTGTCCATACTCACCTGCGTGGCACCACTGTTGAACAAACGCATGAACTGGCGGTCTTTGCGGTTAAAGGCATTCAAACCGTCGAGCTTAGCAACCTCTTTCTCCCAATCAACTGCCGTAAACAAGGTAAGACATTTATCGAACCCCCTGTTAATGACCATATCGGCTGTTTCACCTTTCGGCAATTGCTTTTTGAGCGCAGACGGCATCATCACGCGGCCTTTGGCGTCTATTCTGCAATCATATTCTCCAATATAGCGTGGCATCCGGGTGATTTGTGGGTGTAAATTTATCGAAGCATCTCCCACTTTTTACCACTTTCTACCACTTTTTTGCTTCAATTTTTCCACAAGTTGTGTATTAGGTTGATTTTCAGCTCCTTAGTGTATGTCGTTTTTGCCCGAAATTTTATCATGTACTTATTCCTATTTTTGAAGCATGCCTGATAGCGCAGAGGGATATTGGCGGGTTATCTATGTGTCGAGTCGACAAGAAAAGAAAGTAGCAACAAGGCTAAAGGCACTTAATATTGAGCATTATTTGCCTCTGACACGCCAATTGAGGCAATGGAGTGACCGAAGGAAATGGGTTGAAATGCCCATGTTCAATGGCTATCTGTTTGTGAAACCTGAATTGCAACAGGTTGATTTGGTCCTAATGCAACCCGGGGCGGTTAACTATCTGTTTTTCAATAAGAAACCGGCCAGAGTCAGCGAACGGGAAATGAATATTATCCGACAAATTGAACAAAGCGGATATTCTGCCGAAAACGCTTTGAACCCCGAAGACTTCTCAGAAGGGGAAACCATCATCATAAATCAGGGACCGCTCAAGGGATTCACAGGAACATTGATTCGAAAAGACAACGAACACTTTTTTCAGGTACTCATTGAATCTATCGGGCAGGGAGTGAAAGTAAAACTGCCTTTGGAAATCATAACCAAATCCAATCCGTCTTGAGTATTGCCTGGTTCTATCTGATGACATTATTGGCCGAGATTCTCGGAACGGTGGGAGGATTCGGTTCTTCCGTCTTTTTTGTTCCTTTGGCCGCTTTTTTCTTTGATTTTGAGACGGTGCTCGGATTAACAGCCGTTTTCCATGTAGCCAGCAATTTGGCCAAAATCGTGCTTTTCAAGGAAAGTATGGATCGGAAAATCCTGATGAATATCGGTGTTCCGGCTGTGGTCTTTGTACTCATCGGTGCCTGGCTATCAGCATATATGAATGGACAATATTTCGAATTGATTCTCGGGCTGTTTCTCATGAGCAGTAGTGTTTTCTTGCTCATCAAACCCGATTTTGAACTTAGTCCTACTACCTTAAATGCCCGATTAGGCGGTGCGATTTCCGGATTTGCCGCCGGATTACTTGGAACCGGTGGAGCAATCAGAGGCTTGACTCTGGCGGCTTTCCAAATAGAAAAGAACATTTTTGTTGCAACCTCCGCAGCTATTGACATGGGTGTTGACGTAAGCCGGACTGTAGTGTATTCTTTGAACGACTTTATTCCCATAAAACTCTTATGGATGGTACCGGTACTTCTGGCCATCAGTTTTTTAGGATCCTATGCCGGAAAGAGAATTCTGAACCATGTGAGTCAGGCACAATTCAAAACCTTTAGTTTATACCTGATTGCGTTTATCGGCGTTTTCACTGTCGTCAGATTTTTATATTTGAACCACTGAATATGAACCCAATTCGGACCATTTGCCTGATCGCATTTTTTTGCCTGATAAGCACCCAGGATACTCAATCTCAGGAAATCAGCATAAAATCGCTTTCATCCGGCCTCCCGATTTCCGAAGTCAAATGCGCTGTGGTGGTTCGGGACACAACCAAAGCCTGCAATCATATGACCGGGACATCCTGCCCGAATTGTCTTTTTTTAGAAATTGACTCTATTTATACCAGCTCTCAATCCGGTAAGTTCATCCTGCAGAACGCCGACCCAAAAGCGAGGTTTATTTTTGAACATTCCGAATATCTGACCCGAACCATTAGCTATCTTGAATTAGGTCAGAACCAGTGGACGATATGGTTATTGGAACGCCCATTTCCAAATAGTCTGAATCAGAATCGGTTTTTCAACAGCCATTATGGCAGGACTATCTCTCAAGCTGATATTCAGGTAACAGGCAAGGCCTTAAGCTCCCATGCTCTCTCGGCAACCGGCAGGATTTATACCATTAACTTCAATCAGGCAGATGGGGATTTTATGGGAAGCGGGTTTTCAGGAAAAAATATTGGCATCAGACTCGATGGAGTTCCCGTTTTGTACCCAACTGCAGGTATCAGTCATCAAAATCTAATGAACACCCTGGATGCAGATCAACTGGAATCTGCTTTTTTTTCAACGCTGCCATCCGGACAAGTTGAGAATATCGGCGGCTTTGCCGACTTTATTTCAAAAAAGCCGCAGCGTTCTGCCGGGAAGAAAACATCTGTGCTGGATGTTAATGGTAGATTTAACAGCGCCAATGGCGAAAAGACTACCGGTATTACATTGGAACAAAGGATGAAATTCTGGGCTGTGAGAAGCAGTCTTAAATTTACGGATCAAAACGACCTGATGTCCGGTCACCAATCAGATAGTCTTTATGGATCCTGGGGCAGCAAATCTTTTTATACGGATCTCAATGGAGATAAGGACACCATTTATGCCAATTCCGACCCGAGATCTCAAAGTCCATCCGGGTTTGCGGCACTTTTCTGGACTCAGCACTGGCTGTTTCAGAAAGGAAATCACACACACCAATTTCACTGGCATTGGAATAGATTCACGGATGCCCCCGACTTTGGCAGACTTACTCTTTTAAATGGACAAAATCCGTACTTCAGCGAGGCATATAACAGTCCGCCAAAACGTCTGCATCTGACTTTAAATGGCGACATTATCATAAATTCCGGTTGGGCAGACCGGGTGCAATACGCCGTTTCATCTCAAAAATTGAATGAAGCCCGACATTCAAGGTATTTTGGAGACTCCTTGTTGCAATCTGAAAACACTGAAAGTCAGGGATATGTAGGCAATCTTTCGATACAAAAGCGCTTAAAGAAAAACCATTTTAAAGTACATGTTGAATATCAGACTGCCCTCACTGATTTTAACAGATCGATGACCCATATACTATATGGTACCCTATCAAAACCCGGCATCTCTTACCAGCCGGAACATTCTCTATACAGTCAATGGAACATCACCATTTCTCATAAATATACATGGAAACGGCGCTGGACCATTTTTGAAAATTTTCGCTTAAACCAATATCAAAATTCCACAGAAGATGAA
>CAZTGZ010000056.1:3972-8396 GCA_964613385.1 uncultured Chitinophagaceae bacterium
GAAGGACTCTTTGGATATGCTCTCATAGAAAACGAATTTTTTGAATGGGTTCCCGGGGGAGATGCCGGATTGGAGTTCCGGAAAAGCGAACATCAACATTTCCTTTTCACCCTGGGGAGCGGAAACAGCCCTGTAAACAACAGTAATTACCATTTTGAGCAATGGCATCCAACCCAAATGATCGTTTCTGCCTATGCAGGAATTCAGCGCAATTATTTTGGTCAATTTGCTTTTGAACTCTCAGATTTTCAGACGTATGGCATTTCAGGAAGTCTGTCTGCCGCATTTTGTCCAAACTATGTTTCATCCATACAATATTCCAATTATCTCTGGGAATTGGCGTATCCGAATATAGGATCAATTTACACAAGGGAATTTGGGAAAGAAGTTTGGTATGGCACACTACAGGCAGAGGGATGGTATCTTCTGGATGAGCATTTTACTTTATTGGGTTCTTTACAAATAAACAGGGGCCAATTTGATGATAAGCAAACCATGCCCCTGCTGACACCGGCATTTGGTATTTTAAAATTGCGTTATATTCAACGTCGCCTGAAATTGGATGCATTTGCGGTTTACCAGGGCTGGAAAGGACAAAAAGATTATTCGGACTTTCCTGAAGATCAGAAATTGCATGCATCAAGTCTGGGAACTCCGGCCTGGATGACGTTAAACATGGTCGGCACTTTTCAGATTAACAACTTAATAAAAATTCAATTTGGTGCAGAAAATTTGTTGGATTCGCATTACAGACCTGCAGGTTCGGCCATAAGCGGACCGGGACGAAATTTCAGATTGGGACTAATCGGCAATTTTCAATAGTGTCTTTTAGAAATCATTGAAGGTTCGCTTTTTTGAACGAAGACCTGGTAGAATTTTTGGGAAGCGAGATATAGTTTTGTAATCGGTTCTCACAATTTATCTCCTTTCAAGATTTTAAAGACTATCGACTTTCTGCAATCATCGGTCAAAACAATTTGGAAATTCCACTCATTTGTAATTACTTCGTAATAACAATTGACCATTATGGAAATATCGGTAATAAACATTGGAAATTCAAAAGGGATACGACTTTCTAAGACAATTCTCGAGAAATATAACATCAGGGATAAAATTGAACTTATTCTCGAAAAGGGTTATATCATCATTAAACCGAAAACAGAGCCCAGAAAAGATTGGGAAAAATCATTCAAGAAAATGCATGAAAATGGTGACGACCAAATGTTAATGAATGATGTTTTTGAAGACGAATCATTTGAAGAATGGAGCAAATAAATCAATATGAAATCGTGTTGGTTAATCTAGACCCTACGATCGGAAGTGAAATGAAAAAGACAAGACCATGTGTAGTTTTATCTCCAATAGAAATGAATAAATACTTGCAGACAATTGTAGTTGCTCCCATGACAAGCAGTTCCAAGAATTATCCTACAAGAGTTGTTGTACATCACCAATCACAGAAAGGTTGGATAGCTCTTGACCAAATACGCACCATTGACAGAAAACGAATTGTAAAACGTTATGAGACTCTAACCGATAAAGAAATAGAAGAAGTTAAAAATGTAATTCGAGAGACCTTTGTGGACTAAATTGACGAGTATCAGATATTTTGCTTAAATAATCTAAAAAAAACAATATTGAGGTGACAAATGCAGATTGGAAAGGCACCAATATAGGTTTTCAATTGTTTGAAACGAATGATGTTAACTAAGTTGAATTTTGAGAGCAAGTTCCCTATACAAAGCGCTTATTTGAATAAAGTATGAGTGAACACGAAATTCAGAATGGGGATTATTGCCGGGTAGTTGCAGGTACACATCGCGGTAAAACCGGATGGGTGCAGGATAAAAATATGAGTAAAACCGGACATATTACGATAACCGTTTTACAAACCAACGGAGTTCGGTTTAAAACCCTGGGCAAGAATGTTGAGATCATTCAAAATCCCAATACTTGAGGATCCCGATCCTAACGACCTTGAAAATTTAAATCAGAATTTTATACCGCGAAACTCTCACCACATCCGCAGGTGCGGGTGGCATTGGGATTGATAAAATTGAACCCTTTTCCGTTCAAACCATCAGAAAAGTCAAGCTCTGTGCCACATAAATAGAGAAAGCTCTTCATGTCACATACAATTTTAACATCCTCATAGATAAATTCCTGATCGCCGGGTTTAGTTTCATTATCGAAATCGAGTTTATAACTCAATCCTGAACATCCCCCACCTACCACAGAAACACGAAGGAAATATTCAGCACCCAGACCTCCTTCTTCCTTCAGCTTATATATTTGTTTTACAGCGCCGGGGCTAACTGTAATCATATCCTGTTGTACTGATTCCATGGCTTAATATCTTTTCTTTTCTTCCAACGGCTCTAAGCCTTGTTTCACCCTATAATCATTGATGGCAGAGCGAATGGCATCTTCGGCCAAAACGGAACAATGTATTTTAACAGGTGGCAATGCCAATTCTTCGACAATGTCCATATTGTCTATTTCCAGCGCATTGTCTATGGTTTTCCCTTTTAACCATTCGGTTGCCAGCGAACTGCTCGCAATCGCCGAACCGCAACCAAAGGTCTTAAAACGGGCATCTTCAATGATGCCGGTTTCATCGTTTACTTTTATTTGCAAACGCATTACATCTCCGCATTCAGGAGCTCCAACCAATCCGGTTCCAACATTTGGATCTGACTTGTCCAGCGTACCAATATTTCTGGGATTGGTATAATGATCGATAACTTTTTCTGAATATGCCATAATATATTTTTATTAGTGCGCCTGCCAGGCTATGCTGTTCAGGTCTATACCATCTTTAAACATTTCCCAAAGCGGGCTCATTTCTCTTAACTTAGTCACGGCTTCCTTCACGTGCGAAATGGCATAATCCACTTCGGCCTCTGTGGTAAATCTGCCCAGGCCAAAACGTATGGACGAATGTGCCAAATCATCGTCCAGTCCCAAACTTTTCAGCACATAGCTCGGCTCCAACGATGCAGATGTACACGCAGAACCTGATGACACGGCCAGGTCTTTGATTCCCATCATCAGACCTTCTCCCTCAACATATTTAAAAGAAATATTGCACACGTGTGGTAAGCGATGCTCACGGTTTCCGTTTACATATGACTCTTCCAGTTCCAACAATGAAGATTCTAATTTATTGCGCAATTGTGATAACCTTGCAGCCTCATCCTGCATTTCCAATCGGCACAATTCGCAGGCTTTTCCCAGTCCAACGATGCCGGGTACATTGAGTGTACCGGAACGCATTCCTCGCTCGTGACCACCGCCATCCATTTGGGCTGTTACTTTAACTCTTGGATTTTTTCTGCGTACATATAGTGCTCCAACCCCTTTAGGACCGTACATTTTATGGGCACTAAACGACATCAGATCAATTAAATCAGACTCCACATCAACAGGTATTTTTCCTATAGCCTGAGTGGCGTCTGAATGAAAAAGCACGCCATGTTTTCTGGCAATGGCTCCTATTTCGCGAATGGGCTGTAATACACCAATTTCATTATTTCCATACATCACGGAAATCAATATGGTATCCGGTCTAATCAAGGATTCGACCTGTGATGGTTCAATTCTTCCGTCTTCTGCAGGCTGAATAATACTAATTTCTGCACCATTTTTTTCCAGGTGGCGACAAGTGTCCAAAATGGCTTTATGTTCGGTGCTAACGGTAATAATATGTTTTCCTTTAGATGCGTACATCTCGGCGACTCCTTTAAGAGCAAGGTTGTTGCTTTCCGTAGCTCCCGAAGTAAAAATTACCTCTTTATCGCTACATCCAATAAGCGCCGCAATTTGCTCCCTCGCATAATCCACTGCTTCTTCGGCTTCCCATCCAAAAGCGTGGTTACGACTGGCTGCATTTCCGAATTTTCCGGTAAAATATGGCAACATGGCCTCCAACACCCTTGGGTCCACGGGAGTGGTTGCGTTGTTATCCAGATATATAGGTAGTTTCAACATCTATGTTTATTTAGATTAAATCTATTTTGCAAATATAACGTATTCTGAAAAATTTTGTTTGGCGAAATGCGCAAATCATTTTGCAAATACGTCTGAATGAACATCAATTTTTATATGAACGATCCCTGTATTATCTGCTTCAAGTTATCCCGATTAACAAACCGCATTCGTTAAATTGTTCAGAGTAAGAAGCCCCGCATTGAACGAATGTTCATACAGAATACCGGTAAAGCAGGCGATTTAATTTGTACTTTTGACCATGAAAGGATTGCATGAAGAAAATTGAACATCTGGGTATTGCCGTCAAAGATTTACAAGTAGCTGAAACCTTGTATTCCAAGCTTCTAAACACAAGTCCGTACAAAGAAGAATTTGTGGAGTCTGAACATGTGCGCACTTTGTTTTTTCAAATGGGTGATTCAAAAATCGAATTA
>CAZTGZ010000056.1:8464-10134 GCA_964613385.1 uncultured Chitinophagaceae bacterium
TCCGCCGGCCACCAGTCCTGAAAGTCCGATTGCTCGTTTTATTGAAAAAAGGGGTGAAGGAATACATCATATCGCTTTTGAAGTTGAAGATATTTATACGGAAATCGAGCGTTTAAAAACAGAAGGATTCAGGATGATAAACGAAACTCCCAAAGCAGGTGCAGACAATAAAATCATTGCATTTTTGCATCCTGCAGGAACAGGGGGAGTATTGGTTGAACTATGTCAGGAAATCAAAACATGAAAACAGAATATCGCTGGCTGTTAATCATAGTGCTTATGCTCATTCTGGGCCTGGCTTTGTGGTATCTTTCCATTTTAGTCGTGTATTTTATTACCTCGGTGGTTTTGGCCTTGATTGGTCGTCCATTGATGGAAAAACTTCTTAAAATCCATATCAGGAACAAGCACATGCCGGAATGGACTGCGGCCATTCTTGTTTTAATTGTATTCTGGCTAGTGGTAGCTGCTTTTATCGCACTGCTCGTGCCGGTTGTAAATACTGAAATTCAAATTCTCAGTTCAATCAATGTGCAGGAAGTGCTCACCCGGAACCACGACCTTATCAAGAGTATTGAGGATTATGGCAGAAGACTGAATATTCAGGAAGCCAATGTCGATTATATAAAAAAGCAGCTCACTTCTTATTTGGACTTTTCCTTTATCCGGGACTTTTTGAGCTCTTTGGCCGGCAAATTCGGTCAGATAGTGATGGGTGCCGGGAGTGTAACATTTATAACCTTTTTCTTTCTGAAAGACAGGAATATGCCCCGTAACATTATAAATGCGCTGACGCCTGATAAGTATTTGACAGCCATTGGAAATATTATGAGTGAAACCCGAATTTTGCTCAGTCGGTATTTTACCGGATTGATTTTGCAAGCTTGTATTTTTAGTCTCATGGTATGGGGTGGACTCAGCCTTTTTGGCATTCAGAATGCCATCTTGCTCGGATCGTTGGCCGGCGCCCTGAATGTAATTCCCTATTTAGGGCCTATCATTGGCGGCACGCTTGGAGTCTTGCTCGGGATTACGGCAAACCTTCATCTGGACTTTCAAACGGAACTCTTTCCAATGATTTTGAAGATAGTGGCAGTATTTAGTGCGGCTCAATTGCTGGATAATTTTCTGATTTCCACCCTGATCTATTCAAAAAGTGTAAAGGCGCATCCCCTGGAAATTTTCTTTGTGGTTTTAATAGCAGGTACTTTGACCGGAATTATGGGTATGATACTGGCTGTTCCTTTTTATACATTTTTAAGAATTGTGGCCAGAGAGTTCTTTCAGGGTTATAAGGCCGTCCGTGAAATAACTGCCCAAATGTAATCACCCGTTGTACTTATTCATGGCAGCCGCCAGACCCTCGGTACAATAACATTTCAATGCTTCAATGGCCTTTTTTCTGGCATTTGCAACATTTTCCAGTTCTTCATCGGGCCATTTTCCCAGCACCCATTCTACCTGTCGACCCTTTGCAAAGTCATTGCCCACACCAAAGCGCAATCGCGCATAATTATCATGCCCCAAAATTTCCGAAATATGGCGCAATCCGTTATGTCCTCCATGGCTTCCATTGGCCCGCATACGTATTTTCCCGGTTCCCAGATTGAGGTCATCGGTAATGACCATCAATGAGTCGGGATTAATTTTTTCCTGTTGCAACCAATATC
>CAZTGZ010000056.1:10144-14566 GCA_964613385.1 uncultured Chitinophagaceae bacterium
GCCATGCCACTGAGATTCATATAGGTATTTGGTTTGAGCACAACTATCGTTCTTCCGCGAACATTGATTTTACCAACCCAACCATATCTCGAATCTGAAAAAGTGATGCCGGCCTCGGCAGCCCATTCATCTAATATGTCAAATCCGATATTATGACGGGTATGCTCATATTCCCGACCCGGATTTCCTAAACCAACAATTAAAAATTTCATGTTCCTGTCAATCTTACTTCTCCTGTTTTAGTTGCATTGATCGCCGGATAAAGCGAAGATAATAATCCCATTACCACAATGGTTCCCCAAATCAGCCAAACATCTCCGGACAACACGTCAACCGGATAACTTTGCACCATGCTGTTTTCCAGGGGAATAAAACCATACATATCCTGTAAATAGCAAATTCCCACGCCCAAAGCCAGTCCAATTCCACCCCCTAAAATGGCCAATGCAGCCCCCTGAAAAAGAAATATCAATTGAATACTCATTTTGCTCATTCCAATGGACTTTAAGATTAAAACATCCTTCTGTTTTTCAAGCACCAACATCGTCAAAGCTCCCACCATGTTAAAGGATGCAATCATCAGAATAAAAACCAAAATCAGGTAAGTAGCCAATTTCTCTGATTTGAATATCTTGTATATCAATTCGTTCTGTTGTTTCTTATTCTTAACAACAAAATCGTTGCCCAGGATATTCTCCAATTTTGCCCTGATGGAGTTTTGGTCAGAACCTGTTCTGAGAAATATTTCAAAAGATGATAGTTCCTGTTTATACTTAAGCAACTCTCGCATCACCGAAATAGGTACCAGAACCTGTCCGCTGTTTTCTTCGCGATTTACAAATATACCAGATGGCAATACACTGGCCATGCCCAATGAACTCGATGGGTCCAACGGATTATAGGCGTGGGTTCGGTCCGGGATAAAAATTCTGACCGCTTCATATCCTTTGGTTTGCAAATTCAGGCTCATGGCAACATCCTGACTGAATATTCCCATATCGGATTCTCCTTTTTTCAGGCTGGGTTCTCCTTCAACCAGGTAATTCTGGATTTGAATTAATTCGGCATAGTTGGTTTCTGTGCCTTTTACCTGAACTATTTCCTGAGAGTTTCCATAAATAACCACCGCTTTTTCTTCCAAAACGGGTTGAATGCTGACGATTCCTTCTATCAATTTCAATTGTTCGAGTTGATTGACTTTAGGAATGAAAACCTTCCCTATTTTTGGTTGAACTTTGAAATCAGGCCTCTGTTCACTTACCATATCTGAAACCAATCCTTCAAATCCGTTTAAAGCAGATAATATGATGATCAATGCCGCAGATCCCACCAGAAATGCCAAACTGGAAATTCCCGAAATGATATGAATGGCGCCTGGTGTTTTGGAGGAAAACAAGTACCTCCAGGTAAAAAACAAAGAAAACCTGAGATTACTCATCCTTTGGTTTCAACAAATTTTCAATCAATGCGTCCATTTTTAAAGCTTGATCCAGGGTGTGATCAGGATAAAATCGAAGCTCCGGAATTCTTCTGACATGATCCTTCAATTCCTTGGCCAGCAAATGACGAATTTCTTTCATGTAGAGATTGAGTTCTTCGATCACTGCTTCGGAACTTTTAGCGCCCATTACACTTAAATAAATTTTAGCCAGGCCAAGATCCGGAGTTACAGAAGCATCAGTTACCGTAATTAAAGACCCCGGAAATTGATTTTTGCCGACCTGTTGCATGATCATCCCCATTTCCCGGGCTATTTGTCTCGACAATTTTTCTCTTCTGCCACTCATGATACCAAGATTTGTTGCACGAATTTAGACCTATTTTATGGCCTTCACAAAATCTGAAATTCATTGTTCCATCCGAAATAGACGAACTACTTACGATAATATGATAATTTTACATTTTAAAGAGCAACGAATTGCCTATTTTTGATATCTTATTGTTGTTATGCGCTATTGCATTTTAATTCTGTTCATCATTCTGTCCGCCGGCTTTGTTCAAGCGGATCATATCATCGGCTCCGATCTCAGTTATCGCTGCAGTGGGACCAATGACAGTATTTGGAAAGTCACCTTCAATTTCTACCGAGATTGCAATGGATGTTATGTATTGAGTCAATCGCCAAAATGCGGTACTTCGGAAAACTGCAACAGTTCTCAAACTGCTCCAACCGCAGTTGCCATCCGATGTATGGATAACAATGCCAGTGTGGGTACCTTAAATCTTGTGAGAACAAGCATTGTTGACATTACCAAAACCTGCAAAGCAGTAAAAAGTAAATGTGAGCAACCCTGCAACACAACATATCCTTATGGTATTGAGAAACACACTTTCGAAGGCACTTTAGACCTCAGACAGGCCATGCGTAACGGATGTTGCCGCTTTGAGCTGAGTTGTTTGCTTTATGTCCGGAACGTAGCGATTACAACCGGTCAGCAACAACAATCATTTTTTACGTTTGCAGAATTAAATGCCTGTGCCAAGCCTTGTAACTCCTCCCCGGCTTTGACCAATGATCCGGTGGCAATTTTATGTTGCAATCAACGGTTGATACAGCCAATTACGACTCTTTATCTTATTCATTTTCAGGGGCTTACCAAAACAGAAATCAACTTAACAGCTATAATGGAGGTCGTACGCCAACCAATCCCATTCAGGCTTATTACCCTAATCCGCTTAAATTTCCATTCTCAAACCCTGATGCCAATCCGCCCATTGGATTATATCTTGATCCGGTGAGTGGTGATATCATTTTTACACCCACAGACTGTAATCAGGTTGCCGTCGTCGTTATGCAAATCGATGAATGGCGAAAGGACTCCACAGGCAAATACAAAAACATCGGAGTCACGAGGCGGGATATGCAATTCATCGTCTCGCAATGCCCGGATAATAACCCACCCCGAATTACAAATACGAAATATATCTTTGAAGTTTGTGAGGGAGCTCAAATTTGTTTCAATATTACGACGGACGACAAGGTATTTACCCCACCTCCGCCAGCGCCCACACCTACTCCGGATACCGTTACCCTTACCTGGAACCGCGGTATTCCCGGAGCGACTTTCAAAGTTATTAATCCTACCGATCGCCTAAAAACCGGTGAATTCTGTTGGACGCCTCCCATCGGAACGGCCAGTAGTTTACCTTATTCATTTACTGCTACCGTTACAGATGATGCTTGTCCGAAAAACGCCAGTTCTACCCGTTCATTCAGGGTAAAAGTGAAAGCAAAGGCACAAGATACGAGGGTTTACAAAGATCTCGGTTGCGGATTTTATGCAGATACTGCCATACTGTCTCCCAATTTTGAAGGTACTGCAACCTATGACTGGCAAATCAGGGATTTAGATAATAACCTGATTATTGATAAGAAAACAGCTTATTTCAAATCCACAGGTACCTTCCTGAGCACCAAAGGATTCGACACTTTGCATTTTCGAAAAGGCGGCACCTACATCATTCAGCATGTGGTCGAAAATTTACCAAGCAAATGCCCGACAACTTATTATGATACTTTGGTGATTCCGGAGCTTCTGGAAGTAAACCTGGCTATCGGGAAAGACACCTTTGTATGCGAAGGAGCGACATTAAAGTTTTCTCCCTATTTAAAAAATGCGAAAAATCCGGTCCAATACAGATGGGCTACACCTGTTAATCATGCCGTTCAGGATACCCTGTCATTTTTTGAAATATCACCGGTTAGTGACACGGCCGTTTCGTTGTTCGTAAAGGACGCTTCAGGATGCACCGCCTGGGATACTGCTAAAATAAATTTAAGGGAAAATCCTAAGGTGAATATTGGTCCGGACCTGAGAATCTGTACGTATGATTCCGTATTATTCTTACCGAGTATTGATACAGTCTATTTGAAAATTGATGACACTACCTTTATCACTCAAGGAACTGAAATAAAATATTATTGGACCCGTAATTCTGTTCCAATATCCATAGACAGTGTCTTGCGAACCTCCAATAAAGGAACATACATTTTACAGATTACCGACAGTTTGGGTTGTATGGGTAAAGATACGGCTATCTTATATGTAAATGATACAGTAAAAGCCTTTGCTGGTCCGGATCAGGTAAAATGCTGGAACGACAGTTTAACATTGATGGCTGCAGGATTGGATACGGTTGGCAACGGTAAAAAAGGCACTTACCGATGGTGGGATATTAGCAGTTCAGCGCCCATTAAAATCAATAAAGGCACCAGTGAAACTTTAAAATTCCCTATCAAAGTAACGACTGACTTCGAAGTGGAATTATATGTAACAGAAGACACGACCACTTGCCAACACCGGGATACGACGAATATTAAGGTAAATGCCTTACCCGTTATTACAAAACCGGCCGATCAGGGTGTTTGTTGTGATGTAGGGGATATCAATATGAATCTGTTGACACCGACCCCTGCACCGG
>CAZTGZ010000057.1:0-1964 GCA_964613385.1 uncultured Chitinophagaceae bacterium
AGGTTCACGGTACATGGGTTTACCCGTTGCAGAAACCAGTACAACCCGATCGATATAAGGTCTGTGTAAATCGAAATTTGCTTCGGAATATTCATTTTTGTCCATGAATCCGGCGGCTATGGACTTTTCAATTTCCTGAACCAATTCAGCCACAGAACCTATGCAGATTTCTTCTGTTTTATCTTCTGATCTCCAGATGGGAAGTGGGGTTCCCCAGAATCGGGATCTGGAAAGATTCCAGTCAACCAGATTTTCCAACCAATTTCCGAAACGCCCTTCACCGGTTGAAGCAGGTTTCCAATTGATGGTTTTGTTCAATTCAACCAATCTGTCTTTTACGGCCGTAGTGCGGATAAACCAGGATTCAAGCGGATAATACAGGAGCGGTTTGTCGGTCCTCCAGCAATGCGGGTAGGAGTGTTCGTATTTTTCAACTTTAAACGCCTTGTTTTGCTCTTTCAGCCAAATGGCAATCTCTACATCCACACTTTTATCGGGTGCTTCATTTGCGGGATAGTATTCGTTCTTAACGTATTTTCCACCGTAGGGCTTAAATTCCGGAATGAATTTGCCTTGTAAATCTACGAGAGGGACCAAATTGCCTTCGGTATTTTCAATAAGCATAGGGGGAATGCCGGCTTGCTTGGCGACCCTGGCATCGTCAGCACCAAACGTGGGTGCTATGTGCACAATTCCGGTTCCGTCTTCGGTAGAAACAAAATCACCGGCAATGATATGAAATGCCGATTCCGGGTTTTCGGCAGGTAATAAGCCGGGAATGAGCTGTTCATAGGGCAATCCAACCAATTCAGCGCCTGTGAAACTCCCGTGAATTTTGTAGGGCTGTGGCTTATTGGCCTCAGCAGGTGTGGTTATGTCTGTGGCTTCTTCGCCGCTGAAGTGGGCAGAAACCAATGCCTCCGCCAACAAAACAAATATTTTTTGAAATGTGTAGGCATTAAAGGTCTCAATCAGACTATACCTGATTCTTGGGCCAACAGCCAGGGCAGTGTTGGAAGGCAGGGTCCAGGGAGTGGTTGTCCAAGCGAGGGCAAAAACCTCCTTGTTGCCGAACAACATTTGCTTTTGTTCTGTGTCTTTGAGTCTGAATTGGGCAACAACGGTGGTGTCCTTAACCGGTTTGTAAGTCCCGGGCTGATTCAATTCATGAGAACTCAACCCCGTGCCTGCCGCAGGTGAATAGGGTTGAATGGTATATCCTTTATATAGAAATCCTTTCTGATATAATTTTTGTAACAGATTCCAGCAGCTCTCTATATAATCATTCTCATAGGTGATATACGGGGCATTCAAATCAACCCAAAAGCCAATTTGCTCCGTTAATTCGTCCCATTGTTCCTTGAACTTGAGTACATCCTCACGACAAGCCTTATTATATGCCTCAACACTGATTTTATGTCCAATATCATCTTTGGTTATTCCCAGTTTCTTCTCAACCTGAAGTTCAATCGGCAAACCATGGGTGTCCCAACCTGCTTTTCTGAGTACCTTGTGACCTTTCAGCGTTTTATACCTGCAGAAAATGTCTTTGATGGTCCTGCTGATGACATGATGAATCCCGGGCATTCCATTCGCCGATGGCGGACCTTCGTAAAACACATAGCTCGGTCCCTCAGATCTGCTTTCCATGGTTTTTTCGAATATTCCTGAAGCTTTCCAAAACTCAAGAATCTCTTTTTCGAATGCAGGAAAATCGATTTGTTTGTATTCCCTATAAAGCGAGGCAGATTTATTCTCCATGTATTTTATTCATTAATCGATGCGGAATTATGCATCTTCGTCGGGATATTCTATCAGTGGTTTTTGTTTGAGTTTTTTTCTTTCCAGTGCCTTGTCATAGGACAATAACAAACTCGGCAATACCATTAAATTGGAAATCAGTGCCACCAATAAGGTAATGCTGGTGAATACGCCCAATGCAATGGTGCCGCCAAAATTGCTGC
>CAZTGZ010000057.1:1974-14051 GCA_964613385.1 uncultured Chitinophagaceae bacterium
AACAATACCACGGCGGTATAGATCATGCTGCTACCCAATTCATCCAAGGCCAGAGATACGGACTTCTTAATATCGAATTTGGTCTTTTTTAACTCCATGCGATATTTACTCAGGAAATGTATGGTGTAATCCACAGCTATTCCGAAAGCAACACTAAATATTAGCACTGTTGAAGGTTTAAGACTCACATTAAAATATCCCATAATTCCTGCAGTAAAAAGCAAGGGTACGATGTTAGGGATGAGTGAAATCATGATCATTCGGAAAGAAACGAAAATGGTCGCCATCAATCCTCCGATTACGATGAAGGCAACCAACAAACTGACCAATAAATTGCTGATGAGATAGTCATTGCCTTTTAAGAATATGATGGAAGTACCCGTGAGCGTCACATCATACTTTTCAGCAGGGAAATAACTGGCCGCCAATTTTTCAACTTCTTTTCTTACTTCTTTAATCCGCACAGAGCCCACATCTGCCATTTGCACGCTAATCCTGGCTTTTCTATAGGTGCTGTCAGCAAAACTGCGAATCAAACGATTTCCGGAATTGTCGCTGGGCATCAGGTTCATCAATTCCGATAACTCTGTAATTCCGGGTATTCTATAAAATCTGGGATCTCCGTCGTGATGCGCCTGCCTGGCAAACTGAATCAGTTGCGCTATGGATACAGGGCGGGAAAATTCACTGAACCCGGCAAGCTCTTTTTCGAAAGCATTGATTTTGGATAATAATTGAGGGTCTTTTACGCCTCCCGATTTTTTCGTATCGATAACAATCTCAAAAGGCATGACACCTTTCACTTTTCCTTCGAAAAATTTCAAATCCGTATATAGAGGATCGGATTTGCTGATATCATCGACCATGTACCCGACGTTCTGGACACGGTAAATTCCGATTAGAGAGGCAATAACCACTAAAATGGTGATGACGTAAACCCATTTGCGATGGTTAGTAACAACATGGGAAATCCATTGTATAAACCCCGTGAGCCATCGGTTGTCGAGGTGTTTGGTATGCTTAGTCTTAGGCGAGGGTAAGTAGCTGAATATCAATGGAATTAAAGTGATGGAGATCACATAAACAGCCAGAATACTCAAAAACGAAACAATTCCGAATTCCTGTAATACCTTACTTCCTGTCAAATAGAAAACACCAAATCCAACCGCTGTTGTCAGATTGGTGATAAATACAGCCAATCCAACTTTCGAAATTACCCGTTGCAGGGCTTTCATTTTGTTCTGATGTCTTCGGTATTCGTCGTGATATTTATTGAGAAGATAGATGCAATTCGCAATGCCAATTACCACAATGAGCGGGGGTAGAAGACCAATAAACAAAGTGATTTTATAATCGAACAGCACCAGGATGCCCATACTCCAGATTACGCCGGTTATTACAACCAACATAGAAAAAATCAGGGTAGGAAATGATTTGAAAAAGATGAATAAAATAAGTCCGGTTACAATCAGAGACAATATGGTGAAGAACTTGATTTCTTCCTTTATCCTATTGCTCATTTCGGTGCGGATATAGGGCAATCCGCTGAAATGAACTTTCACCTGATGCTTTGCACAAACTTCGTTTACATTTTTATTTAATTGCTTTACGAATTCGATGCGTTTATAGGAATCTAAAAGGGTCTTTCTGAGCGTAATCGCCATTAATGTAAAATCAGACGAATCGCTGTAAAGTAATCCTTCATAAAATTTAAGGTTTTTAACTTTAGCCAATAAGGAGTCAACTTCAGATTGAGAATTCGGCTTTGACTTGAAGATTTTGCTCAAATAGAATACTTCCTGGCTGAAGGAATCCGTATCAAAATAAACCGTTTGAAACTTCTTTTTTAAATCGGGCGTATTGGTAATGGACAATACATTCTCAATACCATCCATCTTGCTGAGATCTTCAGTTAACGTGTACCATTCATTGAAGAAATCCAGTTGCTTAATTTTCGCAGTCTCTACCCCAATAACTATTACACTTCCGTCGTCACCGAATAGTTTTTTGAAGTCCTGATATGCGACATAATCAGAATCATTGTCCGGAATAAATTTGGGGTTGTCATAGGTCAATTGGGCTTTTCTGGCAAAGAAACCCATGACCAACGTAATGATTCCGAGCCCGACTACCCAGAAAATCCTGTTGCGCAATACATAATTAGCCAGCCTGTCCCACATAAAAGGCTGCAAAAGTAGCATTATTTCGCGCTAAGTTCAATTAATTGGAGGTATCATTTAGACAAATAAGGGTACAATAGCTGTCTTAAAACAGAACTATCTTTTCAGTTTGGGATTTTGATTTTACCCAAATGAAATACGGGCTCCTTTCGTTCAGATTTATTGAGATGTTTCCGGATGCAGAAGTCGAATAAATCACCCGTCCACTCGCATCGGAAATAAGCACCAAACTTTCGTCAAGGTTCTCTATAAACAGTTGATGATCAGTTCTGTAACATTTTAATCTCTTCAGTTTCGGTTGCAATTCAGTGCCTGATAGTTGATTGCAGTAGGCTATTCTGTCAGCGATTGTTTGCGCCAATGCCGGAATTTTTTGATAAAGAGTTTCACCCGGGCATTCGGTCGAACAACCGTCGCGATGTCCGGACAGAACTCTCAAATACTGAGAACTGCCTCCCGATCCTTCCGGATGGAGAAAAGAATCTTGCGGTGAAACTTGTTCACTGATAAATTTCCAGGTTAACAATCTGGTTAACACTTCCAGCGCTGTATCGGAAGGCAAAGTATCCATGTATGTCCCAATCATACAAACCCCCATCGTATTGCTGTTCTTACTGCAAAAATGAGCGCCTAAAACATCGCTCTGTTCACCGCCTTCGGGGTCTCTTCCCTGAAAAAATGTTCCGTCCCAGGCAATCAGATAATTGTAGCCGATATCATCCCATCCGTTATTTTGGGTGTGAAGTAAGTAGATATTTCTGACCACTTCGGTGTAGTTACTATGAAATATTAAACCGGCAGAATGATGAACAATCCCATGTTTAACATCTGTAAATGAACGACCTGGTTTTGGAGCAGCTAAACCGGCACGCCAAACAGAAGCCGGAACCGAAGGAGTGGGTTCACAGAGTTCTGGACTTTTTTTGTTTGAATGATGGGTTGAATTTAATGGTTGCGCAAATACGCCTAAACAGATAATCTGCTCATTACGAATGCTTTGAATGGTAAACTCAGTTGTTGGAGAATCGAATATTATTGGTGATGACAGATTTTTTTCTCTTTCATGTTCATCCCGGGTTATCAGGTATGATTGGTTATTATAAACCATGTACAAGGGTGTTTCCCACGATTGCCGTTGGATGTTTAATGCCGTTACCGCCTGCTTAAGTAGCACTTGATTAAGACCGGAATGCAGGGAAACAGATTGCGCATGTGCCTGGAGTAAACCGAATAGAACGGATAAGAGTTGTAAAATGAGCAGTATGGCCTTTTTCATAAGCCTGCCTCCTTCAATAAATCCAGCATTTCTCTGTGTATTCCGGGGGATGAAGCCAAAATTTCCTGATCCCAAAGCGGATTTTTGTCCGTATCAAATGCGCTGACCAATCCTCCTGCTTCTTTCACAAGTAGTATTCCTGCGGCAACATCCCAGGGACTTAAACTGTACTCAAAAAAAGCATCGAACCGACCGGCAGCTACGTAAGCGAGATCTATGGCAGCACTGCCCATTCTGCGAACACCTCTCGTTTTGATCATGCAGGATTCCAATGCCTTGAGATATGCCTTTGCGCGTTCATAATCATAATAAGGAAAGCCGGTGGCAATCAGCGTCTCACTGAGGTTTTGGGCACCTCTCACTGTGATGGTTTTACCGTTGAGTTTTGCGCCATGGCCAAGGGAAGCAGAAAACAACTCAGCCCTCAAGGGTTCGTAAACAACGCCCAAAACCGGCTTTTCATGTTGAAGTAAAGCCACGCTTATACAAAAAACAGGAAGGGAATGTACAAAATTGGTGGTGCCGTCTATAGGGTCAATAACCCACGTAAATTCTTGATTTTTAGAGGATTTGATCTGTTCTTCTTCGGTGATAAAACCTGCTTCAGGTAAAAGTTCCTGCAATTTGGAGATCAATTGTTTTTCCGTCGCTATGTCAAACTCCGTAACCAATTGGTTCATCGATTTCAAATGCACAGTCGGCGGTACTAAGGGAGACCATTGATTTTTGAGCCAGGCGCCGGTTTCAATAACGATATTCTCTAATTGGATGAGCAAATCATGCATGATGCAAAGGTTGTGAATGATTACGGAAATACAATATAATGATAGCTTTGCGATATGTCAATTCTTCTGAGAAATGAAGTTTCACTGAGGGAAAACACAGACGACGAAATTGTCTGGAACGAATTGGTAGAACAAAATATGTACGGTCTGGAGAGATTAAAAGTATTTCAGGACCTCTATCGCGGAAGACATATTTTGGATGTCGGAGCCCATATTGGATTGTTCAGCAGGTTAGCCGCATTAACCTTTGAGGATAAACAGATTCATTGTTACGAGCCGGAAGCCCACAATTTTGAATTACTTTCAAATAATGCAAGCGCCGGCATGAAATTGTATCCTTTTGCCGTTTCAACCGATGAAAATCCCGTCTTTTTGAAACCGGATTTATTACAATATACAGGCAGATTTAAAACAGTTCTCGTTCAGGAATCCGGGAGTTTTTCCGTAAAATCCAAGCCGATCCAAGCTATCATACAAGAGCTTGATGAAGTTTTTTTGCTAAAAATAGATGTAGAAGGATATGAATATGAGTTGATACAGAGTTTTAACGAATCGATTTGGAAAAAAGTAGACATTCTGATGATAGAATGGCATGCTGAACCCTTAGCAGACGAGATGTTTGAATTGCAGGGATTTCGTAAACTGTTTCATCCATTGGGACAAAAACGCCATGCGGTTTGGTTAAAAGAGATTCCGGACAGCAAATGGTGGCGACATTTTTGCGATTTGCAGAAATTCTGGCTTCAAGAACAGTTCTCTATGGAGAAGGAGAAGATACGTGAGGGCATGAAATGGAATTTCAAGAGGATAAAATCGGGACTTTGGAGGAGATGGAGATCCTTGTTTTAACATAGAAGCATGAAGTTAAGCCTGATCATTTGCACAAGAAACCGGGTGGAATTGTTGAAAGCTTGTCTGCAACCACTTATCCATGAGATTTCAGGACTAAATACTCCGGACATTGAAATCCTTATCGTCGATAACAGCACAAATATGTCCACAGTCCAATGGATTTCAGGTTTAGTGCAGCAGTTTCCATTTCTCCATTCTTCGATACAGCCCATTCCGGGTTTAAGTATATCCAGAAATATGGGTGCTGAAAGAGCAAAGGGTGATTTTGTATTTTTTCTGGATGATGATTGCATTCCTGAAACGGATATGGTCAGGAAAATACTGGAATATTTACCAAAAGATAGCGACATTTTCTGGCAGGCAACTGGACAAATAGTCCCGGTTTTTAAGGTGCCAATTCCGGTTTGGTTGAATCCGGAATGGTTGCATACCGGTTCAAAACAGAAGAAGTATTTGCAGGGAAATTTAATGGGTTTTTCAAAAGCTGTTTTTCAAAACGGATTTCGATTCGATGTCCGGCTGGGAATGAAAGGGTCAATTCAGAACTACGGGGAAGAGACCTTATTGTCGAACCAACTCATAAAAATGGGTGCAGGTGTGACCTATTTGACGGGAGTAAGAGCCGCCCACGACTTTACAAATTATACGGTGTTTAGGAAAGTGTGGACGAAAAGTTACCGTGTAGGCTGCAATTGGCGTGTTGTTCATCAAAAAAACAGATGGCAGACAGTTGTTTCCATGAAGACAAATCTTGGTGGGATAATGCGGGGAGTTTTTCCTTTTTTAGCTTGTGGGGAAGCACAAAATCTCAAGCAGAGACTGGCCTGGTCCGCTTTAAATTTGTCCGAATTATTCGGGAAGTTGAAATCAATAATTCGTGGAATCTAAACTGGTCATATGCATAACAATCCTGAACGGACTTCCGTATCTGCCTGAGTGCATCGATTCAATCATTCATCAGCAGGGAAATTTTGAAGCTGATCTGGTTTTGGTGGATGCGGGCTCAACAGATGGAAGCAGAGCCTGGCTGCAGGTGTTTCAATCCTCTTATAAAAATGAAAATGGAAGCATTCACTTTAGCATTAAATTGTTAGAGAAGACCGGTGGTATTTATGAGTGTCTGAAATATGGCTTCGATCAATCGATTGCGCCAATAATGTATTATTTGGGTAGTGATGACCGGCTGATGCCCGATTCTCTTAAACGGGCAGTCGAATTTTTTGAGAAGCATCCAAATCAGCATCTATTGACTGGAATTCCGGCCAATATAGATGAAAACGGGCAGCGCACTTATGAATTTGTTCCCTTACCATATATGAATCTATTGGTGAAATTTGGAATGTATGGAAATATTTTACCCATAATACATGCAGAATCTATTTTTTTTACCCGTTATGCCTGGCAAAAAGTAAACCATCAAACATGGTCTCAACTAAAATGGGCCGGTGATTTTTATCTATGGAAGCAAATCACGGATACAGGAATTCGATTCGCGCATATGTCGGAAGTATTGTGTGAATCGAGAATACACGACAAACGAAAGGGAAAAATATATAAAGTCGATTATCTGGAGGAAATGCGGGTTTTGGCGGCTAAACCGGGAAATACAGTACGTTTGATGGCAAAAGTTTGGAAGTATTTAAATCTATTACTGCCAAATGTGTTGATTAAAAAAATGTATTTCAATTGAACCAGTTCCGGATGCGTTCCTGTATCTTTAATTTAGCATGATATAGCATTTTTATATTGGATTTTTTGATCCGCCCTTTCCAGCTTCCCGAATAATGATGAATGGCAAATGAATGGGATAAGTCTGGAGTCAATCCCTGCATTTTTTCTTCATAGGATAAAGGATAAAATATGTGCTTCGGGAAAATATGAACCTCATCAATTACTTGTGATAACCCGGTAATTTTGGATGAATTTTCGAGCAAATGGGTGGCGAGAACAGGAGCGAGGTAAGGTTGATTCCGGTTATGTCCGACTTGCTCTAACTCCTGAATACATCGTCGGATAAATGGGTGGCCGGGCTTAGATCCAATGATGGCCGTGTTGACCAAATTTTCGTTTTCAATTCCTATAAAACAAGGCAAAGTCAGGAATTCATCCAGGCTTTGTAATATCTCTATATCGTTGTCTAAATAGATGCCTCCAAAGCGATTTAAAACATCTAAACGCACGAAATCGCTGGCAAAGGCATAGACCTTGTCCTTGAGGTTTTTGGCAATGATGGGGTGGAATAAGTCGACATTTTCTTCATTCCAGATCCTGATTTCATAGTCGGGTAACCATCGCTTCCAGCTTTCAAAGCATTGGGTTTCAACCCGGCTTAAAGGGTTAGGTCCAAAGCGACAACAATGAATTATTTTAGGAATCAGCACTGAACTCACCGCATGAGATAAATTTTTCCGAGATCTTGCTCAAAGAATTTATCGTCATCATCATTTACGATCCGTTCGTAAGAAGCATTATCCAGTATTTTGGCGTGATACAGATAGACTCCATTTCCCACAGGATCCCCAAATTCATCTTTCCCGTCCCAAATCACGGAACTAATGTTATTCCCGATTTTTAAATCACCCAGAGCATTCAGTTTCAACTCACGAATCAATTTTCCGCTGATCGTATAAATTCTGATCAATACATCTTCCGGGGGAACATCGCCGGTGAGGGTAAATACAAATTGAGTTTTACCGGTAGTTGGATTTGGATAAGGGTATATCTGTGAAATTTTCTTGGCGGTTTCAATCTTGAATTGTAATTCCTGTGATGAAACTTTGTGATTGAACGGATCTTCAACGGATGCTTCAAGCGTATAAATGCCATTTTTGCTAAATTCAGGATGATAAGGCAATTGCAACCATTGTTGTTGTCCTGAAGAAGAGATTTCGCCAAATTCCGCTGACTGTAAATCCAAAGCTTCTAATGTGTCACCGGGTAATTTCAATCGGATTTTCAAATGATCTTTGGTGAGTTTAATATTTGGATTGTCATCTTTGAAAAGTATGGAGAATTCAGGCCGGGTAGATATAATTTCCTGATTGAACAGCTGCTTGCCTTCCACCAGAACTTTGATCACAGGTTCCGTAATATCCTCTCTGACATCAAATACACTTTTGTAGTAGTTGTTATTATAATCGGTTTCTTCACTCAGCTGTCCGGTGTTGAATTGTGCGAAGAACTCTGCGTTTTTCTTCAGGTTTTCCGATTTAATGGTTTTGTTAATAAATATAGTGTCACCCGGGTACAATGGAACGGAAGGGAATGTATCCTGTTGGGATGCAATGTTCTGATTAAAAACATAACAATCGGAGGCAATTTGGGCCAACGTGTCACCGGTGTAGTTATAAAATGCAACCTGAACACTGAGAGAATCACCCTGATAAACCGTATCCTTGTCATGAACAATGTGTGATAGGGATTGCAGGACAATACCATCTCCGGCTTTAACATAGTGAACCACAGCCCTTTCCAATTGTGGTGCGGTTCTGTTCACTTTATCCGTATAATGAATACTGAAGTAAATTTTCGGGAATTCTTCCGCTGAAATGCCGGATAAATCGTAATACACTTTCCCGGTGTCAGCGAATAATCGGGTTTCATCACCTACGCTGTCGATTCCGAAAATTTCAGTATAAAAAGTATCATTCAATTCAATTTCCTTGAGGTGCAGGTAAATATCTCCCCAGGATTTTGCAGGTCCTATAGGCAATGATTGAAGATTTCCGACGATCGATTTAGGAAAGAGCGGTGTCTGTGCAATGAGGGCTTGTTCCGGTGGAGTGAGCACCTGGTTCTCAAAACTCGGCAATGCTTCTATGGCGGTGCCCGGGTCAGATCCTTTCTGGCCTATTAAACCAAATGGAAATTCATCATTGATCAGTTTTATTTTATCGGAGCCAAATTTCGCCAACGCTTCAAAAACATCGTCTTCCCAATCCGCAATTCCTGTTTGAACGCCGGAAATCATGAATAAATAATAACCGTCTGGCACTTTGTTAAGAAAGTCTATGAACGAATCCCGTTCAGCTGCCACCGTGGTGTTAAAATTGTAATTCCCACTTGGCGCGCCTGCCAAATAATACTCCAACTCTGAGAAGTTGGCCGGGATACCCCAAACGAGATAATTCCCTGAAGAAATGATCTGACGACTGTTTGAAACGGTGTACCGCTTGTTGTTTTCCGGATTTACGCACATCACACGTATCCCCAATTGTCCGAAATTCAAAGTAACGGTTACCAATCCGGCGTAAAGAATATTGCTCCTTCCTGCAGCGAGTTTACCCCGAACATCAACAGCATAGTTCGAAGTAGCTATCCGTGAGAACTCCATGCTACCGTCATTTTGCATGGTGAGATTATCAAATGAATAATCGCTGAATTTATGCGCGTTTCCATGTGACCAACCTGATCTGGAGCGATAAACAAATGCGAAAGGAACTGTTTTCCAATCATCTGTGCCTTCGGCCCTGAGTCGCACATAATAATCCGTACTGTCCAGTGGGGCAAGTGATATATTGGCTGAAACCAATTCCTCCTGACTGTTGACCATAATTTCCTGAAACAGATTGCTGCTGAAGGCCGGAGAAGTATCGGATTGTATGATAAAGTTACGGGGATTGCCAAATGATTTATTGTGGAATAAAAGTCGAACATTGGTTCCTTCAACAATCTGATCTTTCTGAGGGAATAAAATTTCAGGTAAATTGGAGTAAAGAATAACGGGATAATTCAACGTATTGTTTAATTCTCCGTTTGGTCCAAATTCACTGATGCTGTTCATTGGGTCTATGCTGAACCGGAAATTGAAAGTACCGGCCTGATTCACCTTTAATCCGGTTGTAAACTGATAGGAATTCCGGTAATTATTTCCCTCTAAAGTAGTGTCTTTGGAAAAGATGTGCTGATTGTCAGCATTAAATATTTCCAATCGCAATACAATGGAATCAGAGGTGATTTGACCTTCATTCAGAAATTCTCCCCGAACGGAGTATTCTGAGGTTAGACCACCCGGTTCAATTAAACGTGGTAATTCACCGGCGTGCAGAAAGTCAGGTTTGTTCTTAATAAACTGCACTATCGCCGGATCACCATGGTAACTGGTTTGATGAAAAACACTGTTCGAATAGTTCGTCGCAACCCTATTGTAATCATAGAGACTGTTGATGAATACATTGCCATTGGAGTTACCATAGAGTTCATTGTAGAAAGAGTTTCTCAGTACTTTGGAAAATCTTGACAATTCGCTGGTAAATCCATAGGAAGTTTGACCGATCCAGGTAATCGCTCCATTGTTTGGTTCTAAAATGAAGTTTTCAACCAGAGATTTTTCTTCGTATGATGAGCCTACAACACATCCATTAAAAGCGAAAATCGGGAAACCGGAACTTGATTCAATATCCGATGGGTTTCCAAATGAAACTTCTAACAAATCCTTGGCAGCATGGCCGAAGTAATCAATCATTACACACCCTTCATTGATGCTGGAATTGATCAAATCTGCCAGACTTTCATCGGTTGATGTGGATGTTTCTTTGGAAAACAAATCGCGGTCTCCTCCAACTTTTGAAGTTCTGAAAATCTCGTAAAATTCATCCAAATAACTCACAAAAGACTGACTCTCAGTAATATCCAATCCTCCGGAAACTTGAACTACTTTCTTTTTTACCTGGAAATTGTAGTCAGATTCAAAAGTTTTCACTTTTTGCAAATAGGCCAATACCTGCTCATTTGATGTGGCCGGCACCCTGCCAATGGCAACGGTATCGCCACGTTTGAGCATGTCATAGTCTGCAAAAACAAGAAAATCGCTTGCCGGAATACCGGCTGTTGGAACCAAATCCAATTGGTTTCTGTTCACCGGACTAAAAGTTACCCGATTATAGATTTGTCCTTTGCCCAATAATAAAATGTGCCGGATTTGAGCATTCGATTCCTGATAATATCTATATGCATTTCGCAATGCCAGTGGATGATGAATGCCGTAATAAAACAGATGATATAGTTCATCGGCGTACAAAAGGGCAACTTTGTGACTCCCGCCGGCCTTGCTTTCACGATAGGTTTTGTATTCCTGTGCAGAAGCTTTTAATGAACTGTGGGAGATAATCAGATAATCAAAATTCAGAGAAGTGAGTGGCAAGGTGCCGAAATCTATCTTCTTTATTTGTGTAATAACCTGAATATCAGCCGAGTCAGTGCAGGCTATGAGTCCGGCCCCTTTGGTTTTAAATTGAAGTGTACCCGACTGAAGGTCAAATTGATACCGATATCCATTTTTCAGATCGAGTATGACCGGGTTTTGGCGGGAGGCTGAATAGTTGATGAATTTGATATACGGGTTAGTTCCGGATTCGAACAACATATTGGAGGTATTCAGGAAGTCAAATTTTCGGGAATATTCCAATCGTATAAAAGAAACGGCTTGTCTGGCTTTTGCACCGAATGAACTTCTGCAGTTGATTCGGGTCGATGCAGAAATGTCTGAATATTCGACTATGGTATCGAAGAATAACCGTGAATAGCCTCTATGGCGTTTGGCGTACAAAATTTTGTGCGTTCCAACGACCCCAATGCTCAGTTCAAACTCGTGGTTGTTTCCATCAGGATCAAAATCGGTGGCGTTGCTGGGATCAGATTTTCCAAATGCCAATACGGTAAGTCTGGGTTTTAGACCGGCGGCGATGGCCCCGGGTGTGCTCATGGTGAATACAATATGATTGTTTCCCCTAATGTCCTGACTCATATAACCTTCACCTTCTGTATATTCAGAGTAAAAACCTAAATTGGCATAAGGACTGCCATCAAAATGTTGGTTACTAAAGCGAAGGATTTCAGTATGTCTGAAAGATGAATCGGCCGTTAATCCGGTAAAATTCAGGTCTGAATGCAGGGTATAACGCAATCCGGGTTTTGTAAGGCTCCAGGTCAAGTAATAGGGCAGGCTGTCCTGATATAAACTCGCATATGTATGAGGTTGTTCGG
>CAZTGZ010000058.1:0-3486 GCA_964613385.1 uncultured Chitinophagaceae bacterium
TATTCTCTCGATGCCACTAACACCTTTGAGGTTCTCTTCTATTTTAACCACCGCTCCTTCTTCCAATTCTTGCGGTGATGCACCCGGATAAACCAGGTTAACCATAATCATACGATTGGGAATGGTTGGGAAAAAAGTAGAAGTAAAAGAGCGATAGCTGAAATATCCGAATATCATGACTGCGGCCATCACAATATTGACCGCTACCGGATACTTGATAAAATAGGCAAGTAGTTTTTTCATCGCCTTATTTCAAAGGTTTTACAACCATATTCTCGTAAGCGCCTGACAATACCTGATTCACGATTATGCACTTATCCGGCAAGCCGGTAATTACTGCCTGGTCGCGGGAATAACGAACAACGCTCACCTCCCGAAGTTTGAGCACAGTATCTTCTAATGTCCAGACTTTGTGCTCATCTACTAACAATCTTCGGGGCAATGAAAATGCCTGATTAACAGGGTCGGCAGATAATCTGGCATTCAGAAACATACCCTCTTTAAGCTTGTCGCCCTGAACCTGAATATACAACATCACAGATTGAGAAGCCGGATCCAGTTTTTGGTTGATTCTGACCAACTTACCCATCCATTTACCTTCAATATCGTCAGACTTCAACTCAACCTGATCTCCGATTTTCAGGAATTTCAAGTCAGCCACACTTACGGGAGCCTCCAATTCGTAAATTCCAGACTGTATAAACTCACCGAGCTTTTGACCCGGCCTTACCAAACTTCCCGGATCTGCAGATGCAAGCGCAAGGGTTCCTGAAAATGGTGCAATGATCCTGTATTTTGATAGTCTGACCTCCTGACTTTTAATATTGTGATAATTGCTATAGATACCTCTGACATTAATTAATGTATTGAAAGCTGCAATGGAAGATTCCGGTAGGGCCGGTAAGGGCTTATCCATAGAAATCGAATTTTTGTATTGCAGCCATGTGGGATACTCATCGGGATAATCAGCAACAATATCAGGCAATAACATGGAGATGGATGCATAGAAATTGCGTTTAGCCGATTTCACCTGGGCACTGAATTCGGCATCATCTACAACCGCAATAGGACTCCCTTTGCTAAAGGAATAACCTTCCTTAAAAGTCTCATTGAGTAAGATACCATTCACTTCCGTATAAATTTCCATTCTGCGGGTTGCAGTCAGTTTGCCGGTAATGAATATATCTGTATTTACCTTTCCATTCTCGACTTCAAGAATGGATACGGAAGGGACGACCTGAATGGCTTTGGCTACTTCTCTTTGCGGTTTCTGACCGAGTTTCTTTCCTACAACAATACTTCCAATTAATAAGGCTAAGGCTCCAATGACGGAAATCCGTCTGTAAATCAGTTTCACTATAATGCGTTTTTAATATGACATTTATGAACAAATAAGGTTCAGTCTATGGTAGCCACTACTTTTAATTCAATCGCAATGGGAGTTGGCAGACAATTTATTTCAAGAGTCGTTCTACAAGGCTGGTTGTCTTTAAAATACTCGGCGTACAAACGGTTGTAAGTGGCAAAATCATCCTTCATATTGGTCAAAAAAACGGTGACATCCACAATTTTATCCCAACTGCTGCCGGCGTCTTCGAGTATGTAGCGAATATTTCTGAAAACTGAATGACACTGGGTTTCAATATCATAGCTCAGAATCTCACCCATTTCACCTAATACAACCCCGGGAATTTCCTTTTTACCTCTTTCACGGGGTCCTACTCCACTCAGGAAGAGTAAATTACCGACTTTTCTGGCATGCGGATACAGTCCTACAGGTTCGGGAGCTTTCGACGAATGAACTTTCTGGTCTTCCATAAACTGGTGTTTCAAGGTTCAAACCTACACCACATTTGGAATAATTAAAACATGAAAAAAGCGGTTGGCAAATATTATTTGGGATTTTCCTGAATGGAAATTTCTACTTCATCATTTTTCTTGATGGTTTCTCCCGGTGTTTGTTTTGGAGCCGGTTTTTTCGGAGAATTTACGGTTTTTACCGGTACTCCCTTGGGCGGAACAGCCGGTCTCGGATTCGTTTTAACCACCGGTTCGATTCCGGTATTCCAAATAACAGGGCCATAACCTTCTTCAAGGGTAGATTCCAAATGATTGGCAGAAGCAATTAATCTGTTATTCGGATGCAAGGCCACATAGGTCACTGTGTTTCCCACTCCGGAAAAGGTTTTCAATAGTTTTCCCGTTTCCGCTTCCCACAGTCTTGTTGTTCCATCCGTAGAGCCGGTTACTATGTATTTTGAATCAACTGAGATGGCAATACTGGTTATTTTCCAGTCATGCCCTACAAGTTTTCTCAGTTGTTTTCCTGTTTGCATATCCCAAATGATGGCAGTCTTGTCACTGCTTCCTGTCACCAGAAATTTATTGTTCAGCGCTGTTGCAACTGCATTAATCGCATCCATGTGTCCATCAAAGCTCCGAATCACCGTACCTTTGGTATCGTACTGCTTCAAAATATTCGTTTGATCCGCACAAAAAATCATCCGCTGATCATTGCTGACTGCAATGGCATTTAGAGGTGCTTTATGATCAATTTTTCGCTCTACCTTTTTTTCCAGATCGTAGCTGTAAATTTTGCCATCAACGGATGCTGAAAATATAGTTTTTAAACTCAAACCGTAAACCACACTGGCAACTGCAATGGTGTTAAACTTAAAAGATTGCTTTTTTACGAATATTCCTTCCGGCGCCAACTCCCAGATGATGGTATTAAAATCGTTACCACCACTGATGATTTTTTTACTGTCTCTCGAAAATGATATGGTTGTTACCGCTGCATCATGACCATACAACGTGCCCATCCAGGTGAAGTTACTGTCGATAGAAAAAACCCTGATTGCCTTATCCCAACCGCCGGTTGCCAGAAATTTTCCATCCGGTGAAAACGCCAGACATTCCACATCATCTGTATGTTCTCTGATTATTTCTCTGAAACCACTTGTGCTGTCCTGGGCATATATGAAACCTGAAAACAACAACATTCCGAACATGTATATATAATGTTTCATAATTCGCTTATTAAATGACAGAAATGGTGTCTCAAAGTAACAACTCTTATGCCAAATTTAATACTAAATAACCGCTAAAGGTGAATTGTATATTGCTTTGTGTTGAGTATCAATATGTAAAAAGAGTGTCATTTGTAAAATATCCACTTCATCAGTTCCCGGTAACTGGCCTTTTTGCCGTACATCAATATCCCCACTCTATATACTTTGCCGGCTATCCAAATAATGAGCACAAACAGAGCAATAAGCGCGGCCATTGACAATAGCAATTGCCACACTTGATCGGGAAACGATAAAAATGGAAGCCTGACCATCATAACCACCGGTGAGGTGAAAGGAATAATAGAAAGCCAGAACGCCATAGGCCCGTTGGGATCTCTGATGACAACTGAAGTAGACAAGACAAAAGCAAAAACAAGCGGTAACGTAATCGGCAACATGAATTGTTGGGTTTCCG
>CAZTGZ010000058.1:3496-13757 GCA_964613385.1 uncultured Chitinophagaceae bacterium
TATCTACGGCTGCACCCACGGCTGCGAAGAGAGCACTGTACAATAAATACCCACCGGCAAAATAAAAAAGAAAGCTCAGTATAATAACAGGTATATTCAGTTGCATAAAACCTGACATCAATTGCTCTAATTGGTTTGAAGGTATTTGAGACGATGCATCTGAGATTTGTTTCATTTGTTCTGCATCAGGCATGAGATCTGTCGCAAAAGAAGTGGAAATGGCAAATACAAGTACCCCTGTTAATGCGAGCCAGATGATTATCTGAGTTAAGCCCACGGCAGCAATGCCCAAAACTTTACCCATCATAAGCTCAAAAGGTTTAACAGAAGAGACAATAACTTCCACTATGCGATTGCTTTTTTCTTCAATCACGCCTCTCATGACCTGAACACCATAAAGGAAAATAAAGAGATAAATCGCCCCGGCTAAGATCATTCCGAGGCCGGCATATAATTCTGTACTGCTGTTCTCGGCACTTCCATCCTCACTGATTTTCACTGCATTCACCGCGATATTTGTCTCCACAGAGTCGAGCAGTGTTTTTGAAATTCCAAAGTCCTGCATGCGCTGCTTTTCGAGTGCATTTTCCAGTCCTTCTCTCACATATCCTTTGGTTTGCAGAGAAATATTCTCTTTAGACCTTAGTTCTACCTGACCTTTCGTGGGATCGAGATCTTCCGGAATGGTTAAAATTGCATCAAAAGAGTCGAGATTTACCTGTTCAATCTCCAGAAATTCATAATGGACAAACTGCCCGTTCTCGAGTTTATCTCTGACCAAGCCGGATTGATCAACCACCGCAATTTTTCTGGTTTCTTGACCCAGGTCTTCATTCAGAATAAAATAAAACATCAGGGCATAAAAAACAGCGATTAAAACCGGACCCAATATGGTCATGATGAGAAATGATTTCTTCATCACGCGGGTCATGTATTCCCTTTTGGTGATCAGCAATATTTTGTTCATGCCTTGTGTTGTTTAACGGTTCTGATAAATATTTCGTTCATGGTAGGTACCATTTCTTTCATTGAATGCAGATGAACCACTTTAGATAGTTTAGACACCAAATCCACTAAATCATGAGTTTTGAGGTCATATACTGCGCGGGTACTTCCATCCGCATTTTTTTGTAGGTCAAGTGCTTCGGGAATTGCTGACAAATCGTCACCACTGAACTCGAACATCATTTTATCTTCCTTAAATTGCTCCTTTATCTGCTTAACCGGCCCTTGCAAAACCAGCTTCGCCTGATTGATCATGGCTATATTATCGCATATTTCTTCTACGCTTTCCATTCTGTGTGTGCTGAAAATAATGGTCGCACCCTGCTCCTTTAATCTTTTAATTTCAGTTTTGAGCAATTCTGCATTAATGGGGTCAAAGCCGCTAAAAGGTTCGTCTAAAATAATGAGTCCCGGATTGTGAATAATGGTCGTAATAAACTGAACTTTTTGTTGCATGCCCTTGCTCAACTCTTCTACTTTCTTATGCCTCCAGTCGTAAAGGTCAAATCTCTTGAGCCAGGTTTCTGCGCGATCCCGGGCATCAGTTTTCGAGACATCTTTTAATTGAGCAAAATACACGACTTGCTCCATCACCTTCATTTTCTTATACAAACCTCTCTCTTCAGGCAGATATCCGATATGAGCAATATGGCTTCGATTCAGAACTTCACCTTTATACCAAACTTCCCCGGAATCGGCTGCGGTAATTTGGTTAATGATCCGAATCAGAGATGTTTTTCCGGCTCCATTTGGACCCAGTAGCCCAAATATGGACGATTCCGGAATTTCAAAAGTAACACGGTCTAAGGCCTGATGACCACTAAAGTTTTTAGAGACTTCTTGAATACTAAGCAATCCAGTCATGGTTCAAATTAATAATAGTAATGTGGGCCTGACAAAGCTAATCAATTCATTTCGACCAATGAACCGATTTTCACAACAGAATGATATTTTCGCTCTCATGAAAAAATATTCTGTTCTGTGGTTTTATATGTTCCTGTTGTTTTTTTCTTTTAATGCATGTATCGATGATGATCCGAAAGAGAAAATGCCAGAAATTGTATACGAGGACGTGATTGAACTTTCCACCGATTACGGCAAAATGCACCTATGGCTATTCAAACAGACGCCTTTGCATCGAAAGAATTTCTTTCAGTTATTGGACAGCGGTATCATCGAAGGGACTGAATTTCACCGAATTATCAAGAATTTTGTTATTCAGGGTGGCGACCCTCTGAGTAAAGACTCCTTGCGCAGCAACGATGGAACCGGTGGACCTGCCTGGACGATACCTGCAGAAATTGACAGTTCTATGTTTAAACATGTATATGGTGCCATCGGAGCAGCCCGTAAGTCAGACGCCGTAAATCCTGCCAGAGAAAGCAGCGGTAGTCAATTTTATATTGTCGTGAATAAAAACGGGCAAAAATCCCTGGATGGAGCCTATACGGTATTCGGGCATGTTATTTCCGGTATGGGTGTAGCCGATTCTATAAGCCAATTACCCAAGAATGGCAGCGACCTTCCGAATCAGCGAATACCGATGCACTTTAGAGTTCTGAAATACAGCAAAGAAGAGATTCTGCAAAACTTCGGATACGCTCTGCCGGAATAAAAATATTACCCTGTTGTATCCTCCGATCCCAGATCCTTGAGAATCTTATCTACCGATTCTTCGGTCTTTGTCAATTTTGTCTTACAAACTTTAATCAGTTCAGCTGCCCTCTTCACTTTGTCTGAAAGATCATCAACAGATATCTCACCGGATTCAATTTCTGCTACGATAAGCTGTAATTCCCTGAAAGCATCAGCATAATTCATTTCTGCAATTTAATCTTTTTCAACGTTTTGGATGATACTCTCAATGCTTCCTTGTAACAACGCCGTTTGGATCACATCACCCGTTTTGAGATGGGCAACACTTTGTACAGCTTTGCCGTTGAAGCGGGTAATGCTATAACCTCTTTGTAAAACATTCACCGGGTCCAACTGATTCAGACTCTTTTCCATCATAGCTAAATCTGATGCCTGCTTTTGAAAAACACTAGAACAAGTGGAATCAAAATTATTTCTATAGACCTTGAGGTTTTTGCGTTGTTCGGCAATTTGAACAATGGCATGCTTATTCAGGATAAAAGAAACTTCGTTCAGCCTCTGAGAAAACGTGCGCCATTTTAGCCTAAGGAGATTTGTCAGTTCCTTTTTTAAATAAGACAAGTCAGTTCTACCCGCTCTAAAAACGTACCTGCAAAGTTTCACGAAGTCAACAGAAGTAGTGTTCAATTGCTTGTGATGCGTCTGAATCATGGAACGGGAAGACGCTTTGAAAATTTTTATCTCTGATTGAAACTTTGACCTCTCAAATTCAAGGTATTTCCTCAGATTCTGATGTATGGATTTTTCGGCATCTATGAGAGGAACCGAAACGTTGTGGAACTTCTGAATAAAAAAATCGGCCAATACAGAAGGTGTAAATGTATTCTCGAAGGCAACCATTTCTGAAACCGTTAAATTGGTTGAATGACCTATGCCTGTTACAACAGGTAATGGGAATAATGCAATGGCTTTGGCTAAATCGTAATGGTTAAAATACGACAATCCAATGTCTCCACCACCTCCTCTAACGATCACCACAACATCGAAATGACTCTTAATTCGGGCAATTTTTTTCAATTGTGCCGTAATGCTTTTAATGGCCTTTTCACCTTGAAGAAATGCAGGAAAAAGATGATGAAAAAAGGCATACTTCCAGGGATTTGAATCAAGTACTTTCACGAAATCGGCATATCCATCACTGGATTCAAGAGAAATGACTGCAATACGCTGAGGCAAGAAGGGAAAAGTGAGGGTTTTGTTTAAATTGAACAATCCTTCCTCTTTCAATTTTTCTATGGTTTCGAGTTTTTCCCTTTCCAGATCACCCAGTGTATATGAAGGGTCTATGTCAGAGATGTGAAGGGATAGACCGTGAATTGGATCGTATTCGATTCTCGACTTGAACAGAATTTTGATACCGTCTTTCAAAGGTTCATTGAGCAGTTGCAAAAACCGCGCATTTAGACGGGTGAAATCCTTGTTCCACATGATAGCCCTCAGCTGAGCAACTATTTTTCCTTCTTGTTTTTCGATCAGAATCGGATAGCAATGGCCACTTTGCGCATAATAATTGAGTTTACTCATTTCTGCCGTAACCCAGAATTCACTTTTATACCGATTCTGCAGAGTTTTTTGGATGCTTTTGGCAACCACAGAAAGGCTGAAAGGTTTAATCTCGGATTGACTCAATTACTTGGTATTATAGCGCTGACTTACCGTAGGTTAACTACTACTTTAACTTTGGATTATTGCGATGTCGGTCTGCATCACGCATTGTTTTCTTTTGCATATTTTTTTCAAATGCTTCTGTCAGGTTCACATTACATTGATTGGAGAGACAAATCAAAACCCAAAGTACATCTGCCATTTCATCTGCCAAATTCAAGGAGTCTTCTGAATTCTTAAAACTCTGATCCCCATACTTTCTGGCCATAATGCGTGCCAATTCACCCACTTCTTCCATTAAAATGGCTGTATTGGTCAATTCACTGAAATACCGAACACCTGTAGTATTTATCCATTGATCTACGGTTTTTTGAGCTTCTTCTATTGTCATAAACAAATGTAAGAAACTTTAAAAGTTCCAGCGATTCAATCGTTTATCGTAGTATTCCAATGAGAATTTTAAACCATGTGAGGGTTTATACTTATTGCTTTCTGCGATGGCATAATAAATTCCCAATCGCCACCGATCATTTATGATTCGTATGACCCGTTCGAATCCGAAAAATAGTTCAACATGCTGATAATTCTGGTCCACGCAATACATAAAAGATGCACCTGCTGTTTCCTTAATTCCTGTTTTTACCATATACGGGATCCGGTTAATGAGGAAACCCTGGAAATGATGAATATAATGCCCTTCGAAAAACCAATCGAATGTGGCGAAAGTAGTATCAAGCAATTGGAAGGTGCCCAACGGATTTGTAAATAAATATGGATCCCCACGGCGCATGAATTTGTAATCGATATAGGGTACATTTTTCGTATTCAGGAACTTCCCTGTCATAAAACTGTAACTGGAAGTACCAAATACGCCTATGGTAACATCCTGCTTAATGGAGGCAGACAAATAGTCAAAGTCCAGCGGACTGTTGAGGAAGCCGGCATAGCCTTTACTCCAGCTGAGTCCGAACGTTGGCCATTTACTGCCCAGTATGACCTTTTCGAGCGGCATGCGCAAATATTGCTGCTTAGGTGTGTAACTGATGGAAATATCTGTCGTAATCGCGCGATAGGGTGAAAAACTAATGACCGTATTGTTGTTAAAAATACGGTCAGCTGTTGTTCCGAATTTATAGTCCTTCAGCGATTTTCGGTCTTCAAAATCAAGTCCGGTGTGCAAATATAAACCATTGATCAATTCCGTGCTGTGATTGAGGCTAAAATGATCATTCAAATAAAAATTCGAACGTCTGAAAAGGTTGATGTAAGCATCATATGGGTTGATGAGATCGAAATTTCTTCCAAAATTGAATGAAACCACCGAGCGTTTGAAAGGATTGTACAAGGCACTGGAATAAAAACTCCCCTGTAAATCATTGTTTCGGATTCCATATGAGGCATTGGGGACAATAATGATGTACCTGCGATCCTTGAATCGTTTAAAAAAGCTCGTCCAATATTGCACTCTTGGACCACCCACCATAACCGGATTAAACATATTGATGGCAGGAGCGAAATTGATTTCTATTTCCTTTCCGCGGTTGATATGCCCTTGACCTAACCACAGTAATTTTTGAGCGGTAACCCTGTTAAAAATTGAATCTATGGAATCGAGATACACTTTTTGCGATCTCGCTTCTTTGATGCTGTCGAGGCGAGCGGCGAATTTCTGTTCTTCAATCGACAATGGTTCAGGTCTGATTTGATTCCAGTACCCGGTATCTCTGTTCAGGGCCTCTTTGGAGGTGATGCTCAGCTCGGAACCAAAAAATTTAGATTCGAACTGAAGATTAAATTTAAAATCGGAATAGATGGCCACCGTTTTGCCGTTGGCGATTTTGTCATTTCCCAATTTGGAAGCATAATGAAATTCCTGCCTTGTAATAACCCTAAAGGAATCCTTAATCAGATTGTATTCCTGGCGCAGGCGGAAATAGTCATATTCTTTCATATGCGACTTGTCCAGGGTGACGTCAATGGCTTCTATGTTCCAAACACTATCCTGTATCCAGATTTCACCTTCAAACAGCGCATTCCCGGTTTTTCTGGGTGTAATTCTGATATGGTAAATTTTGCGGTTATTGTCGTAATAGCTCTCAATGAGCTTGAATTTATAGGCCAAATTGGCTATAGGATTGAGTGGTGAGAGTATCTTATTGTCGCTGATGGCCGGAGCGTAAATCAGATTTTCATAAAAATTAATATCCGCCTCCGCCGTGGTTGTAAAAAATAATCCACTGGTACCTCCTCTGCGGCTGTATCCATCCCGTACCTCTTTAAATTTATCGGGATATTGATAATACCTCGTCAACTGACTTTCTACCAAGGCCATATTCCTTGCCGGAGGCGTGGTATCCTTGCGCTGGGTACTGTCTTTTTGTTTGCCGAACCTCTTGCTTTTTTGTTCCTTTTTGGCCATATCATCACTCACCTCAGTCGCTTTGATATAGACTTTACACTCACTGGATTGAAAGGAATAATTGTGCTGATTTCTCGATTGACTGGCCTTTTGCATTACTTCCCAGGCAACATCCCTGCGTTTATTGGTAATAACAACTTCATTAAATTCATCTGAACGCTCTTTCATCCAAATGTTTTGAACCTTGTCACCATCAACGTTGAGATTGTGAACCTGAGTTTCATAACCGATAAAACTATATACGATTGGATAAAATCCCGCTTCCAATTTGAGTGTATATCTGCCCAGTTCATCGGTAGTGGTCCCATAATTCTGCCCCCTGACTCTGATGTTCACATAGGGCAATGCTTCATTCTTCTCATTGTACACATATCCCCTTACTGTATAATAAGTCTGGGCCTTGCTCTCTGAATTTACGAGCAACAGGAAGCTCAGCATGAGCAGACAGTATTTATAAATCGAATGCGTATACTTTATGATTGAATTCAATGTAAAATGTGAATCTCGCAAAAGTACCCCTGATCCTTCTAATTCGCCGCTCAATTCGACAAAGGAGTTCTTTTGCTTTTTCAATAACGCAGATTTACAGAATTTTGTGTGCATGAAACAAAAAGCCATGCTTATTATCCTCGATGGCTGGGGACAGGGCAAAAAAGATCATACAGATGCCGTTTTTAATGCTCATACGCCCTTTATAGACAGGCTTTTGCAGGAAGAACCACATACTTCTTTGCTCACCCATGGCGAAAACGTTGGATTACCGGAAGGTCAAATGGGGAATAGTGAAGTGGGACACCTGAATATTGGTGCCGGACGCATCGTTTGGCAAATGTTGGTGAGGATCAATAAGGCATTGGAAGATGGCAGCATTCGCAATTTGCCCGGATTTCAGCATCTATTGCGCGCATGTTCCGAAAATTCGAGAAAAATACATCTGATGGGTTTGTTGAGTGATGGAGGTGTGCACAGTAGCCTGGAACATCTGGAAAAATTGAGCCAGATTTTTAAAGCAGAAGGACTAGCAAGCAGAACCTATCTTCACGCTTTTTTGGATGGCAGAGATACTGATCCACACAGCGGTTTGCATTTTTTGCAACAAATAAAGAAATCACCCATCAAATTAGGTACGGTGATAGGCCGGTACTATGCTATGGACCGGGATAAAAGGTGGGAAAGGGTAAAACGTGCCTATGATCTGGTGGTGCAAGGAAAAGGCAGCATTAGTAAAGACATTACAGAAACCATACAACACTATTACCGCGATGGGATAAGTGATGAATTCATGGAGCCCATTATAGTGGATCAGGAAAGTCTGATAAACCCGGATGACATTGTGCTCTTTTTTAATTTCAGAACTGACCGCGGTCGCGAGCTCACCACGGCACTCACCCAAAAGGAATTCCCGGAGCACGATATGAAACCCATCCCGTTGAACTTTTATACCCTGACCGAATACGACAAGACCTTTAAAAATATATCCATCATTTTTGACAACCAGGATTTAGAAGAGACCATGGGCGAGGTTATTTCTAATGCCCATTACTCCCAGGTTAGGGCAGCCGAAACGGAAAAATACCCGCATGTTACTTTCTTTTTCAGCGGGGGAAGAGAAGAAATTTTTCCGGGCGAGAAACGCATCATGATTCCGTCACCAAAAGTACCAACTTATGATTTACAGCCTGAGATGAGTGCACTTGAATTGAGAGATGCCATACTGGCTTCACTTGACTCAGATGCGGCGGATTTCTATTGCATCAATTTTGCGAATCCTGATATGGTCGGACATACAGGAGTGTTTGAAGCCATCGTGTCGGCCTGTGAAACGGTAGATTCCTGTGCAAATGCAATCGTAGATAAGGCCAAATCAAAAGGCTATGCTGTTATGATTATTGCGGACCACGGGAATGCGGAACAGGCGATAAACGAAGATGGTAGTCCGAACACCGCACACTCCACCAATCCTGTACATTGCATCATTACCGGTGCGGGAAATCACAAACTGCGCAATGGAATTCTGGCAGATGTGGCACCAACCCTACTCCACATTATGGGAATAGATCAACCTAAAGCCATGACCGGAGGTTCACTTATATTATGACAGACATCCAAAATCGAAACGACATCGAGATTCTGGTTCGCGCTTTTTATACACGCGTTTCAAAAGATGATGTAATCGGTCATTTCTTTAAGGATACCGATTTTGATGCGCACTTGCCAAAGATGTATAATTTTTGGGAGTCTATTTTGTTTGGTACCGGAAAATTCAGCGGTAATTCAAAGCACAAGAATCACGAACGCACACTTCGACCATTGGGTGGCAGTATGGACCGAAACGGTGGAATCTTTATTTGAGGGTACAAAGGCAGAGGAGATCGTACAAAGGGCCAAATCCATAGCCTCCCTGATGGATTACAAAATAAGGATGGCTAATTAAGTCTTCCTCTTCTCCTTTTTGGCACTGGGATATAAAATATTGTTGAGTATTAGTCTGTAACCCGGTGAGTTTGGATGCAGACTCAGATCGGTGGGCGGTTCTCCTACCATGTGGCGGTAATCTTCGGGATCATGCCCTGCATAAAATGTCCACGTTCCCCGGCCAATGATGCCATGCATATATCTCACTTCATCTAATCCCTTGTTTTCACCCATAATGATGACATTGCTTTTGATCAGATTTTTTCTGAAAGCTGTGGTTTGTCCATAAAATCCCTTACATACCCTGAGATGATTTTGAGTTAGTATGGTCGGAACGACGTCCCATTTGGCTGAAAACTCATTCAAAACAAAAACATCACTGCTTTCCTGAACGTTTCTTTCGTGAGGTTGAAGATCAATGTTGGAGTACTCATAATAGAGTGGGTCCATAATTAAATGAAAATCTTTAAATGCGAAGGTCTTGTTATAGTCCAATTTTGCATTTGCGTTATAATCCATGGGATCTCCGTCGTACATCTCAGCGCAAATATCTAATCCATCCGCTGCCAAAGCGATGTCATACGAATCGGTTGCCGAACACATCGCAAACAAGAAACCGCCTCCTATGGTAAAGTCTCTGATTTTCCTGACTACTTCCAGTTTCATCTGAGAAACCTTCGAATATCCATAACGGGTCGCCGTACTTTCGGCTTCTTCTACCTGTTCTATATACCAATTGGCATTTCTATAGCTGCCGTAAAATTTACCGTATTGACCTGTGAAATCTTCGTGGTGCAAATGCAACCAATCATATAGGGGAAGTTTGCCGTCGAGCACTTCATCATCAAAAACGATATCGTAAGGAATTTGGGCATAGGTAAGTACCATGGTAACTGCATCGTCCCAGGGCTGAGCGCTCTTAGGTGAATATACCGCAATTTTGGGAGCCTTATTCAGTTTCACCACATTGGCATTAACTACAGGGCTTTCAATTTCAGCAATAATGGCACCCGCTGCAGCATAGCTTATTTTTTCAAAAGAAATGCCTCTGAGTAAACATTCCTTTTCAAATTCAGGGTAAGCATCCATCATAAAACTGCCACCGCGATAATTCAACAGCCATTCAACCTCCTTATCGTAATTGAGTACAAAATACGTTAA
>CAZTGZ010000059.1:0-1014 GCA_964613385.1 uncultured Chitinophagaceae bacterium
AGCCGCGATGGGAGCCACTTTCATTGTTTATAAATGTCACTTTAATATTTTGTTCAGCATATCTCATTTGGAATGGCAAACGAACTTTAGTCGTTCGCCCATCGCTAAAGTTTTCGTAGAAGAAGCACCAACTTGTTTTCACGTCTTCATAGCCAAGCGGATCACGAAAAGACAAATAAGGCCGCTCCCCACCCGCAATCCGCATTCTGCAACAATTTAATTTCATATTCCAAAATGCAAGTAATCAATTGATAAAACCTGAACAACCGTATGTTTGTTGACATAAAAACAGATTTCGAAAAATCTGAAATGAACCAACCCAAAATATGGCCAAACGCATCAAAGCACACGAAATAGGATTTGGAACCCTGGCTTCCGATCAGCAACAGCGATTAATCAAATCAAACGGGGAATCCAACGTCCACAGAATCGGTACGCGATTTCTCAGTTTGAGCGATATTTTTCACCGCCTCACCACCATGAGCTGGCTTTCTTTTTTCAGTATTATTTTCAGTGTTTATTTCGTCAACAATGTCCTGTTTGCCTTGTTCTATCTTGTGGATGGCGTTCAAAACATCGGCGCAAATCCGGGTTCTGCACTCAGCAACTTTCTGAATGCCTTTTTCTTTTCCGCACAGACTTATACCACCATTGGATTCGGAAGACTAAATCCCCTGAGCAATTTCAGCAGTGCGGTAGCCTCCATCGAAGGACTGGTGGGATTATTGTCATTGGCCATTGTTTCGGGTCTTTTATACGGAAGATTCAGCCGACCAAGAGCCCATTTGGTCCGGAGCAAACATCTGTTGATTGCCCCCTACTTAAATCAGGGTACCGCAGCCATGTTCCGCCTCGCCAGTACCCGCCGTTACAGCTTGCTGCTCGAAAATACCGTGAGCGTTTCCCTGGGTATCAATCTGAACGAAAACGGCATCACCAAAAGAAGATTCTTCCTGTTAAATCTTGAACTGGATAAGATTAATTTCCTCAACCTGAGCTGGACCATCGTCCATC
>CAZTGZ010000059.1:1024-8209 GCA_964613385.1 uncultured Chitinophagaceae bacterium
CGAAAGCCCATTGTGGGGCAGGAGCTTTGAAGATCTTAAAGTCGGTCGGGCGGAATTCATTATACTTTTTAAAGCCATGGAAGAAACCACCAGCCAGGTTGTGATAGAGAGAATTTCCTATTTCATCGACGACATCGTATGGGGCGCGAAATTCCTGCCCTGTATCGGTAGTACCAACGAAGGCAAACCGGTATTAGACCTGAGTAAAATCGGCAGTTATGAAGCGGCGGCGCTGCCCATAGCTATCCAAAATCAAGCGCCCAGCATATTAGATACCGATGCCGACACACAACCCAAAGCGAGTACTTCCTGATTTCCCGGAAACAACCGAACCATAGTTCAAAACACAGACGTATTTTTGCGTTATGATTCAAAGAAAACAAAGCATTTATTTCGCTCTGGTCTTTTTATTGTCCTTTGTTGCCTTATGGGCCAACCTCACGTTTTATAAAATTGGAGGGAAAACCGATAAAAAGGAAAATGCCAGCATCGAAGTCGGATACGGATATACCACACTGACCGAAAACGGAATCACCAATGAAGCTTCAAACACCCTCTTGTCTTCTACCCTGCTTATGACCGGTTTTATCGGTCTGATATGCCTGTTTTTATTCAAAATACGCAAATGGCAAATGATCCTGAGCAGCATCAATTTTCTGTTTATGGGCGTCATCATTTACTCCATTTACGCCTATAGTTTGGGCATGAATTACCCCATCGTTTCAGGTACCGGCAGCAGCCAATTTACCTTTTGGGTGGCCTTGCCTGCCTTGTTGGCTTTGATAAATCTCCTTGGATATCAGGGTGTTAAAGCCGACGAAAAGCTCATTCGATCCATTGATCGCATTCGATGAGTGCACCCCTCTTACGAATTCATGATCTCCATCTCGCTTTCGAGGAAAACGGGGTTCTCCATACCGTTGTTCACGGACTTAATCTCGATCTACATTTAGGTGAACTTCAGGGAATTGTGGGCGAATCAGGAAGTGGAAAATCTGTTTCTGTGATGAGCGTTTGCGGCTTGGTTCCCAACCTGAAAGTGGTGAAAGGCAGTATCGAATATTTCGGATTTCAGGATGAGCCTATCGAATTAACCCGGGCCGATCAAGCTACCCTGAGAAAATTACGGGGAAAGGAAATCGCATATGTCTTTCAGGAACCCATGACAGCCCTGAATCCGCTGATGACCTGCGGATCTCAGGTGGAGGAAAGCCTGAAAATCAGGAATAAAGCAGCGGTTCTGAAACTATTTCAGCAAGTTCGCCTTCCCGATCCGGAGAGAATTTTTGATGCCTATCCGCACCAAATCAGCGGTGGACAACGACAAAGGGTGATGATTGCCATGGCCATAGCCGGTGATCCGAAACTGCTGATTGCCGATGAACCTACCACCGCATTAGACGCTTCCGTGCAGGCAGAAGTATTGAACCTGATTGTTGACTTATGCAAGGAACGCGGTATGTCTCTGCTCTTTATCAGTCATGATTTGCATGTGATTCAATCAGTTACCCAAAAAGTGACCGTGATGAAAAAAGGGGAAATCATGGAACAGGGAATTACGAAGGATATCTTCCTGAACCCGTCCTCTGCCTATACCCGGCAACTGTTGTCCGTTAAACCTTCCATCGCACTCAAGGGCAAATACTTAGGGGGAGCAGAGGACTGGCCCAAATCCGATCAAATTGACGGCAACATGCTATCCATCAACCATTTGCGCAAAAGTTACGATACCGGCAAAAAAGCGAAACCTGTGATCAACGACATCAGCTTTTCGGTACAAAAAGGAGAAGCTCTGGGCATCATTGGCGAATCTGGCTGCGGAAAAAGCACGCTCGCGAAAATTCTGGTCAGGTTGGAAGCCTCCAATCAGGGTGATATCGTGCTGGAAGGACAAAGCATTTACGAACTCGGTCGGAATTATTCGCGTAAGGTCCAGATGGTTTTTCAGGATCCATTTTCATCGTTGAATCCCAAAAAGACCATTGATTCCATCCTGATCGAGCCCATGCAGGTACATCAAATCGGTAAAAACAAGGCAGAAAGGAAAAACAAGGCCATTCAATTGCTGCAGGAAGTTGGACTGACCGAGGACGCCCTGACCAAATTTCCGCATCAATTCAGCGGTGGCCAGCGACAAAGGATATGCATAGCCAGGGCCTTGAGTCTTGAGCCGGAACTGATCATTTGCGATGAAAGTGTATCAGCCCTCGATCCAACCATACAGGCGCAAATTCTCAACCTGCTCAAAGAACTGCAAATCCGCAAAAATCTCACCTATCTGTTCATCTCTCACGACCTGAATGTGGTTACTTACTTCTGCGACCGGGTCATCGTGATGAATCAGGGAACCATACAAGGCCCGATGTCTGCTCAGGAACTTTTAACTCATCCCCCCGACGAATACAGCAAAAATCTGATCGCGCACATTCACTGAGACTTCCCTACCTTTGTAATATTGAAGAAATCTAAAAGCCATCACCTGAACGAAGACCGGAAAAACATTCTGGACTTATTCGTATCCTTTCCTAAAAAACCTTTTAACGTCAAACAAATTGCTTTTCAATTGCCTCTGGATTCCAAATGCAATGTGAAGGACATAGAGCGGATATTAGAGATACTGGAGAAAGAGGAGCTTATTGAGCAAGTTCAGCGTGGTAAATACAAATACATCCCAAAATTCAGTCTGTACACCGGCAAGGTTGACATGACGAGTCGTGGCAGTGCCTATGTAATCTGTGAGGATTTAAAAGAGGACATTTATATCAGTCCTGCCCTTACCGGACAAGCATTTCATGGAGATACCGTTACGGTTGAACTGTTGCACCAGAGAAGTTCCCGTCGCCCGGAAGGCCGGATCATTCAGATCACCCATCGCGCCAAAAGCCGCTTTATTGGTACTGTAGAAAAATTGAAAGGTTCAGCTTTTGTCATTCCGGATGATTCGCGCATCCATGTAGATTTTTACGTCAACAAAAAGGATCTCAAGGGAGCGAAAGACCAGGACAAAGTGCTGATTGAAATTACGGAATGGCCCAGTCATGAAAAAAATCCGAATGCCAAGGTTCTCGAAATCATGGGTAAATCCGGAGAACATCAGACCGAAATGCACGCCATTCTTGCGGAATACGGGTTCAGCGAGACATTTCCGGATTCGGTGACCAAAGAGGCCGAACGTTTGCCGGAGCTTATATCAAAAGACGAAATCCGCAAAAGAAAAGACTATCGCGATGTTCTCACCTTTACCATAGATCCGGCGGATGCCAAAGATTTCGACGATGCATTGTCGTTCAAAAAACTCGAGAATGGAAACTTTGAAGTGGGCATTCACATTGCCGACGTGAGCCATTATATCCGTCAGGGCACATCTTTGGATAAAGAAGCCTCCGAAAGGGGTACCTCAGTTTATCTGGTCGATCGCGTAGTGCCGATGCTCCCCGAAAAAATATCCAACCATCTATGCTCCCTGGTTCCCAATCAGGACCGGCTGTGTTTTGCCGTAGGTGTTGAAATTGGAGCCGATGCCGGGATAATCCAGAGCTGGATTGGCAAATCTGTAATTCACAGCGACCGAAGATTCAGCTATGAGGAAGCTCAGGAAATTCTGGAAAAAGGAGAAGGCGACTATGCGTATGAGCTGACTACCTTGAACAGTATGGCTAAAATATTGAAGCAAAAACGCTTTAAGAATGGAGCCATATCGTTTGAAACAGAAGAAGTTAAATTCATCCTCGACGAAGCCGGCAAACCGATTTCTGTTTATAAGAAAATCCGCAAGGATGCGAACAAACTCATTGAGGAATTCATGCTGTTGGCGAATCGGATTGTTGCCGAATGGGTTTCGCTTAAATTTAAGAAAGGAACCATCCCTTACCGATATCACCCGCCTCCATCGCTCGAGAAAATCGGACAGTTGAATCTGATCGCCGGGCGCTTTGGGTATAAAATTGACATGGGTAGTCCTTCGACTCTGGCCAAAAGCCTGAACGCCATGACCACCGCGGCCGAAAACAAGCCGGAAGGTGCCATCCTCAACCCGTTGGCGATTCGCAGCATGGAAAAAGCCGTGTACACCACCACCCATAGCAGCCATTTTGGACTGGCTTTCTCCCATTATGCGCACTTCACGTCTCCCATCCGTCGCTATCCGGATTTGCTGACGCACCGACTGCTCTTTGCCTATCAAAGCGGCGAGGTTCCCAATCAGCAACATTTGGAAACGATGAGCCGACATTCGTCTGCCATGGAACAAAAGGCCACCGAAGCCGAAAGAGCCAGCATTAAATACAAACAAACCGAATATCTGAGCGAGCGTCTCGGACTGACTTTTGAAGGAAGAATCGTTTCGCTGACAGAATGGGGAATCTATATAGAACTGGCCGAAAACAAATGTGAAGGCATGGTTCGGATCAGCGAAATCAAGGGCGATTTGTTCGAGTTTCACGAAAAGGAATTTGCCGTAATCGGGCGCCGCACCAAGCGCAGACTTGATTTGGGTCAAAAGGTCCTGGTTCGGGTTAAAAAGACCAATCTCACCAAAAGAAATACAGATTTTACACTATTGGAAGAATATGACGTATGAGTTGTTAGGATACCCATCCTGGCTCGAAAAATACGAGCAATTTTTAAAGCAGGAGAAATTTTCAGGTGTTCCGGATGATCTGTATGATCCGATGAATTACATACTATCTCTGGGAGGTAAAAGGGTGAGACCTGTGCTGGTTTTACTGGCCGCACAATCCATTCAACAACCCGGTTCTGAAGCTTTGCATCTCGCACATGCGGTGGAGCTATTTCACAATTTCAGCTTAATTCACGACGACAGCATGGATCAGGCGCCCTTGCGAAGGTCGCTGCCAACGGTTCATCATAAATGGAATATACCCACCGCCATACTCAGCGGAGACCTGATGCTGGTAAAAGCTTACGAATACCTGTTGAAAAGCGGGTTGAATCGGATGCCTGAGATCCTGAATGTATTCAACAGGGTTGCAACCGGGGTTTGTGAAGGTCAGGCCCTCGACATGGAATTTGAGCAGAAGCCGCTGGTGAGCATCGGGGAATATCTGGAGATGATCCGCCTGAAAACAGCCGTACTCATCGGAGGTGCCATGGAATTGGGTGCCTTGTCTGCCGGGGCATCGGCCGAATTGGCGCAGGCTTTTTATCATTATGGGGAAGCGGAAGGAATCTGCTTTCAAATATTGGATGATTATCTGGATGCCTTTGGCGATGAATCCGGGAAGCAAAAAGGCGGTGATATTCAAGCGAATAAAAAAACCATTTTGTATCTGAAAGCACTTGAATTGTCGGATGAAGGTCGGAAGGCTGAATTGCAGCATTGGTATAGCCGGAATGATCAAAATGCGCATAAGGTAAAAGCCGTTACAGACATTTTTCAGGAATTGAATATAGGAGAAGAAGTCTTAAAACTGGCATATACTTATCACGACAAATCCACGGAAATCATGAAAAATACCGGTGTTTCGGAGGATAAAATCCGTCCCCTGACGGACCTGACGGAAAAGTTAAAGCATCGGAATTATTGATAAAAAAAAAGCCGGGCAACAATGTACCCGGCCCAAATAGACCCCGCTTGCACGGGGTCGATTGATTAACCCCCGACATTTAGACGTAAACAAGTTCATCGGTCACATAAATTTTTAAATTATTTTAACAATTCATTCATGTTGCTCCTGAAAGGTGTTTCCAACGATCCTTATTTTAACCTGGCCTGTGAGGAATTCCTGCTGCATGAAAAGGCAGAAGATTTTTTCATGCTCTGGCAAAACCATCCTTCCATCATCATCGGAAAACATCAAAATGCTTTGGCCGAAGTGAATATCCCCTATGTTATGGGTCAGCATATTCCCGTAGTGCGCAGAATCAGTGGCGGAGGAACCGTTTTTCACGATATGGGAAATTTGAATTTCACCTTCATCTTAAATGCCCCGGATCGGGAAAAGATGATCAATTTCAGGAAGTATTCCGCGCCCATTTTAGATGCACTCATTGCGATGGGAGCTCCGGCCGAATTTTCACCCAGAAACGATATTTTCATTGAAGGCAAAAAAGTGAGCGGAAATGCAGAGCATCTGGATCAGAAAAGAAAAAGAGTTCTGCACCACGGTACATTGTTGTTCGATAGCCATATAAGCGTCCTAAATGAAGCCATACGCACAGATCCGGAAAGATATCAGGACATGGCTGTAAATTCGGTCAGAAGTCAGGTCACCAACATAAAACCACATATAAAGGAGGATTTGAATTTAGAAGAATTCAGAGACAAAATATTTGAGCAGGTGCGACAACATCACCATGTTACTGAATGGTATCATTTGAGTGATTCGGATATCCGGGAAATTCAAGAGCTCGCAGCTCAGAAATATCAATTGGAAAGCTGGAATTTTGGATACTCACCTAAGTATACCGTCGACAGAATTATTCAGACGAGGGACGGTGAATTCGCCGTACATATGGAAGTTGAAAGTGGTTTGATCACAAAAATTGAATCAGAATATCCCGGAATTCAATCTTTTATGGGTCAACCGCATTTGCCAAAAAAAATATGGCAGATTTTAAAGGATATGAACCCGAAAGAAGCAGAAGCCCTTTATTTGCAATTCTTCTGACATGACAAAAAAGGAAAAAGCCAGGGAAATTTCCGGCATATTGGAGAAGTTGTTTCCGGAAACGCCCATTCCGCTCAATCACAAGGATCCGTACACCTTACTGGTTGCGGTTTTGCTATCTGCCCAGTGCACGGATGAGCGGGTCAATAAAATCACCCCATTGCTTTTTGAAAAAGCCGATACGCCGGAGAAAATGTGCGGTTTAACCGTCGAGGAAATTGAAAACATCATCAGACCTTGTGGCTTGTCGCCGGCTAAATCCAAAGCCATTGCCGGTCTCAGTCAAATGCTGCTGAACGAACACGGAGGTGCCGTTCCTTCAACCTTTGAAGCCTTAGAAGCGCTGCCCGGGGTTGGTCATAAAACAGCCAGTGTTGTCATGAGTCAGGCTTTTGGTTTTCCGGCTTTTCCTGTCGATACGCACATACACCGTCTGGCGCAGAGATGGGGATTGACCTCAGGCAAAAATGTGGTTCAAACGGAGAAAGATCTGAAAAAATTATTCCCTAAGGAAGACTGGAATACCCTGCATCTACGGATTATTTTTTACGGAAGA
>CAZTGZ010000059.1:8219-13565 GCA_964613385.1 uncultured Chitinophagaceae bacterium
TATTGCCCTGCACGTGGGCATATCACAGAAAAATGTCCGATTTGCATGAAATTCGGGAAGCCTATTTCTGGTCCAGCAAAAAGATCATAGCAGCCATGGCGGCGGCTCCGAGATGTAATTCTCTGGGATGAACATTTTCGATCACATCGGTCTCGGCGTGGTGAAAATCAAAATAACGCTGAGAATCAGGTAACAAACCGAGCATGAGGATATTTGAAAATGGCGCTTTTTCACCGTGTTTGAGCGGACCGATATCCACACCGGAATATCCCTTTTCAAAAGTGTGCAGTCCATACGGTTCGAGCAAAGGCCTAAAAGCTTGAATGGCGCTGATTTCGGCGGGTTCACCATCTATGTGAAAGCCACGTGGACTAAATCCGCCCCGGTCGCTTTCCATCGCAAAATGATGAGGCTCCTTTTTATTCAATTCTGAAGCTGCGTAGGTCTTTCCTCCCATGTTTCCGTTTTCCTCATTCATGAACAAAATCACCCTGAGTGTATGTCTGGGCTTGATGCCAACCGACTTGAAGATTCTAATCACTTCGATGGACTGAACACAACCGGAACCATCGTCATGCGCTCCCTGACCCACATCCCAACTATCTAAATGTCCACCCACAACCATAACGGTGTCGTTTCCTCTGATTTCGCCAATCACATTATACGAGGTGGCATACCCCTTAAATTCACAATCAGATTCCATCCATACTTTGAGACTTGGGTTACCTATCAATTGGCGATGCAACAGTTCAGCAGATTGTGTGCTTAATGCCATCGCAGGAATTCTGGCTCCGGTATCAGGATATCCCATACTTCCGGTATGCGGGTGTTCGTCGATGGTCAATGACATGGATCTCACCATCACGCCGACTGCTCCCTTGGCGGCCGCCTCTCCTGCTCCTGCATAACGCTGATCCACACATGCGCCATAGGCCTCAAACGTATTGATTCTCCGCGGATCCATCGGCTTATTGAAGAAAACGATTTTGCCCTCTACCTGTTCGCGCGGCATGGTCTTCAATGCCTCGATGCCGGCCACTTCAACAACCCCGGCGCTTAGTTTGCCTCCGGTTCCAACAGAGCCGCCCAAGGCACTCACATGAAGCTTTAGTTTTTTGCTTCCTTCAATTTCTGCCTGACCTTTGCTGCCTCTGATCCAGACCGGTACTTGTACTTCCTGTAAATAAACCGTGTCGGCGCCGGCTTTCCTCATGGCTTTCATTCCCCATTCCACCGCTTTCGCAGCTTGCGGAGAACCGGATAAACGATGACCAATTCCGGTGCACAATTCATAAAGATTCTGATAGGCAGTACCATTGACCAGGGCTTCATCATAAATTCTGCGTATCACAACTGAATCTGTCGAATTTTGGGCATAACCGCCAAAACAAGACATGAACACGATAGAAATCAGAAGCCTCTTCATAACTCTACCAAAGCCGTATCGAGCAAATTGTTATAGGCATATTGAGCGCCCCTGAACATCATAAAACAACCCAGAACCAGAATCAAATGACTGATATCGTTATGGTTGAAAAAAGGATGTGGACTCAACTTCAGGGTATGAATTATCGCGGTACTCGCGTTGACCAGAATACCTCCCAGCATCCAGGTAACGGCTTGAGAACCCAGGCGTGAAACCTGCCAGATAAAAACACCACCAACGGTGATGCCCAATCCTAACAAACTGTGAATGGTAACAAATACAAAGCGGTTATATTTCAAGACAAAAAAGCTGAAAACCATGAATTGTATGATGAGCAACCAGGTCAACCTTTTAATCAATATTCTGTTTTCGAGTACATAAACACTGGCCAATGAGCCCGCAGAAACCGACATAATGGCCAGGAATCTTGTGTATTTCTGGGCAGGATTGTCCGTGCTGTCGTACATACCATGCGCAAAAGCCCCCAACAATACCGATGTGCCCAACAACAGGAAAAACCAGGACCAAAATCTCGGTGTATTGCCCTTTGCAGCACCGGACCAAAAAAAACAGAACCCCGCCAACAGTAGGTTGGTCAGAACCGTTACTGGTTCAAAAATTTGTAAATTTCCTAATATGATAGAGTTTTGGTCCAATTTGTGCTTTTAATTTGAAAACAGAAAAATTAACATGAAGAAATCCATTGTTCTCCTCTTATTGGCCGGAATTACTTTATTGTCCGCCGGCCTTTTATCCTTCCGTTTTGCATCAAAAGACGGCAAAGGTATAGAATTTTTTGAAGGAAGTTTTGATGCGGCAAAACGAGAAGCAAAGAAGAGCAAAAAACTCATATTTCTAGATGCATATGCCTCATGGTGTGGACCTTGTAAACGAATGTCATCCTCCGTTTTTACAGATGCCAATCTGGGAGAATACTTCAATAAGAATTTTGTGAATCTGAAAATTGACATGGAAAAAGGAGAAGGCAAAACGCTCTCCCGCCAATATCAGGTAGAGTTTTATCCGACTTTATTTTTTCTGGATGCTGAGGGAAAAGTTGTCAAGAAAATTGTTGGATATCGCGACGTCGTTCAATTGCTCGCAGAAGCCAATTCAGTTAAATAGGTTCACAAAACCCTCCGGTACTGAATTCACTTTTTTCTCGGAATAATTGTAACAAACAAGGCCCGTTTTGCAAATGGCCAGCAATTTTTCCGTGGTGAGGTTAATAAATTCGCAATAGACTTCAAATCCGGCGCGACTTATTCCGGCAATGGCCAGTTTGCACAAAATCTCATCGCCTGTATAGCCTTCACTTTTATAAACGATGGCAGCATCGGCCTGGATAACTGAGGTCCCGAAAAAATCGAATTCTGACACACCCAGGGATTTGAAATACTGAACTCTGGCCTCATGTGCCAGAACCAGGATGCGGTCATTTCCCAGATGCGCCCCATAGTTCATGTCATTGGCTCTCAATTGAAAAGTGCACTCAAAATGAACGAACTCAGGAAATTGGATTTGTACTCTCATGTTCTGGTTGCGATTATTTCTGCTTACATGCTTCAAAAAACTGAAGAATGCTTCTTTCTTCATCGCTGAAGTTCTCGGCGGGTTCATGCGGATTTTGTAGAATCACTTTTTTGCGGTGGTAATCCAAACCGGCTGTTAAAATTGGTATACCCGCTTCTTTGGCAATATAATAGAAACCCGACTTTAACTTACCCGTTTCACTCCGGGTGCCCTCCGGCGCAATGGCAATCACCAACGCTGACCTGGAACGGTATAAATCCGCAACCTGAGTGACAAAATTGTCTCTTACTTTCCGGTCAACCGGATAGCCTCCCATCCATCTGAAAAAATATCCGAATGGAAACGCGAATAATTCCTTTTTCCCGATGAATCCACTTTTAAGTCCGGTTGCCGATCTCACCAGCACGCCCAATACAAAATCGAAATTACTGGTGTGGGGCCCAACCGCAATGATATATTTGGGAATTGAAGTCGGAAAAGATCCTTCAATCTGCCAGCCTCCCATCTTCAATGCTGTGCGCGCCAACCAGGAACTAATGCTCATGAGCAATCAACCATTTAAGTTCATCATTCATTTTGTATGGTCTCCCATCTGCCAGGGAAATCAACACGAGCTTTACCTCTGCTTCTGCTATTCTGCTTGCATCGTCCAGGGTTATTTCCTGATGAATCCCAAAACTTGAATTTCCAACATGATTCACAAGCGCGGATATATTCAGATACTCACCGGGTAAAGCAGGTCTTTTGTACTTGATGTGCAAATCTACTATCACCATGCCCAGTGAATGAATTTGTAAATAACGATCCAGTTCAGCGTTGGAGAGTAAATTCCAACGTGCTTCTTCAAGTAATTCGAGATAGCGGGCATTGTTCACATGACCGTATGAATCACAATGATAGGGACGAACCAAAACCCGATGCATGCTCATGGTTTACAAACATAGTTCATCCATCAGGGATAAAAAAAAATCCCGGCTGTGAACCGGGATGAATCATTTATCTGATCGCTCTTTTTTGCATTCGCTTTAATTTGCCTTTCCCTCTCCATTCCTTGATGGGCTTGCCGTCCAGAGCCCGCTCAACATCTATATATCTGGGTTTAAGCACTTTGCTGTTTTTCGTGGCCATATCCACAATATGACCCACAACCGGGAAACTGAAGATATTACCTACCCATACAGCGCCAAATGTCTTGGGTTGCAATTCAAAGGTTGCCGATTTTCCTCCTGATCTGATGGTCATACTCACGGCCTTTTTATATGGCAATTTCACAGCGGAAGTGTAATACGTGTAAGTGGTGTTTCCGATGGTTTGGGTTGCAAACACTTCACTGGTGATCTCTTGTCTTTCACCATCTACATCCACGGTTAAATCCGACGGAGCCATCATTAAAAAGACAGGTCGCTTTTGCTTGGTAATCAATCCGGAAATACTTCCGCAAGAGCTCATCCCAACGGCCAGTACAGCCCCGAGGAATACATTGTTGATAGATTTTAGTCGCATACTTTTTTTGCGAACAAATCTAAAGTCGTGTTTTAGCTGCTTCCTCGCATTAAAATGTGAGTTTATGCCCTAAGTGGAACTGAAAAAGTGTTTCCTGTATGTTTTAACACATTAAAAATCAATCACTACCCCAATCGAAGGAATCAGATTCCCATTGGTAACATTCAGGAAAACCGGTACATAATTGCCATTGATATCGCGTGCAAACCCGTCGCTTGCGCTTAAATCTCTTTTCAACGTAAATCCCGGAGCAGAAGGTTGTGCCGCAGCGGTCAGATTTTGAATATCGATATAAGCATCCAAACTCCATTTCTTAAAATTCCATTTCTTGTCTAACCTAACATCCAACTGATTAAATGGTCCCAATCGCAGGGAATTCAGATTGGCGAAATCCAATACTGAAGAACCTCTCAGCTGATAGGTACTAATTGAAAGTAAGGTGTCGATCGGTGTATATGGCGCGCCGCCCAGGAAACGATAACGCACCCCCAGTTCCCAGTTCTTTCCAAATTTGTATCCACCGGTCAATGAAATCAGATGGCGATTGTCCCATGCTGATGGAATGAATTTCCCATTTGCACCGGAAAACTCACTCCAGTAAAGGGTATAAGCGGCCAAAGCATAATATTTTCCATTGAACTTTTGTTGCCAGGCGATTTCCATACCGTAAGTACGACCCTTTCCGGTACTGTTCACCTGCTCGTTTCCTAAAATTCCGAAATCACCTCCTTGATTGGCCAGCGATATGCCATTGAGCGCCGATACAGGATAGTTGCGATAATATTTGAAAAAACCTTCAATGGTCAGTCTTCCGGTTTTGCCTCTTAGGTATTCAATTCCGGCAACCGCCTGGTCGTTTTCAATATACTCCACATTTTTGTTCA
>CAZTGZ010000060.1:0-7033 GCA_964613385.1 uncultured Chitinophagaceae bacterium
CTTCAGGCTCCCATACATCTGCGCGCCCTCCGGCAAATCCGAATGTCTTAAATCCCATCGACTCCAAAGCCACGTTTCCGGCCAGTATCATCAAATCGGCCCAGGAAATTTTGTTGCCATACTTCTGCTTAATGGGCCAAAGCAACATGCGCGCCTTGTCCAGGTTCGCGTTGTCCGGCCAGCTGTTTAAAGGAGCAAAACGAAGCGTTCCGGAACCTGCCCCACCTCTTCCATCAGAAATACGATACGTTCCTGCACTGTGCCAGGCCATACGAATAATGAACGGACCATAATGGCCATAATCAGCAGGCCACCATTCCTTTGAATCGGTCATCATTTTCGTCAGGTCGTCCTTTACAGCCTTCAAATCGAGCTTTTTAAATGCTTCCGCATAATTGAAATCAGGTTCCATTGGGTTAGAAAGCGATGAATGCTGTCTCAGGATGTTTAATTTCAATTGGTTAGGCCACCAATCTCTATTGCCGGTTCCAGTACCCGCTACTTTCTTAAGTTGACCTCCTGTAAAGGGGCATTTGGAAGCTCCATTTCCTGAAGCCGAATGATCATGATGATAGTGTTCCATATTTCGTTGTTTCCGTTTATTTCTCTAAACAAAATTATTGGTATTATGGTTTTGGAAAGTTGACAATTTACATCTCAAGATCCTGAAATCAACCATAATGAACTGACAATTGTCAGTTCCTCAAACTTCAATAAAATTTGATCTTCCTCGAAGCAAACATGCACATTCGAAGCAATATGAGCCCATGTTTAAACCTGGAAATATTCGTGTCTCCATACGTTCTTTCCTTGTATCTGATGGGAATCTCAACAATTTTAAGGTTGAGCTTATAGGCCCCGAATATTAAATCAAAGTCGCCAAATGGATCAAATTCGCCAAAGAACTTTCGATTATTTATCAGTTTGATATAGTCGCTGCGCAACAGCACTTTGGTACCACACAATGTATCTCTGAATGGCTGCTCCAACAACCAGCTGAATGCCCAACTAAAAAATTTATTGCCCAGCATGTTCAGGAATCTCATGGCGTTTTTGTCCATGGCATAAACCAATCTCGACCCATTGATAAAACCACCTTTACCGGAGGCCAGGGCATCATAGAACTTGGGTAAATCCTCCGGTGGAACGGTCAAATCGGCATCCAGTATCATCAGTATATCTCCGGTAGCCATTCCAAATCCCTTCCGCACAGCGTCTCCTTTGCCCTTTCCGTCCTGCTGCGTGATTTTAATGTCGTATTTGTCGCCATATTTCTTTTGAATGTGCTGTATCGTCTCCCATGTGTCATCCGTAGAGTTCCCTTCCACAAAAATGATCTCAATATGTTTCCCGAATTCAGGCATTCTGAGTATGGCATTTTCGATGTTTCCACTTTCGTTTCTGGCCGGAATAATCACCGAAGTGCTGTATTTATTTTGAACTTCTTCCTGTGAAGGAGATATTCTCGGTTGTGCAAATGAAAAATGGTTGATGCACAGGCTTCTGAAGAATGGAAGCTTGGCGATGTATCGATTGAACAGGGGCGAAATAAGAGGAATATACAATGGAACCAACATACGCCGGTTGCTGCGATAAACATCAAATCCCGCCAGATACAGCAAATTGTTCAGATCTTGCTGGGTTAACCAGTTTTGATCCGGCCCGGGGGTCTTCATACCCAGCTTTTCTGCCAGTCCCAATGCAGGTTCCCAAAATTTACTGTAGTAGTTTACGATGATTTTGGTTCTTTCATGACAGGCCTTATTCAATTCTGTAAATACAGCCTGAACATCCTGTAGATAGCCGACCAAATTGGAGAGAACTATTACATCGAAAGTGCCCACACCGTCGAGATTTTCAGCTGACCTCACCTCAAATTCAATTTCCGGATTTTTCTTGCGAGCCTCTTCAATCATCGCTTCCGAAAAGTCGATGCCTTTTTTTTGAGTAGATTTCAGGTTTTGCAACAAATCGCCTGTTCCGCAGCCAATTTCAAGAACACTTGAGTTTTCGTCAACGAAGTAGTCAATATAACGGTAAATGTCTTGCCAATAGTAGGCATTGAGTATGCCGCCTTTTGCTCTTTTGGGAGCTTGCTGATCGAAATATTTAATTAATTCACTCACTTTTTTTCTATTACAATAAACTGAAACATGGCAAACCAGTTTCTGAAAGGAGATATAAGTCTTTCAAAAAATGTAATGGGACCAAAGGAAAAATTGGGTACCAATTGTTTCATGGACACTCCACCGCTGAGCAAATACCGCAAAGGCGTGTGTTTTCGGTTCTCCTTCAGCAATAATCCGGGAAACTCATCATTAAACCGCTTCAGATCGCGCTCAAAAACAATATATGGCAAAGCTCCGTTGGCATCGCTCATGGGCCCGCTTCCGGGTATGGTCCAGTCTCCATCAGGTCTGAATGGTTCATGGTGAAAGTTCTGGTAAATTAAACGACTCCAAACTGTATTACATGGTTCTGACATGATGATTCTCCCTCCCGGTCTTAATGTCCTGTGCATCTCTTGTAAGAACTTTGCGCTATCCGGAACATGGTGAAAAACATCCACCATCAGAAATGCATCTATGCTATTGTCTTCAAATGGCATGTTCAAACCATCCACAACCATATCGTTGCCCGGAATTTCCAATATATCACTGGTGGTTATGCCCGGGATAATCTCCTTTAAAAATCCACCACCGGAACCTAACTCAATAACCCGGGTCGCCTGAGCCGGTAAATTGTCTTTTATCCGATTATACCATTCGGTGTATAGTTTTTTGAGAAATGGCTTGCCCAGTATGATTTCCTTATGCGCCAAGGTTCGCCTCGGGTCATCCAAACCATAGGTGTCTATCTCTTTTATCCGGAGAAATCCACTCATTGGAAGTTGAATTTGTACAATACTGCTTCCTCTGAGGTTCCTTCTTGTCGCACCATCTCTAATGACATTGGATATTTATCAACAATGGGTTTCAAAAACCTATGCACTGTATTGATGATTCCTGCCTGAGAAGATTTCGGGTTCACCCGTAAATTGGCCAGAATCACGTGGGTTACCTTGTCTCTTTTTAATTGGGCAATGATCGTATCTGCATTTGCCGTTTCATCTCCCCTGTAAATAGCATAAAATGGTTTTCCCTTTCCATAAACAAATGACATAGGTGCCTTTCTGCAAGCGACCAATGCGTTCGGAGGCAAACTATCTGCACACCATTCGCTCATTCTCAGATAATTAACCCAATCATCCGTATATCCGGCAAACTTATCACCTTTGATCAGGTTGGCCTTGGCTATAGGAATGTTGACTTTGATTTTATTGAGTGTTGATTTATACCCGGTAAACACAAAAATGGCCGCCATGATCATAAATACAAATTGAAACCCTTTCAGATTTTCTGTACTGAACAGTTGATAAAAGAAATACATTCCAACCATGGAAATCAACGGAACAAACACCATCACCAATCTTCCTTGCCCCCATTGAACCTGCAAAACAAGGAAAGTAATAGACAACAATGCGGCGGTATATAACACGGCATTCAAAATATAACTGTCCTTTTTTCTGAAGGCGATCAAAAGCCCTCCAACCAGTGGAATAATGGTGAGCACTGCCAGAGAGGCAATTACCTCGGAAGGCTCCGGCCTGAAGCCTAAAATTTCCCAAAGTCTTGAAGACAGATACACCTGAATATTGCCCCAGAACCGATCAATAAAGCCGGCCAAATCTTCCGTGCCCTGACTTGCATCGTACGGGTCCTTTTGAAACAGAATATCGCTCTGGTTAGAAGAAACAGTGGGCGCACCGCTCCAGATTACCCGTTTTAACACTTCGAAAATTCCGGTAAAAAGTACCATCGAAACACCGGCAATCAAAGCCGGTTTGACTTTTCTGGTAATCAGAAAAACAAGCGGTAAAACAGCTAATGCCCCTATACCTACCGTTCTCGTAAAATAGAGCAAATAGAAAATCACCCCTAACAAAACCCACCATAACCAATGGTTCTTAATGAGTTCGCCCAGGTTCGCAGATTCTTCCTTCTCTAATCGCGATGTGAGCTTGTTGGCTATCCAGAAAAACAAGGCCTGCATCATCAGATACATGGCCTCTGTATAGGTTAAACTGGCGTATTCCAGTGCCATCCAGTTTCCGGCAAATAGAAGGAGAGAAGTAAATAAAATGATATGCGGAACTCTGTTCACAAAAGCTCTGTAGAGGAGCCAGATGCTCAAAACGAAAAATACGAGACTAAAAATTTTGAGAACAATCACATTTACACCCCAGATTTTAACCGGCAAAGCCATCAAAATCATATATAAGGGGGCGTTCGCAGTATAGAAATAGGTAAAAAAGTTGTCGGCATAACTTTTGGCGGCTTCAATGTACAGCGCATCGTCATGTCCGATGGATATTTTTGCATTGAACATGCACAAAGACAAAATCAATGAGAGCGCCGTAATTCCAATGCCCCACATTCCTTTTCGCGCATCCAGATAATCATTTAAGCGGGTAAAAAGGTCTTTTTGCGTGTTAAGGGCTTTTTTTACCGGCGCTGCTTTCGCCGGTTTGTTCTTTTTTGACATAGGTCAGGATTTAAATGCGTATAAATTGGTAAAGGTATTTTCCGGCCAGTTTACATAAGCCGCTGCAGGTTTCACAGCTTCCTGGAGGGCATTGGTCAACCGGAAATCCAGGCCATACTGGGACAACATATCAAACAAGTCCTGCACATGGTGACCGGCCGATTTCAATCCATGAGGCCAGAATTCCATCAATAATTCAATGCCGGGATTTTCAGCAATCACACGCTTCATGCCTTTCAACGCCTCAATTTCATATCCCTGAATGTCCATTTTGATGAAATCAACCTTTTCTCCGGCTGAAAAATAACTGTCTAAATCAATGGCCTCAATTTCCGAAACGGAAGCATATTCGTCCACAGGATACGTTCTGTGATCTACATTCAGCAATTTTGAATGATAAATTCGTATGGGGTCCGAAGTGGCTGAAACCGCCTTTTTATTCAGGCTTACATTCCCCAATCCTTTCGAATTGTGTGTAAGATGCCTGAAATTAATCTCATCCGGCTCAAAACAGTGCACTTTCCCGCTGCTTCCGGCAAGTTCAGAGAGTATTTTGGTGTAAAACCCAATGTTTGCACCAATATCCACAACGGTATGGCCTTTTTTTACATGAGATTTCAGAAATTCTATCTCCTGCTTGTCCTGCCGGTTTTTAAAAATCGGATATAAGATATTGTAGACTCCAAATGCATTGGAATAGAGCCAATTCCCTAATTTAAGTGAAATATTTCCTGCCATAGGATAAAGTGACAAAAATAGTCATTTCAACAATGCATCAAGATAAAATCAGGTACTTGCGAATAGGGTGGTTTTTGAATTAGGTTTGCAGTGAGTTTAGAAAATCGTAAAAAATCAAATAAAATGAAACAATTAGTCCTGTGTTTTGCCCTGCTGTCGGGCATGTTTTTACTTTCTTGTAACAACAACAAAGAGGCCAATACTTCAGAATCCGAAACATTGTCGGATACACTGGATAATCCCGATATCGGAACGGAAGCGGTTTTTAACGAAGACAGTTTACCCGATGGATTATATGCGGTTATTGAAACAAGTAGCGGAAACATCACCCTTCAACTGGAGATGGAAAAAGCCCCGGGAACCGTGGGTAATTTTGTTGGATTGGCTGAAGGGAAAATACCGAATACCTACCGCAAACCGGGTGAAGCTTTTTATGATGGATTAATCTTCCACAGGGTAATCAGCATTGCCAATGGCGACAATGAAAACTTTATGATTCAGGGTGGTGACCCTCAAGGCACCGGACAGGGCGGGCCCGGTTACTCCATTCGCGATGAAACAAACCCTGCGCTTAAACACGACAGACCCGGAGTATTATCCATGGCTAATAGCGATCAACCCGGAAAACAGCCATACAGCAATGCAGGCAAGACCAACGGCAGTCAGTTTTTCATTACCATCGTTCCTACGCCCTGGTTAGACGGCCTGCACACCGTTTTTGGATATGTGATCGATGGAATGCAGGTCGTACAAAATGCCCGCGCAAATACCATGATGAACAAAGTGAGAATCATACGCAAAGGTGCAGCCGCCGAGGCCTTCGACGCCAAAGCCAATTGGGAAAAACTCACCAAATAATGAAAGAAATTATGACGCTGGATCAGTTTGATGTCAATGGCCTGAATGTTCTTATACGGGTAGACTTTAATGTGCCCTTAAATGAGCATTTCGAAATAAGCGACGACAGTAGAATTCGCGCCTCTGTACCTACCATCCAAAAGGTATTAGAGCAGGGCGGAAAACCCGTTTTAATGTCCCATCTGGGTCGGCCAAAAGGCGAGCGGAATGAGAAATACTCCCTGAAGCACATTCAGAAACAGGTAGAAAAACTGACCGGTCACGTAGTCCTTCTGGCTGATGATTGCGTGGGCCCCGATGCAGAATATAAGGCTGCCAATCTCGAATCCGGACAGATTTTGCTTTTGGAAAATTTGCGCTTTCATCAAGAAGAAGAGGCCGGAGATACTGCATTTGCTGCTCAACTCTCCAAACTGGGCGATTTTTACATCAACGACGCCTTCGGCACTGCCCACCGGGCGCATGCCAGCACCGCCATCATCGCCAATAATTTCCGCGGAAAGTGCTGCTTCGGGTATCTGATGGCCGCAGAAGTACGGAATGCCCAAAAGGTCATGAACGAGCCCTCTCGTCCTTTTACCGCCATCGTTGGTGGCGCCAAAGTCAGCGACAAACTGCTCATTTTAAACAATTTACTGAATGTAGCCGACAACATCCTCATCGGTGGGGGTATGTCATATACCTTCCTGAAAGCCCAAGGCCAATCCATAGGCAATTCGTTGTGCGAAACCGATCGTATGGAAATGACCCTCGAATTACTGGAAAAAGCACGCCGCAAAGGCGTCAATATCTATTTGCCGGCAGATTCCGTCGTCGCCGATGCCTTCAGTGCCGATGCCCAAACCAAACTGTC
>CAZTGZ010000060.1:7043-13104 GCA_964613385.1 uncultured Chitinophagaceae bacterium
GATGGCTTTAGACATCGGAACCGACGCCTTAAATACCTATTCGGAAGTCATTCGCCTATCGGGCACCATACTCTGGAACGGGCCCATGGGTGTGTTTGAAATGTCTCCCTTTGCCGGCGGAACGCGCGGAGTAGCCGAGGCCATAGCCCGTGCAACAGAAAACGGATCTTACAGTTTAATCGGAGGCGGCGACTCTGCAGCTGCAGTGAACCAGTTCGGTTATGCCGATAAAGTCAGTTATGTTTCAACAGGAGGCGGGGCATTGCTCGAGTTCTTTGAAGGAAAACAACTTCCGGGTATTTCGGCCATCTTGGAACAGTCAGCGGGCTAATTCCAAAATCCCGAAGGTAAACATTGCGCTACCTGTATTTACCGGCGTTTTTTCATATTTATTCCGATGCGTTATAAGCTTACCATGTTGGGCGTTCCCCTAGCGGGTCGGGTGTTTCGCTGCAATCTTTGCGCTAAAGCGACAAAGGATTTCCGCTGCACCCCCTAACGCGGGCATTCCGTTACAGAAGTGCGTTTTGCTCTTGATCAGAATTCTTCAATAAACCAATTGGTACCCGCTACAAGATTGGCTCGAACCGTATCAAATCCACATTCAAAGGTTGACTGTGCCACTAAGGTCTTGGGTACAACAAACATTAGAAAAACAATGAGGTATTTGAATGTTTTCTTGGTTAAGGTTGGATAACAAGCTTTGTAAGAAAATATTGATTCCGGTAGGTAACTTTTAGATGGTAATTGCCGGACAGAAGATCAATCCTCAAGGCTTTTTCATCCAAAATGTCATAAGATTCGCTAAAAACCAATTTCCCGCCGATATCAAAAATATCTACATCATATTTAGCACTTTCGGCCACCTTTATATTGATTTCTCCATTGGATGGATTTGGGAATATTAAAATATCTGTAGGGTTTGCGGGTATCATTCCCACATTACCAACCCAAAATGAATCACTCAAGGGACCTTCGCATCCATTCTCATTAATGTATTGCAAACGGTAGTATCCATTCTTGAGAGGCAGTATGGATCGCTCGGTGGTTTGTAACAAGAAGGTGTCATTCAAATACCAATTGTATTTAGCCGTTTTAACTGTTCCGGCCAATTCTCCGGTCGCATAACTTATCACGGGTTTTTCGGGCAATGGAATCAGGTTGACATTAATGGTATCGTAAAAGGTACAAAATGCCTTATTGGTCATTTTTACCGTATAGGTTCCGTTAGAATCAACCTTATAACTTTCTTTATGATAATTTTCATAATCCTGACCTGTTTGCCCCATCCAATGAATGCAATGCATATCCTTTGGCGTTTTCAATTCAAAAGTCAATGAATCGCCAACACAAACGGAAGTGTCATTTCCTAAAAAGTCCTCAACTATCCTTTCATAAACATAAATATTCTTGGTCACGGAATCTGACTGATAGGCGCCGTTTCCAACCAGCGTAACCTGCCACCAACCTGTATCCATCAAGGATATTTGTACTTTTTCTCCGTTCTTTTCAAATTGCTTGTGACTGGTATTGAATCGCCAGATAAATTCCCGTGCTTGAAATGTATCTGTAGCTTCAAAGCCATATGAATTGTTCCTACAATTATGGTCATAACTGAAGTCTATGGAAGGGGTATAAAAATAGCTGTAATTGAAATTGGGCAGACCTACCGGCTGGGGTTGGTTTCCAAGAGATTGTCCTCCAATTTTAATTTCTAAGTCACTACCATAAGTATTTGGATTAACAATTACATCGAGAGAAATGCTATCCGGTCTTACTGAGAGAATTTTTCTTTGAAGGGTTTGTTGTAATTCAAACTTATAGTATAACCCTGGGTAATGAAAATTATTTGCCAATACATATGATTTGTTGAAAACTGACATTTTGTATTGAATAATATCTCTAGTTCTTTCACTTAAGAACAGATATTCATTGTTAGGAGAAAACGACAAGCCAGTTGGATACCATTGATCGTCTAAAACAAACCCGTCATAAAGATTTCCACTTTGATTATTTAACTTAAATAATTCTAACTTAGATAATGCAAAATAGCATTGAGCCAACATGCGCCCATCTGAACTAATAACAATATCATTTTGTGCTGTAGCAGGTTCCGATTTTCCAATAAAAATAGCGCTCTTACTAGTAACAGGACAATCGATTATGCCTTCAGATGTCACTAGATAAGAAAAATAATCAAAGCCATTAAACTCTCTGCATAAAACCCATACCCGCTTATTATCTTGATGGTTTATCGCCGCAATAGGTTCAGCGATATTCGATTTAATTAATATGTTCTTTTTGGAAATATTGAATGAGTCTTTACTATTCATTTTGATCAAATGATATCTCAATCCATTTGAGCCACCTCTTGAGTCAGTCGTAAATAGAATAATGGAACTATCATCTCGATTTATTGAGAGTAATACACTTCCCCTACTGGAACTTTCATGCCCCAATAACCCACTTCCATTTCCAACAATTTGGTGTTGTCTATTCCATACCGATACACCATCTGTATAAAGAAGTAAATTTCCGTTTATGTCTGAAAGGCTAGCACAAGACTCTGCCGTTCTGATTGCAGAGGTATCGACTAAAACTGTATCCTTTTCAAATATCAAAGAGGTATTATAGCCAAAATGCCAGTTTTTGGTTCGAAGAATTTGAGATGAACACAATTGCGTTAACAAAAGGAGTATCAAAAAAAATGTAATCTCTAACCTATTTGCCATACTAAGAAGATACAGATAAATGCTCAAACGTTAATCAAATTAAGTCAAACTATTTACTTAATTCCATTTTTGGTGGTTTATTTGTTCGAATCATTAACTTCTATACCTTGTTGGATGGCTCGAACCGTATCAAATCCACATTCAAAGGTTGACTGTGCCACTAAGGTCTTGGGTACAACAAACATTAGAAAAACAATGAGGTATTTGAATGTTTTCTTGGTTAAGGTTGGATAACAAGCTTTGTAAGAAAATATTGATTCCGGTAGGTAACTTTTAGATGGTAATTGCCGGACAGAAGATCAATCCTCAAGGCTTTTTCATCCAAAATGTCATAAGATTCGCTAAAAACCAATTTCCCGCCGATATCAAAAATATCTACATCATATTTAGCACTTTCGGCCACCTTTATATTGATTTCTCCATTGGATGGATTTGGGAATATTAAAATATCTGTAGGGTTTGCGGGTATCATTCCCACATTACCAACCCAAAATGAATCACTCAAGGGACCTTCGCATCCATTCTCATTAATGTATTGCAAACGGTAGTATCCATTCTTGAGAGGCAGTATGGATCGCTCGGTGGTTTGTAACAAGAAGGTGTCATTCAAATACCAATTGTATTTAGCCGTTTTAACTGTTCCGGCCAATTCTCCGGTCGCATAACTTATCACGGGTTTTTCGGGCAATGGAATCAGGTTGACATTAATGGTATCGTAAAAGGTACAAAATGCCTTATTGGTCATTTTTACCGTATAGGTTCCGTTAGAATCAACCTTATAACTTTCTTTATGATAATTTTCATAATCCTGACCTGTTTGCCCCATCCAATGAATGCAATGCATATCCTTTGGCGTTTTCAATTCAAAAGTCAATGAATCGCCAACACAAACGGAAGTGTCATTTCCTAAAAAGTCCTCAACTATCCTTTCATAAACATAAATATTCTTGGTCACGGAATCTGACTGATAGGCGCCGTTTCCAACCAGCGTAACCTGCCACCAACCTGTATCCATCAAGGATATTTGTACTTTTTCTCCGTTCTTTTCAAATTGCTTGTGACTGGTATTGAATCGCCAGATAAATTCCCGTGCTTGAAATGTATCTGTAGCTTCAAAGCCATATGAATTATTCCTACAATTATGGTCATAACTGAAGTCTATGGAAGGCCTATGAAAATAGCTAAAATTGAAGTTAGGAAGACCATATCTCCATTTTGCTTTGCCTAAAGGCAACCCTTCTATCATATAATTACAGGAACTGTCTGATCTATTGGGAAATTCTATTTTTCCAAAAAATTGTGAACCTTGTTGAATTAATAATAGATGATACTCAGGTGTTAGTTGAAGATCAAATTTATTATTAAAAGAATTATTAATGTAGTATTTATTTTTCGATATAAAGAATTCTTCAACTGTATCCACCCTAATCTGTATAATACTATTTTGAGCTTCAGAAATATACAAAAACTTATTGTTATACGAAAAATGTGTACCAGTAGGAAATCTTATATTACTTAAGTAAACATTTTTACTCATTGTTCCATTGAAATTGTTGAACTCAAAAATATCAGAACCATTGTTCAAGACGTATGTACTTGAAAATTTATCTCCACTTGGACTAAAAGCACAATCATTTTGAGCACTAACAGGGTTTGTACTTTTTCCAATATATATGGTACTTTTTGAAATAACAGGACAATCGACTACACCATCTTTTCCTAGAAGAAATGCATAGTAATTATATCCATTAAACTGCCTTACCATAATCCATTGACGAATATTGTCCTGATGGTTTATCGCTCCAATGGGCTCTGCTACACTTGAGTTTAATAAATTATTTTTTGAGGTAATATGAAAACTGTCATTCCCTAAATTTATAATTTTTGAATAACGCAATCCATTTGAATTTCCCTGGTAATCTGTCGTAAACAAATAAAAAACACTGTCTTTATTTTCAAAAGGCAATAAAACACTGCCTCTGCTAGAACTTTGGTGGCCTAATATTCCTGTGCCATTACCAATAACTTGGTGATTTTTATTCCAAACGGTTACCCCATCTGAGTACAACAACAAATTTCCTTGTTCATCTGATATACTGGTGCATGATTCGTCAGAGTGAATGGCTGAGGTATCGACTAAAACTGTATCCTTTTCAAATATCAAAGAGGTATTGTAGCCAAAGTGCCAGTTTCTGGTTCTTAGAATTTGTGAAGAACACAATTGAGTGAAGGTTAGAAGTAATAATAAAAAGGAAATTTTAAACTTAAATTCCATATCCAAAAGATACATCGCAATGCTCAGATGTTAATCGAAAATAGTCCAATTTTTCATATTTCGATTTTTATTTAACTATGCCATATGTGAACTGGCCTCCTACATCATCGCAAAAAACTATCAGTGGTATCTCAATGACACCTTACTGTTCATCACACAAAACCGTTCCATCTTGCCCCTGCGCAGCGGTTATGATCAAGCTGTTTTGATTTCTGAATTTGGGTGTCAAAGCGAGAAAAGCGATTCATTCTTTGTGGATGTTTCCTCCATACATAACCTAAACCCCAATCTGAATTTCGAAATATTCCCCAATCCGGGAAATGGGAAATTTCACCTAAAAACCACGGATGGATGGCCTTGTACTGTAGAAATATACAACGCTTCAGGAAAATGGCTACTCACCAAAGAACATGCTACCGAAATTACCCTGGATAAAAAGGGCGTTTATTGGTTCAATGTACATACCCCAAAAGGAAGCGGTGTAAAAATGGTGATCGCCTTTTAAAATTAGACATTAGAATGTAGAAATTAGGGTATTGACGACTTATTCCTCTGCAGGAACCAATTCAGATTCAGGGATTTCCAACTCCCCTTCCAAAATTTTCATAATCGAATCATTCATCCATTCTTCGTCTGATGTGTCAATGGCCACCGTATCCGGAGCAACATAGGGTGTGTAACAATCAATGCTCTTTTCCAGTTTCGCCGGTTTCATGAATTTCCCTTTTCGAATCCCCGTCGAAGGATCTGCATACAACAACTGCATAAACCTCCCGTAGATAGGTAAAGCCGTTCTTCCGCCCTGTCCCTGAGCTCCCGGCAGGTGAATTCTCATATCATCACAGCCCACCCATACTCCGGTTACTAAATCGTGTGTAATCCCGACATACCAGCCATCTGCATTGTTCTCCGATGTGCCCGTTTTACCGCCAATTTCGTTGTCATAACAAATCCCGTAAGAATACAATCTCCTCGACGTGCCATCGTGCTCCTCCACGCCCCCCCTCAGCGAAAAAGTCATTAAAAACGCATTCTCTTTGGTCATTACCTGCTT
>CAZTGZ010000061.1:0-12759 GCA_964613385.1 uncultured Chitinophagaceae bacterium
ATCAAAGCGCAACACTGTTCCATAACTCGAACCAATGGCCTGAATGGTAATATTCCGGAAAGTAATACCATCTCCTCCGGAAACGAATACGACATAATTGCTATCGAATTGTGTGGTGTTTGAAGTCAATAGCACGCTGGAACTATCCAGATTTTCACTTTCAAAAACAATGCTGTTTCTGGCTCCTGCTCCTGCAATTGGTTCAATTCTCAATCGTTCGGTATAGGTTCCTGCGCGAACTCTAAATCTTACACTATCCGCAATTCCAACGTCCTCCATTGCATTAATTGCCTGAATAAATCCCGGGAAATCCGGACTGCTACCCCCGATGGTATACACACCACTCATGGCAGTTTTGCGGTTTAAAATCCTTAAGGTATCATTAGATTTTTTCTGATCGGTGGTATTGTTGGGCTCTTGCGTCCAGCAAGCAATATTGTTTACTGAATCTTTTTTGAACTTATAGCCACCTAAAATTACATGGGTAGTGTCTCCCGGATTTAAGGTCTTATTAACTGTAATGACTGAAAATGAGGTTTGATTAACCAATCCACCCACTTTAAAAGTTGTCACTGTATCTATACCCAGATTTAGTACCACCACTTTTATTTGTATAGAATCGGGTTTTATGGTAGTTCCGGGGCTTAAAAATTCCGCAACGGCAATATCCAGGGTCGGCGGTACAAATTCGTCAGCACCGATATCCGGCGTGGATGTACTCCGGGTTTCTCCGTCTATATCTGTAGTAATGGAATGATGAATCCTGGCCTTTTTATCTAATCCCACGGCACCAACATGCAAGTCCGAATTAGAGGTATATAAAGGGTTCAGGGAAACCGAATTCGTATCGAAATCGGTAGCCATCCAATCGCTCAAACTATAATAATCGCTAAAGTTGAATTGGCAGATGGCTCCATTGGGAGAGTATAAATTATTGAAATTCGAGAAAACGTCATCGAAATAATCGATTTGCATCGGAAAACCACCCAGTGAATTGACTAAATTATTGTTTAAAATATTTAAGTAATCAGAATTATATACAAAAAGTGCTCTGGAATTAGCCGTATCACTTCCATGATTTAATATGTTGTTGTATACAATATTACAAGCATCTGTATAGTCAATGTAGATACCATAACTCGCAGTTGACGGCATACCTGCACTGATAAAATTATTATATATGTGCACACTGTCACTATTAACATTTTGATAGTGATTGTTTAAATAAATTCCATATTGAATCTTGTTATCATGTCCATAAATCTTGTTCTGATAAATGCGGCCATTCCCGTTCAAATTATCAATATATATTCCGTAATAGTTGGAATACGTCGAGGATCCGATGATGGTGTTATTGCCACATATGTATTCTCCATTGGTACTTGAGGCGTAATATCCAAAAGCGTATTGACTATCCAACATGTTATGGGAAAACTCCACATCCATATCGTTGTAATTATAAAAAGCAGCGGCACCTCCGGTGAAGTAATTCCTAAGTATATTAAATCGCTCAACGGCCTGATAATCTGAGTATATCAACGCATCATCGTACACCGATGATCCGTTGCGATAAGTAGAAAATATCCGGTTATTTTCAATGTTAATGTCTGATATCTCACCTTCTATCATAAAAACTCTGGAGGGAGAAGATGAATTGGTATTTCTGAAGGTCAGGTGGCGGAAAGTCACCCCTGATGTATTGAAAACCCTCACCAAATATGGATAAGACCAACTCGGACTGTATGAAATGACCACTTTGCTGCTATCCATGGCCTCGGATTCAAAAACGATGTCGTTTTCATCTATGGCTCCATCTACTTCTTCAATATAAAATTGCTCGTTGTACGTTCCATTTCGGATACGGAAACGCACTGAATCCATAATTCCGTAAGTGTTCAAAGCGGTAACGGCATTCGTAATATTACTGAAATCAGGACTGCTTCCTCCAATGGTATATACTCCATTCAGCACCGGATACGAACTTAAGCTGAAGGTATCGTTAAAGTTCAGCGTATCCGACTTGCCGTTCGGCGAACTGCTGAAAACTTTAATATCGTACAGGGTGGCGGTTACAAATTTTTGATATCCCAAACAAACATGCAGGGAATCACCGGATGGGATTGCTCCGGTCCAGCTTACCGGTGTGCGGCTGCTTCCGTTTACCGACCAATTTAAGGTAACGGATTTAAGGGTGTCACTTCCGAAGTTTTTCAAATGCGCGATGACGCAGATACTGTCGGCCATGAACCGGTCTATGCCCACAATTCCGGCATCATCAGGCGGAATGCTGAACTCATCTGCTCCAATATCCGGACGAGTGGCGTGTCGGGTTTCCCCATCAATATCGGTGCCGATATATGAAACAGGTTTTGCCCGTTCATTCAAATCTACCCCTCGCGAATGCAGATCGGAAGATGAAATATAAAATGGATTCCCGGTTCTTGTCATGGAATCATCACCCGTTGCCGAAATCCAGGAAGTCAACGATCTGTACAAGGTGGAATTTATCCGACACACGTCTCCCATACTGGCATGGAAGTAGTTGTTATAGTCTGCCATAAAACTGGAACTGCTTCCATTTGCACTCAGCACTACTCCACCACCTTCACGCATCAAGGAGTTGTATTTCAATTCTACGTTGGTTCCATAGTTGATTAAAACAATCTGATCACCGTTCAAACTGCGCCCATAACAGCTATTGTTGAAAAATTGCATGCGGTTGCAACTTTCTATCACCGCACCACCTGCATTCGCATAACTGTCGCTGCTATAATTCACAGAAATCATGTTATTATAAACCCTAAAAGGATTCATGGTGGTTCCATTCACCAAATACATATACAAGCCGACCCCACTGTTCTTCAAATCAATTCGGTTAAAACTAACTTCCCCACTATCTATCTGACTCATCTGAAAACCATATGCATAAGTATAAGACCCTGTAGTTCTTTCAACATCATTGCGTCTCACAAACAATCCGTTCACATAAAGCAGAATAGCATTCTGGTAATGTTGCTGATAGAAATCATTGTTTTCGATATAAACAAGATTGCTCTTTTGAGGACCTTCCAACCAAATTCCGACCGATCCGTATTCGAAACGGTTATTCATGACCCTGAAATTGTTCAATGGACTATTGCTGACTGAAGGTTTATGAATCAGGGTCATAAAACTTGATGTGGACGTGGATGCATATCCTTTTAATCGGCAGTTATTGATTTGAATGTTGTTGTTCTGACCTTCCATCCATATCAAGCGTCCATAGGAAGCACTCAATGCCTCCACGGTGAACTGAGATAACCGATAGTTGGATGCTCCGGTCAGGAATTTGAAGATAAAATTCGTAGTACTGGAGCTTGGAACAAAATATACATTCGATGCAGTACTATCTCCACTTTCTGATCGTATGGTTATGGTATTTGTGGAACTCGAACCCGGAACTGGCGGTAGAATAACCTGCTCGTAAAAGCCGGTCGGTCTCAAATTCAAAACCACCGGACCGCATAAACCATTAGCCTGAAGATAATTGACCGCATCCTGTATGGTAGAAAAATCCGGACTCGTCCCTCCCACCGTAAAAGTATCTGAAACCGACGGGAGCAAATACGCACGTAAGGTATCATCATAATTTACGGTATCAGACTTCCCATTTGGCATGGATGTCCAAACAACCAGGGTATCTATCTTGCCGTTTACCAGCGTTTTTGTACCTAAAGTAACCTGAGCCGTTCTTGATCCGGCGCCCCCAATGGTATCAAGCACTGACTTATGATGATACATTGTTTGGCTCACCCCATTATAGGTCCAGTGCACTTCTACTGAATCCAACCGGGTTGTTCCGTTATTCGCTATGGTAACTTTAACAGCGACAGCACCCGGACAGCTGTATTTCGGACTATCGATGCTCATTACGCCGGCATTATCGGGTGTTAGCGCAGCAAAAGTCCGGATCATCATGATCTTGTCGATACACAAATACACTCCCCCTAAATTCAGGGTATTGGATTGACCAATTTTATACGCATTTAGCTTAGACAGATTCGTTACTTCAACAGAATCGATAAAACATGACCCGCAGGAACAATTGTTGGCTGCATTAAATGAGCCCATCGTATCCCCATTTAAAATTGCATAATAGGTTCCGTTGGCGCAAGCGGTATAAAAGACCTTGAATTTTAGATTAATCAATCTTTTTCCGTTGTTCGCGTCGTTAAATCCAGGGGTATAATTAGTCATACAAGAATATCCTGAACCACATACGGCACATCCTCCGGGTGCTCCGCCAAAGTCATATACCACTGAATCGGTAAACTGGGCTTGTACCTGAAAACTGAGGATGGAAAAAACAACAACCAAAAAGGATTTGGATTTTAGTAATAAATTTCTCATAATCAACGCTTTAAAGAATCTCCGTTAAGGATTGGGTATTTCCTTAGTCTTCGAAATTAAAGAAATTTTTACGAGAATCTCATAATAATGACGAGAATCACGCGTTTATACACGCTAATTTTTCAAACTTAAACTTCACTTAATGTAGGCAGAACGATCCCGTATAGATCGACCCAGGGTCGCTTCATCCGCATATTCCAACTCACCTCCAACGGAAATTCCCCTGCTGATGGCCGTTATTTTGATGCCTGATGCCGAGGCTATTTTAGAAATATAATAAGCAGTTGTATCTCCTTCCATATTGGCACTCAAAGCCAAAATCATTTCCTGAATTTCACCGGCCTGTATCTTTCCCAATAACGAGGGGATGCTCAATTGGTCAGGCCCTATGCCATCCAAAGGGGAAATTAAGCCACCCAATACATGATATACACCTGAAAATTGTCCTGTATTTTCTATCGCTATGATATCCTGAAAGTCCTTCACCACACAAACCAAACCTTTATCTCTGCTCGGGGAAGTACATATATTACATTTCTCTCCTTCACAAATGTTTCCGCACTCAGTACAAAATCGGGTTTCCTTGCGCAAACGTTGAATGGAATCACCCAATTTATACACATAATCCTCATCCGTTTTCAGCAGATGTATCACCAGTCTTAAGGCTGTTTTTTTACCAATTCCGGGCAATTTAGACAACTCATTTACAGTGGATTCTACGGACTTTGAAGAGAATTGCATCAGGATACAAATGTAAAAGTATTTACATTATTCACATTGGTATGACACACAGACACTTGATTGTTTTCATCCCTTTCCTATTTTTGACCCATGAACTTGTCCCTGGTATCACAGATAACCCATTCCATCAAGGTAACTGTGTCTTCTTTTTTTCAGGATCAGTTCTCTAATGCAGAATTAGGGGAATTCGCATTTTCTTATAGAATTACCCTCGAAAATATGGGAGAGCATCCCGTACAACTCATTAGTCGGGTATGGTATATCACCGACTCTTTGGGTCCGGATAAAGTAGTAGAAGGAGAAGGTGTTGTCGGCGAACAACCAGTGATTATCCCGGGCGAAAAATACGAATATGTTTCCTGGTGTCAGATCAGTTCTGAATTGGGAAAAATGAGAGGCTCATACCTGTTTCATGATTTGGAAACCGGAGAATCCATGCATATCTCCATCCCTGAATTTACATTGCATGCAGGCAGCCGCCTGAATTGATTTTCAACAACCGCAGTCTCGCACAGCTTTTACCCTGCCTTTTCGGTCTATGCTTTGTATCACCCGATTGCCGGCATAACTAAATTCCCAGATTCTCTTTCCCCTGCGGTATTTTGTTTTGCGAACCAAGCGACCATTTTTATCAAATTCTACCCATTTCCCGGTGCGTAAACCATGCTTATAATAGTGTATGGATTTAACCGATTTGTCTTCAAAAACCTCAACACAAACCGCTGTCCCGGTGGTATCACATGTTTGAGCATTCACCCCGACATGAGAAATCAATAAGACAAAAAACAGAAAAAAGGCTTTCAATAAATAAAGGAAACTATGATAGATGTTATGCCAACTGCCCAGCAGTAAAAAGCAAACCACTTCAGCCTGCTCTTTCTCACCAAAGAAACCATCCATCTGCAGGCAAACACACCTACAACAAAGGCAAATACGAAAGAAACTCCCAAGGAAGCCATATCCGGAACTGCTTCCGTTATTTCAGATCCACGATAGTCTATCAGTTTTTTTAGGCTGGCTCCAACAATTAACGGAAGCACAATAATAAAAGAGAAAGCCGTTGCTTTGGCTCTGTCTTTCCCCATTAAAACTGCACCGGCAATGGTAGATCCGCTGCGACTAATGCCCGGCAAAATGGCTATGGCCTGTATCAATCCAATGCCAAATGCATCTTTATTGGTGATTTCTGAACCTTCATAACGCATGCGGTCAGAATAAAACAATATGACTCCGGTAATTAATAAACAAACACCTACCAAACCCAGGTTCCCCGAGAAAAACGCATCGATTTCATCCTCAAGGAAAAATCCTACCAAAACCGCCGGTATCATCGATATGAGTATTTTGATGACATATGGCATGGAAGAACCATCCCCCTTTTTAAACATATTTTGAAACAATCCGAAGATGTCCTTTTTGAGCACGAAAACAGTACTTAATGCAGTAGCCAAATGCAAAATCAGGGTAAAAAACAGCCCCTCTTCGATATGCGTATCAAAAATTACCTTGAAAAGCTCAATATGCCCGCTGCTGCTTACAGGTAAAAACTCTGTGAGCCCCTGCAGTATTCCCAGAAAAATGGCTTCAATCAGGCTCATTGACCATGTTCTCCTTAGAGTTGACCAATGCTGCAAAAACCTCGATGATAAATCCGGCTACTACAACAATGGGTGCAAGGGTAATCCGGCGAAAAGAATAAATATCTTCCTTCCCTCCATACATCAGGGCAAATCCGATGATCAGAACAACGAGTCCGGCAATCATCAGCATATAGTTCAATCTGCCAAATACAAATCCCGACTTATAATTAGAACGCTTGGGTTCCGCAGCTTTAGGGGTAGGTTTTTTACTTTTTGAAGACATAATTTATCAATACAAATCGTCAATTTTCAATCTCAAAAACCTTCGGGTTGACACATAAGTGCCCGGTATTATCACCAAAAGTCCTGAGATGAGCAAAAATGCGAATATTCCGGCAAAAACCGGCAACTCTGCCAATAAAGAATTCTGACTCAGAAAATTCCCTTCTCCATTGAATACATTTCCATCCAGCCAGGTCGCACCATATAAATACACCGACGCCGTTATGAGTGTTGCCAAAACGGATCCCAGCAAAACCCAATAAACTGATCTCCGGATAAAAGGAAATATGATGAACCATTCCGTCGCTCCGACCAATTGCATGCTCTTGATTATGAACCTCTTGGAGTAGACTGCCAGTCTCACCGTGCTATTCATCAACACAAAGGCGACCAACATGAGAATCAAACCAATTCCTCCCATGATATAGGTCAATCTGTCGCGATTCAGGTTTATGTCATCGATCAAATCGCTTTGCGAACTCACTTCGTATACCATGGGCATGGCCTTGAATGCCTGAACCATACTGTCCATATATTCCCGGTCGAGGGTATTTCCCTTCAGATAAATTTCAATACTCGGCGGGAGCGGATTTCCACCCAAAACTTCTGTGAAATCATCACCCAGCTCTTCTTTAAACAGCGCTGCTGCCTCCTGACTGCTGATTACTTTGGTCTCCTTTACCGCTTCCATTTTCATTAATTGAGCATTCAATTCCTGAACTTTTTCATCCGAAGTGCCTGTATTCATGTACATCACAACCTGTACATTCTCCTTTAAGTAATCGATGAGACGTCCGGTATAAATGGTAATCAGACTCAACATGCCCAATACCACCAATACCAGCGTAATGCTGAGTACTGCCGGAACAAATGAAGGCTTCCTCTTGCGTGTCTTCTTGGCCATAGTTTTCAAAATTATCCAATTCCATTGGACCTAAAAAAATGATTAATGCACATTATGTGTAAGACTGCCTTTGCGCCTCAAATCCTTTATTTTCGCGGACATCAAATTATATGTCGCGCAATTACGATTTCAGAAGTATTGAATCCCATTGGCAAAACTATTGGGAAAACTCAGGAACCTTTACCACACATAACCAATCCGACAAACCGAAATACTATGTACTCGATATGTTTCCTTATCCATCCGGTGCGGGTTTACATGTCGGTCATCCCCTGGGTTATATAGCTTCAGATATCATCGCCCGATACAAAAGACTTCAGGGTTATAATGTGCTGCACCCCATGGGTTTTGATGCCTTTGGACTGCCGGCAGAACAATATGCCATTGAGCATGGCATTCACCCCGCGGTAAGCACAGAAGCGAACATCGGAACTTTCAAAAAACAGCTCAAAAACATCGGTTTTAGTTACGACTGGAGTCGCGAAATACGAACCTCCGACCCTGCCTATTACAAATGGACCCAATGGATATTCATGCAGCTGTATCAGAGTTATTATGATATAGTTGAGAACAAAGCAAAACCCATTTCTCTGTTGATTCAAAAGCTGGAACAACACGGGAATGATGAAATTTCTGCGGAAACATGGAAACAAATGAGCCGCAAAGAACGCGAGACTTACCTGATGAAATTCAGGCTTGCCTTTATCAGTCAGGCTGAGGTTTGGTGGTGTGCTGCGCTGGGTACGGTTTTGGCCAATGACGAAGTGGTAAATGGGGTGAGTGAACGCGGCGGGCATCCGGTAGAAAAACGCAAAATGAATCAGTGGTTCTTGCGCATCACTTCCTATGCCGATCGTTTGCTGGAAGGGCTGGAGCAGGTAGAATTTTCTGAAGCCATGAAAGAAATGCAACGCAACTGGATTGGCAGAAGCGAAGGCTGTGAAGTCGATTTCGCCATCGAAGGTCAGGAGGAATCACTCAAGGTATTCACTACAAGACCGGATACGCTATTCGGTGTGGACTTTATGGTTTTAGCTCCTGAACACGAGAAACTCCTTCAATTTTGCAGTGCTGAACAACTCCATGACGTTACGTCTTATGTGCAATACACCAAGAGCCGTAGCGAACTCGAAAGACAAAGTGAAATACAAAACATCACCGGAGTTTTTACCGGTGCTTTTGCCATACATCCGCTTTCAGGCCGTAAAATTCCGGTCTGGACTTCTGAATATGTTTTAGGTGGATATGGTACCGGAGCCATCATGGCCGTGCCTTGCGGAGATGAAAGGGATTTCAATTTCGCCCGCCATTTTCAGATTCCGATTACCAATATTCTGGGTGATGCCTTTAATGAAAAGGAAGCCAACTCTTCAAAGTCCGTTATCATACGCGATTCCGATTTCATCAGCGATCTTCCCTATGAGGAAGCCAAAATCCGAATGATCGAAAAACTGGAGCAATTAAATCTCGGCAAACGCAAGGTGAATTACCGGATGAGAGATGCCGGATTTAGCCGTCAGCGATATTGGGGAGAACCATTTCCTGTGTTGTTTGATGAGGATGGTGTACCTGAATTGATGGATGCGCGCGATCTTCCCTTGTTGTTGCCTGAATTAAACCCAATACTTCCCGGACCCGACGGACAAGGCCCCCTCGCCAATGTATCTGCATTTGTGCATCCTGAAACCGGTAAGAGACGCGAAACCAGCACCATGCCCGGTTATGCGGGCTCCTCCTGGTACTTCTTGCGCTTTATGGATCCGCACAACGAAACGGAATTCTGCGCCAAAAACATCGCCGATTATTGGAAACAAGTCGACCTGTATGTAGGCGGTTCCGAACATGCCGTTGGCCACCTGCTCTATAGCCGTATGTGGACCAAAGTGCTTTGCGATCTCGGCCATATCAGTTTTGATGAACCTTTCGCCCGACTCATCAATCAGGGTAAAATTGGTGGCGATAGTCGCCTGGCTTACCGGATTCACGGGACAAATACTTTTGTTTCTGCCGGACTCAAAGATGGTTATGAAACCGATGAATTGCATGTTGACATCAAATTGGTAAATGGACTTGAATTGGATTGTGAAGGGTTCAAAAAATGGAAACCGGATCTGGCGGATGCAGAATTCATATTTGAAAACGGCGTGTATATCTGTGGGAGTCGTTTGGAAAAAATGGGTAAACGCTATTTTAATGTGGTGAACCCCGATGATGTGGTAGCTGAATACGGCGCCGATACCCTCCGATTGTACGAAATGTTCCTCGGCCCGCTCGAAGATAATAAACCCTGGAATATTCAAGGGATCGACGGAGTGCACAGGTTCCTGAAAAAGGTTTGGAAGCTGTTTTATAATGCCGAAGGCGAATTATTGGTCCATGACCTGGATGCAGACCCGGGCCATCTCCGCATTTTGCACCAGACCATCCGAAAAATTGGAGGTGATCTGGACAAATATGCCTTCAATACCTGTGTGAGTGCCTTTATGATTTGTGTGAATGAACTCTCCGGCGGCAACGGTTGCCACAACCGGGAAGTGTTGAAATCACTGGTGGTCATGTTGGCCCCATTTGCCCCACATATTGCAGAGGAACTGTATAAAGCATTGGGAAATAACGGCAGTGTATTTGATGCGCCCTGGCCGGAGTTCGATGCAACTTATCTGGAAGAATCGGTTAAGGTATATCCGGTTTCTGTAAACGGTAAAGTACGCGCTCAAATTACGGTTTCTGCCGATGCGGGTGTCAAGGAAGTAGAAGAACTGGCCTTAGCCCAGGAAGCGGTCCAAAAATGGCTGGAAGGGCAATCGCCTAAAAAGGTCATTGTTGTTCCGGGACGAATTGTGAATATTGTTGTCTGATAGCTGCTATTCATTCCCGAAATAAGTCTTGTACCATTCCGTTTCATGATGGTCTGTCTTCGTTTCGTCTATCCGATACTCCGGAAATACCTTGGCAAAGAGAATCTCCAAGGAAGCATAATCGCGTTGACTGATAACCTGAATGCCGTGGCGCATGAGCTGAGCCGCTGCTACGCCGGGTCCTTTTTGGTAACGCTTATCTTCTGCCAATCTGTTTCCCTCATAAATCACCTGGCTACCACAGGCAGCACTCACATCGAGCAGAATGGCCAATTCAATGTTATGTTCAAGGGCAAACTCGCCCATAGCGCGGGATGCATCCAACATTCCTGATGTCCAGTCTTCTCCGTTCTCTGCCATCACCTTCGCCTTTCCATCCAGGACATCATATCCATTGCCGCCATAAATATCACTCAGAAGTCTTGGGGTTCCATAGGCATAATCTTCGGGACAAAATTTAAAAATCCTGATGCAAGGATGATCGAAGAAAGATGTCACCGAAGGGAACGCTCCGTTATTCGTTCCGTCCCAACCGCACGGAATGCCGGTCAGGCACGCACTCATAAGTATTCTCCAGGGCTGCTCAACTGAAGGTGTTCTTAAATTGCGGAGATTTTCCCGATCCGTCATTTTTAATAATTCAAAAACAGGTTAGCCGGCATCCGGAATTTCAGGTTCCACCAACTTCTTTAACTTTTCGAGCGATTCCTGCCAACCCAAATAGCACATTTCAGCCGGAATCTGAGGTGGAATTCCCTCCTGTAAAATACGGATTTCGGTGCCACAGGAAACCTGACGAAACCAAATGCTGGTGGTCATTTGACCCGGCAAATTCTCGTCTTCAAACTTGTCTGTATGCTGAATGAATTGATCCGGAATGATTTTGAGGTATTCCCCACCAAATGAATGCCCATTGCCGGTGGTAAAATTGATAAATGACATGCGGTAAGTTCCGCCTTCTTTAAACTCGAGATGATGAACCTCGCATAAGAAACCGTAAGGTGGCAACCAATGTGCATAGGCCAATCGGTCAGAAAATGCCCGGAATAGTTTCTCAGGTGATGCCGTAAGTACCCGGTGCAGCGAAACACTGTTGTTTTCCATAGATTAAATTATAAAAAATTAGAAAATGTTGGTTTTTACAAATATACGAATTGTTGATCACATTAATTTCGGTATGCTTAGGTTGAACCTGGCTTGTCTTAGATGGGTGATAGCAGAATCCGAAAATCAACCCGAAGAACAGTTTTTGGATAAACGCATAAAATATCCTTAAAGCAATTGGGTGTTTTCAAAATAAATTTTTCAAACGGTTCATTAAGGTCTGTTTGGGCGCCTCCAAACCGTTTTCAATGGCTCTGATCAAATATCCATTCCGTTGACATATTTCCTTTACTACTTCCAAAATTTCATCTCGGTTGATCTGACGCATAAAGAAAGCCAGGTTGAACGTATCATGATAAGGATAAGGTCCACCTATAGATTGATAATATTCCATTTGTATATAGCCGACCCGTTCATCCTTCAGGAATATTGAGATACCATCGAAGGTATCGTTCTCCGGTTTTTCTCTCTTCTTAAAGTCCTTCAGTGCGTCTTGAAACGAACTGAATGTAAGCTTTTCTCCATCACCATAAGTAACTTCCATCAGGTCGAATTCTATCTGTTTAAAAAGCTCAGTGAAGATGTTTTCAAACATACTTACATCAAAATGCATCTCCCCGAATTCCGGATGATGAGAATCAAAAGCCATTGAAAATCTTCTGTCTAATCCATGTTTTGAGGCAATTTTCGGTATCTTGTCAATGTTCAATATATACCCAAACACCAATGCTATGGAAGGTTGATATTTCTTAGAGGAGTTGTCCATTTCAGTTGGATCTATGCAGTATGTATAAGTTTTTGAGACCTTTCACCTGAGGAAAATCAACGCTTACTTCATTTCCTGTATAAAATAATCATACACCATACGGCTGAGGGTAGCCATGAACGCTTCCGTTTGTTC
>CAZTGZ010000062.1:0-11759 GCA_964613385.1 uncultured Chitinophagaceae bacterium
TCAGGGTAACTTTGCCTTTTTTACAGGGGGAACCGGTATTCACAGAGGCAGTAATGTAGCCAAAGGCCATCGCTGGGCATTTCAGATTACCCTAACCCGGGAGCCGGATTTGGTAAAGAAAGTTACCTCATTGAGCCGTCGTTTGGCTGGAGAAACCATGAAGTCGATCGTCGGGGAACGCAAAATGCTGAACCTTCAGAAAAAATTTAAGGCAACGTTCTGATGGGTTTAAAGCAAAGCATTAAGGAATTCTTCAAACCTTCGCCCAGAAATATAGGGAAGAGTTTGTTACAGGAAAATCCGTTCGTAGTGATAGATGTTGGAGCAGCCAATGGCTTGATTCCACATTGGCATACGCTGGATGGATTGGCAACGGTGGTTTCCTTTGAACCGCACGAAGCTTCCTATCGAGATCTGTTGAGAAAGTATCAAAAAAGTCCCTACAGGGATATGTATAAGCCATTCCCATTTGGATTGTCTGAAAAGGGGGGCGATACTGTTTTGTATATGCTCAATGAAAGGACGGGAAGCAGTATTTTGCCTGTGGATCCGTCATCACCCTGGCTAAACCCGGACGATCCTTATGTATTTCCGATTACCGAAACCATCATACAGACCAAATCTTTGAAACAGGTGTTTGAAGAGGAGAATCTGGCCCAACCTTCCATGATTAAACTGGATATTCAAGGGGCTGAAATACAGGTTCTGAATGGTCTCGGAGATGAGCGGTTGCCCAACCTGGTCTCCATAGAGCTGGAAGTTGGATTTCACAGCATTCACAAAGACGCACCCACGCCATTCGACACGATTGAGAAATTGGAAAAGCTGGGCTTTGCATTTTACGACATGACCACCAACCGCGTTCCTGCCGGAAGAGGGAAAGACCGTTTGTACTATCTGAGAAAATTGGATATTTCACCCATTTACAATAAAACAGCCACCCGCTTGGTAGAGACTGATCTGTTGTTTTTCAGAGATCCGGTTAAGCTGCTGGATTCAGGAAAAGCCGGAGATATTCGCAGGCAATTGGTGGCACTATGTGTCTATAATTTCTTTACGGATGCGTTATGGCTGAACGATGAAGCCCTGGACCGACAGATTTTTTCGAAGGAAGAACATGCTCAGATCGAAAAAAACCTGAGGGAATGGAGCAAAATTTATAATTGGAAGTATCCGGCCTATTTGAGCGGTTTGCACGAAAAATGGAAACTTCTGAAAAGTCACCTGAGCCATTTGCCCTGGCAAACCCCAACGCGCGATCTGTAATCAGATTCCGTATTTGCGGATTAAACTCCGCACTTTGAGCCATCGGGCGGTTTCTGTGCCCAGTTTCTGAATTAAATGAATGAGTAGTTTGGGACGCAGTTTTTCAAGGCGTTGGCCTTTAAAATAATGTCCATCGGATTTAAATTCCAGAAAGCGATGTTCATTTCCGTGATTGGCCAGATAGAAACCGTATTTTCTGGCATTGAGAGCGGGTTTGGGAGGAAGATTTTTGTCTGAAAGCAACGCCATCAGGTGATCGTAATCCTCAATTTTATAAACGCAATCCAAATGATCGTAGAAGCTTTTTCCCACCAGAATGGAAACCTTACCCCTGTGCGTTGCTTCTGCTCCGGTAGAGCTTCCAAAGGTGATGACCTTTTCACAGGTATCCATCAAGGTATACGTGCTTACCGCCGACTCCGGAAGAATGACTGTGAGATTGGGCAATTGCATGCCCCGAAGTTCCGTCATCTGAGAATTATTGACATTTTTCAGGTTGGGGTGGATGCGCAGATAAAAGTGAAAATCCGGTTGTGAGGAGAATGCGGCGCAAATCTTTCGGATTCCATCGTTTTGATCCTTATACAATGGAGTTTTCCAGTCCTCGAAGGTTTTCATTTCATCCTCGGAAGAATTAAAAATGGCGATATTCCTTTTGGAAGCATCAAATCCATCCGGAAGCATGCCCTTCTGCTGCAAACGGGTATAATCGGGAATTTCGGTGATGGTATTTCCGGAAATACGATCGAACCATTCGGCACCCTGTTTTTCAACATTTTCCATATTAGACTGATGGATTTCCAGCAGTGCATTGATATGTTGCTGAAAGCTGTGCAGGTAATGCACAACTCCATTTTCAAAGGTTCTGTATTTTTGGATGTTAGAACCTGAAACATAGGAGACAAAGGGAATTCCGAGTTTTTCTGCCAGCAGTATCATGGGGCGGTCTTCGGGTTGACGGCCGTTATAAACGTAGATTTTATCGGGCTGTACCCGTTGAATGATTTCCTGTAGGGCTTCAAAAGATTCTATGGCCATACGGAGATACATGTCAATCAGTTCACCGTATTTGTCGCTGTCAATTTCGAGTTCACGGGAACGGCTGATTAAAGTGGAGGCAACACCTCGTCCCAGCTGATAACCCTTGTACTCGTAATAGAGCAAATCGTCGGTATGATGAAACTTCGGCCATTCCGGCAAGGATAGGTTTTCCGGGGTTTCGAGCGCGAAAATATTGGCGGCGGGGATGTCCAATAACTGAAAAAAATACCGGCTTCTTTCCACACAGCGGGCGCATTTCACCGGATGATGCTGAAGGTTGGCATGGCAAGAAGAGAGCTTGCCCGTGCAATGAACCACGAATAATTCATTCCCGGAATCCTTCTCTTCCTGCATCAGTTCAAGTTGTGTACCGAACGGAGGGAGGAAATTGGCATAAAGAGAGTAAAAAAGTACCTTCATATTGCTTGAATCTGCCTTACCAGGCAAAAGGCTTCTGCCATGGGTAGCCCAACGGCAACGCCCCATCGTTTGGCTTGAATTTCTAATGCTTCACTTGAGCGGGGGTGGGGGAAGGGTCTCTTTTCGAACTCGTAACATTCCATGGCCTGCAATTTGGCCTGTAAATCCCGGGGCTCAAATCCTACAAAACAATTGGGAATAAAATGCCTGGGGTCGGTAGAAGCCCTCCATTCCGTTCCGGAAGCCGTTTCAAAGGTAAAGATGGTTTTCACCGTTTCATGATGCATGGGCCTGCAGGCGGTAATCACGGCTTCAAAAGTGCGTTGATGGTCGATATTCACGTCACCTCCGTGATGGGTAAAAATTACATCCGGTTGAAAAGCCTTTTTTTCGTTTTCTATGATTTTGATGATGTCGAGCAAGCTGACGGAGTCGAAACGGTTATCAGGCAGATCATAGGCTTGTAAACTGTGGTATCCGATGCATTTGCGGGCAGATTCGATATTGGCTTTGTGAATGCTCAGTTCCTTTTCCCAATGTTCCACATTTCTGGAATCGGAGCGGGAGGTAATACCTTCACCCAGAATGACCACCCGGGTTTCTACCTGTAGCGTGCGGTGTATATAATGCATCGTAGCGCCCAAACCGAGTATTTCGTCGTCGGGATGTGCTACTACGATGAGTATTTTCTTATGATTTAGTAATGGTAACATGTGTGGTTAGGGTTTGGTTCTTATGATTACCGGGAGATAGTTGGTTGTATGTTGATCTAAGGCGAGTTTTTTATGTAAACTGTTATAGAACATTTTTTCTTCGATACAGAAAGCTGTTAATGGTTGCTCACTCAAATAACAAGCTCCGGTATCAATGTCCAACTTGTTTTCGAAATAATAAGGGTAGTAAAAGGCGGTATGACCAAAGATTAACATTTTTTTATGTTCAAAATTAGTGCTCAAAATTTGATATCGGTTCTTATTAAACCAACCCTCTAATGGAATATTTTTAAAATCAGCCATTTCAAAAGGCATCATACCTTCATGACAAATAAAATAATTGTCAAGATCAATAAAAGCCACCATAGATTGAAATAATGTTGAATAATTTGACAACATATCCCTTGCGGTTTCAAATATGTCTTTTATACCGAAAGAGAGACAAGTTGCTTGTCCACCATATTTTTGCAAATAATTTGTTGACTGAATATCTTTTTCGGCTGATTTAATCCAATGGTATTCATGATTACCCATTATAAAACTGCAAGAATATTGTTTGGATAGAGAAGTTAAAAAATTCAATACTTCTAAAGAATTTGAACCTTTATCTATATAATCACCTATGAATATAAATTCAGGATGTTGATCATAAGACAAAATAAACTCAACTATTGATTTGAGTTTTAAATATTCACCATGGATATCCCCGACAATAAATTTCATTTTTATCTATCAAGTTTTAGAAGATAATCATCCAAGGCTTTGTCTAATGTGTAATCAAAATCTATGAGAGATTTTATGCGTTCATTATCGAGAAAGAAAAATGGTTGTTCAGATTTTACCAGTAATTTTAAGTTACAGTCCAATTTTTTCGAAATATCCTTTGCCAGATTTTTCATGGAACAAAATCGACCATATGCTACGTTTATTACTATTGGACTTTCGTGACTAATATTAGCCAAAACCAGTTTTTTAATAATAGAGATTAAATCGAAAACATAAAAACAGTCCCAATAAGCGATATTTTTTGTGTCAATAACAACTTCCTTTTCGGATTTCAATGAATGAATCAAATTATAGACAAATCCAGATTTACGAGAAGCACCAAAAATTCCAGGAATTCTCAAAATTATGGTTTCAATATTTGATTTCTGAAGTCGATAAATACATTCTAATTCTCCCATTCTTTTTGAAAAACCATATGAATGTGGTGGGAATGAAGTACAAAACTCTTCCCTAGTTTTTCCATTTTCATGAGGGGAATAAACTGTCATACTGGAAATGTAAAACAACCTGGTAGTCAACTTATTTGTTGCAATAAAGTCGATCAGATGGGCCATTCCGTATACATTAGTATTAAAAGCATTGCTAACGATGTTTTGTGAATCCAAAGCACTTACATCGGCTGCCAGAATTATGATATTATCAAAATAATTTCCCTTAAGAGATTTCAAAGATTCGATGGAATTTAAGTCCAACCAAATGTCATTTGCATTTGAATCTCGTCCGGCGGTTTGTAATGAAAATTGACCTTTTAGAGCATTATATAGGTTTTGTCCGATATACCCGTTTGCGCCAATAATTAATATTCTATCAGACATTATAGAAATTATTATTCCAATTCCTATGAAGGGTTAATCCGTCATTCGGAACTCTAATTTTCTCATTGTAGGATTTGTTAAGAAACTCGAGAAATAACTCTATTTCCGGAATACCAGATGCATAACTCATTACTAATGTTGTTGAAAATCTAGGATTGATTTCAAATATATAAACCACATCATTCGCTAGCATTAGTTGAACGTTATATGGACCCGAAGCATTAAATATTTCAGATATCTTATTTACGCTTTCAATTATTGCCGGATGTTGAGAATTTATTGCTCTTATTGTTATCCCTTTCTTTTGAAGAATTTTGCGAGAAGATATAGAAATTAGGTTGTTTAGATTGTTTGCTAAAACGCCTACTGTGAATTCAACTCCCTCAATATATTTTTGAACCAATAATTCGTTTTTTTGATAAGGCGTTTCTCGAAGATAATCTTCTAGTTCATAAGTGGAATTTATTAACTGAACTCCACGGCTACCTCTCCCTTCTATGGGCTTGATTATAGCCGGAAAAATTGGAGATTGCAAAAAATCGTCAATGACATATGTCGGTATAAACGAGATTTTTTCGGATTCCAATTTTTTCATCAATTCATATTTGTTAAGGCATAGCTTGCAAAATTCGTAGGTAGGGAGAATCAAAATTAAATCTTTGATTTCGGATTTAATTTGATGGGCTATTTGAATTTCCTCATCAATTAATGGGATGTATACCCCGATTTCTCGAGTTCGAATGATATCAATAATGAATTGTTTATAAGAAGAATCTTTTACAAGTGGTGCCGGAACAAAATTTAATTCAGGGTAAAGATTCGATAAGCTGTGATCAGAATCAACATAAGTAATATTATATTTTGATTTAATACATTCATGCAGATAAGGAAAAAGCGAGCCTCCTAATGCGGAAACTAATAAGTTTTGGTTTCTCATAGGTTATAACATGTCCCAACTAATAGGCTCATCGGCACTAATATCCCTATTTGAGTACCTGCCCACAACGTTTTCTATCAGACCAGGATGAATCCCAATTCCCGGTCTTTTCACCACTAAATCCTCATTTGAGATTTTAGTCCCTTTTTTAATATCTCTTGCGGCTACAATACTTCTCCTCACTTTGGAATACATTTCCATTTCTTCTTCAGAAGGACCAGATTTCAATCCATTCCCGAAGGCTGACTCGAGCTCTCTAATTTTGTAAACCATTTCCTTAAGTTCTAATGGTTCAATTGCAAAAGGATGGTCAGGACCTGGTAATTGTCTGGACAGTGTATAGTGCTTTTCAATTACTTTGGCTCCCATGGAAATTGCACCCAAACAAATGTGATCTCCCATGGTATGATCAGAGTATCCGGTAATTGTGCCAAATGCGTGTTTTAAAGTGGTGATGGCATTTAAATTACTCAAATAAGCAGGAGCGGGGTAAATTGAAGTGCATTGTAAAATGATGATTTTATCATTTCCGCTTTTCTTACACATACTTACAGCTGACTCTATTTCACTTAAGGTAGCCATACCAGTTGAAAACATAACACCTTTACCTACTTCTGCAATCTGTTTAATTAATCGCAAATCAACCATATCAAAAGAAGCTACTTTTAGAATAGGCATGTCTAATTGTCTCGCTATTTCGATGGCATCTGCATCACAAGGTGAATCTAGAAAATCAATACCGAGACTATCGCAATATGAAGATAGTTTTTTATGCCAACTTCGATCTATTTCCAGACTTTCTATTAGACTATAGATGTCTTGATCATACATGGATATCTTAGGAGATTTTTTCGAATAGTGGTGTTCGGCTTTGAAGGTTTGAAACTTAACCGCATTTACACCAGCATCTCTTGCTTTTTCAATGAGCTCAATGGCTTGATTAAAATTTCCATTATGATTACTACCTATTTCTGCTATTATGTATGCAGGTAGTTGCTCGCCTATTTCAAAAAACCTCGTTTCAATATTTTTGGGTTCTCGCATCTTGGCACAAAAATAACTAACCTCATCGATATCGAGGAAATGATATGATCTTATCTCAATAAGGTAACGGTGCCATTTTTTATTATTTGACTTCGACTATATGGATCAATAAATTGCAAAGTCCAGAAATAAACATTAAGGTAATTTCTTTCATTGTTCAGGTACATTCCATTCCAGCTTTCAGATGGTTTATTTGATTCGAACATTTTTTGTCCCCATTGATTGTAAATTCGGAATATATAATTTTCTGGAGTACAAGTGATAATTGGTTTGAAATCATCATTTAGCTTGTCATAGTCTGGTGTGAAAGCATTTGGTACAAAAACTTCACAGGCGCACGGAAGAGTTGAAATATTCAATCGTATGGTATCAACGCTGCACAAATTACTACGAAGAATTAAAGGAGCGGATGAAGGAAAGATTTCGATTAGGTCGTCTGAATAGTTTTGCCAATATCCATTAATAGAAGATGCTCTTACAAAGCGCTTGTCATCTTCGCAAAATATGGTATCGTATGTTATTGAATTGCCAAAAGTATCCAGATAATCAATTTTAAAAGTGTCTCTGAAAAGACAAACACCTGATCTGATTTCATAAATTATCAAAGAGTCAGGATATTTAATTTCATTCTTAAATTGAATGGAAGAATCAAGATTAAAGTAGTTGTAGTTGGTGTCGATAGGCAAAACCAAAGAACTGTTCAGACAAATAAAAGTATCTCTGTTATCAGCAGCATTTGACACAATTTTGATCTCAAAAGTGTCTTTAAATATGCACCCATTTGAATCTATAATCTGATAGCTATAGACACCTTGGCTTTTAAAAACACGACTATTTAAATAGATGCCGTCAAACCAAAAGACTGGGTATTTATTTGTTATAGATATTGTCAAACTATCGTTAAAACAGATAGTTGTATCTTTAAGTCTTTCTAATTCTGCCTTTTCAAACACGTGAATGTCGATACTATCTATATTCCTTTTGTTCTTAGAAAATGAATTTAAATATACTTTGTGGAGACCTCCTTGTTTAAACTTTACAGCGATTGAATCTCCAAACAAAGGCTTGTTGATATCGCCATCTATAGTCCACAAACAAGAGTCGTTTGGTCCTGAATAAATAAAATGAAATGAGTCTCTTTCACAGTTGTAATAATACCTGATTTTATATGGTCTGTTGAAATCAGAGACATAATTTGGAAGTCCTGACCAACTCATAGAAGGATACAGGTCGATAAAATTGGATTTAAAATTGCAAAGCGGGTATAGTGAATCCGGGGATTCAATCTCTGCCAAAAATCTCGAAGGTTGCGTATAATCTCTATGATTACAATAAATCTTACCATTTGGTGCTAGCTGAATTGAACCAAGTCCGTAATCAATATCAATGTCGAAGACAATTTGTCTGCTATTTTCAATGGCCGATTTACTCATATTCGAAAGGTCAAACTGAAACAACGTACTTGGTCGATTCTGACGGCTTACATATAACTTGGATCCGTTTGGGGAAAATTCTGCACCATAAACACGATTGTAAATACTATTTTTTAATATGATGGCATTTGAAAGCTTACCCGTCGTATTGTCAAAATCAAATAGTTCGATAGTGTATTCCAGCATATCAGTCGCAACTATTTTGTCGTTACTGGAATTCACACGAATGACACCTTGACCTTTAGAAACCGCATAATATGTGCCCACCTTTGATACCACTGGGTTTTTTACCAATCCTGTATCAGTCAGCAAATAGCTGATAAATTGATCCGAGTTAGCTTCATGAGAAATTTGAATGCAATGCTCCTGTTATCTTTTCGCTGATAGGGGTAATCAACAAATTGTTTTTTGAAATTACTTCTCCATTACCCCCATTTCTAGCCATGTCAACAATGGCATATTGCAAACCACCGGAATTCAATTCATAATCTACTGAAAATACATAATAAATCGTATTTGAATGTGGTAGTGGAATGATGATCCCGGACTGAGAAGCAGAAGGATGACCACCTAAATTGGTTCCATTTGCCACTATCTGATGACTTCTGTTCCACAAGGACTGCCCATCTGAGTATAAGACAATTTTTCCTAATGAATCACAAATAACTGAACAGCCCTCAATTTGATCAATTTTTCCATCATAAATGACTTTTGGAGAACCAAGTTTAAAATCTAATCCTGCATTTTTACCAAAATACCAAACCGTCCCATTTTGGCCAAACGCCGAATAATTCATATTGAATGACAACAGTATTATGATAAATCTTTTCAGCATTCAATTCACAGGTTACATACAAATCTATCTTTAAAATTGAATAGAACCTTTACAATTTTAAATTGTGGCAGTATAAGGACGAAAATCTCGCATTATTTAACTTTTTCAATTTTAATAATATATTTATTATTCAGATGTTCGAAAAAGGCCGGGTAACGTTCATTATCAGATACTCGTAGTAAATTGAATTGCTCCAAAATACTTTTTTGAATATCTAAACGAGAATCAATAGGTTTTCTTCGATGGTAAAAACTTGAACTTCCCTGCTGAGGGTAAGAATATACTGAGGGGTAGTTTTCCAAAAATTTGATCATTAGATTTATGGTTGAGTTAACTTGTTTGGCTCGAAGTTCATCAACTAACTCATGACCATCTAACTGAATAAATTCTTGAAAATATATATTTCCTGAATCAATTTCATCATGAGCTTCTAACAAAGTAATTGGAATGATGTTTTTCCCTTCTAAAATTTGCCAAGTTAGAGGACTCCACCCTTTGCCCCGGGGTAAATCACTTTCATGCACGACTAAGTTGAATTTGTTCAAGTCTAGATTGTCTAACTTTTTCTCACAAGAAAGTAAAAACAAAATGTCACCAGGTTCTATTTGTTCATGATTCGAACAAAGTTTTACATTGTTAGAGAACTTATGAATTTCATTAATTATTGAAGGCAGGTAATCAATCATCCATGAATTTGGATTGTCACAAATTATCTGAATTTTCATAATAATATTTTAGAATAGTTGATTTTACTTTTGGTTGACCAATTACTTCTTTTTGTTGCGTGTTGCCATTTTTCAAATAAGAATAAATCATTTTTGAATCGAATGTGTGATTTGTTTTATTATATATTAATGGGAACCCCAATTCTTTCTTTATAATTCCAGAATAAATATTTTCTTGGTTTTTTGAGTATGTAAAAATTAAGGGTTTTATTCTCCTGCATATTGCTTCGAGAGCGATGGTACTAGATGGTAGTATGGCATGACTACATGAATCCATAAGCGCGGTCAAATCTTCTGCCTTTAGATTTTCATGAATTTTATATTGTAATTTGGATTTTGAGAGTTCATAGGAGATTTGTGTTTTTCTGTTATCCGCAAAATTAGAAGTAATTAAGATTTGAAATTGGAGATTATCGTCTCTTTTAATAATTCTAATAATAATACTAATTAATTCTTCAGTAAGGTGAAGTGTATCACTTCCGCCAACAGATATGAGAACATTACCATTTGTAAGTCGGTTGGTATGAATTGAAAAAAATGAACTACGAAGTATGAGATACTCGAGTCCAAGATAGGTTCTACTTACTTTTGGGTACATTTCTTTTGTTGATCCTGGTGAATGATTTATTATAAAATCGGCCACTTCATTTTTTACTCCTAAGTCATCTATCAGACCAATAATTCCGCCTAATTTTTTTATTTGAGTCAAATATTTTTCTCCGAACCAATAGCCATCTAACAACACCAAATCACCTTTTGCAACGATAGTGGTCATATCAAAATTGATTTCCTCTCCGTTAGCATAATAATCGGGAAAATGATATTGAATTGTTTCGACTTTTACGGAATTGATTTGATGTTCGTTCAGAAAATCGGCAATAAAATCCGGGAAATTGTGACTTACAAATAGTAGTGTTTCCTTAAATTCTAAAAGCATCTCTAATAATGCCAAAGAACGATACACATGTCCAAAACCAATTTCTTGGGAACCGTCAGCTCTAATTATAATTTTTCTTTTCGACACCTTAAGTCATATTTTAATTCAGCAAGAACCCAGTCTTGTTCATTATCAATGTCTTGAGCATCCATTGGGTCAATTATAACAGATCCTGAATTAGATGTGTAAAGTTTCTTTTCTTCAAGTAACTTAAGAACATCAAAAAAATACCACTGTCCGGCATCATGATAAATTTTTTCTAAATCTTGTGATCGACTGTTTTGGAATTCAGGCCAAACCATATTTGTTTTTCCATTTCCTCCCAATCTAAGTGAACGCCAAATGGGAAACGAATATTCAAGCACCGGAAAAACTGTAAAATATTGATGAGATTTAAAGGTATTATATCCTTGTATCAAATGTTCTTTGGTAATCAAAGGGGCGCATGGATAAATGCAACAACCATTTTCGAAATTCTGATCTAATACTCTAAGTCGTTTAATTGCATCTTCAAGAACTGAAAAAGTACTGGCAAAATCATCGGACAAATGAGATTCCCGAATAAAAGGAACCTTAGCTCCATACTTTAAAGCTATTTCAGCGATTTCATGATCATCGGTTGATACTAAAATATTATCAAAAATATTTGAGTCTATTGCTACTCTTATTGAATAAGCAATAATTGGAATTCCTTTAAATTCTCTAATATTTTTTCTCGGAATCCTCTTACTTCCTCCTCTGGCCGGTATAATGGCAATATTAGCCATGACAAATAGTTAAAATTTGGTCGATGACATGTTGTTGTTC
>CAZTGZ010000063.1:0-11397 GCA_964613385.1 uncultured Chitinophagaceae bacterium
ATTTGAGTTTGATAAACAGTTCATTATCAACAATTTAAAATTACGTTAGTCAGAATACCGGACCTGCCAAAGTCTGTGTTTCCGTGAGAGATCAGGATCAATGTGTAGACACGACCTGTGCAGACATTGAAGTGGATTCGATGAAATTCCGGATGATTCCCTATAATGTATTCACCCCCGGTACAGACGGAAAAAACGACATTTTTCATATAGAAGTAGAAAATTGTTCTTACTACCGAATCGACATATTCAATCGTTGGGGCGAACTTGTATTTTATTCTACCTCTCCGGATTACGGTTGGGATGGCAACGATTACATCACCGGTCATCCGGCTGCAGACGGCACTTATTTTTATGTATTGGAAACGGCAGGTTTATGTGCACCCGATCTGAAAAAGCGAAAAATGAGCGGCACGGTCACTTTGCTCAGGGAAAAGCCGTAGCAGAAATATTCTTACATCCGATCGGTGTGTAATTTGAAATACCGACATGGCCAGTGGAATTCAACCCATTGAAATCCCTCTTTCCAATTTTTCAGTATTCTCAATTAGTTGTATTTTCGCGGACTTCTTAAAGTAAGACATATAAATATGGGAGACTCTATCATTTATCTCATTCCCGCATTTGGGATTATCGGATTAATTACCATGGCTATAAAATCTGCCTGGGTTACCAAACAGGAAACTGGTGAAGAGAACATGCAGAAGTTGGCAGGTTATATCGCCAAAGGAGCCTTAGCCTTTTTGAAAGCAGAATGGAAAGTACTCGCCTGGTTTGTTGCCGGAGCCGGTATTTTATTGGCCTGGTCAGGCATGTCGCCGGGTGTAAACTCAAGCTGGATAATTGCCATTTCATTTGTAATTGGCGCATTTCTGTCTGCCCTTGCCGGGTATTTTGGAATGAATATCGCTACTAAGGCCAATGTGAGAACAACTCAGGCCGCCCGTACCTCTTTGGCGCGCGCCTTAAAAGTTTCTTTTAACGGAGGTACCGTTATGGGACTCGGTGTTGCCGGTCTGGCTGTGTTGGGATTAGGTGGACTCTTTATCGTGTTTTACTCCATGTTCGTAAAAGGTGGAGATGTGAATGGTCCAGAGATGGAAAAAGCCCTCGAAATTCTGGCAGGTTTTTCGCTGGGTGCCGAATCCATTGCGCTTTTTGCCCGTGTAGGTGGTGGAATTTATACAAAAGCTGCCGATGTTGGAGCTGACCTCGTGGGTAAAGTTGAAGCCGGAATTCCAGAAGATGACGTTAGAAATCCTGCAACTATTGCCGATAACGTTGGTGATAATGTTGGAGACGTTGCCGGAATGGGTGCTGATTTATTCGGTTCTTATGTTGCAACTATTCTTGCCACCATGGTTTTGGGAAGAGAAGTGGTTTCACAGGACAATTTTGGCGGTATGGCCCCGATATTATTGCCAATGATCATCGCCGGATTTGGATTGTTGTTTTCCATCATCGGAACTTTGTTCGTGCGCATTAAATCTGAAACAGACAGCGTTCAACGTGCGCTAAATATGGGAAATTGGAGTTCTATGGTGCTCACCGTTATCGCATCATACTTCCTGGTAGACTGGTTATTCCCTACAGGAACATTAAGCATCAGAGGTGTTGAATTCAATAGTATGGATGTATTTATGGCCATACTGATTGGATTAATCGTTGGTGCCCTCATGAGTATTATCACTGAATATTATACATCCATGGGTAAACGCCCGGTGAATAGTATCATTCAAAGATCCAGCACCGGACATGCCACCAATATCATTGGCGGTTTGGCAGTGGGTATGGAATCAACCGTACTTCCAATCATCGTTTTGGCAGCCGGTATATTTACTTCTTACAGTTTTGCAGGTTTATATGGCGTGGCCATTGCGGCCGCCGGTATGATGGCTACAACAGCCATGCAATTGGCAATCGACGCATTTGGACCGATCGCAGATAATGCCGGAGGTATTGCTGAAATGAGCGGTTTGCCTAAAGAGGTTCGCGAAAGAACTGACAATCTGGATGCTGTGGGCAATACCACCGCCGCTACAGGTAAAGGATTTGCCATTGCATCTGCTGCATTGACTGCTTTGGCCTTGTTTGCTGCCTTCGTGGGTGTATCGGGAATTGATAGCATTGATATCTATAAGGCTGATGTATTGGCCGGATTGTTCATCGGTGCCATGATACCATTTATTTTCTCTTCCCTTGCCATTGCGGCTGTTGGTCGTGCGGCGATGGATATGGTACAGGAAGTACGTCGTCAATTCAAAGAGATTCCTGGTATTATGGAATATCAGGGTCAGCCGGAATATGAAAAATGCGTTGAGATTTCTACCAAAGCTTCGATCCGCGAGATGATTGCACCCGGTGCCATCGCTCTTTTGGTTCCAATTGTGATTGGGTTCATTTTTGGACCGGAAGTACTTGGAGGATTGTTGGCCGGTGTTACGGTTTCCGGGGTATTGATGGGTATTTTTCAAAATAACGCGGGTGGTGCCTGGGATAATGCAAAAAAATCATTTGAAAAAGGTGTAGAAGTGAACGGAGTAGTTGAATACAAAGGATCTGAACCGCATAAAGCATCGGTTACCGGTGATACTGTAGGAGACCCGTTTAAAGATACTTCAGGCCCTTCCATGAACATCCTGATAAAACTGATGAGCATCGTTTCATTGGTCATTGCTCCTCACATTAAAGGCAACGCCGGATTGGGGAACGGAGGCAATGGAGCATGTCAGACTGAGAAACACTGCTCAGCGGATGATTCTCATTGCAAATCAGATAAAAAATGTGATCCATCACATTGCAAAAAAGACGGAAAGACTTGTCACTACGCTGAAGCAGGTAAAAAATGTGATCCATCTAAATACAAAAAAGGCGCACATTGCAATCCCGCAGACTGCTCTGACAAAGAGGCTTGTGATTCCACCGCAAAAGGAAAGGAAGCAGGCGGATGTTGTAAGGAAAAAATGGATGCTTCCGGCTGTTGCAAAGACAAAGGCGAATCCACTCATCACGGAGACGCTGACGCTCACACCCATCAGGAGTAAGAATATATTTAGAATCCGGATATGAGATCACTGAAAGTAGTTTTAATCCTGTTTCTTGTGATCAGTCCGTTCCTGCAAAAGTCACTTTCTTTTGAATTATGGCTACATCCCTTGGGAGAGGATATTATTTCATTTTCTGATCAACTTTACGACCAATTCCATTTTGATGGCAACGGTCCGGACCGTCAGGTATTCCAAAAAGCACTGAAGGGATTTTTGTTGATGCGATTCGAAGGGCGAATTCAACATTCCAACTTGCTTTCTATTATTGATTTTTCCCTTCCCAGCAATCAAAAGAGATTTTGGGTACTCGACCTCAAACGTCATCTTCTGCTCTTCCACGAATGGACTGCTCATGGAAAAAACTCCGGAGACCGTTTGGCTACCATGTTTAGCAATACCCTGAATTCCTATCAAAGTAGTTTAGGATTTTATATAACCGGATCACTCTATCAGGGGGCTCATGACCTATCATTGAAATTATATGGTCAGGAAAAAGGCATTAACGACCGGGCATTTCAAAGAGGAATTGTAATTCATGGGGCGGCTTATGTAAGTGAAACATTGGCACTGGCAGATCAGATTGGAAGAAGCTTTGGTTGTCCTGCTGTGAGACCTGAAATAAACCGGGACTTAATTGAAACCATAGCAGAAGGAAGCTGCTTATTTGCCTATCATCCTTCAGCTTCTTATATGTCGAAGTCGTTGATTTTGAACAGCATGCAGTTTCTTCCGGCCCAAATCCTTGAATTGGAATAGATGAAAAGGTCAGCCAATATTATTCTTTGGCTTTACATGATCTTATTTTTCATATCCTTTACTGCTTGTAGAAACAATAAAAAAGAACTTTACAGTAAACTTGTTAAGGAACAGATCTTTGATGAGGTCGCTCTGCAGCGTGCCATCGCTTTTCAAGTTGAACATCTCGAATTAGACACACTGGCAGAATGGTATACCGCCCGGGGATTCAAAGCAGTTTGGGCCTTAAAACTCGCCGATTCAAATTTTATCCATGAATTAGATAGCTTTTATATGGATCTGGAGTTCGAAGGATTGAATCCGGATTGGTATGGTAGATCATCCATTTTAGAAATACTGCCGAAATTATCCGGGTTTTTACCTTCAGATTCTTTGTACCGGTACTTAGCTCAGGCGGAATGTTTGATATCTTTGGGATTGATCCAAGCGCATAAGGAACATGCAACAGGTTGTTTAAATCCAATTGACCTGTTCGGCAAAAAATACGGCCTACCCATTCAGCCACAATTTTACCAATTTAACATTTTACATCCGGACAGTTTCAGGATGGTGTATCATCGCAGCAGGCCCAATGACCCGGAATATGACTCATTATGCGCTTTGTATTCTGAATTCAGGAAGCTTGAATTGAATGCTTTTCATTTTTCACGTTTCGACACTTTAGGGGTCTGTAAATTAGTGCCCGGTGACAGCACAGATCTAATGCCTGTAATTGCCCGAAAATTATTTGAACTGGGATTGATGACCGCCAAAGACACAACCAAGGCGAGTCGGCATGTATACAATCGGGCCATGTTGCCATATATTAGAAATTTTCAGACAGAATTAGGTCTTTTCAATGATGGAACTATTGGCACCAATACACTCATCCATCTGAATAAAACCACGGACGACTTTAAAAATGAAATCATTGCAAATCTTGAGCGCATTCGCTGGTTTCAGGCAGATTCTTCACAAAGGCCATTCATCCGGGTGAATTTACCTGAGTACAAATTGTACATGCATTATGTAGACAGTACGCATGACATGGGTGTTTGTGTCGGAAAACAAAATGCACATAATTATGACGCCCAATATGCCAAGTACTTAAAATCAGGAAATTGGCGCGACCAACCAAAAAATTTCGAAACACCTCAAATCAGCAGCCGGATCAGCCATGTGGTTCTGAATCCGACATGGACCGTGCCTGCCAGCATTGTGGCAAGAGAAATGTATCCTTCCATGATCCGGGATCCAAACTATTTGAAAAAGAACCGATATGTGGTTCTGTATAAAGATAAGCCTCACCCCAACCCTGACACCATTCGTTGGAAACGATATAAAGCCAATATGATCCCTTTCAAATTCGTTCAGGAATCCGGATTAGACAATGCATTGGGAAAAATAAAATTCATGTTTCCAAATCCCTATCATATATACCTGCATGACACCCCTCAAAAAAGCAAGTTCAGGCAAAACGAAAGATCCGTGAGTCACGGGTGCGTGCGCGTTGAAAATCCGTTGCAACTGCTTCTGTTCCTCGACCAGAACATAGATCAATATAATGCCGATGATTTGAGAATCATGATGGGTTATGCTCCCGAAGATTCAGCCAGGCTGGCGAATTGGGATCCGCAGGACACATTAGCCAAAATTAAACCCATCAAAGAAACCATCTCCATTTTTTTAAACCGCAGAATGACGGTATACTTCGATTATAGAACCATTTGGTGGGATGTTGAAGGTAAAAGGCATTGGCAACACGACGTATATCGCAAGAATTATGTCATAGGGCAAGCCATGCGTAAAAAGACCGTTCTAAAATTGTAAATTCGTTATATTTAAATTTTGAATCGCCCCTTTTCTATATCGATCTTGTTGATAATAAGCCATTTCAGCTGGGCACAAACCTATTTTTCTGTTCAACCTTTACCGGGTCTCCGGGGTAACATGCAGTTCGGATTCGAATCACAAACGGGCAAAAATTCAAGTCTGAAGTTAGAAGCCATCATCATAGAAAGATCCGGAAAAGCATTGGGTGCATTTCCAAATCCCTTTCGGCTGGATTTTAATGGATTTGAGCAATCGCGTGAGCTTGTTTCACTTTCCGGAAGCGGAATGAACATGTTTTGGAAACAATATTTGCGAGAAGGCAGCATAGAAAACGGTGTTTACCTCGCTTTGGGAGCCCAGCACCAACATGCAAGATTGCATACCTTGGAGGTTAGTAATATTACCGGTGCCAAGAAGAAAAAAATTGAAGATTTTACCGTTGCCAAAATGATGTTTCTGACCGGATATCATAAAAAAACCAGAAACGGATGTTCCTTTAACTTTAATACAGGGGTTTCTTATCAATTTTCAAACACCATGGATCAACTGAGGGTCTTCGATCTACCTTATTCCAGAAAAGGAATGAACGGGTATGTCAGCATGGATTTTTTGTGTCCCTTGGGTTCTGTAGCCAAAACAAAAGCGGATTCTTCCGTTAAGTTAGCCTTCAACAGATCCATTTGGATCAATCCCTTTTCATTGATCAATCAAATGAATGGTTTGAGATTTGGATTTTCCGGTAAAATTAAAAAAAGGATAGAGTGGACAGTAGAAGGTTCATTTAAATCGAACGAATTCCGAACTTTCCTGGATGACTTCAATTCAGAATATTTCATCAAACACCTCAGAGGATTTTCATTGGGATATCAGTACAACACCGGATTAAAACCGGGTGGTTTCTATATAGGGCCCAATGTTGAATATACTCACTTGACCATTGAACGAATATTCTTTGGTTTTCCGAATGAAAACTATAGTATCCAGCACAAAGATCTTTTTGCGGGTGGTATACAGTTCGGCTACAAGATGCTGGCGAGAAACGGATTATTTTTCAGCCCACATATCTTTAGTGGAATCAGATTCGGAAATTTGAGGGATCGTGAATCCGGCAGATTATTTTTAAACTATAATCAGGGTATTTTTTATCAGTTACAATTAAGAGCAGGTTATGCATTTTAAAACAGTTTTAGTTTCTGCAGTGCTCCTGGCGAGCTCCTTAGCCCATGGTCAGAAATATTGCCACAATCTAATTCTTCATCCGGTATTGGAAGGTGTTTCTATCGGATACGAATTCGCACCGGATTGGGGTTTATCGAAGAGAATAGGCTTTCGCGGAACCTACCAAAATCGTCAGAATGATGGTAATTCTATTCAATTGGGGCTATCCGGTTTTAAAGAGCATAAAATTCAGCTTCAGACTAAAGTGTATATGTCCAACAAAAATGTGATGGGCGGATTTTTTCAAGGATTGGAATTCAGGGCCAAGAAAATAGATGGGATCAGAAACAATTTCTTTTTTGAAGATAGGTTTGCGTTTCCTCCCTTTGATCCAATTTCTTTGAATATTAAATCTTCTGCAATGTCTGTCGGTTACGTATTGGGATACCAAAAAATCTTCAAAAATGGATTCAATGCACAGCTGAGTGTTTCCAGTTCATACCAATGGGCCAAAGATGATTACTATTTCGACGCGCACTGGCTGGATTTAATTCATCATAACCCATACAATAAAGGCTTAATATTTTCTGCCCAATTGGGTCTGGGTCTGGCATTTTAATCAATGTCTGCCGAATACGCGAACTTTGGCTTTCCTTCCCCGAATCGTATTGGCATCGTACCAGAATTCAATGCTCCGGATATATCTGTCATGACCCGCCAGGTCAATAATTCTGGATGAACCACCCGCAGGAATGGTATGTCTAAGCGGAATTTCCTCAGTTTTTCCATTTCCGTAAGTGATAATTACTTTGTGAAAATCTACCGAGGCCCCTTTTACCCTGATCTGGATTTTCTTGAAATCTCCTTTGGCCGCAGTAACCACTACGACGTCATGATCCAATCGATCGTTAACGAGTTTTTCACCCAACAACTCCCATGGACCAGATTGAGAAAATCCAGATAGAAAAGTAAACAATAAGATAGTCAGTGATATCAGTTTATGCTTCATACTTTTTGGTCTGCGCGCCATGAAAAAGGTTGCACACATCAAAAAGGATTAATCACCAATCCTGCTGCTGCTGTGTTTCCTTCAGGCCCTCTGTTATCCTGAAACATTGGTGTAGGATAATATTTCGCATAAAAATTGAATCCCGCATACCCAACCTGAACTACATATCCAAATCGATAATCAGACAGATTAAAGTCATCTCTTACCTTTCTTTTCTCCTTACCATCCTGCTCCCATTTTTGTTTTTGATGAGCTCCAATCAGATAACCTGCCTGAACCCCCGCAGAAAACCTGAATGAATGGTCCTTGTCATTGGGCTTGCTCTTATAAACCAACATCAATGGCACAATTACATATTGAGTAACCAGTTTGTTCTTTTTATATTCTCGTGTGGTATTTATTTCATCATCCAGGGGATCAGAATCACGCACGAGGTCAACATTTTTCACAAAGCGATAATTGTTGTATTCGATGCCAACGCCGTACAACAGGCGCCATTTGCCCTGATATAAATTAATTCCTTGTTGTAAAATACCCCAATGAAAATTAATGGATTTTGCCGGGCTTAGTTCCATGTTCCGATATGCAGCGGGCATTTCAAAACTGCTACCATGTACAATGTTGTTTAATCCTAATTCTAAAACATGCCATTCGGTTTCAACCGTTTTTGGTGGCAATGGAATGTTTGGCTCAATTTCAACGACTTTCTCTATCTGAATTTTATCGAGTACTTTTTCAACCTTAATATCTGTACTATCCTCGTTCGTTTCCTTTTCGTATATCACGATTCTGAATTTCTTTGAATCGATGATTACCGGTTCGGTGCTGTCTGTTTGTGCCCATAATGGCAAGCTTGATGTCAATAATAAAATAATAGTAACTACCCTTTTCATATAATTAATTTTTATGTGTTTTAATAAGAATTGCAGCTTGTGCTTCGTAATTGTCTGTTTTAAAATTTAGCACCCATACCGGATTGTGATCATGAACCTTTCTATTAAACCGGATTTTCGGATTTTTCAAATCCCCATTTTTCCAGGTTTGCGCCAATGATTCGATAAAACTCCTGCGGTTCTCAATGAGAAAGTCCGGACCTATGGCCGGAGCCAATCGATCTGAAATCATTGCATATTCCGGATGGATTAGACGGCTTTCGGTTTGGAAATGTGCAATGGTTTTACGGTTCATTTCAATAACTTCAGGGTCACTTTTCAATACTGGTTGAGAAAACTTCTGAGGAATTGACAATTCATTCTGCGGTTCATCCTGAGAGATCAGAGGCTTTTGAGGATGCGAATCCAGTTTAGTGTCAACCCCTTCATTTTGTGCCAATGGCGTCTGAATGGCAGTGTTATTTGTCTTATACAACCAAATCGAACCGGCCAAAATAAGCATGGCTGCTGCCGATTTGTAAAACAAGGGCATTCCCCACCACATGCCAATTACCTTATCTTTTTTGAGCAATTTGGATGTATTCGGATACATCAGAACCTCAGGCTCCAAATAGGTGAGTTCAAATGCTGACGCAGCTTTCTTCCACTCAGGATCCGTATCAAACTTCGCCTGAACTTTTGCCATTTCCTCCGGAGATAAATTCCCTTCGAAGTATTCGAAAAGAACCCAATCCATAGAATCTTCGTTTATCCAATCTTCACGTTCTTTCATAATTCTATTACATTAAATTGCCCGGAGACCCGATAAATTCTCTCATCGCTTTTCGGGCTCTGAAAATGTTAATTTTTACCTGGCCTTCATTTAATCCGGTTATTTCTCCAATCGATCTATAATCATATCCTTCATAATCCCGAAGCAAGAGCGGTGTGCGCAAATGCTCAGGCAATTTCGAAATGGCTTTGTTTAGTATTTCCTTTAAATCCGTATATGATTTGCCATCATAAGCTACCTCTTTCACCTCTTCAAGGTTTGATGTCCTCTTATTTTTGCGTATTACATCTATCATATTGTTATATCCCACCTTAAAAATGTATGCCTTTGCAGATTCAGGTCTGATTTCGTCTCGTCTGATCCAGAGTTTCTCAAAAGTGTTCTGTACAATATTTTCTGCTTCCATATCGTCTTTCAGGTTCTTTTTCAGGAAACGGTACAATCCGTCGGCATGTGCCTTTACACAATCGTTGTATTCCTGTAAATTCATTCCTGATTAACTTATATACGCAGGTAAAGCGAATAAGTTACAAAGAGAGGATTTTTTCCTGTAAACATGATTCAGGCCTTTTGAAAAGGATGTAGTTTTGCACCATGTCAGAATGGTATACAAGTTGGTTCGATTCACCGTTGTATCACTTGTTGTACAAGCATCGCGACAAACAGGAAGCCGCATCTTTTCTCAATTTACTACTTACCAAAATTCAGGTAAAACCGGAGGCAGTTTTTCACGACAGAGCCTGCGGCAGAGGTCGGCATACCCATCATATCGCCAGGTTGGGATATAAGGCTTACGGAACCGATTTAAGCAGTTCGAATATTCGATATGCCCGTAGATATTTTGGGAAACTGGCTGATTTCGAAATATTGGATATGCGGGAAATCTACAAAGATAATTTCTTCGATGTAGTGCTCTGCCTGTTCACCAGTTTTGGCTATTTTGATGCAGATCAGGAAAATGAAAAAGTACTGGGTAGCATATACAGTGAGCTTAAACCGGGAGGACTGTTGGTGATTGATTTCATGAATCCGGTGTATGCCGAAAAACAAATCAGGCCCCTGGAAAGGAAAAAATTAAAAGGGATAGAATTCATCATTAAAAGGTCTTTGACGGAAACTTGTTTTGTCAAGGAGATTGAAGCGAAAAACGATACCGGTTCAGCCATGTATATGGAAAGGGTGAAAGCCTATACTTTTCCTACGCTCAAAAACATGCTCAACAAATTTAATTTACAGGTTGAAATGGTATTTGGCAATTATGCACTCGAAAGTTTTGATGAAACAAATTCAGACAGGATCATTATCATTGCCAAAAAGTGAATTTCCTGAACCAGATATTTCAATGGGATCTCGAGGGATTGTTATGGATCAATCAAGGATGGTCGAATGGATTTCTTGACTTGCTATTTCCTGTTTTTAGAAATAAGTATTTCTGGATATGGATGTACGTGATTATTATCTGGATTGCAGTAAAGAAGGACAAGAGATTCTGGATTTTGTTCATTTTAGCCGGACTAACCATACTGTTGTGCGACGGCATCAGCGCCGGTCTCATTAAACCATATGTTGGAAGGATAAGACCCTGCAACGATCCTTCCGTTCGAGAGCAGATTCAATTATTGGTTCCTTGTGGCTCAGGCTTTAGTTTTATTTCTGCTCATGCCTCCAACCATTTCGGATTGGCCATTATATTTTCCGGTTATCTGAGCCAATGGTTCAGTCGCCGGAATTTATATTTTATCTTCATTCCGTGGGCAGCGGCCATTTCACTGGCTCAGGTCTATGTTGGCGTTCACTATCCCTTAGATGTGCTTTGTGGTGCATTATTGGGGATATCCATCGGCACGGTTTTGATAAAGGCTTATCACAATGCTTTAAAGTTAAAATCACAGGATTAATTTTGTCGAATGAGTATTTGGACCCTTTTCATCCTATTTATATTCCCATTTC
>CAZTGZ010000064.1:0-10466 GCA_964613385.1 uncultured Chitinophagaceae bacterium
TTGTTTGTTTGTGTTGTGTTTGTTTGTGCCAGAGTATAGGCAACAGCAATGCCAGTGTGTGCCAAAGCGCATAACAATCAGAAAAACAAGCAGTTAGAAAAAGGCCGAAGGAATCAAAAACTCAGAAAACGCCCCAAAACGGGAAACCAATTCTAAAAATGAGAATAATCTAAAAAAGAGAACAAGGGTTGGTTTTTGGAAAATATGGAGAGTTTCGCGCTATATGAAATGCATCAAAAGCATATTAAGGAATGGGAATTTCCACGGCATTCACCACTACCGGCTTTCCCGATTGATAATTCCAGACCGCCAATACGAGGTGTAATGCGCGTTCTTTCCAATTAGATTCGAGATTAAAGTTCTGAGAGGAATTGATGATCTGTCCTTCCTGTGGATCTTGTACAAGTGCATTGCCATAAGGATAAGAACTCATACATTTTCTGAACACGTGATGAAATAAACGCGGGACTCTGTTTCCGGTAGGCATCAGCTGCAAACCCGAAATCGAGTCTTCTAAAATATAGGCAGCGAGGTAATATTGTCCGGTAACCGCCTGATGGAATTTGACGGAAGCTTGGTAGTTCACTTGTTTGTTTTGTCGCTTCAGGTCCTGGATACTGATTTCGAGCAGCGCCTTTGGAGCAGTCAACATGGCATCGATGCGCTGACTCAGATTGGTTTCAATCTGGGCACTTACCCCGGGAAGCAATAAGTTCCCGGATTGCATACCGGTATAAATCGTCGGAGTTCCGGATACCTGGAAGTAGGAAGCGAGTTGGGAGACACTTTGATTGATGAGCGTATCATTAACTCCAACATGGCAATCCATGATGATGGCCCGGTGACCGTATTTTGATTTGATATTTTCCATGGCCGGCCAGGCATATCCACCGCACAATGAGCAATCTGTTCCTGAGAACTCAAATATGAGCGCATTTTGTCCGTTGGAAGTTTCTGTAGTTTGTGGCTGAACTGCTTTTTCCTTATTACAGGATAAAAGTATCATTGAGAAAAGGAAATAATAAACTGGTTTCACAGGTAGTCAGATGTTCGAATGTTAAAAATGGTTGTCTCTTTATTCTTTCAATTTAGAATCCATTATAATGGTGACCGGACCATCATTCAACAGTGCAACCTGCATATCGGCTCCAAATATGCCTTTTTGCACACCTACACCTCCTGCCTTCAGTTGCTCACAAAAGTAATCGTACATCTCCATCCCCCGGTCTGGTGCAGCCGCATGGGTGAATCCCGGCCGGTTTCCCTTCCTGGTGCTTGCATACAAGGTGAACTGACTGATAGCTAAAATGCTTCCCTGTTTATCCTGAATGCTTTCATTCATCTTTCCATCCGGATCAGAGAAAATGCGCATCTGCAAACATTTTGCTGACAGCCAATCTGCATCTTCCTTTGTGTCTTCTTTTCCGATTCCAACGAGAATCAACAATCCCAAACCAATTTGCGCGTGTAATTTTCCATCGATAGAGACAGAAGCATTTTTCACTCTTTGAATGACCAACCTCATCATGCAAAAATAACCGGCTTGTGCAAAAACGGGGAAATCATAAAAATGGAAGGTTCGAACCTGATACCCGGTATTTGGAGAAACCCGGGCAAATTTCGATTTGAAAAAGTTGATGGTAAATGAGAATTAATCTGTTCTAAATGCAATAAAATGTCCCATTGCGTTTATCTTAAAAAGTCAAAAGCTAATTTATCTTAAGTTTGTAACTATTGAAGAATCTGTGTATTTACATATTATTGTCGTTTGGCGCCATGTGTTCCTTTGGCCAGAGGATGCAGGTGTATTCAGGCGATAATATGGCCGGAATTCCTTCCGTAATCCTGAATCCGGCGAATGTTGCCGATTCCAGATACAGGCTCAATGTTCATATTATAGGTACTGAGGTTTATGCGGCCAATAACTTCATCCGGATTGAAACGCCTTACGGGCAGTTGAAATCTCTGATGGGCAATATTGATACTCAATATATAGACAAAAACGGGGTACCCTTGTTTACGGATCAATTTGTAAAGGAGAAACTGAACGGCAATAAGAAGTTTGTGAGTGTGCAGTTTTCTCAAACCCTTCCCTCCGTGATGTGGACCGGTAAAGATCGGGAGGGGTTTGCCATTATAGTTCAGGCCAGGGCCAATGCGCATGTCTCCGGCATAGATGAGCAGTTGTTAAAAATATTTCTCGAAGATTTCGATACAACCACATATGGTTACACAGAATATCAGAATCAAAAAAGATATATAGGAATCAGCGGCAATCAAAAAAGGATGGGAGCGGGCGCGAATGCCTGGCTGGAATACGGATTTAGTTATGGGCGAATATTGTTGGAAGACCGGGCCCATTTTATTACGGGTGGAACCACATTGAAATTGCTCGAAGGTATAGGCGCTGCTTTTATCCGGGTGAACAATTTGGACTATGAATTGCAGCGTGTAGACAGCATAAACTTCTGGAATGCCGATATTGAATACGGGTATGTGAGCGAGAAATATTACGACCGGAAACCGCCGCTAACAGCCGGTCAGTTATTGGGTAGGGGAAGTCCAGGGTGGGGTCTGGGCATGGATCTGGGAGTTGTATATGAATACAGACCGGATTATAAAAAGTTTGTGTATCAAATGGATAGAAATCGCTGGATAGATCCATCCAGGAATAAATATTTATTTAAAATAGGTGTTTCCATCAATGATTGGGGAAGCATTCGCTATCATAAAGACAACTATACGCGCTATGTTCATGTGCTTTCGGGCACTGATCCAATTGGATGGAGCCAATTCAAGCAATTTCAAAAAAATGATGAAGGCAGGGAAATAGATGCATTCATGTACCGGCTGTTTCCCGGATCTGATTCAGGAGATGTGTTTAAGGCGAGACTTCCTACAGCATTGAATCTGACATACGACCATGCATTAGGCAACCAATTTTATTTCTCGGGAAGATACGTTCAGAGCCTGAGAAGGAAAAAGGTAGAAGGAGTGAAAGTCCAGAATACCCTGAGTGCCTCTTTCAGATATGAAAAGGACAAATGGAGTCTGTCAACCGGTCTTGTATTTGGCCGTTTTCGCTCCCCGGTTCAAATGGCATTTTCTGTGAGAACTGGTCCTTTTTATTTTGGGACCGATGTTGTCGGAGGATTATTGGGGGGAAAGAAAATTAGCGGGGCCAGCATTTATACGGGATTCATGGTACCTATTCTTGTCAAAAAGCAAAAAGACTCCGACGGCGATATGCTGAGCGACATTTTGGATAAGTGTCCGAAACTGGCCGGAGATCCATTTGCGGATGGTTGTCCGGATAAAGATGGAGACAAAATCAATGATTTTGAAGATGCATGTCCGGATTTGTTTGGTCCGGCCATATATAAAGGTTGTCCGGATGATGACAATGACGGATTGATTGGAACCAAAGACAAATGTCCGTTTGCTAAGGGAGATAGTTTGCATTTCGGCTGCCCTGATAGTGATGGAGACGGGTTGTATGATTATGAAGATGAATGCCCGAATGAGAAAGGACGCATATTCCTGAAAGGTTGCTCAGATCGGGATATGGATAGCATTCCCGACAGCGAAGACGCCTGTCCTGACTTAGCCGGGACCAGGGAACTTAAAGGTTGTCCGCCGCCGGAGAAAATGCGCACGGGAGACCCCCGCATCGATAGTTGTGATTTTTTCAAATATTCGTATAAAATGCGCATTGGCTCATATATTTCCAGAAGTGAGGCTGAACAATTTGCGGTTAATTTCCGGAAGCAAACCGGCGTACTTACTTCTCTCGAATATGATAAAATCAAACGCTTTTATTATATTTATGTAGCGGAACCTAAAACCGTTCAGGACGCGCAGGAATGGATCCGGAAATTAGAAGAACCTAAGGTAAAAAAATGGCTGAAGCAACCCATACAACTGATTCGAAAATGATGCGGGCCGAATTTAAGCGGAGGTCATTCATCATGGCGTTGTGGCCATCCATCATCATAGTGGCGGGACTCGGGATGCAATTCATGTTTATAGGCATCATGACAGGATTGCCTGTGTTTGTTTCTATGATGCTCTTGTTTGGAGGCATTTATCTGGGCATTGCAATTTTAGCAGGAGAGAGCGAATATATAGCAGATGAAACCGGACTTACACAAAAGATTGGACCCTTGTCATTTGCCAAATGGGTGCCCAAAAGAATTGTTCGCCATTTCAAATGGAATGAAATTGAATGGTACAAGGCCGGCAGCGACCTGAATCGAAGTTTGGAACCATATCAATACCTTAAGGTGAAAGTATCTAAATGGCCATTTCATATTCAAATAAGTTCGGACAAAGCCGATCTGACCGGATATGAGCAGTTTGCCCAAGTTTTTTCTCAATATGTTGATAACGAGCCCATTGTAGGACCAACGATTCCTGAAGTAATTCCATCTTTTCCCGGGACTACCTCTTCAAACAAAAGGAGACCGGATTTTTATGAAACCCGGATGGCGAAATTGGTTTTTTGGGGATTTGCCTTGTTTCTTGTCGGACTTATATTCTGGATGAATGAAACAGGGGTTTTCAAATGGACCTACCTATACCGTTTTTTGTTTGTGATCATTCCCGGTATGGCATATTTCTATTATCGTATTTATGTGAAGCCGGGAAAAAAATCTCAATCCTGAGTTCGATACCATTCCAACACTTCCTGCGCGGCTAAAGCACTCAAGGCAACACCCATGCCGCCCATTCTTACTGCGGCAAATACATGTTGGTCTACTTCCTGGATAATCGGAAATTTTGATGTTCCCATGGCCATTATTCCACTCCAACGCATTCGAATTGCGGGTTTTGATTGGTTTCCAAGAATATTCGTATATAGAAAATTTTCCAATTGGTTTACTATTTCTGGATGTCTTCCATACGCAAAAGTGGTTTCTCCTTCTGGATCCAGATTTCTCCCACCACCGAGCAATATGCCGCCATCAAGCATCCTCCAGTAGTAATAACCGGCATCAAAAAAGAAGATACCATTGAGATGAAAGTCAGAAAGTTTCTCTGTTAGTATTATTTGGCCTCTGGCGGGTTGTATATCAAGATTTGGTAATAATGATCCCGTGAAAGCATTGGTGGTTAATATCAGTTTTCTGCAAGGCAGTATCCATCCGTTGGCGAATACTTTTGCCCCTTGTGGATCACATTCATAACGTTCGACCTCCATTCCACTGAGCACTTCTACATCATATTGACGGAGTAAGCTTCTCAAAGCCTGAAAAAGCTTTCCCGTATTTAATTCCCCTTCGTAACTGTTGTGGATGGAAATTTTGGAGCCGGAGAATCCAAACGAATTGGTTGCTTCGCGAAATACGTTTTTCAACCCGGTCAATTCCTCTAATTTCTGATTTACGAAGGGTATATGTTCAAGCAACGCATAAGCTCGATTGTCATTCGGGAGCATTTCATAACTACCGGTTGGCTGATAATCAATCGTGGTGTCTCCCAATAGATCCCGCATCATTTTCAACCCTTTAAATCGTTTCGCCATCATTTCAAAAGACTGATGTTCAGGCATATTCCTGATGTCATCGGCCCATTCTCCGATATTTCCGAAACAGGCAAATCCGGCATTGCGGGTACTTGCTCCCTGGGAATAGATGGATCTTTCGAGCAAAGTGATTTTTGCAGACGGATAGTTTTTTTTAATGGCAATTGCGGTGTGCATTCCGACCAGGCCGGCACCTATGATGATGATATCTCTTGAATGGAAGAGATGGGCTTGTTCCCAAAAGGATATTTCTGAAAAGCTGGAACTCATAGGATAAGGTGCTGATTTCAATCCGTAAATATCCGGGATTTAAAGCAAAATGGCCGGCTTGGAATAATTTTTGAGAAAAATTTGATCTGTTACCCAACCTTGCAGAAAAAATCATCGTAGTATAAGTAAAGGCAACATTTAATGGAAGCTGAACTGATCATCCAACAACATACCACAAATCCGGATTTGGCGGAATTGTTGATCGGGTGTGAGAAAGGCGACAGGCTTGCGCAGGCCCGACTCTATCAAATGTTCCACGGTAAGCTGATGTCTGTATGTTTGAGGTATTTCAGCAACAGAGACGATGCATTGGAAGCGCTGAATCATGGGTTTTACAAAATCTTCAGGAATCTCAGCCAATTTCAATCCGAAAAAGAATTCGAAGCCTGGTCGTACCGGATAGTACAAAACACCGCTATCGATTACGTGAGAAAGAAGTATCGGATTGAATATGAGCTGATTGAAGAAGGAGCTGAGCCGGAAGTTACCTGCGATCCGGAGGTGATTCAGAAGTTAAATGCCGATTCATTGTTGGTTTATTTTCAACAATTGCCACCGGCTACCAGAACTGTTTTTAACCTTTTTGCCATAGAAGGTTACAGCCATGATGAAATTTCCAAAATGTTAAACATAAGTGTGGGAACGAGCAAATGGCATGTAAATCAGGCAAGAGAAAGACTGCAGAAATTAATATAGAAAGCAAAGATGGAACAAAGGGATAATCAAAGAAGTGACCAAATGATGCGGGAAAAATTGCTCGCATATGAGGCAGGGTTTGTAGAATCAGATTGGGTTGCCATGCAACAATTACTGGATCAGGATCATATTATTCCTGTGCCACCTTTGGGCTCGTCAGATGCTTTGCAGTCGACCATTGAAAAATCAATTAATGTAGTACCTTTAAAAAAATTCATAGTTATGACATCTATAATTTTAAGCACATTGCTATTAGTATTTACCCCTTCGCTCCATGAAGCACCATCAGGGGTAGTTAAGAATCGACCTGAAATTACGCCTTTCATAAACGAAATTGTTGTAGAAGAGGCTAAAACCGGAGCAAATCCGAAGGCAGGTATCAGCTCACATTCTCAAAAGGAAATTGTATTAACAGAAGCCAAAGATCCTGCGGAAGTTTCGGTTGAAACTCCTGAGATAAGCAGCGAAAACGATAACGATGCAGAATTGACACCCCAGCGTATCATGCCAATGGGTGAGGACAGTATGCCCAAACCGAACAAAGTGGTTAAAACAGTTACCCGTAAATACTGGGTTGACGACAGATATGAATACATTTCTAAAAAACCCAGCCGCGATATCGAGCAATTTTGGTGGAGCATCCATTATACACAGTTTTCTCATTTGAATCAAAGCGTTTATGAAAGTATGGGTTTGAGAACTCATACGCACGGATTCAGCACAGAGTTCATGTCGGGAAATTTGTTGAAGGGAGAAGATTTGGCAATTTATGGTGGACTGGATTTTGGTATGCAGTTTCAGGGTAGAAGTGAAGAATCGAAAGTAATTCTGAATTCGGTGAATGAAGATGCAGGACTTACTTCCTTGAGAAGCAGCAATATGGACTTTATGGCTCGTGCACATCTCGAATATGCCAGATTTCCGCTCATTCCATATGTTACTTTAACGGGTGGTCCGAGAATTTTTATGACCGGTCAGTATGTTGAGGCGCTGGTTACTTCTACCGAATATGAGAGCAGCAATTCGCATAACGTGCATGCTTCTGCCAGTATGATGGGCGGTATTGGTGCCGGATTCAGGCTCAAATTGTCGCCGAGAGTTTCCTTAGACACACGCTATACCTATTTTACGGGCGATGCTGTCAGTATGGTAGATTTAAAAAACAGTCTGTTCAAAGGAGCTGAGTACACCCTCTCGAAGAATACAGTGGCAACCGGAGGTCATCAGTTCAGATTTGGATTGGCATTTGATTTAAGCTCAGAAGATCCGGAAAAGGTTTTGGTTGAGCCCGGTCATTATGAAGAAAGAGAGGAGATGATCAGTGTTGATCCCGAGGATTCTACCAAAGTTTTCATTCCATGTCCCTGCATTCCTTGTGAGAAGCAGGAAGTAATTATACGCCAGGATAGTTCATACCCCGGCACTTATAATTCCGGCCCGGGTAATTGGAGAACCCCTTCTTCCGGCAGTGGTGGCACAAAAAGTTCCTTTCCGGGAATAAAAACCCCTCCTCCCGCCAGACATTAATGCGCATTAAAAATGCCTCTTTTAACGGAAAGAGGCATTTTTTTTTGGCCTGTTCGCAATCCTCAGGGAATCGAATATATTTGTGCATACATATAACCGACATGACCCCCAAATGCTGCACATGGATTTTTTTCATTGGTCTGTTGTTTTTCATATTACCCGTGTACAGCCAAAGCAGCGATACCGCCAAATCTGCCATTCGCGTAGAGGGCAATCTAATGATACAGGGAGGGTTATACAGTATTAAAGGTATTAAAGCCAGACAACCGGCCCAAACCTATTTGGTACAAAGTAATTTTACCCTTTTCGTGAAACAGATTGAACTCCCGTTTCACTTCGTATTCAGCAATAATCAACGCGACTTCAGACAACCCTTCAATCAATTCGGTATGAGTCCGATGTTGGGTAAGTTTAGTTTTGATTTGGGCTATCGGGCCCCGGTGTTCTCTCAATTTTCATATGCGGGACATATTGCCTTGGGAGCAGGCGCATACTATGAAGGTAAAAAATTGAGATTAGGAGTCTTTACCGGTCGCACCCAAAAGGCCGTAGAAGAAGATACCACACTGCAAATTGGTGATGGGCTGAACGATGTTCCCTATCCGGCCTATAAAAGATGGGTTACCGCAGGGAAAATCGGGTTCGGGAATAAGGACCGTTTTATCGATTTAATTTACTTACATGGAAGGGACGATAGCAGCTCACTGATGCAAGTTCCTCAATCCATAGATTTAAAGCCTGCACAAAATGATCTCATCGCCCTGAATAGTAAATTATCTTTTCTCAAGAAAAAGCTGATTTGGTCCGGAGAGGTTTCGGTAAGTGTTTACACGCGTGATATCATGCAGCAAAAGATAAAGACAGAAATTCCCTGGGTCGATAATTTTTTCGCTCCTTCCATTTCTACCATATACAACCGGGCTTTTGAAAGTAAGCTGGAATACAACGAAAGAAATTTTGGAGGAGGGCTGAAAATCAGGCAGATCGATCCGGATTATAAAAGTATGGGAGCCTATTTTTTTCAAAGTGATTTGAGACAGTCCACAGCGTTTGCGCGAGGAAACATGTTTAAACAGAAATTAACGGTACAGGCCAACGCAGGACTGCAATCCGACAACACAACAGGTAAAAAGGCTTATACGACACACAGGAATATATATGGAGGATCAGTGTCGATAAACCCGGATTATAGGTTTGGTATTGACATTCAATTCTCGAATTACGGTACTTCACAACAGGAGGGCAGATTAAAATTGAGTGACACCTTTGTTTTGAATCAGGTGAATCGATATGTTTTTTCAAACGTTCGGTATACCCAGGTGAAAGAAAGTGGAATCCGCCAATTTATGCTGATGGGTGGGTACCAGACGTTGATAGACAATAACAGGTATTCGGCAACCTTTTCGGAGATGGACATGTATTTCGGGAATTTCATTTATACCCGGGAATTGAGTGAAAAGCAAATCACCTATAGTGCAATGGCCAATTACAACCAAAACATCACCGTAGCCGGAACCCTGATGATGGCGGGATTGTCGGGTTCTCTGAGCAAGAATATACAGAATAAGGTAATTTGGGAATTCAACTCCTCTCTGAACGCAGCGACGTTTAACGGCAGCTATAACGGAATACTCTGGAACGCGGTTGGGGTTTTAAGATACAAGCCAAGAAAGAAACATTTGTTCGAATTGAACGGAGGAATAACCGTCAATGAATCTGCCAATTCGGCTGCCGGAGACAGTTTCCGTGAATTAAATATCCGACTCACGTATGTAATGCAATTTTAGTATGAAAAAGGGCAAAATTTTAAGGTGGACCATGTTGTTGCTGGTGGCTTTGTTCCCACTGGTTCTACAGGCGCAAATAACTCAGGTGATGGTTAATGGAACCGTAGTACCACCGTTTTCACCTTACTTGTCGGATTACATCAATCAGCCCAACAAGGTGTTAATCAACCTATTGCCGAATGGCTCGAGCAGTGATGTTAAACGGGTATTTTTCAGGGGTTCCATAAGCGGAGACAATGGGGTATCTGTAAAAATCAGGGATAATTATAAGCCTTCCAATTCGATAGAGCTGACCGGTCAAAGACCCAAAATATTGAGAATTAAGGACTTTGACCAGATGTTCAGTCCTTCATCAGCCGTATTTACAGGAATTACGTATAATCAACTTTTCAGCGGAGCCGGATTACCGGAAGGCAACTATACCATTTGTCTGGAGGTTTACGATTTCGAAAATGGTACTTTGCTCAGCCCACCGAACAGTTGTTTGCCTCCTTTAATCATCCGATTCACAGATCCACCTCTTCAATTTCAACCTGCTTGTAACAGCCAGGTCACAGCAGGGCCCCTGCAAAATATAATGTTTAGTTGGTCTATTCCTCCGGGAGCAGGAGGCAGTGTTCAATATCTGCTCAAAATTGTTCCTGTATTGAAAAATCAACCCC
>CAZTGZ010000065.1:0-9136 GCA_964613385.1 uncultured Chitinophagaceae bacterium
GGATTTTCAGATGGCTGGGGAGCGAGTTGGGCAGATATAACTGCCAATACCGTGGGTAGCGGGATTTTGGTAACTCAGGAAATGTTGTGGAAGGAGCAGCGAATTCTGCCCAAATTTTCATTTCACCGGAGTCCTTATTCAGTATATAGGCCTGAGGTATTGGGGAATTCCTTTGCCGAACGTCTGCTCAAGGATTATAATGGCCAGATTTATTGGTTTTCTGTAGCGCCATCAGCCTTTACATCTAACCCCGAACCAAAATTTTCGAATGCCTTCGCAATAGCCCTGGGATACAGTGGAGATGGCATGACCGGAGGATTTACCAATCCGACCAAAGCCGGAATCCCTACGCCGGTTCGGGCCCGTGAATTTTTTATAGCTCCGGATCTCGATCTGACCCGAATTCCCGTTAAAAAAAAGTGGCTTAAAAGTACCTTGCTGGTATTGAATATTTTTAAGGCACCACTGCCCGGTTTGGTTTTGAAGCAAAACGCTCCTCCTTCGCTTCGATGGATTGCGTATTGATCAGTTCCGATACTTGCGTTTAATTTTTCCTCTCCACAATCCAGATCCGTATGTACCCGCATAAAGCCATTTCCGATTTCCGGATATTTTCATATCCCTGACCATAATCTCAGGCAAATCCTCCCCTGCTCTTAACCATTGTTTCTGATCATAGTAGTAAATTCCGGCATCCGTAGCTGCCCATACATGTATTTTCTTTGCCGATGAAATCACAATTTTATTCACGGGATACGGTGGCAATCCTGCAGAAATATCCTTAAAACTCTGACCGCCATCGTCAGAATACCAAACCCTTCCGGTCGGTGCACCACCTAATCCATCTAATCCGATCCACATTCTATTTGTATCTCCAGGTATGGTGGCAATGGTCCTGACTCCGCGCCAGGCCAATTCCGGCAGTGAAGAGGTTATATCTTCCCAAATAATTCCCTTCTCCGATTCCCTTCCCCTGAACAATTTTGATTTTAACCCACTTCCTGTTTTCCAGGTAGGCTGGTCGAAAGCCAAAACTGCCCTGAATGGCGTGTCGCTGACGATAGAAAGCGCTTCAATCGAATACCCTCCCCCTTGGAGACCCGGACTCATATCCTTCCACCATTCATCGCCTTTTTTCATCCAAACCTGATACCAGCCTGCGTAAATTCTGTCCGTTTTTTCAACCCCGGCCACGAGGGGAAAGTACAATTTGTTGGTTATCTGGGGGTTTCCCAAAGAATTCCAACTTCCGCCATTATTGTCTGATGCCACCAACATGGCATTTTGGCTGACTACCATCTTTTCAGGTTGACTCAACCAAAAAATAGTTGGACCACCATCTCCATATAAGCGACTGGTATTAACCCATTTACCATTTATATAGAGCATAGAACTCAAATCCTGACAACCCAGAATGTATTTCTCTTTTTTTGAAGGGTGAATATCCATCGCATAAATCTGAGTTACGGTGAGCCCCTTTCCATTGAGGGAATTCCAGGTTAGTCCGCCATCCGCACTCATAGAAACTCCGCCATCGTTGCCGGTAAGCAAACGATTTTTTGAATCCATGAGCAGTTCGCGGATATCATCATGCATAAAGTCCGGTTTCCCGTATACAGGCTGGCTGATTTGTGAAAAACTCTTGCCCATATTCACACTTTTAAACATGCGCACGGCTCCGGCATATAGCACATTGGAGTCATTGGGATCAGCCAGCAAGGCGGCGTGATGAATATCAAAACGGCCCAGCGACCTGTTTTTGCCCTTCAGTTCCCAACTGTTTCCTCGATCTCTGGAAAGAAGTACATAATTGACCTGAGCCGCCTGAAATGCGAGCCATATATAATCCGGTGCATATGTTGGAATGGACATGGCCATTCTACCGGTGGAAGCGTCATCTCCTTTTAGCCCAATAGTTGCAAAAATCACCGAATCCAGGGTGCGAAAACTTTTGCCTCCATCCCGGGTTACCAGGAAATGCGTTCCCGCCATATACCAGCAATCCGGGTCATTCGGATGAAGCTGTAACTCTCTGAATTGACTTTTGTCATCAGAATACAATTTGGTGCAGACCGAATCACCTTCAGAACTTATGTACAGGGCATTTTGAGTAAGTGCGAGTACTTTTTTAGATGTATTGAGATACCTCACCTGCCAAACCGCCTGTTTGTCTTCCGGTTTAAACCGAATTCCGGTTTTGCGCCATGAAACACCTGCGTCGTGGCTTTCCAAAACCCCCGGTCCATAAGGATCCGGACCTACGGTAGTTCCCATACCCAAATAAATTTTATTCCTTTCGCCCGGGACGATATGAATATCCAGGACCCCAAAAACCTGGCCCAGATTCACCCGATACCATGATTTTCCATCGTCTTCGGAACGGTATAATCCGCCGCTATTGGAACCGGCAAATAGTGTCCCGATTCCATTATCGGCCAGACTTTCGATCCAGCCCATACCTGTCGGTGTGAAATTGCCCGTATCGCAATCCGGAACCGGAGTTTCAAAAGGACCCAGAGCTCTCCATTTCATGCCAATATTTTGTGCGGATAAAGGCTGTGCCATCAGAAAACACACCCAGAACCACAAACATTTATTTATAATTTGTTCCACAATTCCCATAAACTCAATGCAATAAAAAATACTCCTATAGATTTATACAGATATACCGACCAGGAACCTAATAATTTTTGACGGAAGCGATGTGTGAGATACGCGAACATGAGCAACGCCAACCACGCGCCCAGCATGGCACCCATGACCAGGCCTATTTTGGCGATGAGAGAATTCAGGTCCCATTCTTTGCTGAGATAGAAAAAGACGAGGGTCCAATACAATACAAGTTGCGGATTGATCATTCCCAGGGCAAACCCATTCCAAAAGCCCGATTTTGAAGGATTTATATCCGGTGATGCCTTCTTTTTAATCAGATAATATATGCCCAATGCGGCGAAAACCGGGATTAAAATCCAGGAAAATGCCTCAATCACACCCTCATATTTCCGGATTTGGTCTACAAAGAAAATGGCTATAGAGGCATAGATTAACTCCGGCAAGGATCCACCCAGCGCCACGGGTTGCGCTTTTTTAAAACCACCGGCCAGGGTAGTTTCAATCACCTTCACGTTGACCAGTCCGAGTTGAAGCGATCCCCAGAAACTCAGAACAACGCTTAAAAAGAATCCAATGAGCTCATGCACGCTTCTAAATTACCTATTCAACCGGACTTTTGAACATTTCAACTAATTTTACCCATAAACCTTGATAAATTGAAACGGAGCATGATAATTTTGAGGAAAAAGTTATGAGCTTAGAAGTAAGTGGCAAAATATTCAAATTGCTTCCCGAACAAAGCGGGAACAGCTCACGCGGAGACTGGAAAAAGCGTGAATTTATTCTCGAAACCCAGGAGGCATATCCCCGTAAAATCTGCATTTCCTGCTGGAATGAGCGGGTTGACGACCTGAACGGCTTAGGGGTTGGGCAGGACATCAAGGTTTCCATCAATATCGAATCCAGGGAATACAACGAAAAATGGTATACCGATGTGCGTGCCTGGAGAATCGAAAAAGGAGGTGCCGGTCCATCTACCTCTACTCCTACGGCGGAGACCTTTGCCGATGAGGGAAATGCCCAGTACGAGGACGATCTTCCTTTTTAATTTCAGCGAATCGGGGCCTCGGATTTAGCCCTTGCACGCATGAAAAAAATTCTCTTATTGTCTGACACCCACGGGTTTTGGGATGCCAAGTTGGACAGTTATGCCGAAAAATGCGATGAAATCTGGCATGGCGGGGACTGGGGACCTGAGGTTTTGGAAAAAATGGCCGCACACGATAAGGTGATCCGCGGGGTATATGGCAATATCGATGGTCCGGAGATACGCGGCGAATTCAGGAAAAACCTGGTGTTTACCTGTGAAGGGTTAAAGGTATATATGACCCATATCGGGGGGTATCCGGGCAGGTATGCACAGGAAGCCCGGAGGATAATTGTGCAGGAAAAGCCCGGACTGTTTATCAGCGGGCATTCGCATATTTTAAAAGTGATGCGGGATATTCCTTTGCAGATGGTGCATATGAATCCCGGTGCGGCCGGCATACATGGATTTCACAAGGTAAGGACCTGGCTGACCTTTGAGGTGCATGGTTCAGAGATGAAATCCCTGAATGTGGTGGAATGTGCGAAGTTTGTAGGGAGGGATATTTGATGGTTAATGGAGTGTGAATCGCATTTGGAATAATTATGAGCCAGCCTTAATTCAAACTTAGTGTTCTCGCGTATTTAAAATTCCAAAACCCACCCGAATTCAAATCCTGAAGTTATGCCCAAACCGGAAAGACGAACTACACATAGAAACTTCAAATTGAAATTCGTACTTCAACTCATAGGATTTGCTTTAGCGCTTCCGGCCTTGGCTCAACCCACAGGACATCAAAGAATATTTTTTGAAATTTCGGATGAGGGAGACACCCTGCATTTCGAAAACGATTTCCGAAGAAAGGAATGGAGTCATAAACAAGTTCTTACCTACAAAAACTATCAATTATCCGATATCAGTGAAAACCCAACGGGATTTATTTACTTCCCCGGCGATGCTTTTTTTCAAAAAACATTAATGACCCATGACCATCGCATTCAAATCGTGCGGAACGGGAAGGATACCATGCAAATTGAAATATTAAAAGCCTACAGGGTCTATTTTCTAAGCATCTCCTTTCAAACAGGCAGCTATCGAATGTATGTGAACGATGGGAAAGAAAACCAATGGAATGTCCAAACGTTGCCTTACAAATCCATGGAACACCGCACAGACGTTTATGACATCACTCCCCCCGATTGGAATGACTTTAGAATACATGACTCAAAAAATGCAAAGGATTATTTCATTTCCGATGTATACGAAAAATATTCCTTATTGGAAAAACCGGTTCTTCCGGAAGACGATCCTAATTTCAAAAACCCCCGAAGAATTAGCACCCTGAGAATAGAAACTGCCGATTATAATTTTGACGGGCAATTAGATTACCGGGAACATAAATTGAACAACCCAAAAGAATGGAATTATTTCATTTATCAGGATACAGCAAAAGGGTATGTTTTAGACAGTTTAATGAGCCGGTTGAACATCACGAATTTCGACTTTGAACAGAAAACTTTTAAGGTACAAAAAAGAGGAAAAACAAATGCCGGAATTCCCGAAACGGACACCTATGAATTTGTCCGGGGAAAAGCTACCCTTGTCCTTAAAAAACCATCAACACCGGATACTATTGTCGGGGTACAAATCCAAAAAGACGACAAGCAAACTTCCGTTCAAACATATTTACGCCCTCCTTTCAGATTTGTTTTGGAAAAGAATACTCCGGGCGTAGAACTACCCGCAGAGAACGACTATTACGCCAATACAATCAGAGTATATCATCAGAATACTGAAAAAATGATTTACTCTATGGTAGCAGTGGGTAATTGGGTCAAACAAGCCCCGGGTTGTTCAGATTCGATTCAGATTGCGGATTACAATTTCGATGGTTTTCCTGATTTCCGAATATGCAACATCAGCACGGCAGATGTATATCACTACTATATCTACCATGTTAAGCGCGACACTTTCCTTTTCGAAAGAACCCTTTCAGCATTATATGACCTCAGCTTCGATTTTGTGCAAAAAATTGCCATAGGCCGGACAGGCAGAAAAGAATTTGTTTCCTATCCACACCATAGTCCGAATCAATATTATACGGAAGAATTGCAATTTGAAGGCTTTGGCCTACAACAACTTACGGTTAAAACCATGGTTTATGGGGGTACATCCTACACCTCCTCCCCTTGCCTTTATGTAAATCAAAAGAGAATTTATGAAGGAGATACCATTGGCCTCAAATTACTGGTCAAAAACCAAATCTCAAGAACCGTTGGTCCATTTAAATTTCAAGTAATATTTAATCCCGAAGAGAACAGGACATATGATGAAAAAGGCAGTTACGTTAAAATCATAAACATATTTATGGGTGGACAAAACCTGGACGGTTTCGAAATGCATGGCAATTATTTCAGAGAAGTAGGTCATTGGAAAGACAGCCTCGAAATTGCCGATTATAATTTTGACGGATATCCGGATTTACGGATCTATAACAGTATGAAAGCCGATGGCAGATATGTCTATTTGCTTTACAATTCTGACCATACCGTGCAAAAGTTCTATGACGACGGGTTAATGTCGGCTGCTGTGGAAACTGAATTCATTCCCGGGAATAAAATCTGGAAAGGTAAGTTGGTAGAGGCGAACCTGACCAGATACCTCTTTCTGAAAAACGATACCTTAACCATAAGCATTAAAGAAAATAACTCTTCCAAGCCTCCTGTTATGGAACAGTATAAATACAAAAACGGTAAAACTTCCATTCGTTATGCACATCAATCGCTTCAAACCGAAATAAAAAGAGCATACGGTGATTTCAATTTTGACGGCTTTGAAGATTTCAGGCAACCGAGTAAAAAAAGTCCCTACAATTGGGACGTGTTCCTATACAATCCTGTAGATGTATCCTATGATAAAGACACCTTGCTGAGTAAGTTTGAACATTTCGAATTCGACCCATTGGATAAAACACTTCATGGTTATTACACTCTGAGAATGGGCGAAACCACCCAACAAACCCTTTATTACCGGTGGAGTTTTGCAGTGAATGGTATGGTTTTATCCCAGAAAAAAGTTTGTTATTATAAATTCCCTTTCTCAGAAAGCAGCAGATGCATTGTAAGCCGTTTGATCGATGGAAAATGGATTGATATAGAAGAATTTGGAGCGGAATAAGCGTTCCATAGGGATACTTAACGAATGGAATCCGCTTTTTCTTTCAAAAATTGACAAGCACCAACTCTGAAAACGCTGTTGTATCCGTTGGCTGAAAACTTGAGAAATTGGAAATTGTTTGAAGTGCTGCCGACATGTATGGAATTAAAAGGTGAGAACCTGGCTGACCTTTGAGGTTCATGGTTCGGAGATGAAAGCCCTGAATGTGGTAGAGTGCGCGAAGTTTGGAGGGTGATTGGGCAGGAATTACCGGAGTGCTTAAGTAAACGAATGCCGGATTTCAGTTGTGATTGTCCGGGCGTTTTCAGTTAAATTTGAGTCAAAGATCTGAATGCTCATCACAAATGATCAAGTTAATCATAAACACATCGTCCAATGAAAATTCTGCATGAACTTTGATATTCAGACTATCCTGGAAAACGACACAGTCATTCTGATTCCCTTACAAGAACAGGATTTTGAGGACTTATATGCCGTGGCTGCGGATCCCAAAATCTGGGAACAGCACCCAAACCGGGACCGCTGGAAAAAGGAAGTATTCCGAACCTTCTTCGATGGAGCCATTCAAAGCAAAGGCGCGTTCAAAATAGTTGAAAAAGCCAGTGGTCAAATCATAGGTTGCAGTCGATTTTATGACTATAGCGCATCGGAGGACGCCATTAAGATTGGATATACTTTTTACGCAACAGCCTATTGGGGCAAAGGTTTCAATCAATCAGTTAAAAAATTAATGCTGGATTATATTTTCCCATATGTTTCAACGGTATATTTTCATATAGGTTCAAACAATATTCGTTCACAGGTAGCCATAGGCCGATTGGGCGCCATCAAAATGGGAGAAGAAGAAATTGCTTATTTTGGTGAGGCACCTAAACTGAACTTTGTTTATGGCTTGGACAGGGAAGCATGGAGTTCAAAGAAAATGAATTGAATTTCTGTACATTTGAATGAACCCGATTGAATTTCGTCATTTAATCTTGTTAATCTCATCGTCTATGAAAAACGTAAAACTCAAATCCTTGCTCTTGACAGCCATGATTGGCTCTCTTTTCGGTTTTAACACACCCAAAGGCTGGATTACGGCCGGCAGTCATCCGGAAGGTTATGAGATAGGTTTAGATAAGGGTGCGGGCATGGATGGAAAAAACGCAGCGACCATTAAATCTAAAGAAACAAATATAGATGGGTTTGTTACGTTGATGCAGCAATGCCAACCGGGCAAATTTTCGGGAAAAAGAGTGAGGATGACGGGAATGATCAAAGCCGAGAATGTCATAAAGTCCGCGGGGCTTTGGATGCGGATAGATCAGAAGGGCAGCCAACAACCCTTATCGTTCGACAATATGGGAGATCGCCCCATCAATGGCAGCGTAGCCTGGAAGAAATACGATATAGTTTTGGATATACCGGAACACGCTTCTTTAGTGGCCTTTGGTGCTTTGCTCAGTGGTACCGGGCAAATATGGATGGACGATTTCCGTTTTGAAATCGTGGGCCAGGACATACCGGTAACCGGCTCCATCAATGCAAGCCCAAAAGCTTCATTGGGAGATCCGGAGAATCTCGATTTTGAAGAGTGAATTTAGGGTCTGATGTACTTTGCTTTTGAAAAGGGTTGGAATTTATATTTGAATTGGAGTTGGAATGATGTTTTTTTTCTGAGGGGGATGAAGTTAATTTGGGATGGGTTTAGGGTGATGATTAGGTTCGCGGTAATTTTATGACGTCACGTTCAACAAAAAAAAGCAATGATAAAAATTAAAAAAATCGATATCTTCAACTATCGTTCTTGTATAAAAACAAAAGTTGAAATATTGACAGACTTGACAACATTAATTGGTGTAAATGGTGTTGGGAAAAGTAATATTTTGAACAGCATTCAATTGCTCAAAAGAATCAATAGAAATAGATATTTTCATCAACGCTCCTTATTTGGGACACTGTCTCATTCAAGAATTGATATCATATTTGACATTGAATCCGTGTTGTTCAATCTCAAAGCTGACATTTATTATGATACAAATGAGTCGAATATTGAAGAAATCTATTCAGCTGAATTAAAAATTAGGAATATAAGTAGCGAGAAAGTGAAACGCAAATGGATGGAAATTGATGCGGATTTATATGAATTTGTTGACTATATCAATAGAACCCAAAATAAAATCGATTTTAATAAATTACCAATAAAAACAGAAAAGCCGATAGAAGAAATTCGTTTTGCATTTGACATAATATCATATTTAACAAACATAAGTTATTACAGTTGTAAGCTCCCCAAAAAACAGGACAGTTCAAAAATAGAATTAAATTTATACTGTT
>CAZTGZ010000066.1:0-9106 GCA_964613385.1 uncultured Chitinophagaceae bacterium
GAGAACAAACGCCTCGTCAGGAGTACCGCAGAGAGGTGCCATCTTCTACGCCTTCGAGAGAATATCGCAGGGAAACTCCGGCTCCTTCCAGGGAACAAACACCTCGTCAGGAGTACCGAAGAGAAGTACCATCTTCTAATCCTTCTCAAAATTACAGACGCGAAACACAATCGCCGAGCCGAAATTCACCGCAGGCCCCGCAAAGGTCCTACGAGAACCACAGCCCTTCTCCGTCCCAAAGTCCGGGAAGACAAGGTGGAGGTAGTCAGCCTTCTCAATCCAGACCGGGATCCTCAGGTAGAGGCCCCAGATAACATTAACCAATATAAATATTATTCATATGAAAAAGATTGCAACCTTAGGGCTAGGGATTGTACTGTGCAGTACTTTGGCCTTAGCTCAGAACGATGTGGATGCCTTGCGCTATTCGTTCATCAAACCGGCATATACCGCTAAAAGTATGTCAGTTGGTGGAGCTGTGGGTGCCTTAGGCGCAGATATTTCAGCTTCCGGCATCAATCCGGCCGGTATGGCTCAATACAAGAGCGGAGAAGCAGTAATCAGCTTTTCGTTCGATAATATTCTCAATAGTTCAACCTATCTCGGGCAGGTAAAGGATGAAAATTCATTCAAAGCCAGGGTGCCATCGGTGGGATTGGTGTTTACGCATCGAAAAATGGAAAAAGGGCTTCCGGCTACCAAAGGATGGGTGAATGTGAATTTTGGAATGAATATGGGCCAGATCGCCGATTATAACCGAATTTTATCTTATAGCGGAATCAATTTATCAAATTCTCTATTGGATTATTTCGCTGAGCGTTCCAATGGTATTGATCCCAATGTACTCAGGGCCAGCGAAGATGAATTCGACAATGGTTTTAATGACGATGAGACCATGGTATGGGAATCCTATCTCATTGACTATAACGGAAATAATACTTACGTCGCTTCCATCGATCCCATGCATCGTACCATACGCCAAAAAGGCATCATCACCTCAACCGGTGGTATGCACGAAATCAATTTCTCATTGGCAGCAAATTACAGCAATAAGCTCTATTTGGGCGGAACATTGAGCATTAAAACGGTGAAGTTTGAAGAAGACAATAAGTTCACTGAAATAAATGATCCTGCTTCGGCCATAGGTTGGAACAACTATAGTTACGAAAAGCATTTGGAAGTGAGCGGTACAGGGGTTAGCGGAATCCTGGGATTAATTTACAGACCCGATGACCGAATGAGGTTCGGTGTCTCATATCATACCCCTACAAACTTAAATCTTGAAGACAACTACAGTTCAAACCTGCAGGCAGTATTTGACAGTGGAAGCGTGTACAACTTCAGATCAAAACAGGGTTTTTACAGTTATGAAATACAAACGCCTTCCAGAACCACATTAAGCGCGGCATATTTGTTTGGTAAAAAGGGCTTCATTTCGGCCGATTTTGAAGGGGTAAATTACAGTACCATGCGTCTTCGTCCGTCCATTGACGCTTTTGAAGTGGCCAATGATGTGATCCGCACGAAATATGCACAATCATATAATATGAGACTGGGAGGAGAACTGGTGAGTGATATGCTCCGTTTCAGAGCCGGGTATGCATATTATTCAAGTCCTTTCAGAGAAGGTGCTTCAGAACTTAATTCACATGTGATAAGCGCCGGAATGGGAATCAAGGAAAAATCATGGGGCTTGGATCTTGGCGTGTTGCGCAACATAACCAACGATATGTATCAGCCATACGTACTTAATAACCAGGAGGTTCCGGTTAGTACTAACGTCTGGAGCAATACACGAATTGTGCTTTCCTTATCCGGAAATTTTTAATCTACCGCTGAATCAGGAGCTTATCTCTTTGAATACCGGCAGGCGTATTGGTTTCAAAGTAATAATAGCCGTTGCTCAGATCACTGACATCTGCACCTGATCGCATGGCTTCCGGACTGAATACCCTCACGAGTTTTCCTTCAGCAGAATAGACCAGGGTATTGCCTCTTGCAGGGAAATACACTCGATTTGCAGCCGGATTTGGGTAATATCTGAAATCATACATCAGGTTTTGGGTACCCATCATCCAAACGTTTGCACTATAAGTACCACTGGTGCGTATGTCGGGGTTTTCTAATGAAAAGATGGTGATATCCAATTCGCCCATTCCACTTTTACTGTATGGATAAAAATGAAAGGAAACATCAAATGAATCACCGGAAGCAAGTGTAAAATCAGAAGAATCCACGATAACATCGTGACACTGAATATTATCACAAATGGCTGACTCCCATCCGCTTGGCAGGGTATTTCGCGTTCTTACCCAACGAAAACTGTCTTCATCGGAGCTGTTTTTAAAATTGGCATAGATGGCGACATCAAAATCGTTTGAATAGCCATTGACCAGCTTTTGATTAGGACCAAGACTAATTTGAGCATAAGAAACAGAGCTCATGAGCCCCAAAAAGCAAAGAAAACTGAGTAAGTGTTTTTTCATAACGGATTCAAAATTATTTCAAAAATAAGGCTATGACCGAATCAATGTCTAAGATTTGGGTCATAATATGCTTTTTTATCCCTTTTCGTATAGAAAATATGATGAATGACAGTCTGAAATCATATAATATTGAAAGAATAAAACGGAACTTTGCACGTTTCGCTGATGATGAAGATTATTTTCCGGGTTAGTATTCTCTTTTTCCTGTTTTTTCCGGGAGAAGTCTTTGCGCAGTTATCAATTGTCGATAATATCTCTGCCAATACCTTGGTTAAAAATGTTCTGTCAGGTGACGCCGGAATCGAGATAAGGAATATTTCCTACAAAGGTTATGACCGAAGTTTGGCCCTGTTCGAGAATGGAAACTCAACGGGTTTAGGGATAGACAAAGGTATTGTATTGTCATCGGGACTTGCCGTTGGAGCCAGAGGGCCTAATAGTATTGGAACATATACTTCAGGAGCCGGAGGGCCGGGTAGCCAGTTGTTAAACAAATACGCAGGTACATCAACCATCGATGCAGCCGAATTGCAATTTGATTTCAAACCACAAGCCTCACAGGTTGTATTTAACTATGTTTTCTCAAGCGAAGAATACATCGAATGGGTGAACAAAGGTTTCAGCGATATCTTCGGATTTTTTGTTGAAGGTCCGGGAATTACCGGGGAGATGAATGTTGCTCTTGTTCCCGGAACGGGTTTGCCTGTTTCTATTGATAACATCAATCACATTAAAAATTCCGGATATTTTAAGACCAATAGCATCCCGGGTTCCATCACCTACAAATTTTTACAGCACGATGCACAAACTACGGTTTTGCAGGCCAGATTGAATTTGATACCATGTGAATGGTATACCATTAAGTTATCGATAGCGGATGTTGGAGATAATAATTGGGATTCATGGGTATTTATTGAGGCACAGAGTTTTAAACACGAAACCAGTGTTGGAAAAGATACTTTTTATTGCGATCCGGGATTTAACAAAACGCTGAATGCAGGATATCCGGGCCGGCGGGTATTGTGGTCGACTTCCGATACAACACAAAGCATAGAGGTGCACGATTATGGAACATATTGGGTAGAGATTTTCACGGATTGTGGGTCATTTAGGGATTATATCACCATAAAACCGGCCATATTGCCCTTTAATCTCGGAAATGATACCACCTATTGCGGAGCTATCCCAGATCATAAAATAAGGGTTCCCGGTCCGGTATTTGAGAAATATCGGTGGAGTAACGGAGATACCACTGCCATTACAACCGTGAACCAACCCGGTGTTTACAGCGTAACGGTATCGAGATATGGGTGTGAGGAATCAGATACCATTCAGATTGGTTTAAATCCGCTTCCGGATATTAATCTGGGCGCTGATACGGTGCTTTGTTCCGGTGCATCTGTTTCAGTTCTGGCCGGATCTTCAACATATAGCTATTTGTGGAACGACGGCTCAACGGATGCTTCCCGCATATTTAATCAGAATGGGACCTGGTTTGTTCGGGCAGAAAGTCTGGGATGTTACAACACAGATACCATTCATATTGCAGTCCGGGAGGATTTTACCTTTGATCTGGGCCCTAAACAAATGGTTAAATGCAGTCGGGATCTCACCGTATTGGATACCCGTTTGCGAGATACCGGCTTCGTCTTTAAATGGAATAACGGTCACAACGGCCCTTATCTGATTACAGATTTAGGTGGTTTGTATTTTGTAGATGTTAAAGACGCTCATTGCGATTATTGGCATACGGATAGCCTGCTGCTCATTCAATATGAAGGAGGGGCGCAGTATTTTATGCCCAATGCATTTTCACCGAACACGGATGAATTTAACCCGACTTTTGGCCCGGTTCACGCCTTGCACAGTTTAAAATCGTATAAATTGTTGATTTACAACCGCTGGGGCGAATTGGTGTTTAAATCCGAAACACCCGGAGAAAGATGGGATGGTACCTTTAATGGTTTTCCAGCTGACGCCGGAGTGTATGTATATATCTGCGAAATCAGATCGAATTGCCTTCCGGATAATGAGCAATTCAAAAGAGGATCATTTCACCTCATGAGGTAACTTATTCTGCTTCGGCTTCTACGGCCGAAACCTCAGGCACCATTCTCTTTAACAGATTCTCAATGCCGGCTTTTAAAGTCATGGTGCTAGACGGGCATCCGCTGCATGAACCTTTCATCACAACAGTTACCACTCCTTCCTGAAAGTCTTTAAAATGAATGGCTCCTCCATCCATTTCAACCGCAGGTTTAACGTGGTCATCCAACAGTTGCTTAATCTTTTTCACTACTTCACTCTCTTCCTCTGCTGTTAGCTCTTCCTTTTTGGTTACAATCGCTTGTCCGCTTTCCACGTAATCTTTCAGAAATGTTCTGAGTTGTGGGATCAGATCAGACCACTCAAAGGACGCCTCTTTGGTTATGGAGACAAAATTGTTCATGATGAATACCCCTTTGACAAAAGGAAAATCAAACAATTTTTCTGCCAGTGGGCAATTCTTAACTTTTGAAGACTCCCTGAAATCAATGCTGTCATTGGGTAAAATCATTTTACTCAAAACAAACTTCATAGATTCAGGATTCGGAGTAGCTTCGCTATAAATATTGATGAGTTCCTGCATGATGTTTAGATAATTGGCGCTTACAAAAGTACAATCAAAGCCATGAATTGTTCATTATAACCCATATTGTCGTACAAAATTGCACCAATAACAGGATGGGTCATCGCATCCCTGTGAAAATTCCCTGTTCATTATTTTGGCATAAACCAGCTTAATTTGAGATTCTACGTCTTGAATACCTTCCTGGGTTACCGGGAAAAAGTGTTTTTGATATACGCCATTTTCATCTGGCTCTACAAAGTCAATTTCCCCGCATGTCATGCTCCAGTCTAAGGTTGGATCTTCCCGTATAAGTATGGAATAAAACATAGTCTGACGCCAATAATCTCCGCCACTCTGTTGCTTTTCCGGATTTGGTTTATTCAATTTCGATTTGCTGTTGGTAGGATTACCTGTTTTATAATCGGTGACCATAACTTGTTTGTTGTCAATATCCACCCGATCCAGGACACCTGTAATTGGGATTTCATCAAAAAGTACACTGATTTTCTTTTCCGGTGCAAAATGCATGTGTTTTATCCAGCCGGATTCACGATTCATAAAATATCCGGGTAGGTCTTCTTTTCCGCTTTCCAGGAAATCCTTAAATCCGGATGGCGTGAATCCCGAACGCTGCAAAAACATCTGCTTTTCGAATATCTCGATTATCTGGGGAGTAGATGGTCTCAATCCTTTCATGTAAAACTGTGTAAAAACATCTTCCATCAAACCATGAATGGCTGAACCATAAGACATATTCGGGTTTTTAGCCGCAGGAACTCTCAAAACATAATTATAATAGAATGAAAGCGGGCAACGCAAATACGTGTTGAGATGTGTAACACTAATGGCGTAATTGGAAGGTAAAAGGCCAAATAGCTTTTCCTGAGGAATCTCGCTGATTTCATGTTTGCGAAATAAACTCCGTATAAATTGGGTAGTGCGCGCATCAGAACCGGATACATTTTTGATCTCCAGTCCGGTTTCGGCGATAAACCTGGTTGGAGCCTGTTCTTTTCCTTTAGAATTTTGCCAGGAAAAGGAAATGGTTAAATGCGTTCTGGCGCGGGTTATGGCAACATAAAACAATCGCCTGCTTTCTTCAATGGCAAATTCATCTTTTAAATTTGGGAACAGCACTTCCAGATTAAATCTTCCCTGATGTTGATTGCGTTCCCAGTCTGCCTGAGTACAACCGATTACGAAAACATGATCGAATTCGAGACCCTTGGCTCCATGAGCGGTCATCAGCCGTACGCCATGTTCGTGTCCGTAACTGTATTGCATCGGAATAGGCATTTCATATTCGGACATCAACGCAATTGCCTGGAGCAGATTTTTTAAGGAAACATCGTTTCTCCGGCCGGATTCTTCTTTGAAAAAGTCGAAAAGCGTCATAAACGACTCCAGATTTTTTTCGGATTCACTCTGTTTAAGAATATGCGCCAACAATCCGCTTTCATTCAGAATTTTTTCTGCGAGCATGAGAGGGGTATTGTAATGGGTCTGCGATATCCAGTCTTCAATCTTTTGAATTACCTGATTGACGCGCTTAACTTCTTCATCAGATATTCCTTCGGGATATTTGGAATCGGCAAGCAATACCCTTAGCGGAGTGCGATTGGCATGACTGCTATGTTGAAAGCGGGCTAAGGGAAGCGCAGATAACCCAAAGGGTTCAAAATGCAAAACCCTGAACAACAAGTCTTGGGCACTGAAAGGTTGCTCTGTTTCGAGTTGGATATAATTTAAGAGGTCCAGAAACTGACGTATAAGTGGAAACTCCAATATGTTTTCCTGTTTAACCAAATGATAAGGAAGACCGATTTGCCTGAAATGCGTTATCAAATCATCGGCTTGTTTGTGTTTTCGATAAATGATGGCAACTTCAGAACTCTCAATGCCTTCTTTTAATAGTTGTTCTACGGAATGGGCAATTTCAACAACTTCACTGAAATCATTGGAGTAGCCAAAGATGCGGGGAATCGTGGATTTAGGTAAAATGTTTGGATTGGCAGCTATTAAGCTTTTGCCCGACAACTCTGATGTATCGACCAGTCTTTGGGTATTGTTTTCTATAACTTTACCTGCCGTATTCAGTATTTCTTGACCCGAACGATAATTTTCTTTCAGGATAATAGTTTGTAAATGTTGATCATATCGCTGTTTGAAATCTCTGATATTGGTTATTTCAGCACCCTGAAATCTATAGATAGTTTGGTCGTCATCGCCGACCACAAACAAGTTTGGGTTTTCTTCCCAATAGCTGCTAAGTTGTTGAATGATATGATATTGTACCGCATTGGTGTCTTGAAACTCATCAACGAGAATATAGAGATATTGCTCCTGATATCTGAGAAGTTTTTCCGGGTAGTTTTTAAACAGCTCAATTACCCATGAGATCATATCGTTAAAATCATATCTCTCTTTGGCGTCTAATTTCTGTTTGTAAACACTCAACAATTCTGCTGCTGAAGTGAGGTGATCCAATCTCTTTCGCAAATCGTCAATTTCTCTGGTTTTTAAATCACCTTTTTTAAAATTGGCGCCATTTCTTTGGTAATAAAAAGTTGGATCTGATAATGCGTCATTTAGTTTGAGTTCGCATTTTTTCCGGATTAAGGACAGATCAATTTCTTCTTTTTTCATCAGGTCGAAAAGACGCAATAAGTCAAAGACAGATGAGTACTTTTTACCTTTAATCTTTTTTAACGGATGAGTGATTGGAAGTTCATCCAAAATTTCACGGGCTATTTCGTGTTTTTCAATATCTGAAACCGGCTCATATAATATATAGGAGTAGACATCCTTGTTTTCTGAAATTACTTTATGACAAAAAGAATGAAAAGTATGTATTTGAACCCGATAAGCAGCCGGGCCAATAAATCGGGTGAGTCTATCGCGCATGGCATGGCTCCCGGCTTCAGTAAATGTAAGACAAAGGATGTTTTCGGGATTGGCATCTGTGGCCAGCAAGATGTTGGCAATTCGGGCAGCCAGAATTTGTGTTTTACCGGTACCGGGTCCGGCAATGACCATCACGGGCCCTTCAGTTTGGGTTACTGCTTGTTTTTGCGCCGCATTTAATTTTGCAAATTGTTCTTCAAAATATCCTGTATGGGAATTGTCTTGCACCATGGGGTAAAATTACTCTTCAAAGAGTTGCCTGCCAAATATGACATTTCTGTCAGTTTTTAGTCATATTGAATGTGGATAACCCCAGAATCCTATCCACAAAACGCACATAAACAGCACAATATCAATATCTTACAATTGTATGACTGAAATTTATGAAAAAATGCCCTGCAACCGAAAACATATCCTGCATCTAAAAAGAGAATTATTTCTACTTTTGATAATTCCAACAATTAGTAGTTTTAGTTAAAAATTTTTTAATAAATAACACAAGTATGAAGAACAGTTTTACAAGTTTTGTTGAGCGGGGGCTGTCTGTTGTGCGAAAGAAGACTTCTTTAATGAAGGCGGCTTTTGTGCTGGTGTCCTCCTTAGTTTTTTCTGCTGCAAATGCCCAGGCGCCTTATTGTGCTCCTTCGCATACAGCAGCGGGTTGCCCTACGTATTATATGTACTTAGGGGCTATGGAGTTTAAACAAGGATCAAATGTGATCTTTGCTAAGTCGAATGATGAATGTAATCAAACGACAACTCCAAATTACACATTGATGTCTACCACACCGGTAATGACATTGAACGGGGGCGCTAATTATAGCTTCAGTACCCATACAGGCCCAACTTATGCCATTCACATTGGTATCTGGATTGACCTGAATGGTGACCTTGATTTTAGCGATGCGGACGAATGGGTTTCTAAAGGATGGGCTGACATCAATGCCGGTGTCGGAACTATGCAGACCAGAAACTTCTTTATTTCCTGTACAGGAATCAAAGGGGGTACTACCCGTATGCGTATCAGATCGGATTATTACGGTTCTGCAGCATTTACAGCGAGTTCAGCTTGTAATGCCGCGAACTATGGAGAAACCGAAGATTA
>CAZTGZ010000067.1:0-9008 GCA_964613385.1 uncultured Chitinophagaceae bacterium
CGCACTTATGATGGGAGGATTCTTCTTATCTACCGCAGTAGGAAATAAATTATCCGGTATTTTGTCCGGATTATGGGAAGGATTCGAGGATAAATCCAATTTCTTCCTCATGAATTTCTTTTTGGTTTTCGTTGCGTTCATCGTCATGTTCATCCTGGTGAAATGGCTGGCGCAGATTATGAAAGAAAGAAACATTCACTAAGATAGAACCATGAATCCGGCTGAATACACCCTCGAATCCATACAGGACTTTAAAGGAAAATACCCGAAGCAACTCTGGTACCTGTTTCTGATTGAAATGTGGGAACGCTTTACCTTTTACGGTATGCGCGCCCTGTTGGGATTATATATCTCTCACCTGATATTATCTGCTGATTTTCACAAAGCTGAAAAGGCGGAACTGGATGCTACGGTTGCGAAATATGCGGAAGTAGAAAAGGAAGTACTGGACGAAAATCATCCCAAATACTACATCGAAGCATCGCAGCGAAAATATCGGGATGAGGCGGAAGCTGTATCCAACCGACGTTATGGAACCATACAGGCCTTTATTTATGCCATGGCCTTTATCGGAGGTTTGTTTGCAGATAAGCTTTTTGGATTCCGGCGATCCATTTTTTGGGGAGGTGTGCTCATGGCCATCGGAACTTTTCTGATGGCAATTCCGGGTTCCTTTTCGTTCTATGCGGGAGTGAGTATCCTGATTGTAGGAAACGGATTCTTCAAGCCCAATATTTCTACCATGGTCGGCAGCCTTTACCGACAGGGTGATGCCCGAAGGGATGCCGGATTCAGCTTATTTTATTCCGGAATAAATATCGGAGCCCTGGCGAGTGGATTAACCATAGCCTATATTGGAACCTCTGTGAGCTGGTCGCTGGGATTTGCCCTCGCCGGGGTTTGTATGCTTTTCGGTCTGGGCATCTTTGTGTTTACGCAAAAAACGCTGGGACCAATCGGACTTCCACCTGAAAATGTAGATTTAAAGGCAAAGGTCGGCCCGATGAGTCGGGGCTGGTATTATCAATTGCTCACGCTGTTGTTCATTCCGGTTTTCTTCCTGCTGGTGTACTATCCTTTCGATATCAACTTAGGGAGCTTTTCCATGAGTTTTACCGATTTGATCTTCCTAGTTGCCGCGATATTTACCATAGGATATATCGTATATCAAATCACCATTTCCGAAAAACAAGAAGCCCGAAAACTGACAGTGGCCTCCATACTCATTTTGTTTTCCGCCCTGTTTTGGTCCTTTTTTGAGCAGGGAGGCGGCTCATTGAACTTCTTTGCCAATGGAAACGTGAATGGCAAAGGCTTGAATATGACGCAGGTCAACAACTCGGTAAATGCCTTGTGGGTAGTAGTTTTAGCTCCTGTCATCGGATTGTTCTGGTTATTCTTGAACAAACGCAGAAAAGAGCCGAATACCATCGTTAAATTCGGATATGGATTTATTTTCCTCGGGTTGGGATTTCTGGGATTTTTCGCCAGCAGATACTTTGGAGATGCCAACGGGCTTACTCCACTCTGGATTTTTGTCGGAGCTTATCTGGTAGTAACTGTAGGTGAGCTGTGTCTTTCTCCCATCGGGTTATCCATGATTACCAAACTGTCACCTCAACGCTTACACGGGGTGATGATGGGAACCTGGTTCCTGGCGAGTGCCTATGGTCAATACGGCGCCGGATTGATCGGTGCGGCTCTGGCTAAAGGAGACGAGACCATCGAAAATCCATCGAACTTTCAAAAATTGCTGACCTATACATCCGGTTATGAAAGTATCGGATATATCGCCATCATTGCCGGTCTCGTTTTGATTCTGATCTCCCCTGCCCTGCGTAAAATGATGGGCGACGTAAAATAATCGCTATGAAAACCATATTAACAACCTTGCTGCTCATGTTGGGTGTCGCTGCTTTCGGGCAAAAGAAAGAAGACATGAAAACCTTTATTCGGTACGATGGCATTTATCAAAGTGTTGGCAAAATAGAAGGAGAAAAGGTGACATATCATTACCTGCGTTTTTTTAGCGATGGGGTTGTGTACAGCCATTATTCTACGCTACCTTATAAAGACATCAAGAAAATGCTCGACCGCAAGAACAAATCAGCCGAGCAAGGCATGTATGAGATGACCGAGGAGCATATTTACTTCACCATTACCGGAGAGCAAGGGACGATAGTGTACGACGGTCAAATCAGCGAAAAGTACTATCTGGACATATTGGGTAAGAATCTGGCTACAGGGGCTTCGGGTAAGGAGAGATATTATTTTATTAAGACGAAAGGGAAGTGAGGGGTGAGGGTTTACGAGGTTGAAGGTTTACGGGTTGGTTATGGAGATGGAGGGTGTTAGAGGTTTACGAGATTGAAGGTTTACGGGTTGGTTATGGAGATGGAGGGTGTTAGAGGTTAACGAGGTTGAAGGTTGACGGGAGAGCTGGAGGGAGATTGGGTTTGAATTTCTTTTATAACTAAAATGGATTGGCTAATATTTTCTGTAATATCCTTATTTATCGCATGGATATGGGTCGATTATTACAGGCTGATTGATATTTACCGACCAAATCACCTCAAGTATTTTCTGTTTTCATTTGTCTTAGGTTGCCTGTCTGTGTTTGTTGTTTGGGGGCTGAATGATTATGTACTCGATTACACGCATTTCGAACAGAATGACCAATTTGTCAACGATTTTTTGTTCTGTGTTTTCAGGATTGGAGCCTTAGAAGAACTTGCCAAAATTATTCCATTGGGACTTTGTTATCTGATTTTCCGAAAAGAGTTCAAAGAACCTATAGATTATCTCGCCTTTGCCTGTACTGCAGCGCTTGGGTTTGCGGCTGTCGAAAATGCCCTGTATTTTAAAAATCATGGCCCGGATATCATCGATGGACGAGCGATTCTTTCCACCGTATCTCATATGTTCAATACAGGATTAATGGCTTATGGAATCATCCTGTACAAATTCAAACCCGGTCAATATAACAAATGGGTCATTGCACTGTATTTTCTATTTTCCGCCATTTCGCACGGAGTCTATGATTTCTGGTTGATGTTTAACCCTGCCCAACCTTATGGGTTTATGCTGACGATTTTATACTTTCTGATTACCGTTTCACTTTTCTCAACCATCCTCAACAATTCGCTGAATCAAAGCAGTTTCTTTTCTTATAAGCATGTCATTGATTCGAAAAAAGTAACCAATCAGCTCCTGCTATATTATGCGATTGTTTTCATCGCTCAGTCCGTATTTGTCTGGTTTGAAAACAGTTTTGTTGAAGGTGTATTAAATTTATATAAATCTGCCCTCACTACCGGACCCATCGTATTGATAACCACCATAAGACTTGGAAGGTTCAAGCTTATCAGAAACCGATGGAATCCTTTGCGGCTGGAATTGCCATTCTATATTTTCAAGGGTTCACCCTTTGAACAGAACAGGGGCGTGATGAACATACAAATCAAGGGTGAAGCATATAATGAAGTACATGTCAATGCTTTCTATAATGAGTATTTCGGTCTTAAGCCCATGACTCAACGCAGAACGTATATCGAAAGAACCAGAATCGCATATATAGAAGACAAGTTATTCCTAAAATATGACCAAACGTTTTACCTGGCCAGGATATATGATGATGGCATAGATGGAACGCATGAATCTGTACTCCTCAAGCCTAAAACAACCGGAACTACCCAAATGAATGATGGAAGTCCGATTGTGGCCTTACTGAAGTTTGACGGGTTGGACCCAACAAACGATTGTGCACTGGAAGCGAAGGATTTTGCGTTCCTGGAATGGGGAATTTTAAAGGTCCTGCCTCAATCCGAAATTCTTCCGAACTCCAAGTCAGATATCATCGCGGAGTTGCCGGATGCTACGGAATAAACAAGCAGCTAATTCTCTTCATTACGATTCATCCAAATCGGACTTATCGACTACTTATACCACTTTTCGGTCCAGGAATCCGTTCCAACTGTTACATATACAAAATAGACCGATTCTGTGTATTCAGAGGCATTTAGTTGAATCACATCATGGGCACCAAATTGGCGATCTAGAATGTTTTGTCCCAATTGATTATACATAGAAATAGATACCTTATCCTGAACCCCGGCGTCTTTTTCTACCCGAAAAAATTCGGAATTTTTAATAACTCTCGGCCTGGATTGCAAGGCATCCGCACGATCAGACAGTGGAAACATCGGAGGGCAATATTTCAACAGAGAAACACCCGTGTTTTCAACCAGGTCGTTGCTTCCACCTACAGAATACAGGCAGCCATTTATGGTTACCAAACTGTGATAGCTTCTTCCTGTTTCAAATGGTTCGCTCACGTGATAGATGTCCTTGCGCACATTGTATATCCAGACTTTTTTAAGATTTTCTCCAGCGTTGTAGCCGCCGGTAATGAAAATAGCCGAATCTCCAATATTGGAAGCCGCCGGTGCGTGCAGGGCCTGAGGTAAATTTGCGATGGCCGACCAATTGTCGTTAGCACCCGTATATTTATGAGAGGAAACGACCGGAGCAGAGAATCCGCCTCCCCCAAAGCGATAAATATTTGAACCTACCGCAAGCACGGCTCCGTACCAGAAATTAGCATCCGGCAAGGCATTGAGCGAAAACCACTTATTCGAATCGGCATCAAAATACTGGCACAGGTTCTTGTTCGGCTGACCTGTTAAACAATAGAGTTTATTGTCGAGGCTTACGGCTTTATGAATGGCTGTAGCGACGGGCAATTTTGCGGCTTCGAACCATTTATTGGAATCGGCCACGTAGTAATAGTGCTTATCCAGGCGGGTTCCGGTGTTCGGAAATCCACCGCCAAAAAAATGGATATTCCCGTTTAAAACGGCTCCTGCCGGCTGTTGGGCTTTATATGGCACCGGAGCCATAGTATCCCATTTGTTCAAAGCAGGTTGATATCTCAGGTGCAGATCGGTTGCGCCACTGCTGCCTCCACCTCCCATTACATGGATATTTCCACGGAGTTCTACCACAACCGGAAACGACAATTCTGCGGGCATATCTGCCATTTTCTGCCAGGGTTGAGCGTTTATGAACAGGGGGCTCAAAAGAGCATATAGCCATACGATTTTTTTCATATTGATCAGATTTAATGTAACAAAGCTAAGATTTCTGAACAAAGTTGTTGAGGAAGGATTGGATTCCAAGCACCCGCTTTTGGTATAGAACCTATGAAACGTTTGGTCATGAGAAGCCAACGCACATTCCGAACTTCATTCTTGCGACAGATGAGAGAATATTCATGCTGTTAACGATTAATGAAATGTGATTTTAACTGCCAGATGTGGCCATTTTGGTATTCGTAACGAACCAATCCAATGCCACGTGAGAAATAGATTTTCATAATTCTGTGAGGGTGAGGATTTTGATTTTTTGGTGAAGAAATCTGAATGCATTTAAGATCAATATCATTTATCCTTAGGCTAGCTGAGGTATCTGACATGAATCGATCATTCGTATATGGTTGACCTTGAAAAAATGGAAAGTTTAAAAAATGCCCCATTGCAGAATTATTAAATGCATGTGCCGAATGTAAAACCACCCAACTTTTTCCTTCACTATATGTTTGTAAAAAGAACTGCATTCTGCTCTCGTTTTTTTTGTCAGCACTCATCCCATTATATTCAATATTTGAATGCATTAACAATAAACCATAGTTATACTTGCAAACCTCATTACCGTCAACACATTGGTTGTCCGTAAAATTTTTGCGAATGTGAAATAGATTGAGCGTGTCCAAAATTCCTGAATCCAACAACTCGTATTCCCACCAACTGCCTACCGGAAAAATCAGAAATTGAAATGCATCCGGATGTGCTTCTAAAATACTATCGCATTGAACAAGGCAAGGAGGGTTTTCTTTACAGGAATATGTTGTCATTGACAATACGATGAACGCTGCAACAGGAATTAACCAAAGGTGGATAGCCTTCATATTCTCAAATCTAATTTTTCTGCGGACATCTTAGCCAATTGAATTGTCATATTTCAGGGTAATTAAATGCTTTGAGAAATTGGATGAAGTTTATTTGTGCCCCGTAGCTTTGGTATTGGACTTATGTAGTCAGTTGTCACAAGAAGCCAACGCATATCCCAGGCTTTATTCTTGACAGAGGGGTTTAACCTATTCAAGCTTATGCTAATTCAATAAACCAGAATGTTGTCTGATACAACACAAAATATTAACTTAGCAACTATATGCTTTTGGTCCAACAACCGGGGATTATTACAAAGTAACCAAAGTGAATTCGTTTTAAAATGAATAGGTTAATAGTTTATCTAAAAAATCAATTGACAATTAAATTAAATAATGCATCATTAATATTAAGACACTTTATTAAAAAATCAATTAATTATTTTTCATATCAAATAAAAAAACATAACATTAGAGAACTTTATTCTAAAACCAATAATCTTAAAAATACAATTATACACTTTATCCAAATCGAACATAAATATAACTCTTTGGTTAAATCCCGAACAGAACCTAATGGTCAGTGTCAATTTTGTAATAACACAATAAACATGAGTGAAAAGTGTTCAAATTGCAACGAATTTCAAATTGACACTACTGAATTGAATTTTATGTTAAATAACCTTGAGGAGACACCTAAATTCGGCCTATTCACCAAGTCTATTTTTTTATTCTTAATTACTATAATTTTATTTGATTTAATCGGTGACAATATTTTTGGTTTTTGGGGAATTTCATTTGTTGGAAGTATTTCAATAATTGCATATTTCTATTTTTGGGGAACAAAATTCAATTTATTAAATACAAATTCTGTACCTAGAATCAAATATAAATTTGACAAAATTCAGTTAAAACAAAAAAGAGAAGATTATCTTTTCATGACACGAACTTCAATAATCGTCCCAATCTTCGCATTAATGGCAATTAATAATCCGGATTTAAATATGTTTAAGAAACATTTTACAAACACGACCCCAACACCAACAATTAAACATACAAATTTAATGGTTTTTTCGATATTCGAATACACAATCAAAGAAAAATGCAAAAAATACACATATATTGGCTTATTCAATGGTATTCATTATGTCAATACATCCCTTATTGATTGCTCTGGCTACCGTTTAGGTGTGTCATATACCCAATTAGAGAGATATCGAATCAATGGAATTGAAATGATGCCAATAGTAATCGATTCAATATATGATGATTTTCCTTTGGCAGGTAGCAAGATGAAAGTCGGAGATACAATTGTTCGAATAAATAACTCGTCGTTGAACGAAAAAATTAATTTATTCGAATTTTTACAAAGTAATAAAGAAAAACCCATTAAATTAGTTCGAGTAAAAAAAGGCATCATTGATTCTATAATTGTAAGATCGGAATGGAGAAAATGATAGAAAAGTTAGTAGATCAAATATCAGATCATATAAATTCATTCTGTTTTTGATTCTGTCAAATCATCTAAAAGCAGCATATCAATATACTAATTAACATTTAAACACAATTAACATAAGTTGACATGCTCGAATAATAAAATAATTGTGTAAGTCCCCCTTTTCTCGGTATAGGTTAAAATGGACTATTCAAATTTGCTTTGATTATTGATTACAGTTATAATTGCATAAAAAAGGGATGCTTATAACATCCCTTTTAAAATAAGTAAATTGTGGTGTGTTTCGTATTAGCATATGTAGCTAATCTAATTACCACAACTCTGCAGTCAGCCGCATATATTTTCGGCCAATTTACTTATTCCAGGCTTCCACCTAGATTTTAAGCCTCTTCGGAGGCTTTGTTTTTTCTCAAACTATATATGTTTCGCGGTCCGCGATTATCGCTTAACAAAATACTCTCACTTTTATTAGTCGTAGCAAGTTGATACGCGTATGTTCTTATTATATGATTTAATTTTTTAATATCTCTGTTTGGTTCAAACTTGGAAATATAATCAACAATATCTTTGACAGTAGCTTTTCCTCCATATTCATTGATTGCTAGAAGCAATTTTTCTTTGTCTGATAAAGAATCAGTGTACTCTGTAGGTATTTTAATTTTATTTATTGATAGGCTACTTCTTGTTCTTTTAACTTTAAAATTTGTAAGTGAATTATTATCAGATCCCCAATCATTTTTATAATCAATTTTGTCACTCATTGGTTCATCAAGCAAAACACTAATAGCGTAAATTCTCTTATGTAATTCCTCACGTTCCTTTCTTAATAGCGTTTTGAGTTCGTCTTTCATGTTTACAAAATTAGCACAAAAAGACGCTCCAAATTTTAATGTGGAATAATTGAGGATAAATCACCATTAAACTGTTTTTTTTTAGTTCAAAGGAAAGGATTATTAATGTCGTTCAAATAATGCAAAGCAATCTGATACCCACAAGAAAACTCTCAATGGCCATACACATGACGTCTTTTTCAAAATAGCAAGGACGTCTTAAATTATTGCGTTCCAAACAGCAACCCTCACCCGTACCGAATAATAGCATTTTTACCCAAACCTCCCCACCCCAAACCAATTTTCTTCCCCAATATTTGCTATTATCCATCTTTTCTGGCTTAATTTGATCAGCCTAATTCCAGAACCATGAAAAAGACCTTGATTTTGTTCACCCTGTTTTCAGTGACGTTTATTCAGTGCAAAGACGATAAAGAAGAAGAAACCCCGGCCGTTGAAATCTGCAACGACGGTATTGATAACGACAACGACGGTTTCATCGATTGTGCCGATTTCGACTGTAATTCCAAATGCCCGGAGACCAATTGTTCCGATGGAATTGACAACGACAGCGACGGATTCACCGACTGCGAAGACAATGACTGCAAAGGCAAATCCGGCTGTTAATTCACTTTGATAAATCTGCCGGATATGGAACCCTTGGGGTCTTCAATATGGATAAAATAGAGGCCATCCGGTAAGTCCGCAACTTCTATTCCTTCCCTCCGGTAAGTGGCTGGTTTTTTTAGACAATTTAAAATTGGAGTATTAATTTTAA
>CAZTGZ010000068.1:0-8876 GCA_964613385.1 uncultured Chitinophagaceae bacterium
TATAAATCAGGTTTTGTCTCTATTATTGGCAGACCGAATGTTGGAAAATCTACACTATTTAATTGTTTATCGAATGCCAAAGCTCAAAGTGCTAACTTTCCGTTTTGCACGATAGAGCCCAATGTTGGTACCATCACAGTACCTGATGAACGGCTTTTTAAACTGGAGTCGTTAATAAATCCTCAAAAAGTGATTCCTACGACCATTGAAATAGTGGATATAGCGGGATTGGTAAAAGGCGCGAGCAAAGGCGAAGGATTGGGAAATCAGTTTTTAGGCAATATCAGAAACACCCATGCGATTATTCACGTAGTCAGATGTTTCGATGACCCAAATGTAATCCATGTGGATGGTTCAGTAGATCCGGTCAGAGATAAGGAAATAATTGACACCGAGCTTCAGTTAAAGGATCTGGAGACCTTGGAGTCACGCATGAATAAAATAAGGAAGCAAGCTCAGACCGGCGACAAAGATGCCAGAAAAGCGTTGGAGTTGTATGAAAAACTAGCTGCCCACCTTTCTACAGGTAAATCGGCGAGAAGTGCTGATTTAGAGGAAGATGAAGAACGTTTGATGCAGGAATTACAGTTAATTACCTCCAAGCCGGTAATGTATATATGTAATGTTGATGAGTCATCGGTGATTCATGGGAATAAACATACCGAAGCTTTCAAAAAGTCTGTTGCTGATGAAAAAGCTGAAATTCTTTTTGTTTCGGCTGCGATTGAATCTGATATGGCAGATATGTCGAGAGAAGATCAAATGATGTTTTTGGAAGAGATGGGATTAAAGGAAAGCGGTGTAGGGAGATTGATTAAATCCGCTTATCACCTTTTGAACAGGATCACTTACTTTACGGCCGGAGTAAAAGAAGTGCGGGCCTGGACCATTTCTACCGGAACCAAAGCTCCTCAGGCTGCCGGTGAAATACATTCTGATTTTGAGAAAGGTTTTATCCGCGCGGAAGTGATGCATTTTGCTGATTTTGTGCATTATGGGTCAGAAGCGGCTTGTCGCGATGCAGGGAAATTACATATAGAAGGCAAGGACTATACAGTACAAGATGGGGACATTATGCACTTCAGATTTAACGTTTAATCAATGTTGACCGCACCATTCTGTTTTTGCCTTGTAAATCTTTGATAATACGCGTTTCTTTCCAGGCGTCCGGACTAAATAAATCGGCTACATCCTGCGCAAATTCTTCATGGCATTCGAAATAACATGATGTGTTTTTTTTCGATTGTTTCAAAACAGAAGAGATGATTCGTTTATAGAATACCAAGGCGTCAAGATCCGGAGTGAACAATGCGATTTCAGGCTCGTATTTCAAGACATTGTCTCTCATGTACACCCTGTCTTTTGAAGGAATATATGGCGGATTACTGACAACTATATCCTCCTCCCCTGTCAAAAAGTCTTCCTTCAGAACATCCAGCTCTTCCCATTTAATCATTTTCTCTTTTAGCAGATTCGATTCATTTTCTCGAGCTATAGCCATTGCTTCCCGGGATACATCTATACCCCGTATACCGGCATCATGAAATGCTGACTTCAGGGCTATGGCCATGCAACCGCTGCCACTACATACATCTATCAAGTTAAGTTTATCCCTATTTCGATTTTCTTTCATCACCAAATTCACCAACTCTTCTGTTTCCGGTCTCGGAATCAATACGGCTGGGCTTACTTTAAACTTCATTTCCATAAACCAGGCATAGCCAATCACATATTGTACAGGTACGGATTGTTTAAGTTGCTGTAAATCCATATTGAGACCGGATACAATAGCGTTATCCAGAGGTTCATTTTCCGAAATCAGAAGTTGCGTTCGGTTTTTATTCAGTCTTTCTTCCAGCAATAAATTACAAATTGACTGCACTTCCCTTACCGGATAAATGTCCAACAAAGAATTGTGCATCAACTGTTTAAAATCTCGAATAGTCACGAAGCGAAAGGCCGAAATTACTGTAATTTTGGCGAAACATGTCTGAACATGCGACTTACATGCATCGCTGCCTCCAATTGGCGGCATCCGCGGAAGGTTTGGTTGCACCCAATCCTATGGTTGGATGTGTTATTGTAGATGAAGCAGGCAAAATCCTGGCCGAAGGTTTTCATCATCGTTTTGGAGGAGCACATGCGGAAGTAATGGCATTCGGGCATTTGTATGAACAACACGACATGGAAAAACTTACCTTGTACGTGAGTCTGGAGCCTTGCAGTCATTATGGAAAAACACCACCCTGCGCCAATCTGATCATTGACAAAGGTATCAAAAGGGTGATCGTGGCGATTCAGGATCCAAATCCGGAAGTTGCAGGCAGAGGGATTGAGCTTTTGAGGCAAAACGGAATTGAAGTCATTTGCGGAGTACTCGAAGAAGAAGCCAGGTTTTTGAACAGGCATTTTTTTACCTATCATGAGAAAAAGCGACCTTATATCAATCTAAAGTGGGCACAATCCATAAACGGAAGTTATGGAAGCAGTGACTACGGTCATGAATCCAGACAAATAAGTGGTATCAGATCCAGACAATTGAGCCACAAAATGCGGGCTACGCATGATGCCATTCTGGTGGGGAGAAAAACTGTAGAATCGGACAATCCGAGTTTGAATACACGCGAATATCCGGGTAAATCTCCACAGATTGTTTTGTTGGACACGAACCTGCTCATTCCGTTATCGGCCAAAATTTTTAGTTCCAAAGAGACCATACACATTGGTAACCTTCATCGGGAAGATCAGGTTGGAAACATACACTATTTCAAACTCGACGCCCGGGACTGGCCACATCAACTCATGAAATATCTGTATACTCAAGGGTTGCAATCCTTACTGGTTGAAGGTGGAGCTTCAATTCACCGGGCATTTTTAGAAGCCGGCTTATGGGATGAATGTAACATTTTCCAATCATCGGAACTCAGAAGCTGGGACATCAAAGCACCTGACATGCCTCAGGGATTAATGGAGGTTGAACCGTGCGGGCCTGATCAACATATCCGGATTTTCGCGGCATGATATATCTGTTGCTCAGCATTCTCTTCAGCAGTTTAATCCAGTTGATTTTTTCCTGGTTTAAATCCAGATCCATAGACAATTTTCCTGCGATCAGATGGAATTACTTCACCTGCGCCATACTTGCTATAATCACGGGAGCCAATCCGGGCAACGGGATACATGAAAACTGGTTGCCGCTTGTGTTGTGTACCGGAACGCTGTTTATTGTCGTATTCATGGGTATGGCCAGGGTTACGCAGGAGTTCGGAGTTTCTGTTTCTGCAGTTTCATCTAAAATGGCTGTCATTTTTCCGGTATTGCTGGGTGTTTTGGTTATTGGTGAGCAACTTACCATTCTTAAAATAGCCGGCATTATCTTATCTATGATTAGTGTTTTGCTGATGGTTTCTAACGATGAAAAGAAAAAAGAAGGAACGCATTGGCTTATTCCGCTTATGGTTTGGATTGGGAGCGGTTTGATTGATGTGATATTAAAATATTTAGATTGGCAATACCCATCTTCCAGTGCTCAGGACATTTCATTCTTCCTGTTCGGAACAGCATTTATCACGGGCACGATATATTGGCTCATACAAAAAAAGAAAAGTGATGGGCATTCATTTTTTCATGGCTTTGTTCCCGGACTCATGTTGGGGTTACCGAATTATTTCAGCATTTATTTCTTGCTAAAAGCCATTGCCAATCCTTCGATGGATGCGAGCTATCTTTTTCCGGTAAACAACACAGGGGTTGTTTTATTGAGTTCACTACTGGCTTTAGTAATATTTAAACAGCACCTCAGTCTTCGGAAAATTATGGGAATCGTACTGGCAGTGTTGGCTATTATATTATTAAGCTAAACGATGATGTCTGAATACTATGTAGGGATCATACAGAATGCAAAATCAACCGTAAAAATACAGGGAAGCATATTTTATGGCTTTGCATACACAATTAGAGAAGTAGCGGAAATTAAAGGGATATTGAAACAACTTCAGAAAGAATATCCGGATGCTTCCCATATTTGTTATGCCTATAAGCTGGGGTACGCTGAGCAGGCTTCTGATGCCGGAGAACCCTCCCACTCGGCCGGTACGCCTATTCTTAGAAAAATTTACTCCAAAGGCCTGGATTGCGTAATGGTATGTGTGGTTCGGTATTTTGGGGGCACAAAGTTGGGTATTCCCGGTTTAATCGCCGCTTATGGTGAAAGTGCAGAATTGACGCTGGAAAATGCGGGATTTCGCGAATATGCATATATAGACCAATACAGGATTTCATGTGCAGAGGAGGATTCCTACCAGGTTTACACTTTTGCAAATAAGATAGGCGGATCGATTTCAATGTCAGAAGATGGATATATTTTGTCGTTAGAACGTCAATTCACATCGAGGATTCAGGAAGCTAGCGAAAATTTCCCGAAATTGCGGATAAAAAAGGTTGAATAGATTATTACTTACCGCGTTCTTCCTGCTGAATTGGGTTACAAATTTCGCCCAAATAGCTGATTATCCCCGTCAAGAAGTTGCATTGGGCATTCAAAGTAAAACCATGAGTGCAGCATGTGATATTCATTCAGAAAACGATTTATTGGGGTTATTCTATTCTACTTTTCCCTGGTTAAACAAACAGGAAAATGAATTGAGGATTGTACATCAAATACAAAGCCCGGTAGGAACTCATTACATGATACAACAGTATTACAAGGGGCTACCTTGTTATTATCAGGGAATTAGAGTGAATTTAGAAAATAATGGAAAGCAGTTTCATGCATTCGAATATCTGAAACCTATACCGGTTGATTTTGATACAGCAGGTATTGACGGCATACTCAATTTATACGGAGAATTAACAGGAGTAAAGCGTTTATTACAACAAAAAAACGGAGAACATCTGGAAACCTTTCTCAGCAAGAACGACAAATTGTTATATGCGCATGATTTGAAAAGGTATATCAGCAAGGATACCACTGCCAGAGGCAAAGTATTCATGCCGAATCCGGTACAATCAGCCAGAACCATATATGGAGCGCCATATATTAACGCTTCAGACACGGATGTTCCCGTAATTATTGCAGAACAAAAGACCGGTCATTTTCGATGCCGATTGAAGAACGATACTTTCCGGTTAGAAGAACGGTTTTTAAGTTTCGGTGAAGTAAGCGGCCCGTATACAGTTCCGGCCTGGAGCCGATCCGATTCCTTTATGTTTAACCGGAGTCATGATTTTTTTGAAGACATCAACTCCTATTATCATCTGACCAAGGAGATGGACTATCTGGCTACATTAGGATTTGGGAATTTGCGCGACAGAATTGTCATTGATGCACATGCTTATAATGGAGGGGATAACAGCGCCTTTGATCCTGCCGTGTATCCTTATACCCTGGAATTTGGAACAGGAGGCGTAGAAGATGCCGAAGATGGTCAGGTTGTCGTTCATGAATATGGTCATGCCATGAGTCAGTTTGCTTCACCGGACACGAGAACCGGTTCGGAGCGAAGCGGAATGGAAGAAGGGAATTCTGATTATATTGGCATTTCATACACCCGATCATACAATGACCATCATTGGTATAAAGTTTTCTCCTGGGATGGTCACAATGAGTTTTGGAATGGGTTTGTTTCCAATTCAGCTAAAAAATACCCGACTGATATTCAAAACAACACGAATAATGATAGGGAAATTTGGAGTACACCATTAATGTGCATTTATGAAGCATTAGGAAAACGTGTGAGTGACAGCCTTATTTTTACGCACTTATATTATCAGGGGCCCAACACCACGATGCCTCAAATGGCGCGTGCAATATTAAGAGTAGACACCCTGCTATGGAAAGGAGTGCATGCCGGAAAGATATTGAATTGTTTCGTGGAACGGGGAATTTTGTCCTTCAGCGCTACCACTACTGACCATGTTCAATTACAGATTCAGGTGAATAACAGTATGGAATGGGCACAAGGTCAGGGTGTTCTGAACATAGTGCTGCCGGATCAAAACGTATTTCATTTAGAAATTTTTCAACCCAACGGCCAACTTTATTATGAAAATCGGATTGAATCGAATCATTTCGAATTAGAACCCAACAGTTTTTTACCGGGTGTTTATATTTTAAGATTGACGAACAGCCAAAATCAAATGGCCACTTTCAAACTTATCAGATATCAATAAATCTGATTTTCTAAACTTATTTCGGGATAGACAGCTCGATGTACTGATCTAAAGCGGGAGTCAGTACAATTTCAGTTCTTCTGTTTTGTTTTCGGTTAGAAGAATTGTTATTGTCTGCTTTGGGTGCATATTCTCCCCTACCAGCAGCCGTTAATCTATCCGGATTAATCTTGTGTACTGTTTCAAGATGTCTCACTACGGCAGTGGCTCTTTTCACGCTCAAATCCCAGTTGTCTTTTACGCAATCAGTGTGAATAGGTACATCATCCGTATGACCTTCAACCATCACATTCAGGGTCTTATGATCATTGATGATTGAAGCGATTTTGGCCAGAACTTTATTTGCATTGGCATTAATTTCGGCACTACCGGAACGGAAGAGCAACTTATCCGAAATAGAAACATAAACAACTCCGCCTCTCACTTCTACTTCTACATCCTTATCATTGATATCTCCCAATGAACGCTTTAAGTTGCTGACCAAAGCAAGATTCAAAGAATCTTTTCTTCTTGCAGCCTGATTCAAATCCTGAATATATCTACTTTGTTCATTCATGATTTCCAGCGATTTTTTCATACTCTCTGCGCCGGTTTTGCTGATGATGGACATATCTTCCAGTTGGGAAATCAATTGGTTATTGTTCTTTTTCAGGAAGTCCATTTCATCCTGCATTTGGCTGATCTGTTTGTTCTTGCCTTCTAATTTCTCCTGGAGCTCCTTTTTTTCTGTATCACATCCGTTATATGAAGTTTGCATAGACCGATACATGGCGTCCAATGCATCATAATCTTCCTTCATTTTAACAAATTTCTTCTTACTTACACATGAAGATAACATGACAACTGCCATTGCAAACAATACCGATACTCTCATATTTGACAAATATTTAATGCTTAATTATGGTTAAATTTACTTAAAAAATCTTTATAGGCCAAATGGATTCCTTCTTCCAATTGGGTTTTAAACCGCCAACCAAGGCTATTTAAATACGCTACGTCCATTAATTTTCGGGGCGTACCATCCGGTTTCTCTGTATTAAAAAAAATCTCCCCTTCAAATCCGACCACCTTTTGGATGAGCAATGCAAGGTCTTTGATCGACAGGTCTTCTCCAGATCCGATATTTACAAATTGCTTACCATCATAGGTCTGCATCAACATTAAGGCTGCATCAGCCAGGTCATCCGCATACAGGAATTCCCGAAGCGGAGTTCCGGTTCCCCAAATTTCAACTTTGCCGGCTTTTGTTGCTTTGGCCTCATGAAATTTACGGATCAGAGCCGGTAAGACATGTGAATTTTCGGGATGGTAATTGTCATTCATGCCATATAAATTAGTTGGCATTACCGAAATGAAATTGCATCCGTACTGATCTCTGTAGGCTTCACACATTTTAATTCCCGAAATCTTTGCGATGGCATAGGGTTCATTGGTTGTCTCCAATAAACCTGTGAGCAGATATTCTTCCTTGAGGGGTTGCGGTGCCATTTTCGGATAAATGCAGGAAGATCCGAAAAACATGAGTTTCTTGACACCGATCTTATAGGATTGGTGAATAACATTGTTTTGAATACACAGGTTGTCGTACAGAAACTCCGCCCGATACGTGTTATTAGCTTGAATTCCACCCACTTTGGCCGCAGCTAAAAAAACATATTCGGGTTTCTCCGATTGAAAGAACGCTTGCACTTCAGCTTGATTTCTGAGATCCAATTGCTCGGAAGTCATTCGAAGTATATGTTGAAAACCGGCCTTCTCAAGAGCTCTCACCACAGAAGACCCCACCATACCCCGGTGTCCGGCAACATAAATTCTGGAATTTAGTTCCATCTATTCGAAGTAGTTAAAAATTTTGTAACCACCTTCCTGAAGATACTTTTCCCTTTTCATGAACTTAAGATCGCTCTTCATCATGTCATTAACCAACTCTTTCAGTGTAAATTTGGGAGTCCAGCCCAGTTTCTCCTTTGCTTTATTGGCATCTCCGATTAATAAATCAACCTCCGTAGGTCTGAAATATCTTGGATCAATGGATACCACTGTCTTACCAATCGGTAAATTCAAGGGATCTAATTCGAGGTAATTGAGTCTGTCTGTGTCTAAACCACTGATAAAACCTGTTTCCGCTTCATCTTTGCCGCTGAAACTGATTTCTACACCAAGATCCGCAAAACTCATGCGCACGAATTCACGTACTTCCGTAGTTTCTCCGGTGGCAATAACGAAATCTTCAGCCTCTTGTTGCTGAAGCATCAAATACATGGCTTCTACATAATCTTTGGCATGACCCCAGTCTCTTCTGGCATTTAAGTTTCCAAGGAAAATCCTATCCTGAAGTCCAAGGGCAATTTTTGAAGCTGCCCGGGTAATTTTACGGGTTACGAAAGTTTCCCCTCTGATGGGTGACTCATGATTGAATAAAATTCCGTTGCAAGCATACATGCCATAGGCTTCTCGGTAATTTATCGTAATCCAGTATGCATAAAGTTTTGCTGCTGCATAAGGTGAACGGGGATAAAACGGAGTTGTCTCAGATTGAGGTACGGCCTGTACCAAACCGTACAACTCAGAGGTAGAAGCCTGATAGAACCTGGTTTTCTCAATGAGACCACAAATTCTGATGGCTTCCAATATCCTCAATGCGCCCAGGGCATCGCTGTTTGCGGTGTATTCAGGAGTCTCAAGACTCACGTGTACATGGCTCT
>CAZTGZ010000069.1:0-4894 GCA_964613385.1 uncultured Chitinophagaceae bacterium
TACGTAAAAAGAGTAATCAAAAGGAGGTAAAATCGTTTCATATGGCGGTTTTTGCTCGAATATAACCCAATAGATTAATCGTTTATAATCGTTTAATGTGATTACAACTATATGACTGATAATCATATTCATAAATTTTATTATTTCTTTTGTTTAGAATTGATTTAAAGACACTTAAGCCTAAATTTGACCTGTTTTGAATTACCCTGAAACACTCGAATATTTGTACGCTAGGCTCCCAATGTTTCAAAGACAAGGGGCTGCTGCCTATAAAAGTGATTTGACCAATACCATCCAATTCTGTTCGGCTTTGGGCAATCCAGAAAAATCGCAAAAGTTCATACATGTTGCAGGAACAAACGGAAAGGGTTCAGTATCTCATATGCTTGCCGCGGTTTTTCAGTTGCATGGCTATAAAACCGGATTGTACACCTCACCCCATCTCATCGACTTTAAAGAACGGATAAAAGTAAACGGTACATGTATTTCGGAGAACGAAGTTGTAGAATTCGTCGATCGGCATCAAGACACCATCGAAGGTATATCTCCTTCTTTTTTTGAATGCACTGTTGCCATGGCATTTGATCATTTCCAACGACATAAATGTGATATCAGTATCATAGAAACCGGTCTGGGTGGACGATTGGACAGCACTAATGTGATTATGCCTGAACTCAGCATTATTACCAATATCGGATTTGACCATATGGATTTGTTGGGCAACACTCTGGAATTAATCGCCAAAGAAAAAGCCGGTATTATAAAGCCGGGAATCCCCGTTTTAATTGGTGAATTTCAACAGGAAGTTTCAGAAGTTTTCGAAGAAAAAGGGAGTCCATTGCACTATGCCATAGATTTTGAAGTATCACCGGAAGATTGCGATTGTGATTTAAAAGGGGCTTACCAGATAAACAATATACGCACTGTTCTCGCTGCTATAGAATTGCTGAAACATCAATATCCTCTGAAGGATGACCTTGTCAGATTGGCCTTAAGAAATGTATCTGAAAGTACAGGTTTAAGGGGCCGTTGGGAAACATTGGGAAGGGATCCTCTCGTTGTTTGTGACACGGCTCACAATTTACCGGGTATCGAAAAACTTATACCGCAGATCATGTCTGTACCATGCGCCAGGCTTCATATAGTCTGGGGTATGGTGAAAGAAAAAGATACCGGCAAGATTTGGCCCTTATTGCCGGATAAAGCCGAATATTATTTCTGTTCTCCATCCATCCCAAGAGGCCGGCCTGCGGATGAATTGGCCGGGGAAGCAAACCTGCACGGACTTCAGGGTAGCGTTTATCAAGATGTTCCATCCGCTTATCGTGCCGCCCTGAATAAGGCAAATACAGATGATTTTATCTTTGTGGGAGGAAGTACCTTTGTGGTAGCCGATGTATTGACCTATATAGACTCTCTTGATTAAAATTTATACAGATGGTTCTTCCAGAGGCAATCCGGGCCCCGGTGGATACGGAGTTGTTTTAATTGCCGGTCAGCATCGCAAAGAACTGAGCGAGGGCTTCCGATTGACCACCAATAATCGCATGGAACTCTTAGCCGTAATTGTGGCGCTCAAATCACTGAAACGACAGGATCTGGATGTACATATTTTCACAGACTCCAAATATGTTTGTGATGCGGTAGAAAAAGGATGGGTTTTTAATTGGCAAAAAAAGGGATTCAAAGACAAGAAAAACGTCGACCTGTGGAAAGAATTCCTATTGCTCTACAAGAAGTTCAAAATCAAATTTCATTGGGTAAAAGGCCACAATGGTCATATCGAAAATGAGCGTTGCGATCAGTTAGCCACACTCGCGGCTGATCAGCAGCCTTTTTCCATTGATCAACCTTTCGAATTAAACCAAAACACTTAACCCATCTTTCTGCGTTTCAATTCAGCAGAAATCATGCTGAGTTCGCGGCCAACCTGACCTTTAACCGAGGTGTTTTCCTGGGCTCTTCTCGATAGATAAGGCATTACAGCCCCTACCGGTCCATAAGGTAAATATTTGGCCACATTATATCCCCGGGACGCGAGATTGAAGGATATATGATCACTCATTCCGAATAACTGCGCAAACCAGCACCTGGTATCTCCAGGCTCTATCTGATGATCTTTCATGAGTTGCATGAGCCATGCAGAACTCTCTTCATTATGTGTACCGGCGCAAATGGAGACCGTTGAGATATGCTCTACGCATAGTTTTAAGGCGATGTTGTAATCCCGGTCAGCATGGGCCTTATCTACCTGTATGGGAGAACTGTAACCAAGCAAATCCGCTCTTTCCCTTTCCTTTTCCATATATGCCCCCCGAACCAGCTTAAATCCCAATTTAAAACCTTCATTTCGAGCATTTTCTATACATTTTTTCATGTAAATGACCCGATCATGTCTGTAAAGTTGAAGGGTATTAAAAATCCAAACCTCATTGCGATTGTGCTTGCGCATCATTTCTTCGGTCCATGCATCAATGGTATCCTGTATCCAGGATTCTTCGGCATCAATAAACAGTCTCACGCGCATTGAAGCCGCCTCATCACACAATTTCACAAACCGCTCCTTTGCTGCATCCAGTCTGTGCATTTCAGATTGATTCATAGGTTCTCCGCTATCCGACTTTTCGAGTACTTCGAAGGGTGCGATTCCGGTAGTTTTAAATACAGCAAACGGGTACATCTCCTCTTTAGCTGTTCGATGAATGGCATCCATAATTTCCTCCGCATTGCTGTCGAACGAAGCTTCATCTTTAATTCCCTCAACAGAATAATCCAAAATAGAACCCACCTTGTAATTCCATAATTTACGTGCGGTTTGATCACACTCTCCCATCGTTTCGCCACCGCAAAAGTGGTTAAATCCAAATTTTCGAATCAATGCCTTTACGGGTATCCCTTTTTCTAAAGACCAGGTGGCCAGAGAAGGTCCATATTTTACGATGGTGTTGATATTGAATAATCGAAATAAAAATCGCGCATTGCGCAACTCCGCATCTGATTTATAGGCAAAGGCGGTTTGGGTATTTTGAAATATTTCTGCTGGATTGCTCATAAAAAATGCAAAATTACATGGATTCCGTTCCTTCCGGAATGATTTTTCCCGGATTCAGAATTCCCATAGGATCGAAAGCCATTTTTATGCCGCGCATCAGTTGAAAATGTGCCGAACTCATCACTTCATCCATATATTCTTTTTGAACAAATCCGATTCCATGTTCTCCGCTGATGGTTCCACCCAACCTGACACACAATCTGAAAATTTCCCGTATGCCTTCTTTCAACCGGGGGCCATCCCATTCCTCATCGCTCATGTTTCCCTTCAAAATATTGACATGTAAATTTCCATCCCCTGCATGGCCATAACAAACGGATTCAAACCCGTATTTCCGGCCGATTTCTTTCACTCCGCTGAGCAATTCCGGCAGATTTGCCCTTTTAACAACGGTGTCTTCCTCCTTGTAAATAGAATGGGCCTTCACCTTTTCTCCAATGGATCTTCTGATTTTCCATAGTTTTTCCTTTTGAGCGGCTGAATCTGCAAACAATATATCAGAAGCTCCATTTTCTTCCAGTATCTCTCCGATTCGTTCACAATCCGCCATCAATTTATCCGGATCAAATCCATCGACTTCCACCATCAGGTAAGCCTCCACATCTTCTTTAAAATCAAAAGCCTCTCCCAAATAATGGGCAGAAATCATCATACCGCTTTTTTCCATCAATTCCAATGCCGACGGGGTAATCCCCTGCAGACAGATTTCGGAAACGGTCCTGCAAGCGGCTTCGGCTTTTTTAAAAGATGCCAGGAGCAATAAATCATGGGTGGGTTTGGCCAGTAACCGAACCACTATTTTGGTCACGATTCCCAATGTCCCTTCACTTCCAATCATTAAATGGGTAAGTGAGTACCCGGTCGAATTTTTAAGCGTATGACTGCCCGTCCAGATCACGTCCCCGTTTGCGAGCACCACCTCCAGATTCAGGATATAATCTCTGGTCACACCATATTTAATGGCCTTAGGACCCCCGCTATTATGGGCGATATTGCCTCCCAAAAAGCAACTTCCACGGCTCGCCGGATCCGGTGGATACATCAACCCGTGTTCCGCCAGTGCATCCTTAAAAACCTGATTTACCACCCCCGGTTCAACGGTAGCCTGAAAATTTTGCGTATCAATTTCCAGTATCCGGTTCATTCTTTCCAGACTCAATACCACTCCACCCCTTACCGGCAAACATCCGCCGCTCAATCCGGTTCCCGCTCCCCTTGCTGTAACAGGTACATGAAATCTGGTGCAGATCTTCAGAATTTCCGACACCTGTTCTGTTGATTCCGGCTTTACCACCACATCCGGTATAAAACGCAGATTTTCCGTATAATCCGAGGCATAGTTTCCCAGGTTTTCGCTGTCTGTCCATATATACGCACTCCCACAAACGCGCTCAAGTTCTTTTATAAAATCTGAAGTCGGTTTTTTCAACTCACTATTTATCATGAAATGGCTATTATTGAAGTCCAAAATTCAGTTAAAATGACTCAAATATTTCAGCGTCTCGTATTTTTTATTTTTTGTACGATTTCATTATCCGGTTTTGCTCAGGATAGTCTGAAAATCAGTTTGGAAGACATTTGGAAGAAAAACACATTCGGAGCCGGTGGCGTATACGGATTTGTGCATCTTAAAAATGGATCCCAGTATTGCAGACTCGTCAATGCCCAGGGTTATGCCTATGTAGTCTCTTATAATTATTCCGATGGAAACTCAACAGATACCCTGATCAACGGCCGAAAGCTGACAGAAAATTCAGGTGAGGCCGGGTTTAGTCTTGAAAGTTTTGAATTCAGCCGGGACGAACAAAAAGCCGTGATTATTTCGGATAGCCGCGGTCAGTA
>CAZTGZ010000069.1:4904-8185 GCA_964613385.1 uncultured Chitinophagaceae bacterium
CGTCATTCTTCTTTCGTACAGGCCTGGGTTTATGATCGCACCTCCGGAAAATTAACCCGGGTTAGTGAGAAATGGATCATGTATCCAACTTTGAGTCCTGATGGTCAAAAAATAGCCTATGTTTACGACAACAACTTGTATATTAAGGACTTAAAGAAGGGAAAGACCAGAAAAATAACCAAGGACGGGAAACAAAACAGCATCATCAATGGTGCGGTAGATTGGGTTTATGAAGAAGAATTCAGTATGTCAAGGGGATTTGAGTGGAACGCGGATGGAAGCCGGTTGGCTTTTTACAAGTTCAATGAATCTGCCGTAAAAACCTGGGATATGGAAATTTACAATCAGCTGTATCCCGAGCAATTTAAATACAAGTACCCCAAAGCAGGAGAAGCCAATTCCAAAGTAGATGTATATGTATACGATGTAAAGAAAAAGAAAGCCAAACGCATCAATACCGGTTCAGAAAACGATCAGTACTTGCCGAGAATTTACTGGTCAAAGAAGCCTGAAACGCTTATTATTCAGCGTTTAAACAGACTACAAAACCATTGGGAATGGCTAACCGTAAATGCCAAATCCGGACAAGTGGCCGTTGCCTGGGACGAAAAATCGGAAACCTATATAGATATACCTGAAGTCTTCCACTTTCTGAACGATGGAGAACACGTGATTGTAAGCAGCGAAAGAGATGGTTATCGTCATTTATATCTGCATAAAATCGAAGGGCCACAGGTATTCCAGATTACCAAAGGCAATTTTGATGTGGCTGAATTTTGTGGTATCGATGAAAAAAGTGGAGAGTTGTTCTATTCTACACCGGGTAATAATCCGGCCGAAGTACACATATTCAAATGTACTGTTGAAGGCAAAAACCATACACCGGTTTTGAATGAACGCGGCACTCATAGCATACATTTCAGCCAGGACCTGAGTTTTATGTTACACCAACACTCCCATGCTGATCAACCTCCGGTATATGCCATCAGAAACAGAAAAGCAGAATTGGTAAGAACCCTTCAGGACAATGCGTCCCTTAAAGAAAAGATGAAAAAATATGGCTTTAGTCCGGTGCAGTTTGGCAAATTGACGACCGATCAGAATATTGAATTGAACTACTGGATGATTCAGCCCGCGAAGATGGAGGAAGGCAAAAAGTATCCGGTTTTGATGTACGTATACGGAGGTCCGGGTTCACAAACCGTAAAGGATGGATGGGGTTACAGCAATTATGTCTGGTATCAGATGCTGGCCAATACCTATGGATATATTATCGTTTCGGTTGACAATCGCGGTACGGGAATGCGCGGCGAGCAATTCAAGAAATGTACTTATAAACAACTCGGAAAACTGGAAACCGAAGATCAGATCGGGGCAGCCAAATGGATTGCTCAACAACCTTGGGCAGATGCATCGAGAATTGGGATTTGGGGATGGAGCTACGGAGGTTATATGAGCAGTTTGTGCATCAGCAAGGGTAACCAGGTGTTTAAAACCGCCATTGCCGTTGCGCCCGTTACCAATTGGAGATACTACGATAATATTTATACGGAGCGATACATGCAAACCCCTCAGTTAAATCCCAAAGGTTACGACGACAACTCCCCCATTTCACATGTGGATTCGATCCGCGGGAACTACCTGATTGTGCATGGAACCGCGGATGATAACGTTCATTTTCAGAACACCGTAGAAATGATTCGGAAAATGATCGACAAAAACATCACTTTCGATTCGGAAATTTATCCGGATAAAAACCACGGAATTTATGGTGGTAACACCCGTTATCACCTTTATGACCGCATGACCAAATATATTTTGGAGAATTTGTAATTTTTTTTCATAGTTTCGGCATTCAATTATCAAAACCAATATGAGCAACACAAAGGCAGGACACCCTAAAGGATTGTATTTCCTATTTTTCACAGAAATGTGGGAGAGATTCGGTTATTATTTAATGTTGGGGATTTTCTCCCTGTTTATGCTGGACACGGCAGAAAACGGCGGGATGGGATTCAGCCCTGAACAGAAATCAGATGTTTACGGAACTTACATCGGATTGGTTTATCTGACCCCATTTATCGGGGGGCTGCTGGCTGACAGACTATTGGGATATCGCAAATCCATATTAATCGGGGGCTTGCTGATGTCGGCCGGGTACTTTGCCCTGGGCTTACCCGGCGGAAATGCCTTTTACCTGGCCTTGTTCCTCATTATTCTGGGTAATGGATTTTTCAAACCGAATATTTCTACCCTCGTTGGAAACCTATACAATAATGACAAGTATCGCGACAACAAGGATGCCGGATTCAACATATTTTATATGGGGATAAACATCGGCGCTTTCATATGCAACTTTGTAGCGGCTTACATGCGTATCAACTATGGATGGGGCTATGCGTTTTTTGCAGCGGGAGTTGGCATGCTTATAGGTATTTTAATATTCCTGGCAGGTACGGCCCACGTGAAAGAGGCGGATGTTCTGAAGCCTGCCGGCCCAAAGGACATGAGTCTCCTTAAAATATTCTCCACCGTACTTCTTCCTATGTTTGGATTTGGAGCCCTGGGATGGGTGATACCCGGAAATATTTTCGGTACTGATGCCAATGACGCCTTCTTAATTGGATGTATTCCGGTGATCGCATTTTTCATTTATCTGGCATTTTCTGCCGAAGAAGAAGATAAGAAACCCATCAAAGCACTTTTGGCTGTTTTTGCAACCATTATTGTGTTTTGGGCGGTATTTCACCAAAATGGTGATGCCCTCACCGTTTGGGCCGAAGACTATACCGATCGTGAGATGCCGGCTACCGTAGCCGCAGTAGCCGAAAAAGCCGATATGGCGCAGGTAGTTACCAATGCGGGAGATACGACCGACGTTAAAAGTGCAAAATACTTTGCCAATCTTCCCGCAGACCAAAGACCTGCAGAAGGAAAAAGCCTGAAACTGTTCAGCACGGAATTATATCAGAGTATCAATCCGTTTTGGGTAGTTCTGTTGACACCCATTTTGGTAGGATTCTGGGGATTTTTGAGAGCCAGAGGCAAAGAGCCGAGCACACCTATGAAAATTGCCCTGGGACTGTTGATTACCGCCTTAAGCGCCTTCGTTATGTTTGCCGCGGTTAAAGCGACCAACTTAAGCGCCGAAAAAGCCAGCAGCTGGTGGTTGATCATGGCTTATGGTGTAATCACTGTCGGAGAACTTTGTCTTTCCCCAATGGGACTCTCCCTCGTTTCTAAATTGAGTCCTCCGCGCATTACCGCACTTATGATGGGAG
>CAZTGZ010000070.1:0-1394 GCA_964613385.1 uncultured Chitinophagaceae bacterium
ATTTTATTGGGCTTCTAAGATAGAGTACAAGTGTGGCGCAGTAGAAAGCATCAAAGAAGGAAACAATCTCCATACTTACGCTGATATTAAAAAATCCCCAGTAAATTCAAAAATATTCCGTAGTAAATCATAACGAGCCTTATATACTGGAAATTCTGTATGCAGACTCATTCTAAAAGTAAAATCGATCCTGCTGAAAGCGAATAATAAATAATCAAATTGTCAGATAGTCAATCAATCCCTAAGGCAACGCACCGAAAGACCCGTCCTCTTATCCAGGCTATTCCGATAAACACTGCTAACGAAGTAGTCCAGGAGCCGGTACCAAGGTACTAGCTCCCCCAGAATCAGTGACTCAGTAGAACTCCACCAGTAGCCGGTTCTTCCAAGATCGTCGAACGATCCAGGGAAGTCGCGGTAGCCGCCCGGAAGACCTGTAAAACCACTTTCGTTGGAAGCTGCGGTGTTCGGACTGTTCCAATGGGAGGTGCCGGCTTCTTTCATAGGGCCTCCTGCCACAAGGCTTTGAGGTGTTGTTGCATTTGGATCAACACTGCCGGGATCGAGATAATCAATCAAAGTCGTCCATTCTAAATCGGTAGGTATATGCCAACCAGTGGGGCAGAGATCTCTGCCATCGTTCACCGCATACCAGTTATACAAATACCCAAATTCATTGACATCAAATGACTGATAACCTGTCCCGAACGTGTCATAGACGCAACATGCTCCATAATTTGCAGCATTCCAGGCAGCATCTCCGGCTGCATCATTTGCTATTAGGGTAATAGCATTACCATTTACAAATGTAGTGGTCCTCAGGTTTTTAGCCATCCATTCCTGTGTGCCGATTATTATGGTTGGATAGGTATTTCCGTCCTGATCAGTCATTTCACCAAGCTCATATTGGTTTCCGGTCAAAGAAGCCCAATAGATTCCATTCCAGCCTTCAAAATCATTCGTAGTGGAATTGAAACGAATGGTTCCAGGAGCAGGTGTCGGATCTTCCGAGTTCTTGATGATAATGGCCCCTTCTATTTGCAGCTTTTCCTGGCTGTAGGATATGGTCAATGAACAAATAGCATATACAAAGATTGGAAGTATTGGTTTTTTCATGATTGGAGGTTTTTGCTGTTTTAAATGTAGGGATTTATTCACAATTATTATTACAACAGATATGGATATTCAGTGGTAAGTAACGGTCTGTCGTGTACGACGTACCGGGCCTTATCTTTATGTTCGTTTCGATTCTATTTTGCCTTTCTACATGGTATGCGGATGTCGAAATGGATCCGGCAAAGTGGAAGACAAATCTACCTTTATTGTTCTTGATTTAGACTGTAGTCCTACCCTGGCTCCGGGCCGGGGATGGCAGATCCTTTTTAGGGATTTCC
>CAZTGZ010000070.1:1404-7995 GCA_964613385.1 uncultured Chitinophagaceae bacterium
ATACCCTGATAAATGGTCGCTTTTTCAGTGAAGCCAACAGTGCCGAAGATTTTCTCATCAAGTGATTGCAATTGGGAGAAATCATCATTACTCATGGGACGTGGCTGTTGACGAATAAAGTTTAGCGTGACCGACAGAAATGAGTTGCATCCATAGTGCATCTTCGCCAACGAAACCCAACGGCAAATACTCTTCGTGTCCCACAGGTATCACATCGAGTTTAATAGTCTCTTTATCTTTCAACGGCTGCAGCGCTTCAGATAATAATTTTGTTCCAATCCCTTACCGTCTAAATTTCGGATCAAACTTTCAATCCCCTGGGATTAGCTCGTAAGAATAATTCTCAGCCACCAGCCAATTGGTTCCAACCCGCATGACGACAGAATGTGAGCCCGGTGGATACATCATTTGGGGACATGAGACGGAAATTGATCATGATTGCGCGGGCTTTCTGGGAAGCAACGAAACAGCAATCGTTCCGATGATGGCGAGCACGATCAAGGCAGCGAAACCATTGGCGTAACTTCCGCTTTTATCGCGAAGCCATGCTGCCAGCATTGGAGCGAGTGCCTCGGCAACACCATCTGCCGTGATAACGAGTCCCATTATACGGCCCATGACTTTCAAACCGAAAAGTTCAGCAGCCATTAAAGGTATGATCATATAGTCGCCTCCGAGGGCAACACCGAAGAGAAATGCGAACAAATAGATAACACCCGGGATATGCGCAAAGTACAGGAGAGGAATAGCAACCGATACCAATGAATAGATGAGAATCATCACATGTTTTTTCTGCCACCGGTCGGCAAGCCATCCCATCAACAACCTTCCGATGATACTTGCACCAAGAATAATGGAGAGTACATTCGCTGCAACGGACTGTGTGTATTTCAGATCAATGCTAAAAAACAATTTCAGGTTTTGGATCGTACCGGCTACTGCGCCGATGGAGCACATACTGCCAATGACAAGAAGATAGAAAGGCCAGCTTCGGAGTATGGGCGTGATGCGTGTTTTGGGTTCCTGCCTGGCTGCTTCAACTTTTTGCTCCGGGTTTTCTTTGACGAACCACGCCATTGGAAAAGCGATGGCGATCATGAGGAACCCCAGTACCATTAAAGCATTGTGCCATCCAAATTTCTCAATAAGTGCACGGGCGATTTGCGGGACAAGCATTCCTCCGACTCCAATTCCAATGTATGCAATTCCCATGGCTTTTCCGCGCGCTTTGTCAAACCAGCGAGCAATCAGCACCTGGTTTGGTAATGGGCCACCACACATATAGCCCAGTGCATTAAATAAATAGAAGAGATAAAACTGCCAGAGCGAGGTCATCCAGCTTAATCCGACGAGCGCGATTCCTCCCATGACAATTCCGGAAAGCATTAAACGGCGCGGACCAAAGCGATCGATGATCCACCCGGCAACAAAGCCAAAGAGTGGCCCGACGATGATTTTGCCGATCGCATTTCCGGAGGTGATCGTCGCCCGTGACCAGCCAAAATCATCTACCCAGAAGTCATAGAAGAAGGGGAGTCCATAGAACATGATGCCCACGAGGGAGAACAGGCTGAGGAAGCCCGTGGCAATAACCTGAAATTGCCCTTTTTGCAGTTTTTCCATCCATTAAGGATACGAAGATTCTTTGGGAAGAACAACCATTGTTTTTCTGCTGATAGATAACGGTTTGCATCTGCAGCGTTACCTATAATCAGGGGTGTCAATGTCCTACATACGACCCGTCAGTTAAAATACAATTTTGCGAACCAGAAGGTCTCCAGGCAATGATGCTTGCTTATAGAGTGTTGTAGGTTGCCATGATTTGAGGGATTTAGTAATCAAACTTTTTTATAACATTTACCTTGTTGTCTCACAGTTTGATGTATCCACCGTGACTTGAGGTAATTATAAAACTACCGTCATGACTCCAGTCCACGCCCCATAACTTATCTTCGGATGCCCCTTCGGAAATCAAATTGCCATCCGTGTCCCATATCCTTAGCGCATCACTTGCTGTGGCTAATTTTTTACCCTCCTTTGTCCAACTCATGTTTCTGTACTCGGCCTTACTCGCTCTTAGCTCTTTCGTGAGAGTACCATTCGCTTTCCAGTACTGAAGTAGAGGTGGGTAATTGTAATCATGGTCCCCATAGTCACCCAATACAAAATAGTCTCCTGTCTTGTGCCACTTTACACAAAGCATGAGAACTTGTTCTTTTCTATGTACGAATTTGTTCAACAGATTTCCTTCAGCATCATATATCCTGACTGCCTCACTTAAAAAGATGAACTCATTCTTATGAGGATGCCAATCTATTGCGACATTGCTTATGGTATTCTCCTTCTTAATTGTCCGAATTAATTGTCCGTACTTTGTCCAAATGGTTATTTCTCCCTCAGAGTCCGCGTTTGCAAGTAAGTCTCCGGTATAATTCCAGGCAATTGCTCTGGATCCGAAACCCTGGTCACCTTTGAATGGAATGATTGAATCTTTCTCGATGTCAATTAGTTTAGAACCATCACCTGCTGCCGCGATAGCTAATAGGTTCGAGTAAGGATGCCAACTCATTCGGTGAATTTCAGTACTGTTCTCAAATACTTTCACAAGATTATAAGATTCTCCACTAAAGATCCTGATTTTCTTGTCTACTCCGCCAACGGCAATATATTTACCATCACTGCTCCAATTGACTGTCCAAAGAATTTTACTTAGGTCCTGGTCTTGTCCCAATAAATTCGCCGCTAATGAAATATTTAGGATAATTGTCAGCCAGGAATATCTTAAGAAGGTCAAACTCATTTTCATTTTCATGTAGGACTTAGTCCGCATGCTTCCTACAACGTTTTGGGTCTGTTTAGTGGCGGATGAATCCGGAGGATTTGTCCGACTATTCGAATTTACATAAACTTGTTGACACTGTGGGCGGCTATGTCGCCCGACATTAAACAAACCCGGTGTTGTGAGTACGGCGATCACACCAATTTTATAATTTAATCCACCTGAGCCTTAATTTCAATCCGGCAATATTTTCTTTAGGTGTTAGAATTAATGTGTCGCCCTTAAAATGAAAGTCGCGAATTAGAGTCGTTCCCCAACTTCGAGGTTCTGTTGCGGTAAGCCGGTCATGTTCAATTGTTGTCCCATTGAGATTGTAGTTGGCAAAATAAACGAAGTTTGATTTATAGAACCTGACCAACTCTTTTAATTCGTCATGGGGTAAACTGTCAATGTTGATATTTGTGTCAATATCTTTATACCCTTTTGGAATTATATGTACACCCATGTGTCCATGTCCATCATAAAGTATGTAGCCATTCCACCCAATCCTTGCTGAATCTTCAATCCACTTGTTTGTCAAAATGTCAAACGATTCAATTTTATCAAGTTTCCACATGCCTTGAAATTCGTTTTCAGCCTGATGTGTATTTGACGTGCAGCTGTATAATGTCCAAAGTATAAGTAGGCCTGGAATTAGTTTAATCTCTTTCATGTCTTTAGTTGGTAAACTGTCCGATTGCATTACGCACAATGGTCAGCCGTATGCGGCGTGCCGGCCTAATCTGCGGTTCGTTCGATTTGATTTTGCTTTTCTAATGTAAGACTATTTCAACAGAATTCCCACTGTCTTTGCCGGCATGTCGACATGACTGCCTGCAGGCGGCGTTGTGTGTCGGGATCTTCGGGCCTTTCCATTAGTGGTAGGTTGGACCCAACTTACTGGGGCGGTGTGCATTGGTCAGCAACGACCTGTGGTACGAGCGAAGCCTTGAAGTTATCCTAAGATGGCATTGGATGGCCCGGGGGTTTCGCGGGTTGAGCTTTATCTTTTTCCGAGGGAGTTTGGTAAATACTGATTTTTTTCTCCATTCTTTTAAATTTACGAACGATATAAGAAAGATAATGATGGCCCAACGGTTTCATCTGTGGCGATACCTTTAATCAGGGATGTCAATGTCCCACATACATATTAAAGCTTCCGGTCCCAGCCCTTCCATTTGAGATACTGTTCAAATGTTAAGGTTTCTGGAAACAGTTCTCTGGTTCGTTTGACAGCGTTCAGCATTTCTTCGGGATAAGGTGCTCGCCCCCATTTCTCAAAATGTTTCCTCAACGGGATCCAAACCCTTGCAAACAGATACATCAGAAAAAGTGGAATAGGTTTATGCCGGTATGTTTTCTTTTTTTCCGATAATTTGCTCACTAGAGCCGCAAGCTCATTCCCCGAAATAAAATCACCAATAATATTGAGCTTCGTTCCTGTAAATTGTTCCGGTTTTGCAAAGGCTATTGCCGCTATCTTGCCAATATCCCGAATAGCGATATGAGGTAATTTGGCATCATTGGCAGCCATTCCTGTAATCACACCTTTTTTTACCGGCATGTATTCTCCCCCAAAGTCATCCATAAATGAACCCGGACAGAGAAAGGTGAAAGGAATGTTGCTCTCCTTTACTAATTTTTCAATATCAATCTTCCGCTTTATGTAATTGAGGGTGTTTTCCTGTCCTTCTTCCACATAAAGTACTGTGCTTAAGACGAGGTGTTGAATGTTATTGGCAATGCATCCTTCGACAATATTCTGTCCTTGTTGCCATTCATATTCTGTGTCGAGCTTGCCTTTTGGGGTCATTGGCATGGTTACGCCATACACCGCATACGCCCCTTTGAAAGCATTCACCAGAGAATTCTTGTCCATCAAGTCGGCTTGTAAGACGGTAACTCCTTTTTTCCTTATTTCAGTTGCCAGTTGACTTTCGGGATTTCTTGAGATGGCAGTAACGTCCCATTGTTTACTTTCTAAGAGTGCATCAAGCACCGCACTGCCTTGCTTTCCGGTAGCTCCACACACGACAATTTTTCTAAGTTCGCCCATAGTATTTGAAATTTTAGGACAAAATTAGAGAGGTTCTCAGCGCAGAAATTGTAGGCATGTAACATGACGTGCAGGCTCAGGCTCACATCGGCAACTGTCCAACCAAATCTGTTCTCCGCTTTGCATATTGCTTAGGAGTAATTTCAGCAAAATTCTTGAATGTGTGGATGAAATGGGATTGGTCGTAAAACCCGCTGTTCAAACCGATGTGCGTGAGGCTGTCGGAGGATGTGTGAATCTGGTGAAGAGCCTGTTCAAAACGTCTGAATAAGAGTGCTTCACTGGATGATAGTCCAAACCATTTTTTAAAAATACGATGGGTATGCATCCTGGAATATCCAGTGAAATCTTCAATGCGACAGTCTTTTCCGGCAGCCTTTAGGTCGCATATTTCATCCAGCATAGTGGATATTTTCATAGCGAGGGCAAGGTCTGAAGTATCTGAAATTAAAGTGAGGATGAATTCTTCCAACCAAACTGCCCGTGTATTAAAATCAGGTATACTGCTTACTTTGTCTTGTATATATTGATAATTGTCCCGGAAAACCCAATCCCCATCCAACGACCAATTTTTCAATTCATTGCACGGAACACCAAATAGTAATGTCGCGGCCATGGTATTGAGTCGGATTCCGAACATATGGCAATGTGGAAATTCCACATAATGAGGTTTGGTGTGCAATCCGGAGAGAAAGCAAAAATTATCGGTGGGATTATGGGAACTTCCTGTATACGCATCGGTATGCAGCGTCCAGGCATGGTTATCCAAATTAAAGATTAGGTCAAGGTTAAACTCAGGCAGCATAATCCATTTTTGGGGACTATCTGTGTTCTGTTCCCAAATTAATGGTGATATTCCTTTGAGTTTATTCGGTATGTAAGTGTTGAATTTCAATTATCATCAATTCTGTTTGCATTGGTTGGCGTCTTTCAGAATGACCGCTAACGTTAAAACCTTCGCAATGTGGCGGAATTCTGCTTTCCGTCTTCCTGGTACTGTTGTTGGTAAAGATACAAATGTTCATAGTTTATTTTGTAGCCTGGCGTCATTCGTCTGACGAAACCGAACCTGAGTAGCGATATGTCGTTGATTGTTCTTGAGTAGCCACTACATATATGCCAATGCAATGTTAGAGGCTGAACTCTTTTAGTCACAATTTTCTTTTTTTTGAAAAATTCAAGAATGCGACCCTATTGAAATACGATTAGCAGCAAATTCCTTTTTGCCCACAGCGGTTCCAATTTTATCACTTCAAAGTGTGACATGTTTATTAGACGATGGTATTACTTCATTTAAGTTCTGAAAGTATCAATTTTTTCTGCTTTAATGTGTTCTTCATTGCTTTGTCCCTTACTATTGGGTCATCGCTATGTATTAATTCAAAATATTCAGTTGGCACAACCTGCCATGATAATCCATATTTATCTTTACACCATCCGCAAGAGCCTTCCTCACCACCATTCTTAGTAAGAGCTTCCCAAAAATAATCCGTTTCAGCCTGGTCTTTTGTGTTGATAACAAATGAAACTGCTTCATTAAATTTGAATAGTGGGCCTGCTGCCAATATACTAAACTCCATTCCTGCTATTTCGATTACAGCTGTTTCTATGCCTGCATCATTTCCACTTTCGTCACTATCGAATTTGCGAAAATCTTTCAGTTTACCGTCTTTAAAAATGGATAAGTAGTAATCTGCCACAGCTTTGGCATCTTTCT
>CAZTGZ010000071.1:0-7942 GCA_964613385.1 uncultured Chitinophagaceae bacterium
TCCATATTTTATTGGTGACCGAAAGTAAGCAAAGTTTTTAGGATACATTCCATTACCGACCGCCATAGACTATTACTGATACTGGGTGATATTCTCAAATGAAAAACGTTTTGGACGCTTGTGACTACTATTAAAATTTTACTAGTTAAGTGTCAATGTCGCAGGCTTGCCGCCTGGAATTTTTCAGAAAAACGGGTTTACCCACGATGGTCCAGACGGGGTGAAACTGGACTTTTGTTCGGCAGGATATGCGGTTATTGGCTGCTGATTTGTCCCAACATTGGTGAGCAGTTGTTTTGCCGGGGGAGAAGTAGATTTGGAGTATCTTTAGAACCTTAATAATACATGAATGAGCTCACGGTTCAGCTCCAATCTTCGCTTTCTCAGGAGACTGGCTGGTCAAACCCAGGCGCAACTGGCTGAAACATTGGGCCTCAATCGCAACAATATCGCCGCTTACGAAGCCGGTATTGCCGAACCAAATCATACAACCCTCCTCCATATGGGCCGTTATTTTAAGGTTGGCCTCAACGAATTTATCGACCTGGACCTCAGCAGTGAAACCGTCACCATGGTTAGTGCCAACAACCCGGTTCAGCCTTTAAAAACGACTCCTCCGATCGATTTCTCCGCTTTTCTAAAATCAACCAATGATGCGCAGAAGGTCCTCGATGGAATTTCAGCTTTGCAAAAATTAAAACAGGAATCGGGAGGATCGAATAGTCCCGATGGTGATTTTCAGAAATTGTATCATATCCTTAATGAAATTCTGCAAAGTAACTGGACCTTAATCAAAATGTTGGAAGATTACCATCCATCAGAAAAATAGAAGACCCGTATTTAGCGATCTAACCGGGACCATCCATCCACCATTTACTCCCCGTTATTCAGCGCACTATGCTTCGCCCCGGAGTCTTTCATCAAGTTCCTTGAAATATTCTTTGGTTTCAGCTTTAAAATGATCCCAGTCTCTTGCAACTTCCTCCTCGGTCATCTTCAACCGGGTCCTGATTTTTTCACTCCAGGCTTCGAGATCACGCTTTTGCTCCTGTAATTCGACTTTAGCCTCTTCACCGGATTTTTCCAGTTTAACTTCGATTTCCCTCACCTTTTCGTTCAGGCGATTGTTATACTCTTCCAGTGTAGCGGTCATATCCTTCCATTCCCTTTTCAATTCCTCGGTCATCAGCTGACCGACATCCTCTATCTCTTCACCTGCTTCTTTCATCTCTGTTTTCTGCTGCTGATTACACGCCACCAATGCCGGTAATAGCAACAGGAAATAAATTATCCTTTTCATGATTTTCTAGATTTTGATATCAATTTTTTTTATTCACTTCTGATCTGCTGCATACTTCATTCTACCCTATCAATCCATTTTTCTGGTAACCATTCCCTTTCGTTTTAATTTGGCCCGGAGATATCGCGGCAGCCTCCTTAGCATTCGGAGTCTGGCCATTTTGGGCAACTTACGAATCAACCTGAACTTTTTTCGTTTCACAAATTGAAGACAGGATAGAGTGAATATTTGTTTGATTACCATGTTTAACTGTTGAATTGTTGAACTGTTTAACTGGAAAAAAACGTGCGATAGGAAGAAGTCATCCGAATGACCTTCCAGATCTTTCCAGGAAGTACATTCATCGTTTGTATCCTGGGTCCACCCCCTGCCCCCGCCAGCGGGGGATAGTGCAGTAAATGCTCGAACAATCACCCTGAAATTTTTACCTGTAATTGCTTTTTAAATTGTTATTGTTCAAGTTGAATTGTGCGTTTAATTAGAACGTCACCCTGAGCTTGCCGAAGGGCCCTGAGCTTGTCGAAGGGCTCTGAGCTTTTCTCCAGGGGGTCATGACCCCTTGGACCGTTCAAATTTTATTTCTTAATAGTTGATGGGATAAGGTTCAAGATGAAATCATCCTACCTCTCGTAAAGTCTGGCTGCTGATGTGAATTCTCCGATTTCTTCCGGTAGCTTTTCCGCAAAGAATTCATACTTTAATTTATCATCTGCCGTCATTACGATCATGACCGTACCTTCCGGATCAGGAATATTTCCCTGCCTGTACAAATATGGCCATAATTTATACCAGGTGGCCACCTTATATTTTACTTTACCGGAGTCCGGGGTGATATTTTCAGGCAATGGCCCATTGTCAAAAATCCACCATAAATACGGCTCGATACCTGAGTTCTGCGCCCCATCACCATCAAAAAGAGGGCTTGCATCAGAAATTGTAACTCTGTCGGCATACGTTTCCTGGCGTGCGAAAATGAGTTGATGGCTCCATTCGGTCAGACTGGTGGTGCCCTTCAAAAACCAATTGCCGGAAAGCGTACCTTTTACATCGTAGGCCACTTTTCCACCACGGGGTTCAACTGTGCGCGGATTAATAGCCCATACCTGCTCACGCAATTCGGGTCTGAGAAGATCCGTAAATGGAATGGCACCGCGATATTCCGGGGTATATCGCTCCGGGTTGGCAAAATAAGCTTGCTTCTCCGTATCATTTAAACCTATATCAAAACCAGGATGGTAACCGATATAGGCGATTATTTGTCCGGCTATAATTGTAATAGTAACCCGGTTTTCCACACCGCGGCCTTTTTTGATTTCACCGGCTGCCTCCAGAATTTCAGGGGCTAATCTGGATAGATGACCATAATGCATTTTCGCCGTTTTCGTCAATGCGATTTCCAAAGCATAATCATCGTATTCCTGTCCCTTCGGGCCCGTATTCTCAAATCGAATATTATAAATAATCCCGTCAGACATGGCATAAACCGGTATATCAGCAACAACAGGTCCCTGGTAAGGTTTTAATGTAAATCCGCCATGTGCTTTGGGAATTCCGGTAATCTGGCCTATCGCTCCAAATGTTGCCATTTTACTCAGGTCCGTTGGAAGATAAGTGAATGCTACATCGTCCGGAAGATCCAAATCTTCCAGATCATTTCCCGGGTCTTTATGGCACGCAAGAAAGAGCAGGCTTAATAAAAAAATGATCCATCTGTGCATCATATCTCCCCTTCATAAGGATAAATAACGCGATTCGCTAACCCGGTTGAAATCGCCTTGACACCTATATTACTTAAAATAGCCTGGTGTCCAATACAATCACGTATATGTCCAGCGCACCTAAATTGGAGCCAACAGATAAATCCTGATAAATCTTCTGCAAACAGTGTGATCGGATCCGGGTAAGCCGGAAACAACCCCCAGACCAGGCTTTTAAGATCATAATCAGGTTCAGGTTCTAAAATGGCAATGACCGTTTCCTTAAAAATACATTTATTCGCAGAACTTGTCAACTACCCGGGAAAACGCCCCCGCTCATTAAAGGGCACCTAAAGATTTTCAAAGAATATGTATCCGCCATAAATCATACAAAGTAATGAAGATAGTATGATCAGAATCCATTGGAGGGTTTCATTATCGGATAATCTTCTTGAAAAAGGCAGGCTGAAAATACCGGCGGCCAATAGCATCCCCGCTACCGAACCAATCCCAAAAATCAATAAATACATCAGGCTGTTGAACCCACCCTGTACTTCGGTCATCACGAGCAGGATCATGGCGCCACTGCCGGCCAGGCCATGCACCAACCCTACCCCATAGGCCACCTGATGCAGTTCTTTGGTATTTCCACCGGTAGGCAAATGCGGCCTCCATTTGTGATGCTGATACAACCGGAAAATACCCAGGATCACCAGCATCAATCCCACGACCGATTCAAAGTAGCCAAAATAGGCATCGGGAAAGGATACCCGGCCCACAATGACCAGCAGGCCAAGCAAAAATATGGTTGATGTATGTCCCAGGCCCCAGTAGATGCCATCCTTGATGGCGAGGGTAAGGTTTTTTCGACGGGTGACAAGGTTACTGACGGCTAGCAGATGGTCAGCTTCAAAAGCATGACCAAATCCAACGATCGCGGCAAACAGCCAGGGAAAAGAAGCTTCCATATCCATGTTACATTGTAAGCGCGTTCATCTGCTCAGCATATTATTCTTATCCAGCCAGATCACTCCGTCCGTCAATGAAACTAAGAAACAAATCCCATATTTGTCACCCTCCCGGCCCACGGCATCATTTCCCGCCAGGTTTCATGAAACATCAGCCGTTGCCTGTCTCCTTTGTTTCTCCCTGACCCGCTCCAGCAGCCAGCGGCACCATGCATCGATGCCAATGTCGCGGGTGCCGGAAACCTCGATGACCTCAAGATCCGGATTGATATCCCTTGCATCGGCTACGACCGCTTCCACCTTGAAGGGTACATAGGGCAACAGGTCGATCTTTGAAACCAGGAGGAGTTCGCTGGTGATGAACATACGCGGATATTTCTTCGGTTTGTCATCACCTTCGGTGGTAGCGATCAGGGTCACCCGGTAATCTTCACCCAGATCGAACGAGGCCGGACATACCAGGTTGCCGACATTCTCCACAATCAGCAACCCGACACCTTCGAGGTCCAGGTTTTCCATCGCCTGCCAGATCATCTGCGCTTCGAGGTGACAAATACCACCGGTGACAATCTGGAGGGCATCGACACCGGCACTCCGGAGGCGGTCGGCATCCCTTTCTGTTTCCAGGTCACCCACCAGGATCTTCAGTTTAACCTGGTCTCCGATACGCCGGGCGGTCTGCTGCAACAAAGTCGTTTTACCACTCCCGGCAGAAGAGGTCATGTTGATCAGGAGAATGTTCCGCCGCTGCATTTCCCGCCGGATACTTTCGGCCACAAAATCATTGGCTTTCAACAGATGCAGGGTAGCATCCTCGCAATTGACCGTACCCCGCGCCGCCCGGCCTGACTTCTGAACCTGCTTCATAAGCATTTCGAATTTGATGCAATCACCGTTAAAATTACCGTATAAATGCCGTTAAATGCAAGAATCAGACACAGATTCAGTATAGAACCGGACAGAATCAAGAAACATCAACAGGGATTGCCCATCAGCAAAAGAAAGATGATTAAAGGAAGTGAACCCGGTCAATCAACAGTTCGGTACCGGAAATCAAATGGTTGTTTGGCTGCCCGCAGAAAGCGCAGACAAACCGGTAGTTTTCCACGGTCGATTCTTTATTGCAGGGTATACAATGGATCCTGACCGGCACCAGTTCAATATTCAACTGAACCTGCCGGTATCTGGTTTTTGACTTTGTCACCGCCGCGAAGGCATTCAGTAGAAGCTGGGGCTCGACGTTTGACATCATGCCGATTTTTAAATCAATCACCTGGAGTGAGGCCAGCTGGTCTCTGGGATATTGCGCTTCCAGGATGGAAATCATGTGGCGTACCAGGGAGAGTTCGTGCATGAGTCCGGGCTAATCAGGTTGTAAAGAAAGAGACTTTCTTCAAGAAAATCATGGTTGTCAAACATGGCAGCCGGAAAGGGTGTCATTTCCGCAATAATGCATCAGGACTCCCACCGGGTGCCCGGGTGCTCCAGCTTTTCCGAAGGCTTCAGTTGCAGGTCAACCACCCGCATACAGATATAGGAAAATATCACCCCGACCGCCAGTCCTTCCATAAAGACAATCAATCCTCCGGAAAAGGGGTTGACATAAGGCCCGACCACCGGAGCATGCTGCTGAATGTACTCCAGCAAAGGGGTGTTCAGATAGAGGTTTACCATTTGAAAAATGGCAAAGGGGACTACCCCGGCGATCGAAGTATTGATCCCAATCAGGGTGCCGGTCAGATAGTCGAATTCCTGCGGTTTGGTGCGGGCATAACTACGGATGGCGAGATAAACGACAACAATCTGAATGACTCCGTTGAAAATCCGGAAATCATACCGGTTGCTCATTCCCAGAAAGTTCATTAAAAAATAATAAACCACTAGTCCGGTAAAAAACCAGACACCGTACTTAAGCACGATCTTATTCCACATGACAAAGTATTTTACAATTACAAGAAAAACCGGATTGCCATCATCGCTGCCGGTATCATAATTTAACTGCATTTGAGGACAATGTCAATCGCCTGGATGTTCGGAACGGAAAAATACCTGACCGAAAAAGAACCACCACCGCAATACAGCTCCTTAATCTACCCGGGTTGCCAATGATCTAAATCATTGACTCCGGATTACAAATGCACTAATATTGCGCTATAGTTAACTTTATTCAGAGATAACTATGGGTTCAAGATTCTTGATAGGAAAAGGTGAGCAGTAATGCGAGACTTTTCCGCTACGAAGTGCTATTTGATATTGCAGGAAAATGTCAAATGCACTTCGTTTTTTATTGCTGGTATGGGATAAAATGCTCCAACCGGATAGTCTCCAAAGCCCCAACCTGTCTTTGCTCATCGTAACCCGGATTGGTACGATGCGATACCGACACACTGTAAGGTGCCAGACCGGGCTCCAGAGCCAATTCCAGATAACCAGTACACAAATCGCCTCCACCTTGCGGCTCCACTTGCGTGCCCCGGTAAGATGCTATCGTCACCTGGGAAAATGCAGCTATTGCTCCAAAAATGAGCAGAGTGATGGCTAACATTGTTTTTTTCATGTTCGGTTGTTGTTTGGTTTAGATGGTTTTCTAAAAAATCCTTCGATTTATTCGTTTTCTAGTATCTGTTACATTCATTGAGTCCTTTGAAGAAGGCGTATTTCCATTGGTCAATGAGCCGTTCAATTTATTTTGGAGTTGGCCTTAATAATATTGATTCTACCGTTCGCTATCCTAAAACACAAAAAACCCATCATGACTGATTGACGTTCCGTTTCATTTCTTCAAACAGTCTTAGCACTCCTTGAATCAATTTATGGTTTTCTAGATCTTCCCTACTGTAGCTTTCAATTACTCCTTGATAAGATTCATATCCTTTAAATTTGCTTGTAGATTTTAAAGGCTGGAGCTTTACTTCTTCACCAAAGTCAACAAGCTTAATCATGTTTGAGTCCTTGAGAAAATCCTTGTATTTTTTAACGCCAACGGCTTCAGAAATTCTTGATTGGAATGCTTTATTCATTTCCGATCTATAGTCTAAGCCATTGTTAAATCTTTCAAAACATAATTTAAGGGCAGAAGTCAAAGCATTGGCAGAGTCACTTATATCCAATAATTGAATTTCGGCGGTCATTCTTACCAAACCATCGCTAAACTTGTGATTGACCACGAATAATAGATAGTTCTTGTAATTATATACTGTTGCAGATTTCATCTTATTCAATATTTTCAAAGATTATTGTAACGTTTCCAGAGCTGGCGTAGTTCTGTATTGTATTAATTATAGATTGTTGATCTAGTAATGGTGTATCATGAGGTGTAACTATATGCAACACTCTATTAGATACAGAGTTATCAATATCTCCAATTATCAAATCCCCCTGATATAAAGGATAAATCTGACCTGAAATATCATCTACATAAGATTTCCATAAATCTTCAAGTTTAGTTATATCCTGATAGGTTTTTGCAAAAAAATCCGTACTCTTTACACTTGTGGCAGTTTCTGAGGCTGCATCATAATAATCAATTTTTGGAAAAGTGGGAGGCGTCTGTATACCTGGCACACTTGCAACATCTTCTATCGCATTTCCTCTTACGAAAGGATTTTCATTCCAAACACCTGAGGGATTGTTCGCATAAATTCCTGAAGCTGGAGTATCATCCAGTTCATCCAAAAAAATATGTTTTGGGTCAACGAACTCATCTAAATCGCCCAGAAATTGCTGTTTAGTTTTTCCTGTCCTTGTAAGATAGTCGTCTGTATAATCTAAATAATCAACATTCTTTCTAAAAACTGGATATTCGAACAAAGTCTCCCACGCCCTTACCTTATTCCCTCCCAAATCCTCCATATAATCCAAAAACTCACCCGGATTATCCACGAGATCCTTCAAGAGATCACTTTTCTCCAGATCGCTCAGATCCGGAATGCTGTTTTCCAGCTTTCTGAATTTCAGAAAAAAGTCCGATTCCAGCA
>CAZTGZ010000072.1:0-7870 GCA_964613385.1 uncultured Chitinophagaceae bacterium
ACTCTTCAATATGGACCCAGTTAAACAGTTCAACGATTCAACAGTTAAACACGCTCCAGACCCCTAAATCCCCTAAAAGGGGACTTTCCAGTGTGCTGGAGAAGAACACTCGTGCATATTGGAGGATCAATTCAACTATAATACGCAAGACCACTCACGATTCAACATTCATCGACAGGCTTAGGGTGTCTTCAACCCAATTAAACAATTAACAATTAAACAATTAAACCACTTTAAAATTCTTTCCGTCGTCGGGGCCCGCCCCAACTTCATGAAGGTGGCGCCGCTGCACCGGGCATTCAGCCGGGAGGCGGGTCTGGAGTCGGTGATCGTACATACCGGGCAGCATTACGACGAGCGGATGTCGCAGGTATTTTTCGACCAGCTGGGTTTGCCCAAGCCCCATCATTTTCTGGGGATTGGTGGCGGCACCCATACGGAGCAGACCGCCCGGATCATGCTGGCTTTTGAAAAGGTACTCGATACCGAGAAACCGGATCTGGTGATCGTGGTGGGCGATGTCAACAGCACGGTAGCCTGTGCGCTTACGGCTGTCAAGAAACAGATTAAGGTCGCCCATGTGGAGGCCGGACTGCGCAGCGGCGACCGCCGGATGCCGGAAGAGATCAACCGGATCGTGACCGACGCCATCTCCGACCTGCTCTTTGTGAGCGAACAAAGCGGTGTCGACCATCTGCTGGCGGAGGGTATTGCCCGCAACCGCATCCACTTTGTGGGCAACATCATGATCGACTCCCTGGCTCATGTATTGCCCCAGGCCGACCAGCTGGATATCGCTCAGATCATTGAGGAGAACCTGTTCACCCAAGACCAACCCGCCAAATCCCAACCCCCAAAGACCAAAGACTATATCCTGATGACCATGCACCGTCCTTCCAACGTCGATACGAAGGCATCGTTGCAGAAGATCATCGAAATCGTCAAGGCTCTGGTGGCGGAGGTATCCGTGGTTTTTCCCCTGCACCCCCGCACCGCCAAAAACCTCGAATCCTTTGGTCTGCTGACGGAGTTGCAGGCCCTCCCCGAGGTGTTGCTCACCCAACCGCTGGGCTACCTGGAGTTCATTAAGATGATGAAGGAAGCCCGCCTGGTGATCACCGACTCGGGCGGCATCCAGGAAGAAACCACCTGGCTGCGGGTGCCCTGCATCACCTTCCGCGAAAGCACCGAAAGACCCTCGACGGTCACCCATGGCTCCAACCGGCTGATCAAGGATCTCGATGTTGGTGAAGCTGTGCGCCAGAGTCTGGCGATCCTGCAGACGGATAGCTACTACCCCCATGGCATACCCCCGCTCTGGGACGGTCATACGGCCGAACGGATTGTGGAGGTGCTTAAAGAGTTGAACGGTTAAATCATTCTTCACCAAAAGACCAAAAGACCATATTACCCAAAGACCAAAGTCTATGAAGTCATTAATAGATCGAATTACAGTTAATCCTGAAATATGCCATGGTAAACCCACCATCCGGAATATGCGGTATCCTGTAGAGTTGATTCTGGATCTGTTGGCATCAGGTATGAGCCAGGACGAAATTCTGGAAGATTATCCATCATTGGAACCTGATGACATTAAGGCATGTCTGGCCTATGCATCGATTATCAGCAGGGTGAAGTCGATTCACAGGGTGGCTTAAGGAGAGTCCTTTAAGTTGAAATTTTACTTACTAAGTGATGATAGATTTCTCTCCCGTATTTGAGTTTCAGATTCCACGATGAAAACCTTGTTACACCTAGGTGGAGCCTACTCACAAATACCAGCTATCAAATATGCTGTTGAGGCCGGATACAAAGTAATTACATGTGATTATCTGCCCAGTAATCCCGGGCATAAATACAGCCATAAATACTTTAATGTAAGTACTACGGATATTGAGAAAGTGTATCAATTGGCCTGCCAGTTAAGTATCGATGGTATTGCATCCTATGCTTCAGATCCTTCTGCAGCTACTGTAGGTTATGTCGCAGAGAAACTTTCTTTACCCGGACCGGGATATGAAGCTTCCAGGGCACTGTCAGACAAAGGGCTTTTCAGACAAATGATGAAGTCCTGTGGGCTTCGTACTCCAGAATACTATTTATTTTCTCAAAAGGAAGCTGCAATCAGATTCTTAGAGTCATTGAGGACACCATACATAGTGAAGCCAGTTGACTCCAGTGGAAGCAAAGGAGTGCATCATTATAGGGAAGAGGGGAATACTGAGTTCATAGTAAAAGATGCATTTGATTACTCAAGAAAAAAGGAAATTATAGTTGAAGAGCTAATCTTAACAAAATCAACCCAAATACAGGGTGAGGGTTTCGTTATAGATGGAGAATTGAGATTTATTCTTTTTGGTGATCAGAGATTTAGCGCTTATAATCCAAATGGCCCAGTCTCGACTTCATTTCCTTCAAGACGCTCAAAATCAATAATGGATGAATTGAGGAATTTAGTTGAACGAGCAATTAAATGTATTATAGAGGAGACTGATGGGAATTTTCAACTATTGGAATTGGGTCCTCGCAATGGAGGGAATTATATGCCCCAGTTAGTAATGAGATCTGCAGGAGTCAACTTGGTTGAACTCTGTATTGATGTAGCTATGGGAATTAAACCAGAAATCAAATTTTCGGGAGAAATTAAACCTCATACGCAATTGATCCTTCACAGTTCACAAGCAGGGTATTATGGTTCATTGGAATATTCAGAGCAGTTGAAAAATCATATAGTAGCTGAGTATCTACATAAAAAGACAGGAGAACAAGTAAATGCATACAGGGGATCACAAGACGTCATTGGAGTAGTCATATTAGACTTACCTTTTTTGGATATTTCATACAATCGAACCTTAGACATTTCACAGTTGATAAGGCTGAAAATAAATGGATAATCAGATTAGTCAAATTGACTATAAAATAAATAGTATTGATCTAGATTCTTTAATCGAATATCTTCTGAGTAGAGATTTTGATTTTATACCACCTCTCTCGGCAAGGTTAGATATTTCTGAATTTGCCGAGAAGCTTTATAGGTTTGCCACAATATATTCTGCCCATGCCGCTAGAATAATTGGCATATCCGCAATATATGCGAATAACTTTGAGACCTATGAAGCATATATTACCAATATCAGTATCCATCCGGAATACTATGGAACAGGTTTGGCTAAGAATTTCATGAATTTTTGCCTGAATGATTTGAAAGAAAAAAAGTTTAAGTCTGTAAAACTAGAAGTAAATAGGGAAAATGTAAGAGCTATTACCTTCTATAGAAAGTTTGATTTTTCAATTGTGGGTGAAAGCAATAGGAATGGTTATTACATGAGGAGCACGATAATGCAATCAGATGACTGCTTGCTATAAATTGATTGCACCGCGAATAAGTTAATCGGTGAACCTTCGGCAAAAAACCCTCTCCGGCCTGTTCTGGTCGTTTCTGGAGCGATTTAGTTCTCAGATCATTCAATTTATTGTCTCGATCATTCTTGCCCGCATCCTGATGCCCGAAGAGTTTGGTCTGATCGGGATGATCGCGGTGTTTATCGCACTGGGCACGACCCTGACCGACAGCGGACTGACTTCCAGCCTCATCCGCACCCGTGATGCCGACGATGATGACTATTCGACGGTATTTTTTACCAATCTGGGAGCCAGCATCCTGATCTATTGCTTGATCTACCTGCTGGCACCACATATTGCTGCCTTCTTTGACCAGGAGGTGCTGGTTGGCATCGTGCGGGTGTATTGCCTCACGTTTATCATTCGGGCGTTTTCAGCGGTGCAGAGCACCCGTCTGACCGCGGCAATGGATTTCCGTAGTCAAATGATGGTGCAACTGCCGTCGCTGGTGGGTGGTGGCATCACCGGGATTGCCCTGGCGTACGCCGGGTTTGGCGTGTGGAGTCTGGTGTATATGCAACTGGTACAGACAACGCTGAGTACCATCCAGCTATGGATCCGCACCGGTTGGGTGCCCAGGTGGGTGTACAACGTCGAAAGACTAAAGTATCACTTTGCTTTTGGATACAAACTGACCCTTTCCGGAATCATTGACACGATTTATCAAAACATTTACCACATCGTGATTGGTAAGTATTTTTCGGCTGCCCAGCTGGGATTTTACACCCGGGCCCAGGCCATGAAGCAATTGCCGGTGAGCAATATATCGTCATCCCTCAACCGGGTCACCTATCCGATGTTTACCGCCATTCAGCATGATGATGTCAAATTGAAGTCGGTCTATCAACGGCTGATGCAACAGGTCCTTTTTTGGGTGGCCCCCGTGTTGGTGATTGCCGGAGTGCTGGCCGAACCATTGTTCCGGTTTTTACTGACCGACAAGTGGCTGCCGGCGGTGCCCTATTTTCAAATCCTGTGTTTTGTCGGGATCATGTATCCTCTGCACTCGTACAACCTCAATATCCTGAAGGTCAAGGGACGCAGTGACCTGTTTCTGCGGTTGGAGATCATTAAAAAGCTTTTGATCACCATCGGACTGGTTTTTGCCATACCTTTAGGCATTTACGGACTACTATGGATGCAAGTGTTTTTAACTGTGATTGCATTTCTGATCAACACCCATTACAGCGGCAGACTGATCAACTACCCGGCTCTGGAGCAGGTCAGGGATCTTGCACCGGTATTCGGCATTGCCATTTTGGCTGGTTTGATCACGCTGGCCTTCGATAACACTTTTTCCGGGATAATGCACCTGGATCTGATCAGATTGGTCGCTGGAACTTTGACTGGTATGTTGACCTATCTCGGGTTAAGTACTTTGCTAAAACTCCGGGCCCTGACCGATTTCCGGCAAATTGTAATGCAGCGATGATACCGGTGACTAAAACATTTCTGCCCCAGATGGAGGAATATACTGCCTATCTGGAAGATATCTGGGAATCCGGTTGGGTCACCAACAGGGGCAAACTGGTATTGCGTCTGGAAGATGCTTTACGTAAATACCTGGAGGTAGAAAAAATCATTATTACCAACAATGGCACGGTACCGCTTCAGATAGCCATTAAGGCTTTGGAACTGGAGGGAGAGGTCATCACTACCCCATTCAGCTATATTGCAACCACATCAGCCATTTTGTGGCAGAAATGCATACCGCGGTTTGTCGATATCGATCCTCTTTATCTCACCATTGACGAGCATTTTATTGAGGAAGCCATTACACCCAGCACTTGCGCAATCCTGGCCACCCATGTTTTTGGCAATCCCTGCCAGATGGAAGCCATTGCTACCATTGCCGGAAAGCATGGTCTCTCGGTGATTTACGACGCGGCCCATTGTTTTGGCGTTAAATACAAGAACCGATCGATATTTGATTATGGTGATGTGAGTACCTGCAGTTTTCACGCCACCAAGATTTTTCACACCGGTGAAGGGGGGGCAATGTTTTGCAACGATGAGTCTCTTTTCCACAAGTTGTATTACAGCCATAATTTTGGACATAACGGGCCAGTGGCATACCATGGGTTGGGTATCAATGGCAAGATTTCCGAATTACAGGCGGCCATGGGTCTGGCAATGTTGCCCCATATGGATGCCATTATTAATGAAAGAGAGGGTCTATGCAGGAGGTATGATGAATTGTTGAATGGATTGCCATTGAGAACCATTAGAATCCGGGATCAGGTGGAATGGAATTATAGTTATTATCCGGTCATTTTTGAAAGCGAGAAAGAACTGCTGGAAGCACTCGGGTTACTCAATGCCGCGGGTATTTATCCCAGAAGGTACTTCTATCCTTCGTTATCTTCGCTGGATTTTATTGGTAAACATGCAGATACTCCTGTTTCCGCTCGGACGGCAGAATCCATTATGTGCCTGCCTCTTTATATTGGCCTGCGTGAAGAGGATCAGGTAAGGGTTGTTTCAATAATTCAAAAGGCCATGAATCTTAAATATACTGCATAGATAGATTATTTCTCCTAGCTCTTTCTCCAAACGTTGGTGAAATAAAGTATGGTTTGAAAACCCCAAAATTATGTAAAGGCAAGTAATTCCTTTTACAAATCCTTACTGGTGGATATGTTATGTATACAATGAAATCAATGAAATAGAAAATAGTCTTTATAATTTAATGACTTTTCAGGAATTTAAAGACATCTATCAGAAAGTTCCGGTAGTGGAACATCTGAATACAGTGTGTAAAGAGCCCCTTGTTTCAGTTTGTGTGCAAACCTATCAACATGTGGACTTTATCCGGGAGTGTCTTGATGGGATATTAATGCAAAAGACGGATTTTCCCTATGAGATTCTTTTGGGGGAAGATGCTTCTACTGATGGCACCAGGGGAATCTGCGTTGAGTATGCCAATAAACACCCCGACCGGATTCGTTTGTTTTTACATGATCGGAGAAATAGTATTGCAGTGCTTGGGAAGGCAACTGGAAGGTTCAATTTTCTCTATAACGTCTTTAGTGCTCGAGGCAGATATATTGCTTTGTGTGAAGGAGATGATTATTGGACGGATCCTTTAAAGTTGCAAAAGCAGTCTCTATTTATGAGAAATGATAGATCAATTGCAATGTGTGTCCATGATGTTGAGATAGTCTATGAAGGAGGAGTTTCCAAGAGATCGCCATTTAGAAAGTGTTTGATTCCAGATAAGCTTGATTTCAATTTTGTACTGAGAAACCATGTCGTTCCGACACCGAGTATTTTCTTTAGGAGAGACTTGTTTAAGAATATTCCTGATTGGTTTACAAATGTATTAAGTGGTGATCGAGCACTTGTACTATTAATTGTGTCAAAAGGTGACTGTCTGTATCTAGGAGAGAAAATGGCTATTAAAAGGAAGAACCCATCCGGAATCACACAAAGTGGGGATTATCACGACAAAGACAGAATGATCTTGAACAAATTATACCTATATAAGGGCATTTGGAGGGAAACACGAGGATATAGGAAATCATTAATGTTTTATTACTTTTTGAAATATGTCGCAAAGTATTCCTACTATCAACTGATATCGATTGGGGCAAGTAGCAGGTAGCTATATAATAGTATCTATTTTTAGTTAGGTGATTATATGTATCATCATTGCTTGGTGGATTCGTGATCTTGATCAATATGATTGGTTTCAAACGAGATGAGAGATATTGTTACTGTCGATGAAATCGTTTTTTTACGATGGTAGATGATCATTCCAGGATAACAATATTATTTGTAATAAACCAGAGTGAGTATAGGGCAAATGGGGGGTTAATTAGCATTACCAACTTAATTGAAAGGCTGCCATCTAGAATCATTGTGATTACAAACCATGAGACTCAGATGACTGCAAGATGGAGAAACAGTTGTGATAGAATAATCTTAATAGGTTCTCAAGGTGGTATGAGATCGGGGTTAGGTTTTTCATTGAGGCTGTCTCTTACTATTTTGAAGGTATGTTTAAGGTACAAAGTTAATATTGTTCATTTCAATGATATTCAATTTCTTAGTAGGGGTTTTATTGGAGCATTTTTATCCTTTGCCAAAGTCATTTTTAATGTTCGAGGTGTTAAGGAGCCGACTGAGCAATATCGCAAACATTGGAAAATCGTAAAATATGTAGATGAAGTATTGAGCTTGTCAAAGGAGATGAATTGTGAATTGAAGAGACGATTGCCTAGTAGTAGGTTGAGACCACAATTTCGCTATATTTACAGTATCGTGGATTTCGATATATTCAAGAGTTTGTCATTGAATGATAGAGTGATGATGAGGAATATATTGGGTTTTGAGGATGGTTTTTATCACATTTTGGTTGCAGCAGCTTTTAGTGATGTTAAGAATCAATTGCAATTGATTAAAAGTATGAGATATGATGAATTGAAAGCGAATGGGGTAAAGTTTCATTTTGTTGGAGATTTCAACC
>CAZTGZ010000073.1:0-2758 GCA_964613385.1 uncultured Chitinophagaceae bacterium
CCTCCATTCTTAGGATCCATACCTCCGTCGTTGCCATCGCGGGTTTCCATTTTTACCGTTCTTCCTCTGGGCGAGCCCTGATCGTTGCGGCCGGTTTGTGGACCATTGGTTCCAACCGTAGTTCTGGGAGCGTTAATGGTTCCCTGTCCTATAGGTATAACTGTTCCGCCACTGCCGCTTCCGCCGCCTCCCGATGATTGTCGATAGTATCTGTTGTGACCCCAACCACCGTTCCAGCCCCCATTTCCATAGCGATATCCGCCCCAACCATTGTTCCAGCCACCATAGCTGTAGCTTCCCCAGCCATTGTTCCATCCGTAATACGGGGTACCCCATCCATACGAATTCCAACCGTAATTTCCCCAACCGCCCCAGCCGCCGTACCAGGCAGGACCGTAGCAATTCCAACCACCATATCCCCATCCCAGAGAATAACCATAGTTCCAACCTCTTCGGCTGGAATATCCTACCCAAAAGCGATTGTTATAATATGGTCTTCTCCAAAATCGTGGACTGTATGAATAATAATTGTAAATGGGAGCCGAGTAGTAGGGATCGTAATATGAATAATACGGGTCGTAATATGAATTGCTCCATTGATCGTCTATGGCATCCTGATATCCTTCCCGATAACCCCGATTATACACACGATTTCCATTCAGACGATTAAAATGTGACTCATAAGAATAACCATCTGCAGCATATCCTCTTTCCGGTTCCTGTGGAGGTAAAGGCACCTGGTCTGACAACGGTTGCTGTGGTTCAGGGCTCGCTTCCGGCTGCCTTTCCTGTAATTGATACGGTTCTGGCTGACTTTGGGCTATCGGTGCGGGTTGCTTTTCATCAGAAGGAGAATAATATATGTCGTCATAATTGCCCGAACTTGAGTCTAAGGTTCGTACGGACGTACAAGACATCAGAAAAATTCCGGTTGTCAAAATAAGGATGGTCGTTTTCATAAGCATTTGCATCAATTAGGTATAACTATGAGTATAGGCCTTTGCTTTATTAAATTCATGGCATAAACGTATTTTTGCCGTATTCAACAAATTACAACAACCATTCCAAAATTAACGGGCTTAATACCATGACGTACGAAAAAGTAAAAAGAAGTGAAGATTATTCGAAATGGTATAACAATTTGGTTACAAATGCAGATTTGGCGGAGCATTCAGCGGTTCGGGGGTGCATGGTAATTAAACCATATGGATATGCGATATGGGAAAAAATGCAACAAGAATTAGACAGAATGTTTAAAGAAACTGGACACAGTAACGCCTATTTTCCATTGTTCGTTCCCAAAAGTCTGTTTGAAGCAGAGGAGAAAAATGCGGAAGGCTTTGCCAAGGAATGCGCTGTTGTGACGCACTATCGTCTAAAAACCAATCCGGACGAAAAAGGAAAATTAATGGTTGATCCGGAGGCAAAACTCGAAGAAGAGCTGGTGGTAAGGCCGACCAGTGAAGCCATTATATGGAATACCTATCGCGATTGGATTCAAAGCTATCGCGATTTGCCTATTTTGATCAATCAATGGGCCAATGTAGTTCGGTGGGAAATGCGTACGCGTCTGTTTCTCAGAACGGCTGAATTTCTTTGGCAGGAAGGACACACCGCACATGCCACTAAAGAAGAAGCCATAGAAGAGACAGTAAAAATGCTGGAAGTGTATCGCGAATTTGCGGAAACTTTTATGGCTGTGCCTGTCATAAAAGGTGTAAAAACCGAAAATGAACGATTTGCTGGTGCCGAAGACACCTATTGTATTGAAGGCTTAATGCAAGACGGAAAGGCTTTGCAAATGGGAACCTCTCATTTTCTGGGGCAGAATTTTGCCAGGGCTTTTAACGTAAAATACGCCTCCAAAGAAGGTAAGCAGGAATTTGTATGGGCAACGAGCTGGGGGGTTTCAACCCGACTGATGGGTGCCTTGATTATGGCACACAGTGATGATGAAGGTTTGGTACTTCCACCCAGACTGGCACCTATACATGTGGTCATCGTGCCTATTTACAAAGGGTTGGAAGAACTGGAAAGGATTGCTGTTGTGGCCAAATCGATCGGTGAAGATCTGAAAAAACATGGTATTTCTGTTAAGTTCGATGATCGGGATACGCAAAAGCCGGGATTTAAATTTGCCGAATGGGAACTGAAAGGGGTGCCGATTCGTTTGGCTATTGGACCGCGCGACCTTGAAAACGCGACGGTAGAATTAGCCCGTCGAGACACCAAAGAAAAAATGACCATTTCCATAGCTGATCTCACGAATAAAATTATGCATCTACTCGATGCCATTCAGAACAATATGTATCTGAAAGCAAGTGATTACAGGGATGCACATATAACACCGGTGGATAGCTGGCAGGAATTTGTCGATGTTCTGGAGAACAAAGGCGGTTTTATTTCGGCGCATTGGGATGGCAGTGGAGATACTGAGCAGAAGATTAAAGAAGCTACCAAGGCTACCATACGGTGCATACCTTTGAATCAAAAAGAGGAAGCAGGGATTTGTGTTTACAGCGGGCAGCCTTCCAAGGGCCGGGTGTTGTTCGCAAGAGCATACTGATATAAAATTAGAAATTAGAGATTAGAAATTAGAAGGGGCATTGATGTGAAGATATTTATTCCGAATGCCTTCTCGATACGAGGCATAACGGTATTCGAGGTTCATTCGATATCTTCTTTGACTTTTTCTCGATCATTTACTTCATGCCTCTACTCGAAGTGACAACCTTCTCGATACGAGGCATAACGGTAT
>CAZTGZ010000073.1:2858-7649 GCA_964613385.1 uncultured Chitinophagaceae bacterium
CCTTTGACTTTAACTTGATCATATACTTCATGCCTCTACTCGAAGTGACAACCTTAGCGATACGAGGCATAACGGTATTCGAGGCTCATTAGATAACTCTTTTGACTTTATCTTGATCATATACTTCATGCCTCTACTCGAAGGGACAGTCTTAGCGATACGAGGCATAGCTGTATTCGAGGTTCATTAGATAACGATTTGGACCTGGCTTTAACTTTCAGCATCTTACTAAAAAAAGGATGACATTCTTTGTCGGATGTTCTGTCTGTTCGAGTAGCGGCGCTGTGTAGTTCAGAGTCTGAAGTTTGTTGCCAATCCAAATACCCATTCGGCGCGTCTTTGCCGCGTATCGAGAACGACCTACACTGGATGCCCAATCGACAAAACTTTGACGACAATAGATTATTACAAACAAAAAAGGCCGCCCATTTGAGCAGCCTTTATTGTTTTATAAAACGTCTACTTATTTAACAGTAATAGGTACTTCAATACCTGTTACGATATTGGTTTTGCCTTCAGAAACGAAAACGATGATATGGCAATCTTCGATTTTCACCTCTCCACCCCCTGGAGGAATGGTTGCTCCATTATAGTTTTCAGGAACGATATACTTGTAGGTTTTGGTGTATTTCTGACCCATTTTAGTGCTGGCATCAGGTACAACTTCACCCCATTGTCCGGTAATTAAATCACGCAAAACATGGTTTTGAACATAGGCGTCTCCACCACCACTTTGCTTAGAAACCAATCCGTCCTGAAGGAAAGCTACGTTCAGGTTGTTGGCAGCAGTAGCGTTGCCGGTATAATACATATCTACTTTTACTGTCAATTCGCGGGTAGCCGCATCAAAGGTAGCTTTTGAACCCAAATTCACATAAGAAGGCATTGCCATGATAGCATTTCCACCTTTAGCCCAGTCGCCACGGCTCATTGCAATACCTCCAGTTTTTTGAGGAGTACAGCTCAAGTCAGCAGCTTTAACACGGTTGATGGTACCTGCAGGATATCCGGCAACACCACTCTGATCATTCAAAGCCTGACCATAAGGAGTGGTAAAATTAGCCCAACCTGTTGCAGGTGATGCATAACCACCGGTGTGAACAGCAATAATTAGGAATTTGCCGGGATTGGCATCTGCAGCAGCCTTGGCACGTACGTGACCATCAGGGCAATAACCGCAACGAACACCGGTAAAATCTTCCAATACAGCATTTCTGTTGCTTGGCTCAGTTGATGCTAAAAAGGTTTCTCCACCTGTGTTGTTGTTGTTGTTGGTAGTTGGAGTTTTCTCATCCGGCCCACAAGAAATCATGAACATGGACGCAGATACAGTTAAGAGTAAAAGTAATTTTTTCATTTCTATAATATTGTTTTTAGGCTAAAATTAACTTCTGTATTATTCAGAAGGGATAACGAATGTATGTAAAGACAAGATTATCTCCAAATAAATTCGACAGAATTGTGCAAAACTGTCAATTGTTTGACAGAAGAAGGGGCAACGTGTCCGACAATTCCGGCTTCCAGCCCCAACTCTGCGGCCTTTTCTATGATAACAGATGCCACGTCTGCAGGAACATAAAACTCAAGTCTGTGACCCATGTTAAAAACCTCAAACATCTCCTTCCATCCGGCACCGGATTCTTCCTGAATCAAATTAAAAAGAGGAGGAACCGGCAGCATTTTGTCTTTAATAATATGGACATCATCACCGCAAAACTTCAACACCTTTGTTTGCCCACCGCCGGTACAATGAATGATTCCGTGCATCTCACTGATCCAGGGTTGTAATGCCATGATTAAGGGTGCATAGGTTCTCGTCGGCGACAGGATAGATTTTCCCATATCTAACATCAAGCCCTTCGCCATATCTGTCACTTTGTATTTACCCGAATAAACCACAGATTTGTCTGTATTCGGATCAACGGTTTCAGGGTATTTTCCGAGGTATTGATGATGGAGCAAATCGTGGCGGGCAGATGTAAGTCCATTGCTACCCATGCCGGCGTTATAGGCATTTTCGTAAGTTGCCTGGCCATAGGACGCAATTCCTACGATGACATCTCCCGGTTGAATATTTACACTCAGGACGTTTTTGCGAGGAACCCGGGCAATAAATGTAGAATCTACCATTACCGTTCTGACTAAATCTCCGACATCGGCCGTTTCACCCCCGGTAGACATCAACTCAATGCCCAATTTACGCATGTCACTGCAGAATGATTCCATCCCTTCTATGATCTCACGGATCACCTCACCCGGAATCAGATGCTTATTTCTGCCAATGGTATTGCTCATCAGAAAAGGTCCGGTGATGCCTAAACACAGCATATCATCCAGATTCATAACCACGGCATCGACTGCTATACCCTTCCAAACCGATAGGTCGCCGGTCTCTTTCCAATACAAATAGGCCAGCGAAGATTTGGTGCCGGCGCCGTCGGCATGCATCACATTGCAATAGGCAGGATCGCTGCCCAGAGCATCTTCAACTACTTTGCAAAAAGCATTGGGAAATATTCCTTTATCAATGCGTGAAATCGCCTTATGTACATCTTCTTTTTGTGAAGAAACCCCTCTTTTGTCGTATCTGCCTTTTTCCGTCATGCGCTGCAAAATTGGTTTAATTCAAGTATTCCGGCAATTTAGTTTGGTCTAAAAATGAAAAAAGCGGGAACTAAGCCCGCCTTTTTCTCATATATAAATTTCAGTCTTTGCGTTTTTTGAGCAGGATCTTATCGTCCTTAATTTCCACCCCGTCATAGTCATCGAATAAAGAGTTTCCAAAAGTGGCCTTCTTATCATCTTCTACCATTTTGCAACGCACATTTTTAAAGGTCAAATCTCCGATTTTTAATTCCTTAATTTTAAAAGACCTGCTGGTGACCTTGGCTCCGTCCGTAAACCGGATTTTTTCCTTGCCTTCAGAAAAATCTTCAATCGAAACTACTTTCGCTTTAATCAATTGCTCAACCATATTCTGAGGTAATTCCATCCTCATGGCTTCAGGGTTATAGTAGAAACGCTGCTTCTTCTTTTCGAACATTACATCCACCAACATCTTATCACGTTGCTTGGTGAAGGTAATAATATCATAAATCTCTGCCATTTGGGCGCGTTCCATTTCGTCTCTTTTCTTCTTCTCTTCCGCTTCTATGGCAGCAATGATTTTGTCAATACTATCCTTATTCTGAGATATGTACTGTTTTCTCTTTTCAATTAAAAACGGACTATAAATAGGTCCTCCAATCGGATTCAGAGCGGCTTCATTGATATTGTTTTTGTCAATAGTTTCCGTCTTGAACTCATAGTTACAATTCACCACTTTTACCGTAGTACGACGATTGGCCTGATGCTCTGTTTCTGAACAAGGCACCACTTTGGCATCCTCGCATTCGCATTTGTTGGTTAATTGTGACTCACCATAACCTCTCGCTTCCAGACGGAATGGGTTAATGCCTCTGTCAATCAGATAGGCAACTGCACTATCCGCCCTTCTTTGAGAAAGCGCCCTGTTATATTCAAATGGTGAACGACAGTCGGTATGAGAACCTAATTCCACCTTCATTTTTGGATACTTTTTCAAGGTCTCAACCAGTTCTTCCAAAATTCGGCGTGACTCAGGTCTCAAATCAGATGAATCCAGACCATAATAAATCGGTAAAACGAAAATATCGTCGCACTGATTTTTCAGACAGAAATCCTTAATGAACTCAGCGCTTTGTTCCAGCCCTTCTGTAGAAACAAACTTGGGCTTGGCATCGTAGAAGTAATCCTCGCGTTTCGATACGTTGATTTCATATTTCCGACCTACGGTAAGTGGGGTTTCATAAAAGCCGCCGCGGTCGGTATATATGCGTATTTTGCTGGTATCCTTATTGTTGCTTATGGTAACTAAGGCTCCTTGCAACGGCGTTTTCTTATCGCAGTCGGTAATGGTACCTTTCAGAATAAACACCATTGGTGTCATGCTGAATTCATAGATATCATCATCACCCTTAGCCCGATCCGAAGAGAAGAATCCGTATTCCTTGGTTTCATCGAGGATGATTCCAAAATCATCGCTTTTGGAGTTCATCGGGCAGCCTATATTCTCTGGAGTTGTCCATTCTGTAGCTGAACCGGTAGAAAAGAAAATATCCAATCCTCCAATACCAGGAAGACCATCACTGGAGTAATAGAGGGTGCCATCTTCGTGAACAAACGGGAAAAGTTCGTTACCGGTGGTATTGATGGTTGGACCTAAATTGATAGGATCGCTCCAGGTTTTTCCTCTGCTCACATAATTAACCACATAAATATCCTTGGTCTTCTCTAAAGGATTGCCGGCAGGATCTTGCATACTTCCTGCCATATCAGAAACGAAGTATAATTTTTTTCCGTCCGGTGAAAGGGCAGGATGGCCGTAGTTGGCCGCAGAATCCTTGCAAAAATCCAATGGGTTGGGATTTACGTCCCATGCTTTTCCACGACGGCGCGCTTCGTAAATTTTACATGTCCGCTCATTTCCCTTCAAACCATTACACTGGGTAAAATACATTACGCTGTATTTGGAATCGAAAGTAACCGTACCATCGTTGAACTTCGAGTTCAGTCCTTCAACTAAAATGGGTGCATTCCATCTTTCTCTGCCTCTTTTGCCCTTTTTCTCCACCAGCCAAACATCGGAATATCCTCTTCCTGTCCATTTGTGCTGTTCTTTGCTCTCTCCCTCCGGACGATCAGAAGTAAACATAATGGTATTGTGCTTTTTATCGGCCCACATTGGAGCAAAGTCATCAAATTTCGATTCGT
>CAZTGZ010000074.1:0-7482 GCA_964613385.1 uncultured Chitinophagaceae bacterium
TGCCAGGGTAGGCCGATTCTCTCAAAAATACCTGGGTTATGTAAATCCGCGTATGTCGGTATATGCCGGTGAACGCTCTTTTACATCCAATATGCTTACGGATATGTTCCGATTTGGGAATGGGGCTTCTGTTGAGTATAAACCTGGGTTGAGATCTTCTGTTACTGCATACTACGTGATTCCAAGGTTCCTGTCAGATGTGAAAAGTGTGAGCTCTTTATTGGGTAAATGGGATAAAAGTGATCTCTGGCAATTCCAGGGTGGTCTCTTGGCCAAACAAATGAACGACGGTAAAATAATCTGGCTGCAGAATATTTCAACAGAATTTGCGAAACCCGGAATTTACAAAGGGTTAATTGAAATGGCTACCGCATATAATGCCGGACCAGCCACCTTTGCCGGACATGCCAATTATGAGTTGAGCAAATCAAAAATTCGATGGAATTCCGATGTGTTATATGCGTCACCAAAATACCCCGGATACTTCAACAACACCCTTACATTTAATCAAAACGCTTCCTACTATTTCAATAATCTGCGGTTTCAGGCAGGTTGGAATTACAGCGACGCCAATCCAAAACAGGATACGGTATTCGGGATAGCTCCGGTTTCAAATAACCTGAACGCAGGGTTCGGATACGGTTTTAAAAATAAAAGTACCCTTTCGTTTTATTATGTTTACCGGGTGCGGGAAGACAGATTTGAACCCAGACAGTTTAATTTTAGTGAGAATGCTGTCAGGGGTTCTTATACGTATTCAAGAACCCGATTTGGATTCAATTGGAATGGGGAAATAGGAAATACCCGAAATTATTTATTGCCTAAGGATGCTAATCAAAGCAAATCCCTGGAATCACAAATCAATTTGAACTTCCACAATCAGACCTCGTTCAATATTAATGTAGTAGGACAATTTCTCCGAAATATCAGATTTACTTCGGTTCCGGTAAATTATCTGATATATGGGGGTAGTGTGAGCTTAAGGGTAAAGAAAAAGCTCAGTATGGCTTTACAATATCAGAATACCTTTTTAATAGATGAGTTATTCCAGGACAGAAACCTGTTCGATGCGCGTATTAGCTATAAAATTACAGAAAATCAGAGCTTAAGTCTGTACGGAAATTATGCCATTCTATTCAATAGCAATCAATCGAGGGATTTCTATGGATTGGCATCGTACAATCTTCAATTGAATGTGCCTACCCGTAAAATTGCAACCTTTGGTTCTGTGTACGGAACCATTGACAATCAGGCCGGCGGAAAAAAAGAAGGTATTCTCCTGTTTATCGGCGCTAACACAGCTATCACCAATAAAGACGGGCATTTTCTTTTTAATAACATAAAACCCGGAATTTATCCTTTAATGATGGAAAGAGGCAGCATTGGTGTCAATGAAATTCCGGATACAACTTTCCCAATTATGATTGAAGTTCAGCCGGCCATAAAAACACAGGTAACTTTGAGGATCGTGAAAACCGTGTCTTTCAGCGGAAAAGCCGCGTTGGTGGAAAAAACCAAAGTTGTTCAGGCTTCCGGAAACGTACTTTCATTGCCTCAATTGGTCATCGAGTTTTCTAATGGAGAGCAAACCTTTCTGACAACCACATCGCCGGATGGCAGATTTTCTTACTTGGGATTAAGACCTGGTAAGTGGACTGTGAGAGTTATTCCGACATCCTGGACCCAGGATTTTACCATCGAAAAACAAAAATTCGATTTTGTGATGGAGCCGGGTCAGTCTCAGGAAGTAAAGATTACCGTTATGCCCAAAGTTAGACAGATAAAGTTCAAAAACTCAGCCCCCGTAGAAATCAAAAAATGAAAAGACTCCTTTTGTTAACAGGAATTTGTTGCTTGACAAACTGGGTGCAGGCACAATCATACCGCGACGATGACGAATCTGAAATTGAAGTGGAATTAGAAGAAATCGCGTTGTTGGAAGTAATGCCCAACAGCAATATGATTGTATTTGAGTTGGTTATACCCGGATCGGCCGGAGATGAACCGGGTGTTGCAACAGGAAGCGGGTCGGATAATACCAAATGGTTGAATTATACCAGTGCTGTCGAAAGCAGCAACGATTCCAGAAAAATTTATGTTCAGATTACATCGGGCAAATTACCTGTCGGCCTTCAATTGAGACTCACTGCTGCACAATGCATCGGTAATGGTGCAGGCCAGCTCGGTACTCCTTCCGGAGAGGTAATCTTGAAAAATACACCGGTATTGCTCATAAATAACATCAAGGGTTGTTATACAGGCAGAGGCGTAAATAATGGTCATAGATTGGAGTATAAAGCCGTTGTGATCGATCCGACTAAAATCGTACCCGGTTCAGAATCAGATTTGGAGATAACTTTTACCATGACAGACTGATGAAAAGAATGAACAAAATTCGTGCTATTTTATTGCCATTGTTGGCCATTTCCTCTCAGGTTTTCGCACAGAAAATTGATGTAAAAGGCGATTGGGAAGCAGAATCGTCCTGCTATGATATTCAGGCAGGTGAGAATATTAAATCTGTTGTTACCAGTGAATATGATGAATTGGAAATTTACGTGAATGGAAATGTCAATAAAAGTACCTGGAAAATTCAGGTAAAAAAAGACGATGTCTGTTGGAACAATGCATTAGAAGTATGGGTTAGACGAACAGGAAATGGAAATGGATCCGGGGAATGCTGGGATGGCACTTCCTGGCAAAAAGTGGCGTATTCCAATATGGACTTTTTCGGTGGAAAAAGAGTTATGAATAAAATACCCGTACAGGTAGAGATAAGAGGGATGTCTGTGACCATTCCGGCACAGAAATATACCACCAATCTGATTTTTACACTATACGAGTACTAATCAGCGTTTCACCAAAGTTCTTACCATTCTGCCACTTCCGGAGCGAAGAACATAATAGTAATTTCCTTCCTGTAGCGACTGGGTATCAAATTTGATTTCATGCGCTCCGGCTTTCAGATATTGCTGACAGATAGTGGCATATTCTCTGCCCAATGTATCGTACAGAATAATTTGAATATCCGCATCTCTGATGGTCTGCAACCTGAATGTTGTTTGACCATTGCAAGGGTTTGGATAATTGTCGAGCGACGAAACCCCGGCCGGGAGATTTTCAATGCCTGCACTTTGTTTGAAAATGGGGAGTATGGTATAGGAGTCTCCCATCACATCGAGCACTTCATTGGAGTCAGCGCCAAACCAATCAGCCAATACGGAAGCATAAATCTGCCTGAAATCATACTGCATCGGCACATTGTCGGCCCCGCCAACTTGTGAAGCTATGGCTGGATTACTCCCAATAATTCCAGGATTCACTCCTTTGCCAAAGACCAAAAGCGGAGCGGCAGCGCCATGATCTGTTCCGAGACTGGCATTAGAAGCGATTCTCCTTCCAAATTCAGAAAATGTCATACCTGCAACCCTGTCTTCTATGTTCAGCAACTTCAGGTCATCCTGAAAGGCATATATTGCCTCTGAAACACGTTGCAACAGCGTGGCATGTGAGCCTGTTTCGGTTCCGGCGGTTAAATCTACCTGTGCTGAGTGCGTGTCAAACCCGCCAATGCTCACCATGTATATTTTAGATTTGAGCCCCCCTGCAACGAGCTGAGCGACTATTTTAAGCTGATCGGCCAGAGGGTTATTTGATGGGTATAGCGTTGACTTATTTGTTGCTTTGGAGGCGGCATTTTTGATGCTATCGGCATAGGCCATGGTTTGTTGGGCCACAAGCCTGACATAGGTGAGTTCCTTTCCGGCCGGTGTTGACGGGGCAGTATCGACCACACCTTCAACCAATTGATAAAAACTGGTGGTTGAAGAAATAGCCATTCCCATACTCACCGTCGGACCCTGGAACATCGGAGAAACCGCAGAACCTACCTGTACAGCCGGAGGGTCAGGCATTTCGGAATTGGGATATCCGTCGGGAAAATCCTCATATTCTTCAGCTAAAAATCGACCAGCCCATCCTGTCGTCAGATATTCATTGCTGTCAGAACCTGTTAGCCATATATCTGTCGCACGGAAATGGCTGAAATTCGGATCAGGGTACCCAACGCTCTGCACCAGTGATACTTTTCCTTCATCATACATGGTTCTCAACCCACTCATAGATGGATGAAAAGCCGTTGCCGTTGTACCCGTTAATTTCAAGGCCTTGCTTTCAGGAATCAGAATATTGGCCCTGGCTTTAGATAAATTGCTGTAATTATCTAAGGGCAAAATGGTGTTTAATCCGTCATTTCCTCCGTTCAGCTGAATGATAACAAAAACACGATCCGGATATTTCACGCTTTGCTTTAGTAGACGCAGCAAAGGTGATTTAGCATATGCTTTGAATCCCATTCCATTTAAAACCACAGGCAAAGCGGCAATGGGAGCGGTCCTTTTGAGAAAACTTCTTCTTTTCATTTCCTTTTTAGTTTAACTGGTATTCTGCGAGATTCATGATGGTTTTGAGCATTAATCTCAAAACGGAGTTAACATAATTGGTATTGGAGGTATTCCCCGGATTGGTTTTATAAGTATTCCAAACATCTGTCCAATAGTAGTCACTGCTTTGATTGGATAAGAGAATGGATTTCAGATAATCCTTTTGAGAAGAAGTAATGCTGAATGGATACATCAGGAAAATGACATCATCAATAAAGGCATTAATATCGTTCACGGAACTAAACGAATTCGCGAATGACAGAGCATCAATTTGAAGCGTACTTCCGGAGTATTTATATCCGACTGCAATGAGTATATCTGTAGCTTGATTTCGTTTCGGTAATGTGTCAGAGTTGATCCACAATTCATAAAACATGGGTTCCTGATACCATGCCTGCCATCCGGCCACATTCGGCGGATCTGCCAAATCTTCGAGAAGCAGTGCACCCAGTCCTCTCAAAGTATTGAACATTCCGTAATTGACCTCAAGCGTTGGTTCCGGCACGGTGATGGCAAAGTTTTTAATGATTCCGGCAATAAAATCTGATGGGGTTTTGATGTAGCATCCTTTGTTCAAATCGTCATAAAAATGGGCGCTTTGTAACAAGGCTCTGAGAACTGGTTTTATCTCATAATTGTTGTTTCTGAATAATTCGGCTAATGGCAGGATAACATTCGTTTCAGTATTGCTATCAATTTCGTAGTACACAAAATAGCGGTATAGCTTACGGCATATATATTTCGAAACTTCCTCCTGCAGAAAAATCATGTCGATCAATTCGTCGGTTTCAGTCGCTCCATTTGTTCCGAATTTTCCGGTTATGGTTTTATTGCCATAGAAAGCAGAAAATTTCTTGTCCAACGTGTCGTGCCGCGTTGCATCGAAATAAGAATTAATGCCTGTGCGTTCAACTCTCCAGCCTGTTAATGCGCGGGCCGCAGCCTTAACATCATCTTCTGAATATTTGGAGTCCGGTCCTTTACCCAGTGTGAAAAGTTCCTGTAACTCCCTCGCATAGTTTTCGTCGGGTGCTGTTTTCGTGTTTTTATCGCCATTCAAATAGATAAGCATCCCTGCATTTTTGGTAATTTCGGAAACCAGGGTTTTAAAATTTCCCAGCGCATTTTTACGAATGAGATCGTGGTGCCAATAAAGGATTTGAGAGCTACCGATGATTTCAGATTCTGTTGAGAAATGATTATGCCAAAAAAAGGTCATCTTCTCGAGCAGGGTGTCGTTTTGTTTGATGATTCTTTCCATCCACCATGCTTTAAATGAAATCCGGCGCAACCCATTTGCTGTTGGACTGTAAGCAGCATTTACCCAGGTGTCACCCACGGGGACATCCGGATCGGTGTAGTTTCGGTTATTGTAATTATTGACCGGTGGAGATGGAAGGGTTTCTGATTTCAGCAATTCGTCCAGGCATTGCGTCAATGTCAAGGAAGAAAACTTCTCCAGATCCGCCTTTCTAATACCGAACATCGATCGGCGCAATAAATGTCGCACCTGATTTTTGTCCCAGGTGCCCGAATAGGTCTCCAATCCGGTGCTTAATTTTCTCCTTACTTTTTGATTTTCACTGATTTCCGGCAGTACGGGAATCTGTTTAAGCTCTTGAACCGAGGCTTTAAAGAAACTTCTTCTATCCATGGATGTCCGATTTATAACAGCAATATACTCTTTTGTCTGACATTTTAATGAAGGTTGCATGATATCAATAAATTATTTCATCTTCTTAAATGTGACTGAATTTTCATAGGTTTGTTTAATCGTATACCACATGGAATCACTATTGTTAAATATTCATAACCTATTGCGATGGGGCATAGTTTTGGCCGGCTTATTTGCTGTGTATCGCGCATTTGTTGGCTATCGCCAAAAGCGTGAATATACACATCTCGACAATCGGTCGTCATTGATTTTTACCCTATTCGTACACCTGCAAATCGTTTTAGGCTTGCTCATGTATTTTATTGGAAGTTCAATGACCGGTGCGGCCATAAAGAATTTTGGTGCGGCCATGAAAAATTCTGACTTGAGATTCTGGGCTTTGGAGCACCCGCTTATGATGATCATTGCAGCGGTATTGGTAACCATGGGTCGATCTAAGTCGAAACGGGCTCAGGCAGATATCGATAAACATAAAAAGGCTTTCTGGTTTTTTCTGATTGCCCTGGTTTTAATTTTGGCAATGACACCATGGCCTTTCGGCGCACATCCCAGACCTTGGTTTCCTTTCTGAAATTAACTTTTTTTCTTTTCTGTAATTTTTGGTTTGGACTGTTTTCTGTCACAGCTCAGACTCAAATGTTCAGAGATCCTCCGGAATTGCTGAAATATTTGGATTCACTATCGGTGCTCGAAAACGATTCGAATAAAACGGCAATTTATTTCGCATCCCTGTATCGGCTCACCACTGAAAACATCCTGAAACTAAAGGAGGAGGGGAAATTCAGAAACCCGGATCGCATTGATTCGATGATTTGTGAATTCGGGACAAGATTTGCCATGGCCGTTATTCAAAATAAGAATGCTCCAACTCCCTGGCATCAGGCTTTCTATCTCAACAAGCCAAGATCAGATATGCAATTATTGCTTTTGGCCATCAATGCCCATATCAACTATGACTTGCCAGAGACTCTGCTGCAATTTCATACGAGACAAGCCTTTCAACCCAATGATCCTGATTTTTTTCTGATAGATCAGGTATATGAATCGCTTTCGCAGCAAATATTTTCCAATCTGCTCGGAGCTTCTGATCTCAATAAATCCGAGCAGAGACTCCTGAATCGGTATCTAAAAAAGAGCATCCGCATGGGCAAGAAATGGCGGTCAGATTTAATGCGATGGGTAATAATGGATGCGGATAATTTGCACAGGAAAAAGAACCTGAGAAGCAAAAGGATGTCATTCTGGATTGCTCATCCTGTTGGCAAGGCAAGGAAACTGCACAGAATCTTACATAGGATCGAAAATGAATCCATACAGGGCAATATCCGCATTTGGTTTCAATCTGCGAGATAAGGTATAATGATG
>CAZTGZ010000075.1:0-6496 GCA_964613385.1 uncultured Chitinophagaceae bacterium
AAAAGTAATATTTTGTTCAATGCCATAATTGCAATATTTACTGGTTTAAAAATTTGTATGCTGCATATGCAAGACGGCAACTCGCTATGATCCCCCCTATAATTAAAATTAACCATTTCGTGGTATGGTATTAAATAATCAAATTGTCAAATAGTTAATCAATCCAGAACGCAACGCACCGAAAATCCAGACCTCTTATCGACGTCGTCCCGGTACACAACGTCACTGAAGTAGGACAGGTTGCGGAACCAGGCATGACTGCTACTCGACTCGGTACTGCTCCACCAATCGCCGACGTTGCCGGCACTACCGAACATACCATCGTCGAGACGGTAACCGCCCGGAAGACCTGTAAAACCACTTTCGTTGGTAGCTCCGGTGTTCGGACTGATCCAATGGGCAGTGCCGGCTTCTTTCATAGGGCCTCCTGCCGCACTCAGACCACCGAGGAAAGTCGTTAGGGTGTCCCACTCGGCATCCGTGGGTACATGCCATCCCGTAGGACAAAGGCCTCGGGCATCGTTGACCGCATACCAGTTATACAGTTTGCCATAGGGCTGTTCGTAACCATTGTCGTTGTTGTACCAGCAATACGCACCACTGCCTAAATTGCCCCAGTCTGTATTATTGGTAACATTCGGAAGGGCATCACCATTCTTGTACTTTGTTGTGCGAAGATTCTGGGTCATCCACTCCTGAGTGCCGATGGTAATGGCATGATTGGATTTATTCGGTATCTCCCTCTTCGAAGGGTTATGATTGGTTCTGCCACCTGTTGACAGCATCAAACAGAAAGGTCGGTACACTCTATCCCGTTCTCAATTTCTGTTCGATAGCCTCTTTAACGAATTGATTCAATGTCTTTCCTTCTAAAGTTGCGTGTTCGAATGCTTTTGAATGCAGTTCCGGATTCAATCTTACATTGAATGTTCCTTTGAAGGATTTGAAGACTTCCTTGCCGGTTTCTTTGCACAGTTCCAGATAGTCTTCGACGGCCTCTCTAAATGCTTTCTTCAATTTGTCTACTGTTGATCCTTCAAAGGTGACCAAATCATTGATACCTTCAATTCGTCCATAGAATATTTCGTCTTCAGCAGAGAAGTGAACTGATCCAATAAAGTCCTTATATTTCAATTTATCAGTCATATCAATTCTTGTTTCCTGAGTTCTGTAATAATATAGTTCTTCGCATATCTTTTTAGTTCGTTGGCCGGATGTGGTTTATGAAGTCGAATAATATGCTTCGAATCTGGGTTGACATAAGCTCTCCTGGATCCAGAAGTCTTACCTGTAGTCTTCTCTTCGTACCCAAATTTGCCAAGTAAATATTCCAGTTCCTGAAATGTGATCGTTGTTCTGGGATTTAACAATCGTTCCAGAATCTTGGACAATCTGCTCATCCATCAAAGATAAGATGTTACCTGCCGTGATGCAACTATATTTTAGTTGCGTTTTGGGGCATACCGGAGGATGGTACCACCGGTAGCAAGGGGACGTGATTCAAGTAGTTTGAGATTTTTGTAAGGGATGGACTGATTGAATAAAAGCCGGCCTTGTCCCAGAAATACCGGTGCAATGCATAGGCGATATTCATCAAACAACGCTGCTTTTATCAGGGATTCGGAGAGGTTGCCGCTGCCGAACACATACATATCTCCGTTACCCTGCTGCTTCAGCTCAGGAATTTCAATCGCAGCATCTCTGACAATGGTGGTCTTGTTCCAGTCTGCTGTTTTAAGCGTTCGTGAACAAACAACTTTCGGTAGTTTGTTCATGTATGTCGCTATCGCCCCTTCTTCTGCATCTCCTTCAGCCTGAGTCCAGTAGTCGGCCATACCTTTGTAGGTTGCCGCTCCAAAGAGGAGCATGTCGGCTGCTTTTAACTGCTGCATGCTGAAATCCTCCAGGTCTTTGCCCCAGACAAGCTCATGAAAGCTCAGGTCCCAATTTTTAACACCATCAAAATAGCCGTCAAGGCTGATGACATTCCACATTATTAATTTTCTCATAGTATATTTCTTGATGATTAAAAGTTTGTCTCTGAATGTTCTTTATTTCGTTTTCGGTTGCCCATGACGTTTGGATTCAGACGCTTAGTGTTTTCAAAATTGCTGCGAGCCGGGTAAGGTGCTGTCTTGCGCCTTCAATGGCATCGAATTCCTTATCTACGCGTTTTAATGCTTCTTCCGAGCCAAATTCATGACGCATGATGAGTTTGGTGGAATTCCCTTCTTCCAGAAAGGTGATCGTTACCCGAAACTCAATGGTTCCATTTTCATCATCCGTGTGCTGATAGACCAGTTTTTCGGGTTCGATTATTTCTACATACCGGACTTTATTGGGATAATCCGTACCGTCCGGGCCATGCATGATAAACCGCCAGATACCATCCGGGATTAAAGCCATTTCATGGGTTGTCAGTGAAAATCCATTGGGTCCCCACCATCGTTTGAGGTATTCCGGATTGGTCCAGGCTTCCCAAACCAATGCTCTCGGGGCATCAAAAACCCTGGTAAAAGTGACCACGCCTCCGCTGATTTCGGTCTGAATTTTATTCGTTTGTATCATTATTGTTTGTTTTTCGGTTTAGATTTTAATTCTTCCAGCAGATGGTCCAGTTCGTTGAACCGGGCTTCCCAGATTTTCCTGAAGGGTTCTATCCATGCTACCACTTCATTGAGTTTTTCGAATTGGGGTTTGCAATAGCGTTCCCGGCCCTGCTTACTGATCTTGATGAGGCCGCATTCTTCCAGTATTTTAATCTGCAGGGATATGGCCTGCCGGCTGATGTCGAAGTTTGCAGCTATGGTGTTCAGGTTCTGTGATTTGTGTGCAAGTAGGTTTAATATCGCTCTTCTTGTGGGGTCGGCTATGGCCTGAAATACATCTCTGCGTGCTTCCATAATGCGCAAGTATTTGCTTGCAAATATATAGGAAAGCATTTACTTGCGCAAATTTTATTTGAAATTGGAAGTTGAAACGAACGATAACCAGACCGGTGTGCTGTCAATCCGGCAGATGCTGACCCCCAGGAAAAGGTGATCAATGATAAATCCGGAGGATATTGACCCCCTGAGAGATCTGAGGTACTGGAACCAGAGCAAACTGATCCCCTGAGGTTGCCAAAGGGTGGTGGATTGCATTCTTGCCGGAAAGTTGACAGGTCCGGTTTACAAGCCGGAATTGTTTCTTACCGATATACTAAGTTCCATTAATCCCTCTCGGCCCTCATGTTAGCAGGAATCTTAACCAAGCAATCTGAATATCAGAATGACAAGACTAACCCCTACAATGGAAGTATAAATCAACTTATTGTATTTTGCCAGCCATTCTGGCAAATAAATATCAAAATTGTGTTTGGATGATTCTGAATACTGTCGGGCCCATATTGTTAATGGACAAAACAAACTAAACGTTGCCAAAACCAATCCTTCCAGCGCTATCAATCCGTAACAGACCCACAACCAAAAATTAATGCGATCAGTAATAACGGCATACACAATGTAAAAAATCACAACATTAAAAAACACCCAGATCAAGGTGTGAAGTATCTTAATAAGCCTGAGTTTTGTTACCGGAGTCATTCAATTATGGACCATTCATTCATGCATTTCCGCCATCGGACCGGGTGTTGCCCTAGCGGCATATTTCTGGCGCTTATTCATTGGACATCTCCACTATCACCACTGTTGGATAATTATACAAACCTGATGGTCATTTATGGCAAATTCCTTCGCTCCCCATGGGCGAAGGGTGACCTTTTTAAGGTTTCGATGCAGTAAATGCGGATGATCTGTAGAAATCTTGCTGTATACCTCCTCGATATTATTGGTAACAAGTCTAAACTCAGGACGATGCTCTTTTGCCAATTGTTCATTTTGAAAAAGATTGATTCTTAGCTCCTCTTTTTCCAGCACACAGAATGGTTGATTAGAGTTTAGCTCCTGATGTCCCATGGTAAATTGAAGGCAATCAACAAACAATTTCAGACCTTCGTAAATGTCTGTGTAGTACACATTGGGAACCAGTCTTGAAAAATTCATCAAATTTTAATATGGTGTTTTAAAATCAGTACTTTTTGTCATCGTATCCATGGATTATTCGATTTCGGGTATAAACTATTTTCCTTGAATCGCTGATCGGAATTTCGGGTCGTTGTATAAGATTCGGCTCATCGCTTCCCAGTTTATTTCGATATTCTGTTCAACTGCCCGTTTCGATTTTATGTCCTTCTGGAATTCAAGGAAGTTTCTTGGTTCTGGCAGGAGGTCTTTGATTTCTGCGATGCCTTCTCAATATCCTCAATCCACACTTTGATTTCTTCTTGCATAAACGAGTATTTTTTTCTGGTTGACCAGGTTCTTAAATGTTTTGTTCCTGATAGCTTTTTGTTCGAGCAAATCTATCTTCCGATTGAAGATCTTTTCCAGTTCGAACTTCAGGTCAAAGTAATTTTCAGCATATTCAATCGGATCTTCTGACGGCATCGCAACGTTAAAATCTATATCACTGTCAGAATCGAACTTATCTGTCAGGATTGAGCCGAAGGCATAAAGTTCATCAAGCGTAAAAGTTGCATAGGCGGTGGTGTCTTAGATTCACTTCGTATTTAGAATTACCTTTCTTGAGTTCATAAATGCATTTGTCTTAATTTCCTGTTTATAGTATTCCGTATTCCTAAGTTTTGATAAAAATAATATAAAGTTCTAAAAACTCGCTCTGGTGGTTCGCTCTTCGGGGCCAAAGACCTTTGTTAAAAGGCCACATTACGGCCAGGACTCCAAGGGGGCATGACCCCTTGGACCGTATCAATGAACCATGTATCAGTCGAACCCGAATCTCTGTTTATGATATCTTGAGTTGGTTTACCAATGATATATATACAGACTATAGTCTATCACAATGAACAAGTTGATCGATAAAGTTACGAATTCCCTGTTTCAATTTCACCAGGAAAGCTGCTAAAGCAACCTACCATTGCCTTGATTACCAATTTATCATCGACTTTGGCTTGATTTCTTTCCTGTCCGCCGCCTAGATTTCATTTTCCAGTTGGTCAGCTTGTCTTCCCAAATTTCTTCTTTTTTCAACGTCGCGTTCGTTTTTCAGTTGTTTTTGAATTTCTATGTATTTGTTTGTGAGAGCTCGAAAAGATTCCGTATGTATCAGATTGTCTAACCACACCGTAAAGTCCGACAAGTTTTCCTGGTTGCAGGAGTAATGAAAGTATTTAGTCGCAAACTCTGCAACTTCTAAGTTGGAACCTTCCCATTTGTCTATTTTGTTTATTGGCCTGCCAAAAAATTTGTCGAACAAATACGTGTTTCTCGTAAAGGTCTGAAATGCTTTTCTCTTCGCTTCTTTCAGTCTGCCTGTCTTGAAGAGAATGATGGTCCACTCAAACAAAAAGTCCGGATAGCCAATGTCGTCGGGAAAGTATTTGTCAAACCAATTCAGGTATTTAAGTCCGCCCGAAAAGTCATTTAGTTGAATGTAAAGTCGGGGAGGAGCATACCTCAGTCCCTGGCCGTCATGGTGAAAACCGCCCCAACGTCTTTTATCAGCCGCCAACGCTGCCTTGATCCTCTTTATTTTATTTCTTATTCCTTCTTCTTGTTTCGGTGTCATACTCATTGCGGAATGTTGCTGGTTTGAATGATTGTCTGTTCGCTAATATGTTTTCTTAAAATTCACCGAAGGACTGTCCACCGGTACAAATTCTAAAAAAATCGATACACTCCAAAAATTTAGTCATCTGTCCGTCAAAGTGACATAAATCTTATTCTGCGGTGCGCCAGTACGACTACGGCAGCGATCACCCAAAAGACGGCGGCAACCGCCATGCTGTAAATAAGGACTTTCCAGCCAGTCATCGTCGTCGGAGCAAAAGTGATGGAGCAGGCAGTCAGGCTGAAATGCATCACCACCATCAATAACAGGCTTCCGGTACGCTCGTATGCCCATACCATCAATATCCGGAAAGGTGGCAGTTGGCCGATCAGGAAACTGAGGCCGGAAAGGACCGCGTAAAGAACGGTAGGGATTTCGCCTGAGTAAGTTTTTATCGCCCAGATGTCATTGGCCATGATGTGCCAGGCACCCCAGATAAGACCGACGATCAAACCGACCATGAGGGGGCTGCGGCGCTGTCTCATCTCCGGGATGACAAAACCGAACCAACCCACCTCCTCCAGAATGCCGACCATGATCCCTGACGTGATACCCAGAAAGATCAGCTCAGGGCCATCAGGCGCGGTCAGAAAACCCGGCAGATAGACCGGGGATAAGAGTGACAGAGCAAAGTGTGTTGTCGCAAACACCGCCGGCGCGAGCAAGAGTGCGACCGCGTACCAGACCAGGCTGAGGCGCCACTTTAACAGCCGGCTGACCAGGTTCCGGTAACCAATGCGGCCGTGGACCAGGCCGATCATCACCAGCCCTGAGATACAGGGGCCGAGCAGAAACGTCATGATCGCCAGCGGCAGCTGCGCCTGGG
>CAZTGZ010000075.1:6506-7332 GCA_964613385.1 uncultured Chitinophagaceae bacterium
CCGTGGTCGGCATTCCTTTAATTCCGATCAAAACAAGAATAGCGCCCCATGAGATCAGGAAGGTCAAGATGAAGTAAGACAGGACAGAGTTCTTCTTTATCCAATTCATGATATTTTCCTTATAAACACGGTATGATCACTTTTTTGAAGTCCTCATCACAGCCCGGACCCAAAGGTCTTTGCCGGCATTGTCTCCACTTCGGAAAAATATATCCTGGATCCGATATCCCGATCCCATCCCAAGCCAGTGTGACAATGGTTTCTGTTTTTCCCGGTAATGCCACCTAACGGGTCTGGTTTTGCGGTGGCGGGGCTTTTCAGCACATTTTCTTGCGAAGCACGAAGTATAAATTTAGCGAAAACTTTCAAACGAAGCACTCTCCCCCCGCTCTTGCAAAACCGATGTTGGCGGTTCGTGCTTTTTAGTCGCATTCTTTATGAGCGTGAAGTCTTTGTCTAGTATATGGTCAAATTGTCGCCCGTTTCAAGAATAAATGTCTTGGTTTTTGGTGCTTTGACAGTTACGGAGTCCGCAAATTCTGGTGCGTTCCCGTCATACTTCAATATAAACTTGTCTTTAAATTTACCGCCTGAAAAATTGTAATGGATTGGAACGGCTACTTTCGGGTTGATGATAGCACAAAGTTCTGCCGCTTGGGTAGCACTCATTACCATTTGCTTATTGAACATAGGTCTGATTTTCAATCCATTTACGGATAGAATAGCCAAATCAATTTTTGGAAAGCGGTTTTTGATTTCACTTAGTTCAGGTACTAGTGTAATGTCGCATAATTAATTGTACAATTAAAATTTATTTTCTATCTTG
>CAZTGZ010000076.1:0-834 GCA_964613385.1 uncultured Chitinophagaceae bacterium
ATCAGCGATAACTAAGATTTGAATTGGGAGCTATTTCTCTGAATTCAATCGATAAAAGGGCCTCTGCAAAGGGGCCTTTTTGTTTTATGAACTTTAGAGTTGGACATAAACAAGGACAAGACGACCTCTCAAAAAAAAAACGCAACTTTGTAATATGGTAACGGTGGTTAAAAAAGGTACTCCAATTGAACAGATTCTTAAGCTGATCAAATCAGCGAGAAAAAAATCCAGAAAAACTGATTTGACCCAATTTGCTGGTAAACTTGTCCTTAAGCAAGATGTGCTGTCCGTTCAAAAAGAGATGAGAGATGAGTGGGAATAAATTATTTCTTGACACCAATATTATTCTATACCTACTTTCCGGCAATGCCGAAATTGAAGGAATTATCTAAGGTCAGGAAGCCGTTGTTTCTTTCATCACTGAACTGGAACTCCTGTCTTTTCAGGATATAGATGATGTTGAAGAATCTGTTTTGACAGGGCTGCTTAAAAACTGTCAAATCATCCAAATAAATCAGGATATCAAGCGAATCACCATAGAGCTGAAAAGAAAATACAGACTCAAATTACCGGATGCGATTATTGCTGCTACAGCTTTTTATCTAAACCTTCCACTTATAACTGCTGATAAAATGTTTGGAAAGATTGATGAGGTTGATGTTATACTGCTTGAATTGTGAGTAGAAATCGGATGGCCAGCCCCGAACTTGCGGTATAGCCAGTGCGGGATTAATTAAAGAAGTACCGATTATAGATGTTTCTACATTCGTTTGAAACATGTCATTAAGAAACTCATAACTATTATGCTGTTAGGATTCTATCTCCAACCTCCAC
>CAZTGZ010000076.1:844-7243 GCA_964613385.1 uncultured Chitinophagaceae bacterium
AAATAAATTCCTGCCTTTTTTTGCTCCAGACTTATTTCAACCAACTCCATCCTCGCGGCCAACGCCTCGCGCTGTGTTAAAAGCACTTCACCATAATTGGCCCTGGCCACATTGTACAACATTCCCGCAATTGACACCGATTGATTGAGAATCTCCACTTCCTCTTTTTTCGTCTGAAAGCTTCTATTCAGATTTTCCAATCGCGTCAACTCATTCAATACTTCGGTATAGGCTTTTATGACCGTTTGCTCATATTCGAACATGGCCTGAACCTGACGAGCACCTGCTTTTTGATATTCTGCCTGAATGGCCTGACGGTTCAGTAAAGGAGCCATAATCTCACCCAATAAACCGTATATCAATGATTCCGGATTTATCAAATATTTCGGTTTAAATGCCTGAAATCCTATACCTGCCTGTAGGCTGAATGACGGCAGAAACTCTGCCCGCGCAACCTTCACATCCAGATTTGCAGCCTTTAATTGCAGTTCTGCATTTTTAATATCCGGACGATTCATCAGCAAATTAGATGGTAAGCCGATACGATAACTCCCGGGATCCGTTTCATAAAAATTTACATAACCCACGCCCTCAGTCATCTCAAATTTTCCCGTCAGAAAGAGAATTTTACTTTTTTCAACCTGTATCTCCTGTCTGATCCGATACTGCAGGTTTTGTGTGTTCAGGCGTTGCGCAATAAACCGATTCACAGCCAGTTGCGTTACTTTAGCCGACTCCTTCTCCTCCTTCATAATATTCAACACGTCTGTCTGAATGCGAATGCTCTGATCTACAATAGCCAACATCTCTTCCAAAGCCTTCCATTCGTAATAGGATTCGGCCAATTCCGCAATGAGCCGGGTTTTCACAAAGTTCCTTCCTTCGATACTTGCCAGGTATTTTTCGTAGGCTGATGCTTTAGCATTTCTCAATTTCTTCCATACATCCAATTCCCAGGATGCTTCAAAACCAAACTGGTGTTGATTGTACGGGGACGGCACGAATTCTCCGGATTCGATTTCGAGATTTTCATCCAGGGCTCCAAAACGGGTATACCGACCTTCCTTGTCAGAACGCGAATGAATATTCGCCTTGACAAAAGGAAGATAGGCGCCTCTTTTGCTCATGATTTCTGATCTGGACATCTGAATTTCCAGATTCAAGATGGCCAGTTCCCGGTTGTTTCTGAGCGCTGTATCAATGAGTCTGAGCAAAAAAGTATCATCAAACCATACTTTCCAATGGAAAGATGCCATGCTCAGACTATCAGACTTTCCACCAAAGGATTCCGGAACATTCAAATCAGATTGGATATTCACAGGTTTTGGCAACTTGCATCCTGAACCGAGCAGGAGCATGAAACCGACAAACATCATATATTTCAACCCATCAATTGTCTTCATTTTTTCTATTCATTGCTTTAACCAATACTTTCAATTTCCTCATTTTTTTGGTGATGGACGCCTTTGAAGTTTCGTCAACCATTTCCTCTGTGAGCGGATTATGCTGTTGATTCTTAATGAGCTCTCTTCCCTCGGCCCATTTCCCGAATACATAATACAAACCGGGAATTAATATCACACCGAACACCGTACCCATCAACATACCACCCAATGCGGAGGAACCAATGGTTCTGTTGCCAATGGCTCCGGGTCCATGTGACAATACCAGCGGAATTAAACCGGCTATAAAGGCAAAGGACGTCATCAATATGGGCCTGAATCTGATTCTGGCTCCTTCAATCGCTGCTTCAAAAACACTGATTCCGCTTTGCTGTCTCTGAACCGCAAATTCAATGATTAGAACCGCATTCTTGCCCAATAATCCAACCAACATAATCAAGCCTATCTGGGCATAAATATCATTGGCAAGACCCAAAACCCTGAGCAACATAAATGAACCCAACATACCTACGGGTAGGGAGAGTAACACAGCCAACGGCAGCACAAAACTCTCATATTGAGATGCCAGAACCAGATACACAAATATGAAAACCACCAATAAAATATAAAGTGCTTCATTTCCCCTGTCCGCTTCGTCATAGGTCAATCCTTCCCAGGCAATATCATAGCCTTTCGGGAGAGTTTCAGACGCTACTTCTCGTATGGCCTGAATCGCGTCACCGGTTGTATAACCTTGGGCCGGCAAACCCCGAATGGCTGAGGAATTATACAAATTGAACCTGGTGATTTCATTGGGCCCCTGCGTTTTGCGCATAGTCATGAAGGAAGAATACGGAACCAATTCACCCCTGTCATTTTGAATGAACAGGTTCAATACATCCGATGGCATCCTCCGGTATTCCGGTCCGGATTGGGTATATACCTTAAAAAAGGTGTTAAATCTGGTAAATCCCTGTTCATAGGTGCTGCCAATCATAATATTCAGGTTTTCCATGGCTTTTCCGATAGAAACACCCTTTTGCATGGCGAGCTCATTGTCTATAACCAATTCATACTGAGGATAGTTGGCGGCAAAAAAGGTAAACAACCCACTGAGTTCCTTTCTGCTTTTCAATGCCTTCATAAATGCCTGATTGGTTTTATCAAACTCCTGATAATCAATGGTTCCACTCTTATCGAGCATACGCAATGAAAATCCATCTGATGACCCATATCCCGGTACTGCGGGTGGTTCAAAAAATTCAACTATGGCCCCAATGTCCCGGGTTTTGTGTTCCAACTCTTCCAGAATCTCATGAATACCTCTATCCCGTTCAGACCAATTTTTCAGGTTAATGATACAGGTACCTGCATTCGAGCCCCTGCCCTCTGTGAGTATTTCATAACCAGCCAGGGAAGAAACCGATTGTATTCCTTCGATTCCCTTGGCAATGATCTGTAAATCCCGCGATACTTTGTTGGTTCTTTCCAGGGTACTTCCAGGTGGCGTTTGTATGATGGCATAAATCATCCCCTGGTCTTCATTGGGGATAAATCCTGCAGGTAATTTCCTTTCAAAAAATACCACCCCGGCGATAAAAATCAATAGAATCCCATAGGTTACCACTCTACGATTTACGATTTTGTACAGTATTCCGGTATAAACGCCGGTGAGCCGTTCAAATCCCGCATTAAAGAGATCCAGAAACTTCTGTATCGGCGATTTTTTCTTGTGGTGATGATCGTTTTTCCTGAGTATCATCGCACACAACACCGGTGTCAGGGTCAATGCAACAAATCCCGAAATTACAATAGCGCTGGCCATGGTGATGGAGAATTGGCGGTAAAAGACACCAACGGGTCCTTCCATAAAAGCGATGGGGATAAATACCGCTGTCATAACCAGGGTGATGGCGATGATGGCTCCGCTGATTTCGCCCAGAACCAATTTTACCGCTTCATAGGGTCCTACCGGTTCTACTTCCATTTTGGCATGCACGGCCTCCACCACAACAATCGCGTCATCTACCACAATACCAATGGCCAATACCAATGCGAACAGGGTGATCAGATTTAAGGTCAAGCCAAACATCTGCATAAAAATGAAGGCTCCGATAAGTGAAACCGGAACCGCAATGATGGGGATGATGGTTGACCGCCAATCGCCGAGGAATAAGAACACCACCAACGCCACCAGAATAAATGCTTCCACCAGGGTGTGAATTACCTTGTCTATAGATGCATTTACAAAACTGGAAACATCGTAGTTGATTTCATATTTCATGCCCGGCGGAAAGTCCTTTTCCATTTCCGCCATTTTCAGCTTCACCTTTTCAATGACCTTGCTCGCGTTGGTACCGAAGTTTTGCTTCAGCACAATGGATGCCGCTGGATATCCATCTATATTGGAATAAATATCAAAAAACTCACTTCCCAATTCTATCTCTGCAACATCTTTTAGTTTAAGTATTTCGCCGTTGGGCTGGGCCTTTACAATAATATTTTTATACTCTTCGGGTTTATTGAAACGTCCTTTATAGGTGAGCACATATTCGAGCGATTGGGCGTTTTTACCGGATGCCTGACCGAGTCGTCCCGGTCTTCCGATAACACTTTGCTCATTCATGGCTTCCATGATTTCATCGGTGGAAACATTGTAGGCGCGCATTCGGTCCGGCTTTAACCAGATTCTCATGGCGAATTGGCGGCTTCCCAATATTTGTGCCCTACCCATACCGCTGATCCTCTGCAATTCAGGCAATACGTGCACGCTGGCGTAGTTGTACAGGAATTTCTCATCGGCATTTTTATCCTCGCTGTACAGGTTCAGGTACATCAGCATACTGGGTTGTATGGGAGTAATGATGAGACCTTCGCGCTGAACCAAAACCGGCAGATTGTTCATGATCTGATCCACCCGGGTTTTTACATTGACCACCGCTGCATTGGGGTCCGTTCCCGGCTCAAACACTATCTGAACCGTGGCTTCACCGGCACTGGTGGCGTCCGAAATCAGGTATTGCATCCCCTGAACACCGTTGATGGCTCTTTCCAGTGGAATCAAGGTAGACTCCACCAAAACCTGAGCACTGGCACCGGGATAGGCGATGAAGATATTTACCCTGGGTGGGGCTATGTCAGGAAACTGGGAAATCGGACGATTGAACATGGCCAGCAATCCCAAAAAAACTATAGCCAACGACAGGGAAATGGCCAGTACAGGCCTTTTGATAAAATTTGTAAACATGGCTTGATCTTATTTGATGAGATTACTCGGCATATAAATCCGACATTTCTAATAAGACAGAGTCCACGGAGCGCAGGTGATAACGCACCTTTTGCCCGTTCTTCACCTTTCGGATACCATCGGTTAGAATCCTATCTCCCGGTTTTAGACCTTTGGACACGATGTACAGATGTTGAATTTCCGATCCGGTTTCTATTTCTCTGGCCTGTACCCGATTTTCCGCATCGATGACGTACACATATTTTTTGTCCAGAATTTCGAAAGTGGCAATTTGCGGTATGACCATCACATTTTTCAGGTAAACCGGGATGTGAATATTACCTGTTTCCCCGTGTCTCAGCAGCCTATCCGGATTTTCAAAAACAGCACGAAAAGAGATGTTCCCGGTTTCGTTGTTGAAATCCGCTTCTATGGTTTCTACCTGACCTTCGAGCGGATACATAGCAGAATTGGCCATTTGTAGCTTAACCTTTAGCGCATTCACTTTCCGATCGCTGCTCACATAATCGAGGTATTCTGATTCCGGAACATTGAAATAAACCCATAGCCTGCTGTTGTCTGACAAGGTCGTCAACAGATCTCCTTCTTCCATTAAACTTCCCAAACGGGTTTCGTTAAATCGTCCCACAATGCCGTTAAAGGGCGCTCTTATTTCCGTAAAACTCAAATGGGCTTCCGACAGAGATAGCTCTGCTCTGGCTTTATCGAGTTTTGCCTTAGCCAATGCCAACTCATTTTTGGAGACAATATTGCTATCGGCCAATCTTTTGGTGTTCAGATATTCCATTTCTGCATAGCCGACTTCTGCCCGGGCTTTTGCAACTTCTGACTGATAGATGACCGGTTTAATCTGAAACAACAATTGTCCTTCCCGCACAATTTGTCCCTCATCGGTATTTATTTTGTTGAGGTAACCTTTTTCCAGGGTTCGCAACTCAATGTGCTGAATGGCTCTGATCTGACAAACATATTCTTTAAATACCACCGTATCTTTTAACCCTACTTCCGTGGCCATCAGGGTTATATCTTCTTCCTTGTGTGAGTCTGCCGGATGACAGGCCAACAACGTTGCGGAAAGAAGAAAAAAGAAAATTTCAATTTTCATTCTTTATCTTAAATTTTACTAAAAACTAAAAAGCCTCGACAACCCCGGGACCGGAGTTGAATCATCCATAGTTTTATCCGTAAAACGTTCTGAAAGAATGGTGTAGAATGTACAAGGCTACATGAACCCGATTGAGCATTCTGGCTTCGAGTTCTCCCATAGCGATATTACAACGGCAACCGAATGGGTCGAAATGAATGTTGGCCTGGGCTTTTAGCAAGAAGAAATTTGGCTTCTGTTCATTTTCACCATTTTCTTCGTCCTCAGTTTCCTTCAATCCGATTTGTCCGTTGAAAGGCCAGAGAGGTTGGGTTCCGGCACTACTTGTTAAGGTTGCAATTTGCTCATTCCTTTGTAACGGTTCATCCGTAAATGATAATTGAGAAAATAAAGAGGCAGCAAAGCTTAAGAACCACAATAAAAATATTGCAGATTTTTTGTTGATAGAAAATTGTATCGGACGAGTTTTGCCTTTCACAAAATAAAGCGCGCAAATGTAAAGGAATTTGGTACAATGTGAGATGGTCACATATAAAGATTAATCATCTCCCGACGAATTCAAGGAACGCACAAATTGCCTCATATTCCAATTTGCAAACAATATTCTCTTTTTTAGATTATTCTCTTTTTTAGAATGGGTTTCCCGTTTTGGGGCGTTTTCTGAG
>CAZTGZ010000077.1:0-6992 GCA_964613385.1 uncultured Chitinophagaceae bacterium
AACAAATATTTTTTACTAATGAAAGTGGCTCCCATCGCGGCTTGCGCCATAATAGCCTTAGAGGATAGAAAAGAGAAATTAAGCCTTGATTTTTTTTGCTTACTCCCGATGGCTATCGGGATTGATCAAGCAAAAAAAGTAAGTGGGGTAACGGATTCTTGTTGATTAAACAGATTAAGTGAGGGCAAAGCCCTGAAAACGAATCACAAACAAGCCAGTTAAACAACCGAACCAAAACCAGTATTTAATCCAAAACAATATTTAATTTAAGATGAAATATTATTTTCGATTCGTAATACCTAATCCAATTTGACTAACCAAAACCTAAATCACATGAAAAAATCATCCATTTTCTTTAAAAAAGCAGTTCTATTCACAGCATGCTCTTTGCTTTTTTCTGTTGGAGTATTTGCCCAGGACGATAAAGTTTCCATCACAACCGCATACGACGATCCAATGAAAAACGTATGGAACGGTGGAATCTTTGCCGGACTAGATATACAGAATGGTTCAGGGGGATTGTTTTTAGGAGCAAACGGCCGTTTTATATTGGGCAAAACAGCTACATTCAGCACCAATCTGGCGATAGATATGACGAATTATGTCAAATCCGGTGGTATATTGAAATACGACGCTGATATTTATGCGAAGATGCCTTCCTATAAGAATTTTGAATTCAGAGGCGTGTTGCATATAAAAGATGAAATCCGCGAGTTGAGCAGTAAAATTGACCTCGGACAAGTTGGAAACACTAAGTACAGCACATCGTATACGACAAAATCCCGTTATGTATTTGGTTTGACAGCCAGTTTGAATATTCAGAGCCGTATTTCGGTTCAGAATCTTGATTCTACGGCATCCAATTTTGCCCCTATCTATACGCTCAGAGATGCCAACAATGCCGATCCGGGATATGTAAAGGACGTGATGGCCGGGCAAACCAATATTTTAATCGGGGCAGGACTTCACCTGGGTCAATACACCTGGTTCAAGGGAAAATTCAGTGCAGCACCTATTGGTACCAAAACCCGCAGGGTGCGCAAAAGTATCGTTACCAATTTTGAAGTGCTATATGGACTGGCCATTCGTGAAACCGATGAAGCGTATAAAAGGAATGAGAGTGACAATCTGATTACCTACAAACTGACAGATACAGAAAAAAGAAGATTGGGATTCAGAATTAGTGCCGATTACTCATCCAACAAGCCCGGATTGTTTAATCGTTTTGAAATTGGATACCGTCCCGGAATATTTGCACCCAACAAGCAAAGCAAGTACCTGAACCAGGCCTATATTGTATACGGTTTGGGATTGGCTTTTTAACAAATCATTATTTTCATTTTCCGAAATGTAGAACACACCCCTACGCCGCGTTAGGGGTGGAAGCGAATAGCCCGCAGGCTGCCCGGGTGAAATGCGATGGGGGGCTGACGAGGACTAGCAGCGGACGACCCGACCGGGCGCTGAGCATTCCCATGCCGGATTGAAAATAATGCCCTTACGAAGAGCCCGGGAACGCCCTGATTTTAAATTTTAATTATTATTGTGCCGTATGAAAAAGTTGAATTTTGTTTTAGGGATGTTTGCCCTCGTGGCCATTTTGCATTCTTGCGGCAATAAGTACCTGTTACCTGCGTATAAAAGCAGATCTGCCGGACACAAAGTGATTGCCGTGGTTCCACCTAAAGCCGAATATACCGGCAACCTGCCCAAGGGAATGACAATGGAACAGGTTCGAATGGTTGAAATTGCAGAGAGTCAGGTGTTTCAAAAGGAGTTGTATAATGAAATTATTCGCGAAAGCGGACAAGGCAAAAAGGACATTAAAATCAATGTTCAAAGCCTCGATAAAACCAATCAAATCCTGCGCGAGAAGGGAATTTCCGTGGATCAGAGCTGGGACATTGCGCCGGACTCCCTGGCCCGGTTGTTGGGGGTGGATGCAGTGGTAAAAGGACAGCTGAAAATGGAACGCTTTATGAGCGATTTGGCATCCTATGGCATCAGTGTGGCCGAGGATATCATTGCCATTTTACGAGGTCAGATTAATATACCGGTAAATCTGCCAACGGATGGTCAGAACCTGGCGAGAACCTATGATGTGATTTGCTCTGCGCAGATTATAGAGGCGAAAGACGGTTTGGTGCTATGGGGCATCGATAGAAGGGCTCAAAGCGAATGGGATTACCAACCGGAAATAGTGGTGAAACAGATGGCCCGGGTGTTTGCCCGCAGATTTCCGTATCGCGACAGCTATTACCGGGGACATTAATTCCACTGTGGGTCGCCGGGTGCATTGGCGAGCAGCGCGTATTCTCCGCCTAACGCGAGCATACACTGCTTCCATAATTGAGCCGGGTTGTTTTGAAATACAGTAGTGGTCATCATTTGACTCACCACCCAGCTGCCTTCCTGAATTTCGGCTTCGAGCTGACCTTTGGCCCAACCGCTGTAACCCAGATAAAAACGTATATGTTTGGGCAACAAGAGCCCGGAATTCAGTTGTAGCCGGATTAAATCAAAGTCGCCGCCCCAATACAAACCGGGGATCACTTCTTTGGCAGATTCTGATAATATGGAATGGGTATGCAGGTAATGCAAGGTGTCTAATTGTACCGGTCCACCCTGGAACAGAGGTATTTCTTTTCCGGGTTCAATATCTTCTAATATGTCACTGAGAAACGATTCCAGCTTATGATTCATCACCAGTCCGAAGCTGCCTTCATCGTTGTGTTCTAAAATAAAAACAACCGTTCGGTTAAAATTTATATCAGGTAGAAAGGGGTCGCTGATCAGTATTTTTCCGGTATACTCTGAACTCATTTCTCAATCGAATAACTTTTCATTATAGATCTCTTTCACCTTGTCTCTGGCTCTTTTCAATTTCATTTTAACGGCACTTTCACCGCATTGATAGAAGTCGGCAATATCCCGGATTGACAGATTGTCCTGATATTTCATCATCAGCAATACCTTGTCGTCGGGGGCTATGGCATCCAGTATTTTGTGCAGGGATTCCAGCTTCATTTCGAATAGTTCCTTTTCTTCTACGCCATCGTTGCTGTTTTCCAGCCAGGTCCCACCGTCAAACGTCTCATCGTCCAGAGGTTCTTCCATCATCTTTTTCTGCTGGCGCAAATAATCGATGCAATGGGCATAGGTAATCTGATACAACCAGGTGCTGTAGGAGCTTTTCCCTTCGAACGTGTGCAATTTCATGAAGGATTTCACCATCACATCGTGGGAGAGGTCCCTGGCTGCGTCTTTGTCATGCACCATCAACAGAGCCTTGCGATACACCTTATCGGCATAGCGATCGTACAGCTTGCCAAAATAGCCGGGATGCCCTTCCGTTATGATGCGTTGTATGATTTGTTCGTCACTGAGCCTGGCCATGATCAGATTGGGGAATAGAGGGTGAATTTAAGTATAATTTCAAATCTGCTCATTTTGTTTGGACGAATGCGAAATAATTTCGGCTCAATCAGAAATACATGATATACAAATAATACAAACTAAAAGCCGTAAGGAAGGCCAGTCCTAACCATGCCAGGTATTTCAGGTAAACCGGAGGACGAAATGATTCATTCAGTTGGGCATAAATGGTATGATAACATATCCAGGCAATGAGTGGAGCTGTAAGGAAAGAGACTGTGGTGGCAAAGGTGACCATTTGCTTCATATTATCTACAAAAAACAGCAGGATAACCATGGTTCCTGCGGACAATAAAATGAGGCCTTTTTGGTAAGTTTTGTTGCTGATTTTCAAAGGATTTTGTGAGGTATTCATCACCTGAATGATGGATTGTAGCACCCTGGGCTGGGCATCCAGACAGGTAAGCGTAGTACTGAACATGGTGGTAAAGGCGGAAACCGCAATTATATAATACGACCATTCCCCAAGACTGGCACCATACATGTCGATCAGCTGACCGGCATACACCGCACCGTTGGCAGACAGTTCAATGCCGGTTCCATATAGGATATTGGCGCCCAGAACCACAAAACATACGGCGAGGATGGCAGTTCCCCAGTAACCAACCTTGAAATCGTACATGGTGTCCTTAAGATTTGCATATAGTTTCTTTTTTTCATAGCTGGCCACGCTCCAGATGGAATGCCAGATGGCCAGATCCAGCGGGGCGGGCATCCAGCCCACAAAAGCGATTAAAAAGATGATGTCGGTTTTGTTGATCAGGCTAAAGCTTTTCATAAAGTTGGTATCAACCGGAACTTCGGCCCTGAAAGAGCTTGCAAATGCGACCAGGGTGGTGAGGGTTAAAATGATCATGATCACCTTCATCAGGTTGTCGAGGATATTGAAGGAGCCCCGGATCAGAAAGGCCAGACAAAGGAGCAGGAGTATGGCGCTCCATTGCCAGCTTTCCAGGTGTATTCCGGTGAGTTTTTCTGCCAGACCTGCGGTTACAATGGTCACGGCGGCCTGTATGCTGAACATGGTGCTCAGGGTGAGGATGAGGATGGTCCAGATGGCCCATTTTCCCTGTTTGGCAAAACCTTCGATGAGGCTATGTCCGGTAGCGGCGGCAAATCGGGGTCCCATTTCAAAAAAGGGGTATTTAAATATATGGGCGAGTGCCACAGCGATGAGCAGAATATAGCCATAGTCGGCTCCGGCGCGGGTGGATTGCACGATATGGGATACTCCAATAGCGGCTCCGGCGTACAACAGGCCGGGTCCCAGTTTCTTTAAGAATTCAGGCATAACAGAGGATAAAAATCAAATGTAGTAAAAAATGTGAATGGGTTGGAGGGGGGGGACTTTTAGTAAAGGGGTGTTGTAATACTCCCCGGTTGTTTGACCAAAAGGATATAATTGCTAAGTTAATATTTTGGGTTGTATCAGGCAATATTTTGGTTTAAGGAAGGGCATAAGAAGTCACAAGAAGCCAACCCGCCACCTACACTTCATTCTTGCGACAGAGCGGAGAAGGTTTCAAACGTACCGGACTTGATTAAGGATATTGTTTTTAATTCGTTCCTTTAAGGCATTGGTAGTAACCAAATCAACTTTAAGCCCTAAGGTCTGTTCAAGAAATTTTTCAAGTGTAAAAAAACTCCATCCTACCGGGTGAGAAAACTCTACAAGTATGTCTACATCACTATTTTCAGTTTGCTCACTGGTGCTATATGACCCGAAATAACCGATTTGGCTTACATGAAATTTTTCAGCCAATTCAGGTTTGATCTTCTTTAACTTATATTCTATTTCGGTCGTCGATAACATATTTACAAAATAAAAGAAATTACAATCAAATATAATCCCGGATAGGAATGGGTGCTAAATATCGGCTCGTCATTTTGGGTTGTTAAAGGTCTCCTAAACTCGTCCGCGTTTTTGCCGAAAGCTTTCCCCCGAAAGCTATCCCCCGAAAGCTTTCGGGGGGACGTTCGAACTCTGCGTTTTAAACGCCCAAAATAAAGCTGAAATCTCAAAAAATCCTTTATCTACTCTATAATCAATCGCACTGACAAATATAATCCTCAGGCTTACTAACCTCTGTAGTGTCAGCGTTTTTACGATATCTTTTTAACAAACGAGGACTAGTTGGATGAAATAAATTGCAGCAAGCGATCAATAAAAAAAGGGCTTTACAATAAGTAAAGCCCTTAGTAGCCCGTACGGGAATCGAACCCGTGTTTCATCCGTGAAAGGGATGCGTCCTAACCCCTAGACGAACGGGCCCTTTTAAAAGAGGGTGCAAAGGAAATATTTTTTTTCCTCTTTAACAACTTACTGTCTGGCATTTTTTAATTTTGCGACCGATTTATTCATCTCAAGTCAAATTATGAAAGTTGCTATCAATGGATTTGGACGTATCGGCCGACTGGCTTTGAAAGTCCTGCTCGAAAAACCCGGCGTCGAAGTGGTCGCCATCAATGACCTCACCGACAACCAAACCCTGGCCCACCTGCTGAAATATGATTCCGTTCACGGAAAATTCAATGGCACCGTAACTGCTGATGACCAATTCCTGTATATAAACGGTAAAAAAATTCATGGACTGGCAGAGAAAGATCCTGCTATGTTGCCCTGGAAAGATTTAGGTGTAGATGTGGTATTGGAATCGACCGGAAGGTTTACCGACAGAGACAAGGCAGCTCTTCACCTGCAGGCAGGTGCCCGTAAGGTTGTCATCAGCGCCCCGGCTAAAGGTGAAGATTTAACCGTTGTTTTAGGAGTAAACGACGACAAACTTACCGGAGAAGAAACCATTCTGTCCAACGCCTCTTGCACCACCAATTGCCTGGCACCCATGGTGAAAGTACTGGACGACAACTTCGGCGTGGAAAACGGATTCATGACTACCGTACATGCCTATACCGCCGATCAGAACCTTCAGGATGCGCCACATAAAGACCTCCGCCGTGCACGGGCTGCAGCCTACAGTATTGTGCCAACCTCAACCGGAGCAGCCAAAGCAGTAGGATTGGTGCTCCCACACCTGAAAGGAAAATTAAATGGAAACGCACTCCGCGTACCTATTCCGGATGGTTCTTGCACGGATTTTACGGTCGTATTGAAAAAGGCAGCGACCGTTGAAGAAATTAACGATGCTTTTAAAAAAGCTTCTGAAACCCATCTGAAAGGAATCCTGCAATATGAAACGGATCCGATTGTCTCTATCGACATCGTAGGCAATCCGCATTCCTGCATTTTCGATGCCGAAAGCACCCTGGTATACGGAAATACCTGCAAGGTGTTGGGTTGGTACGACAATGAAGCCGGATACAGCAATCGTCTTGCTGACCTCATGGTGAAGATGGCTTCCATGTAATAAGAATTTCATCGAACAAAGAGCCGCAGTAATGCGGCTTTTTTTATATATGGAGTTCTCGTATCCCTTCTGCTTGTTCTCGAATTGCGCAATTCCATTCAAAAAAAAGGAGGCTGCTTCTTTCGAAACAGCCTCCCGGGTAGTTTTTGTTTTAGTAGTGCAGTAGTATTATTATCTAAGAGTTAATCTTAG
>CAZTGZ010000078.1:0-6613 GCA_964613385.1 uncultured Chitinophagaceae bacterium
TTGGATAACGATGGAGATCTTGATTTGGTTGTGAACAACGTAAACTCAAGAGCTTCAGTATTTGCAAATCAATCAAGCCAGTTTTTTCCTGATAATTCGTATTTAAAGTTTGAACTAGCTGGTGAAGGATTGAATAAAAACGCATGGGGTACGGCTATAACTATCTATGCCGATCATCAAAAACTTTATATTGAGCAAATGCCCAATAGAGGTTTCGAATCTTCCATGGATCCGAGGCCAAACCTTGGGCTTGGAAAACAGACTCAGGTAGACTCTATCTTTGTATTGTGGCCAGATGGAAAACAAACTCAGTTATTTAATGTAAAGACAAATCAAACACTTAAACTGTCTCAAGCCGATGCTAAAGAGGTCAGAATATCAGAAATGATTAAGCCAACCCTATTGAACACAGGTGTATTGTCAGGTATAAATTATAAACACGAAGAAAGTGAATTTGTAGACTTTGACAGGGATAAACTGCTGTTCCACATGGTAAGTACAGCAGGCCCCAGGTTAGCTATGGGAGATGTCAATGGCGATGGCAATGAAGACTTTTATGTTGGCGGAGCTAAAGATCAGCCAGGCCAATTGTATATTCAGCGCTCGTCAGGATTTGTGAAGCAACAACAAGCTTCATTTGAAGAAGACAAAGCATCCGAAGATATTGCAAGCATCTTTTTTGATGCAGACAATGACAAGGATCTCGACTTATATGTATGCAGCGGAAGCAACGAATTCTCCACCAGTTCTGTGGCCCTGTCTGATAGACTATATCTAAATGACGGCAAAGGAAATTTTAATAAGTCAGATCAGCTTTTGCCAACATTTAATTTTGAAAGTTCATCTGTTGTTACCGCGGCCGATTACGATATGGATGGTGACCAGGATTTGTTTGTTGGAATCAGAAGTCATTCGTTATTATATGGCGTGCCTACCAATGGGTACATTCTTGAGAATAACGGCACGGGTAAGTTTACAGATGTAACGGATCACGTTGCTCACGGGCTTAAAGAAATTGGCATGATTACAGATGCTGTGTGGGCTGATGTGAATGCTGATAACATTTACGACCTTGTTGTAGTGGGTGAGTATATGCCTATTCATGTGTTTATCAATGTGGATGGGAAATTGATGGATAAAACAAAAGAGGTTGGACTTTCAGAAACAAATGGCTGGTGGAATGTTATTGAGCCGGCCGATTTGGATGGTGACGGAGATATAGACTTTGTTGTAGGCAACCATGGTCTGAATTCCAGATTCAGGGCGTCAACCAAGAAACCCATTGAGTTGTATGTGAATGATTTTGATAAAAATGGTACAGTAGAGCAAGTTGTTAATATTTATTTTGATAACAAGAGTTATCCTTTTATTCTAAGGCATGACTTAATGATGCAGATTCCGTCCTTGAAGAAGAAGTATCTTAAGTATGAGAGTTATAAGGATCAAACAATTCACGACATCTTCACAGAAGCAGAATTAAAGGATGCTTTGATTCAACGGGTTTATGAGTTGTCTACTATTGTTTTGCTGAATAACGGAAAAACTTTTAGTGTGGTTGAATTACCAATTGAGGCTCAGTTTTCGTCTGTTTATGCTATCTCTGTCGATGATTTTAACTCAGACTCCATTCCGGACATCGTGTTGGCAGGAAATCTGTTTTCAACAAAGCCGGAAGTGGGAAGGTACGATGCCAGTTACGGTACGTTCCTGAAAGGTTTGGGGGAGGCAAAATTTGAGTTTATCCCGGCTATAGAATCTGGACTTGTTTTGCATGGTGAAATCCGCGATATAAAGAAGATTAAGATTGGAGACGGGTTTCGTTGGATTGTGACCCGGAACAATGATTCTCTTCTGGTTATAAATCAGAATAAACCCCGTGGTAAGTAACTATAAGCAAGGGGCTCGCTTCATTTTTTTGGCTTTGTTTTGCGCAGCCTGTAACAATACTGTAGATTCCAGTAGGCGATTTTCTGAGATCCCACCATCATTTTCAGGAGTAAATTTTGTTAATCAAATTGATGAAAGTGATGACTTTAATATCATAGAGTATCTCTATTTCTATAATGGTGCCGGTGTTGCTGTTGGCGATATTAATAATGATAGCCTTCCTGATGTTTATTTTACTGCAAATCAAGGATCAGACAAGTTATATCTCAACAAAGGAAATCTTCAGTTTGAGGATATTACCAAACAGGCTGGTGTAGCTGGAACCGGAAATTGGAAGACAGGGGTAACTATGGCCGATGTGAATGGTGATGGTTACCTTGATTTTTTTGTTTGTGGGGTTGGCGGATATAAAAAATTTACTGGTAAGAATCAGCTTTTAATTAATAACGGAGACCTCACATTTACCGACCGGACTGAAGAATTCGGTTTAACTTTTACAGGCTTCTCGACTCAGGCGGCTTTTTTTGATTACGATAACGATGGCGATCTTGATATGTATCTGGTCAATCATTCGGTGCATACTGCCCGCTCTTATGGTGACGTAAGTTTAAGGACACATAGTGACGCCAGGGCCGGAGACAAACTCTATCGGAATGAAACTGTTCCCTATGGACAAAGTCGGTTTATTGAAGTTACAGCAGAAGCGGGTATTCATAATAGCCAGATTGGCTACGGATTAGCAGTGAGTATTTCAGACCTTAACAACGATGGTTTTTCGGATATTTATGTAAGCAACGACTTTCATGAAAATGACTACTTATATGTCAATCAGCAAAATGGAACGTTCAGGCAGTTGGCTGAGAAGAGTTTTGGCCATACCAGTCGTTTTTCGATGGGAAGCGATATTGCTGATGTAAACAATGATGGGTTACTCGATATCATTAGCCTGGATATGTTACCTGAAGATGAGCCTGTCATTAAAGCGTCAGCAGGAGAGGATCCTTTCGAAATTTATAACTACAAATTGAGGTTCGGGTATCATCATCAAACAGCACGAAATTGCCTTCAATTAAACCGGGGTATTGGCCCTGATGGCATTCCTTACTTTAGCGATATAGCCTCAATTGCTGGAGTGGATGCAACCGATTGGAGTTGGTCGGCCCTGTTGGCGGATTATGACAATGATGGCCATAAAGATTTATTTATAACCAACGGAATAGCAAAAAGACCCAATGATCTGGATTATATAAATTTTATCTCAGGCGACTCGGCCCAACGATTTATGTCCGACAGGCAAATGATTGATAAAATGCCCAGAGGAGAAGTGTCAAATTACATGTTCAGAAACTTAGGAAATGGTTCGTTTGAAAATGTATCTGATAGTTGGTTTGACTTTACTCCCGGAATATCAAACGGAGCCGCGTATGCAGACCTGGATCTTGATGGAGACCTTGATCTTATTGTTAACAATTTGAATCAACCTGCTACATTGTTTAGGAACAATACAACCGAAAATAATTCGGTTCAAATTTTGTTGAAGGGGAAAGCGCATAATCCATTTGGTATCGGTGCGCGGGTAAGTGTCTACAGCGATTCCCTGTATTCAGTTCAGCAACTGATGCCTACCCGGGGGTGGCAGTCCAGTTCGGATTATCGTTTAATTTTTGGTTTGGGAAATCGAGAACGGATTGATTCAATTATAGTTGTGTGGCCCGACTCAACAGTGGAAGTAAGACGAAAGCCATCCCTTACCACCGCCCAGTGGTTTGATCAGAAGGAAGCAGAGATTTTAGAGAAAACTAATCTTAATTCTATTAGACCCTTGATGGAGGCTGTGGAAATAATTTCCTACAAGCATCAGGAAGATGAGTTTACTGGCTTTGAATCAGAACGCCTGCTCCCTCATTCCTTGGCCAATCAAGGACCCAAGATGGCCGTTGGCGATATTAATGGCGATAAACTTTATGACTTGTTTGTTTCTGGCGGAAAGGGACAGGCCGGACAAATTTTCATACAAAATGGGAGTAAGGGTTTCAGTTTTAAAGACAGCATAAGGGTTCAACCTGACGCTGAAGTAACAGGAGCTGATTTTTTTGATGCCAACAGGGATGGACTACTTGATTTGGTAATTGTAAAGGGAGGAATGGATAGGGATGGGGACCTGCAACCTGAATTATATTTAAATAAGGGTGGCAAACTAAGTTTGACAAAAGCAAATTTGCCAACTCTTTCGCTCAATGCCTCTTGTGTAAAGTCGAATGATTTTGATGGCGATGGTGACCTGGATTTATTTATTGGTGGCAGAGGTGTAGCAGGAACTTACGGATATGCACCGGCAAGTTATCTGTTAGTAAATGATGGCAAGGGTAAGTTTGCGGACCATTCAAGCCTGATGCCTTCATCGTCCCTGGGAATGGTTACCGATGCTTTATGGCAGGATGTGAATGCTGATGGACTTTCTGATTTGATTGTGGTGGGCGAATGGATGCCGGTTACGTTTTTAGTTCAAACCCCGGAAGGTAATTTTAGTGATCAAACCGTTCAGTATGGATTTTCAGAAAGTACAGGATGGTGGAATACCATCTATGCCAGCGACCTGGATGCTGATGGCGATTTGGATTGGTTGGTAGGGAATGCGGGTTTGAATTCGCGTTTTCGGGTAAGCAACACGGAGCCTCTTGAACTTTGGGTGGGTGATATTGATGCAAACGGTAGTCAGGACCCGATACTAACGTACTTCAACCAAGGCAGTAAATACCCATTTATTACCAAAGACCAGTTACTGAAGCAGGTTCCTCCATTAAAGAGGAAATTTTTGCGTTACGAGGATTTCAAGCATGTGATATTGGGTGACATTCTTACCCCGGAGCAGAAGCAGAATTCCATACACCGGGATGCCAAGGTTTTTGAATCTGTTTGGATTGAGAATATCGGAGGCAAATTTATTACCCATAAACTTCCTGATGAAGCTCAGTATTTTCCGATTTTCGCTTTTGGAGTGGATGATATAAATAGAGACGGCAGGCCAGATGTATTGGCTGCGGGAAATTGGTATGCAGTTCAACCCGAAATAGGCAGACAAGATGCCGGGTATGGTTTGATGATGCTCGGTAGTAATTCTGGGAAATTCATCGCGCAGAACTATTCAACTTCGGGTTTTTGGGTAAACGGAGAAGGCAGGGATATTAAAACTATTCGAACTCAACAGGAAACGCTTATTTTCGTAACCAGAAACAATGCCCGTGTGGTTGTGTTTAAATCCAATTGATGTATGATTGCAACGCATCTTTGGCTGAAAGAACCTTGTTATGAGATGATTAAAATCATTTTTTTTATTTGATTAAACCGTAATTTTAACCGAGCAATTCTTTTCTCATGAAATCAATTTTCAAACTCTTTCTACCTGCTTTACTCGTTTTTAGTTGTTCGTCTAATAATGACGAGTGGAAGGTAAAGGCTAATAATCCGGAATTTCTGCATCGTGCCATGAAGCAAATAACGGATGTAATTGTTTATGATATTTTTTCTCCGCCAGTTTCTTCGCGGATTTACTCATACTCAAGTATTGCGGCTTTCGAGGCGGCCTTGCCAATGAGTAAGGAACACCAAAGTTTTGCTGGCCAATTGACAGGATTGGAAGCGTTTCCTCAACCTAAGACAGGAGAGGAGTATTGCTATCCTCTGGCATCGGTACAGGCAGCCTTAAAGGTTGGGCGTACTCTTGTTTTCTCGGAAGATAAGATGGATGTATTTTACAAAACCTTAATGCAGGAATTTCGTGATACCGGAATTCCTGATGATGTATTTGAGCGGTCTATTGAGTATGGCGACCAGGTTGCTGCCCATGTAATGGCGTGGTCTTCAAAGGATAATTATAAACAGTCCAGATCATTTCCGAAATATTCCATTCGCAATGATTTGGCCAGTTGGAAACCCACTCCACCTGCCTATATGGACGCCATAGAGCCGCATTGGAATAAGATAAGACCCTTTGGTATTGACTCGGCTCAACAATTTAAACCCAAACCTCCCACTGCTTTTTCGATAGACAAAAACAGTCAGTTCTATAAAGAAGCTATGGAAGTTTACAATGCGGTTAATAACCTGACTAAAGAGCAACGTGAAATAGCTTCTTTCTGGGATTGCAACCCGTTTATGATGAATGTAAAGGGACACGTGATGTTTGCAACAAAGAAAATATCACCAGGAGGCCATTGGGTAAATATTACACGTGTAGCATGCAAAATGACCAATGCAGATATTAACCGGAGTGCGGAAGCTTATGCCAGGGTTTCAATAGCTCTTTTTGATGCCTTTATGTCGTGTTGGGATGAGAAATACAGAAGTGTATTAATTCGTCCGGAGACATACATCAATCAATATATCGATGAAAATTGGGTGCCCGTGTTGCAGACCCCTCCGTTTCCGGAACATACCAGTGGCCATAGCGTGGCTTCTTCAGCTGCAGCAGTAACCCTTACCAACCTGTTTGGTGATGGGTTTGCCTATACAGATTCTACGGAGGTGGAGTTTGGATTGTCGGTTAGAACCTTTAAATCATTTCTTCAGGCTTCGGAAGAAGCAGCAATAAGCAGAATGTATGGAGGCATACATTACCGACCAGCCATTGAAGAAGGAATAATTGAGGGAAGGGCGCTTGCTACTTACATAGATCAAAAAGTAAAGACTCGAAAAGAACGAACTACCAACTAGAACCAATCTGGCC
>CAZTGZ010000079.1:0-6260 GCA_964613385.1 uncultured Chitinophagaceae bacterium
CTATCGTCACCTGGGAAAATGCAGCTATTGCTCCAAAAATGAGCAGAGTGATGGCCAACATTGTCTTTTTCATGTTCGGTTGTTGTTTGGTTTTGATCTTCTTCCTCCTTTTTGCCAAAGGCTAATTTACCTAAGCAATTGGTTTAGGTCATCTCTTGTCTCCAACTTACTAATCAGATAGTTGAAATTTTCTAAAAAAAGCCTTGCTTCAAATTTCCTGTCAGGCTTTCTTAACGGAAAACTTTCAATCTGTTCAATCAACCCTTGTTTATATTCTTCGTATTTGACCATTTGGTCACCTTCAAAAAGAAGAAATATTTTTTTTAAATTATGTACGGGAAAATGTCCTCCCACTAAGACTTTCAAATTATTGTCATAATTGTACTTCGAGAGATAACTTGCTATCGCTCCCACATCAATCAGACTATGAAAAGTGGTATCTCGTACATCCTTAAAAAAGATTTCTAAGGATTTATTCAGATTTTGTAAATCCCTCTCAGTCTCAATTTTAAAATCTGAAATTATTGAACTCAGCCCCAATGATCCAGCACCTATGCATAAAGTAAACTCATCACTATAATATACTTTAAGTTCTGGAAATAATAATGATTCAAACCGTCTTTCAAGATCTTGAATCCTAATCGTAACTGCATTGATATTTATGAGATAAGTGTCTCCAAAATTTTGACATCGAACTATTATCGAAAATTCAGTTTCCTCAATCTTATAGTTTATTTTGACTTGATCCCCAATAATCACTATGTTATCAAGACCAGCATTTTCAGATAGATGACTCTTAATTGACTCAAAAATTGATTTCTTATTCATTTTATTCATTTTCCATTTATATATTTATTCAACTCCTACGAACGTCCCATCTCCATCTCCATACGCTTTATAAAATGCACTGGTATTAATTGAAGTTCCTTGAGTGATCTTAGTAGGCAACGTTTGATTAATATCATCCGTAAAAACTGTCGCAGCAGGCTTATAACTTAAATCTCCGCCTACATTATTCTTTGCTGCTGTTTGCCCTGGCGTCAAATTAACTCCTTGACTGAGTTTAGAATCAACAATTACCATGTCAACCAAATCACCATCGGAATCATACTTAATCCAAACTTGATCAGCAATGAAAAACTCTCCTTTAATAGTACATGGTGGAGACAGACCTGGTAAACAAAATTGAACTTGACTCAATAAATATCGATCATCTAAATCTGGAACTTTATCTAATAATGCTGCATACTCAGGCCCTGACCTAGTCTTCATTTTAGTCAAAATATCAAGCTCGAAGTCTTTCCCCTTCTTTGTTACATCTTTAAAGAATTCTCTCTGAGACCATTTTTCCCACCTACTGCCTGCAACAAAACCATCAGAGTCAAATAACTCCCAGTGGTATGATGGATCATCTTTTAAAGCTTTCCATATTTCTGTAACGTCACCAGGTGACTCAAGAAATAACTCATTTAATGTGTATTTAGAATTTAATAGGTCAGCATCTAGTTGTATCAATAGGTCATCAGAATAGTCCTTAATGTTATCAAGAAAGTCAACATTTTTTCTTAAGTCAGCATGCTTAATAACAGAGCCCCACGCCCTTACCTTATCCCCTCCCAAATCCTCCATATAATCCAGAAACTGACCCCGATTGTCCACGATGTCCTTCAATAGATCGCTTTTCTCCAGATCGATCAGGTCCGGAATGCTGTTTTCAAGCTTTCTGAATTTGAGAAAGAAATCCGATTCCAGCAATCTGGTTTTTAGTGCAGAATTATTATCACGTTGGATACGTACATCTGAGAGCAAGGAAGCAGGCACATTGTCAGCCAGCTTAAAGAGCGCTTTGACATGGTCATCGGTGAGAATATCACCATAGATGTTTTTGAATCTACCATAGACCAGTGCACCGTCGAAAGTCAAACCAGCCTGGGAGAAGTTTTCTACCTGGGAGCCAAAAAGTGCTTCAAATCCATCAATGAACTGAGGATCATGGATCTGCCTCTGCGCACTATAACCCGGATTGGTGCGATGCGACACCGATACACTGTACGGTGCCAGTCCCGGCTCAAACGCCAGCTCCAGATAACCATTGCAGAGATCTCCCCCACCCTGAGGCTCCACTTGTGTGCCCCGGTAAGATGCTATCGTCACCTGGGAAAATACCGTGATCGCCCCTAAAAATGCATGGGTAACCCCACAACATGGATGGATAGTAGCTGCCACAATTGCATCCAGGTCTGCCTTTTGGTTTGGAAACCTGGAAAGGACACTGGGATCCAGCAGTTCTGTAAGTTTTGATAGAAAGGCCATATCCTTTCTTAATTCGGACCGACCAACTGCAGTCTTCCAGGCTTGTACCTTATTCCCTCCCAAATCCTCGATATAATCCAGAAACTCACCCGGATTATCCACTAGATCCTTCAATAGATCGCTTTTCTCCAGATCGATCAGGTCCGGAATGCTGTTTTCCAGCTTTCTGAATTTCAGAAAAAAGTCCGATTCCAGCAACCGTGCTTTCAGTGCCGGGTTGTTATCCAATTGGATACGGACATCTGAGAGCAAGGAAGCAGGCACATCATCAGCCAGCTTAAAGAGCGCTTTGACATGGTCATCGGTGAGAATATCACCATAGATGTTTTTGAATCTGCCGTAAACCAGTGCACCGTCGAAGGTTAATCCAGCCTGAGTGATGTTTTCGACCTGGGTGCCAAAAAGAGATACGAAGCCATCAATGAACTGAGGATCATGGATCTGCCTCTGCTCACTATAACCCGCATTGGTACGATGGGATACCGACACATTGTAAGGTGCCAGACCGGGCTCCAGAGCCAATTCCAGATAACCATTACACAAATCACCTCCACCTTGGGGCTCTACCTGGGTGCCCCGGTGGGACGCTATGGTCACTTGGGAAAATGCAGCTATTGTTCCAAAAATGACCATACTTATGGCTAGTATTGTCTTCTTCATGTTCGATTGTTGTTTGGTTTGGTTTTGATGGTTTCAGAAAGTCTAGAGATAAATTAAATTGATCAATTATAATTAGATGTGGCTCATTTCCGAATTACAAAAAAATTCGAAATCCCATTCTAGGATACATATAATTAGAGTCAGAGTAATTGCGGAAAAATGATTAGATATGTCGATCATGTCTCTCAAAAATATGTAGCGTATTCTTATTGTCCAGAACATACAATCTTCTATCTTTCAACCTAAGCTCTCTTCCATATCTTGGTTGTTCGGATTCACTAATTCCTTCCTGTGAAAATTCATATGTCCATTCAATTTTCATTGTCATCCGATTCAGTGCCCCAAGCTTGTGATGATGCTTATCAGTGAATAAAATGTGATCTTTGTCGTACCTAATACGAGAAAAGTTTTCCAAATTCAACGATATCATGTCACCAATGGCAATCTGGCTGACTCTCCCACTATTTAAATCTACTTCAATCAAGTCTTGATTTGCCAATTGAATCAACCTCCCTTTGTCACCATCAAGTTCAATGCTAAAACCAAAGGCCCTTCGATTGCTAACTCTATCCTTGTCGTTTTCGAGCAATTTTATTTTCCCGCCTGTTCTAACATCCAAAATTAAAATTCTGCCGCTGTTCAGGTAGACAAATAATCCATATTCATAAACGCCCAGAATTCTTGATATCTGTACTTCCCTCTCTGTTCCGTTGTAATCATACCACAGTCCCAGTTCAGAGACATCGTACCTCCATGCTTCCCCACCATCTTTCAAATCATAACCTATAACAATACTATCATCTATCATCTAAATATTTAGTACTAATCAAGAAGGCTTCATCCAAAAAAAATGTTTTTACCCCTTTTCATTAAAACTTTCCAATCTAGGGTGCCATCTGTATTTTGAGAAATGAGGAATCTGTGATTTCCCTCCAATTTTGAACATACAATTCTATTTCTATTTATAGTTTCGATCTTATACGGCACATCAATTACCTTTAATCTATTGATATTGAGAACTTTGGAAACAAATCCCTGACTCAGGTAAATATCTTCATCTGAGTATATGCCAAGTCCATCAAATTTCTCGTTAATACTAAAACAATCTTGATTACTTTTTAATTCTCTTAGTAGAAAGTCTCCTTCAATTGATATTCTTGCCAAAAAGTTATTTATAATATCAAACGAATGACCTACATTCTGGACTTTGTTTACCTTCTCAAACATTATTTTTATTCGATTTTAATAAAATTATATAATGGACCATTAAAGATTGGTACAATATCGTCTAAAAAGTCATTTACGTTATCAACTCCAAATAATTGCAGAAACTTAGACTGTCCCAAATCACTATATAAAATTGAAGCTTCATTTGAAAAAAGGGTCTTAAAATTCATCTTGATGAGATCTAAATTGGTGGTCTTTCGATAATTAAAAATATATTCAAACTCATCCAAATTATCAGCTGCTGCCAAATATGCCTTAAACTGATTTTTAAATCTCGACGAATACGCAATATTGCCGATTGTTTCCTCCTTATAACTTTTTAATTCAAGCTTTTTGATTTGGCCTGAAATTTCTTGAATCTCAATATCAAATAAGCAATCTTCACAAATGCCAATAAGGTCATCGGCATCAACGATCTTTCCTTCCATTCTTACCACTATGGATGGTTCCAAAGTCCTTAACTTATTCAACATAAGACTGGCCCCATCCTGAGCGTGCACATTGGAGTTACTAAGGGCGGCTACCACCTTTGGAAATCCCTCCTTTTCTTGACAATTGTTTACCAGATATTTATCAACACTGCTGATACCTCATATACTACTGGTTACCACACTATCCTTTCTGATTGATCTTGCGGTTGGGGCAAAGTTACTACATCCGGATGAAGGGAAATCAACTCAAAGCTGCAGGGTTTGTGCGGCTCGCTCAAAATCTTCGGGACGTACATAGATGATGTATCCATAATTTCCCTTGCCGTTACTGACTCCGGTTGAGGCGTAGACATTGACTCCGGTACGGAGAAAATTTTCATGCACCTCCGCCAATGCCCCAAGCTCATCATCACCCTGAACGAGGAAGGCCGGATGAGGACCATCCAGTTTAAGACCTGCCTTCCCGGCCAGGCTGGTCAGGTCCAGGTCATCATCGGGAAAAATGGTCAGTTGGGTGGTGCCGGGTCCAAAAGGCACTGCGGCAAACGCCAGCAGATTGACGCCCAGTCCCATCAGTTGCGACAGCAGTTTGTATGCTTCTCCCGGTTGATCTTTGATGGTCGCATAGTAGTAGTTGGCTTTCCGGATGCTGAATGACATGTTGATTATTGTTTAAATCCTAAAGTTGGTGTATAGGACCGTAATCATCAATGATATGCATCATCCACCCGGATGAATCCGCTTGCCAGGGACCAGGTCCAAAAAGAAAATGAGCTTGGCCGGGACGATATCCCACCAACTGGCTTAGTGCCGGGAACCCAGGTTGTGACTGCAATCAGCGGAAGGTCTGCGGGAGATCATTTGAATCCGCTGGCAAATGGGTTACCTTATCTTTTTTGATTGTACAACCTTTTAATTGAAAATCTGATGTTACAGGTAAATGTTTTTGAAGATCACGTCATGGAATATGAACGATGGTTTGAAGAAAATCCCGAAATCTATCAATCAGAAGTCCTGGCGGTCAGGGAGCAAATGCTCAAATTACCCCCGGACATCCACGGCATCGAAGTTGGAGTGGGCACCGGCAGGTTTTCTGCACCACTGGGTATCAAAGAGGGTGTGGAACCCTCAAAAAATATGAGTGACCGGGCCATCAACAGAGGTATCGAAGTCATGAATGCCACCGCTGAGCGCCTTCCCTACAAAGCCCTGAGTCAGGATTTTGTGCTTTTTGTGACCGTATGTCACCTTGATGACGTGCGACAAGCCTTTAAAGAAGCCCACCGGGTATTGAAAAACAACGGTACCATCATTGTCGGATTCCTCCGGGCATCGGGTGAGGCTGCCCGGTCATACGAGGAGAGACGTCCCTACAGCACCTTTTACCGCAATGCCCGCTTTTACGAACCGGAGACCATAACCGGGTTGCTCGGTGAAACCGGATTCCAGCAGTTCGACTATGTCCAGACACTCTTCGGCAAGTTGGATGAAATCGATGACATTCAATCACCGAAAGAGGGTTTTGACGAAGGGAGTTTCGTGGTGGTCAGGGCAACGAAGAAATAGGTCACCAGCCTGGTCAGCTCAACACAAAACTTACCCCCTGCCTACCAAAGGCATGTGGGTAGC
>CAZTGZ010000080.1:0-5963 GCA_964613385.1 uncultured Chitinophagaceae bacterium
GTAATGAAATTATATATGCTGGATAAACTTCTTTTTCTGTATGCGCTTTTAACAACAACCGTGCGCTTAAAACTGCACCTGATGCCAAAAGTACAACCGGAATAACCCAAAAATATGCAGGGCCGGCATAATGTTCCAGGTTCAATGCCAATCCTGTGATCGAGCCCCATCCCATCGCATGAAAGCTAATTTTCATTCTTGAACTTATGACAGCAGCCATCAACATGATAAAGGCATTGGCGGCCAAATAAGGGATAACATACATCCGAATGCCTGCTTTATAAAACATATACAGCAACATACATTGGGCAATGGCACCTAAAAAAGCAAACCATTGTCGGGCAGGTAAATCAGATTGAATCAAAGATTGTGGCAGCCTTCGTCCGGTGATGAGCATACCGGATACCAAAGGTAAAACAACCGCAGAAGTTATGACCAATAACAAGATGCTGTACATGTTTACCGGTTCCAGCTTTGCGTGCAGAACAGTATGATAGCAAAAAATCAAAAACACCCCGGGAATAGGCAACCAAAGTGGATGTAAAACCCATGAAACCAGGCGGGCCAACTTTTGCAAACTCATAATTCCTTGCGTAGTCGGGCCACAGGAATATTCATTTGTTCTCTGTATTTGGCTACGGTTCTTCGAGCAATAATATAACCTTTTTCCTTGAGAATTTCCATTAATCTCTCGTCTGTAAGAGGATTCTGTTTGTCTTCAGACCCAATGGCATCCGAAAGAATACGTTTCACTTCCTTGTTCGAAACTTCCTCTCCGCTTTCCGTTACGATACCTTCAGAAAAGAAGTATTTCAGCTGAAAAATACCGAATTCGGTTTCTACATATTTGCTGTTTGCCACCCTTGAAATTGTGCTGATGTCCATACCAATGCGATCAGCAACATCCTTTAAAATCATGGGCTTCAAATCAGATTCATCGCCGTTCAGAAAAAAATCATGCTGCAAAGCCACAATGGTTTGCATGGTTGAAAGCAAAGTGTTCTGTCTTTGTTTTACAGAATCAATGAACCATTTGGCACCATCCAGCTTCTGTTTAATGAACTGCACGGCGTCTTTGATATTTTTATCCGGATTTCGAGCGGCGTCATAAGCTTTTAAGGTTTCGAGATAACTCGGACTAATTTTTAATTCGGGCGTATTTCGGCTGTTCAGCGTTACTTCCAACTGTCCATACTGTTCCGTAACTATAAAATCAGGAATGATGTATTCCGTTTTTACTTCGCCTGCATTTCCGGTATCTGCCGGTTTAGGATTCAGTTTGATGATTAAATCGATAGCTTCCTTCAGATATTCTTCTGTAACATCCAGTTTTTTCAATAGCTTGGAATAGTGCTTTTTGGAGAAATCATCCATATGATTCGTGATGATTTCCCTGGCCAATTTCAGGATAGGTGTATTGCTTTTCTCTTCTTTGCGACGGATTTGTAAAAGCAGGCACTCCTGCAAGCTGGTGGCACCTATTCCGGGTGGATCGAATTGTTGGATGACAGATAAAACCCTGGCCAATTCAGCTTCATCGGTGCGAATATTTGAACTGAATAACAGGTCATTGGCAATGGCTTTCAAAGGTCTTCTCAGATACCCATCGTCATCGATGGTTCCGATAATCTGTTCAGCCAGCTGGCATTCATGATCCGAATGAAGAACCACTGAAACGGCATCAAATAACTGATCGCGGAAAGACTCATAACTAATCACCGGAATTGGTTCCCGATCATCGTCATCATCACCGCCGCCATAATCCTCGTTAAGTTTTATTCCTCCTTCGTCATTATCGAGGTAATCTGTTAAGTCAAAATCATCTTCATATTCAGATTTCTCATATTCATCCGGATCAGAAAATGACTCCTCTTCCTCTTCTCTACCTGATTCCAGCGCAGGATTCTCAATCAATTCTTCTTCTACTCTTTGCTCAAAATTGAGGGTATTTAATTGCAATAATTTGATGAACTGTATCTGCTGTGGAGACAGTTTTTGAAGTAGTTTTTGACTGAGTTGCTGTTTTAACATTAGGTTACAGCTATCTGTAGTGCTTAGTAATTTGAATTATTTTTGCCAAAATTAATGTTAATGCGGGATTATAAAAAACGGGTAAGCATTGGAATGTTAAAGGATTATGAATCCAATGAAGTGACATTACAAGGCTGGGTTTCGAACAAAAGAGAGGGCAAAGGTCTGGTATTCATCATTTTAAGAGATGGAAGCGGCCTTTGTCAATGCATTTTTGATGCGAAAAATATCAGCGAAGATGCATTTTATCATGCGGGAAGCTGTGGTCTGGAATCGTCGGTAGCTATTACCGGTAAAGTGGTTAGAGACGAAAGACAAACCGGTGGATATGAACTACATGCGGTGAATATTAAAGTTTATCAGCAGGTCAATGAATATCCGATTGCCAAAAAAGAACACGGAATAGAGTTTTTAATGGACAACCGTCATTTGTGGTTGAGAAGTCGCAGACAATGGGCCATTATGCGTGTCAGGAATCGCCTGATTTTCGCCATACACAATTTCTTCCAAAGGGAAGGATTTGTTCAAATGGATGCCCCGATTTTTACCGGCAATGCCTGTGAAGGAACTACTGACCTGTTTGAAACTGATTTTTACGGAGAACCCGCCTATCTCAGTCAAAGCGGCCAGTTGTACGGAGAAGCGATGGCGATGGCGATGGGAAAGATATATACATTCGGCCCTACCTTCAGATCTGAAAAAAGCAAAACCAGACGCCATTTATCAGAGTTTTGGATGATAGAGCCGGAAATGGCCTTTTACGATATCCATGACAATATGGATTTGATAGAAGATTTTCTGCGTTCCGTTGTAACAGATGTTATCGAAAACTGTTCCGAAGAACTATCCATTTTGGAAAGGGATATTGACAAATTGAAAAATGTACAATCGGCCTTCCCCAGATTAACTTATGATGAAGCCGTTGCCATTATTAAGGGAGAAAAGAATGTGAATGGACTGAACAGTCTTGAAGTACTGGAACAAGACTTAAAAACCACTCAGGAAACCATTGACGCTTATCAGAAAGAAATTGAAGAAAGGGCACCTCAGGCCGGGATGAAAAAAGGTCAACTGGCTTTTAATCAGGCGCGTGTAGACAAGCTGAAGCAGGAAATCAAAAATCTTGAGGAGAATTTAAAGAACATTCCTGTTTGGATGAAATCTGCCCGGGACTTTGAATATGGGAATGATTTTGGTGGCTCCGATGAGACCGTTCTCACCCGCTTGTTTGATGTGCCGGTGATGGTCTATGACTGGCCTCATGCCGTAAAAGCCTTCTATCTAAAGCGAAATCCTGAAGACTCGCGTTTTGCAAGGGGCGTAGATGTATTGGCGCCGGAAGGCTATGGTGAAATAGTTGGCGGAGGGGAAAGAGAAACGAACGAAGAGATGCTGCGTTCCAAAATTATTGAACACCAATTACCCATGCATGAATTTGAATGGTATCTGGATTTGCGCAGATTTGGTTCCGTTCCGCATGCGGGCTTTGGGTTGGGACTGGAACGCCTGGTGAGTTGGGTCTGTAAATTACAACATGTTCGTGAAACCATTCCATTTCCGCGGATGTACGGCCGCCTGACACCATGAGTCGCAAAAAGGCCCTTGGCGTTCTTTTCTTCACAACTTTTTTGGATCTGGTCGGATTCGGAATTGTCATTCCCATTCTGCCAAATTACGCCAAATCGTTGGGAGCCAGTGGATTGGAGGTGGGAATGCTCGCCGCCATCTATGCCTTGATGAATTTTCTCTTTTCGCCTTTTTGGGGTACCTTAAGTGATCGTTTCGGGAGAAGACCGGTCATTTTATTTTCGGTTGCCATCACCATAGGGGCGCATGCGCTGTTTGCATTTTCCAGCACATTATTATGGTTGTTTCTGGCCAGAATGTTGGCCGGAATAGGCTCTGCCAATATAGCAGCAGCTCAGGCCTATATTACCGATATCAGCGAACCGGAGAACCGGGCCAAATCCATGGGTTTGATTGGAGCTGCCTTTGGGTTGGGATTTATTTTTGGTCCTCCTTTGGGCGGCATCGTCAACGACGAATTGGGCATCGAATGGGTTGGTCTGACAGCCGCAATACTGTCTTTTGTCAATTTGCTGATGATCTACTGGTTGCTACCTGAATCTCTGAAGGATTTAAACCTTACGGCCCGATTTAGCTTTAAACCCGTTACTCAAATTTTCGAAGCCTTAAAAAAGCCTCTGATACGGGAATTATTCCTCATCAACTTCATTTATATCGCTGCCTTCAGTATGATGCAGATTACGGCGGCGCTGTTATGGAAAGAACACAGCGGACTTACCGACAAAGACATTGGGTTCGTTTTCGCGTATATCGGCGTTTGTTCGGCCATCATTCAAGGCGGACTTATCGGCAAAATCAACGACCGCTTTGGTGAGCGCAAATTGCTGGTGGCCGGAAATATTCTGTTGATAATTGGCTTGTTTGCCATGCCTTTTTTTAATGGTCATTTGTTTATGCCCTGGGAATATGTGGCTTTGTTATTGATTGCTATGAGCAATGGCTTCATCTCTCCCAGTCTCGCGTCTTTACTATCTCAACAAGCTGCGGGTGGTGAATCCGGAAAAATGCTGGGCTTAAATCAATCTTTTGGATCACTGGCCAGAGTGTTCGGACCATTAATTGGCGGCTGGGTATACGATGCCGATTTCAGAGCTCCCTATATTCTTGGGTCTGCCATCGTATTCATTTCCTTGTCTCTGGCGTATCGGATTTTTCGAAACCGGGTTTAAACCGAACCTTTTCTGCGATAGATGCGGACAAAAAAACCGAATTCATTGTCTTCATTTTGAGGATGAAATTCATGACTCGTTTCGTCCCATAAGTCAAAATTAAGATCCGGAAAAAAGGTGTCGGCATCGGGAAATTCAGCCTGAACCTCAGAAATAATGAGGGTATCCGTATATTCAAGTGCTGAATTATAAACTTGTCCGCCACCGATGATGAATATTTTATCAGTACTTTGATTTTGTTGCGCCAGTTCCAGGGCCTCCGTAAGATTGGAAACTACCTCTATTCCTTCTGCTTTCAGAGAGCGGCTAATCACAATATTTTGTCGGTTCGGTAATGGTCGGCCGATAGACTCAAAGGTTTTGCGCCCCATAATAACCGAATGTCCGGTGGTAAGGCTTTTGAACATGCGCATATCGTCCTTTAACTTCCAAAGCAGGGCATTGCCGGCTCCGATCTCGTGATTCAGACCATAGGCTACAATGATGATGACTTCCTTTGGACTCACTATTATGTTTAAGAATTTTACAAAGTTAAAAAATCACCTGTATCTTAAAACTAGAGAGACAATTACTACATATAACATCAAAAATCTTTCAATAAATTAAGTTGAAGTAATGCGTATTAATTGAAGCTAGCTTTTTTTTCTAATTCTAACTAGTCCGATTTTTAAGGGTACTTACAATGCATTCTTGAAATTAATGAAAGACACAATTTTAAAAGTCTATTTAATAATAATTCAATACAAAATTCTGAATTAATCTGGTTTCATTAATAATTAATCCGGTTCCAGCTTCTTTCATTATTATTCAAAAAATAATTCTTTTATCTTTGAAGTTGTACAGACAAAATGAAAAGTGAAGAAAACTTTTTTCTGAAAGATTTACTTACAATCGCAATAGGTGTATTCGCACTATTTGCATTGAAATCAATATTTTCAAATGATGAAAGCAAAATAGTATCAAAAAAAGGCAAACGTTATTTGAATGATGAAAGTAAAATGGATGAAATCAATGAAAAAATAAATTCTAAAGACTCGAGTAAAAATCATCAAGACGTTTTCATTTAACATTATAAATGGAATTTTCACTTAGTTTTCTATTTATAATTGTCTTCATAATTTTGGAGTTGCTACATTTGACCGGACAGCAAGTTAAGGCAAAATATTAATACCTTAA
>CAZTGZ010000081.1:0-5867 GCA_964613385.1 uncultured Chitinophagaceae bacterium
CACATTCCGGTAGTATTGCTCACAGCCAAATCCGACATGACCTCCCGGCTGGAAGGTCTGGAGCGGGGCGCGGACGCCTACCTGGCCAAACCCTTCGATCAGCGGGAACTGGAAGTGGTGTTGCGCAAGCTGATCGGACTGCGACGGCAGCTGCAGGTGCGTTATGGCTCCCTGTTGCCGGTGGTCGATATAAACGATAAGGATTCCCCTCCGGAGAATGCCTTTTTAACCAGGCTACGGCAGTGCATCGAACAGCATATAGAGGAAGAAAATTTCGGTATTCATGAATTGTGTCACGATCTCGGCGTCAGCCGTACCCAACTGCACCGGAAACTGACTGCCCTTACCGGAAAGTCTACTTCACACGTCATCCGGAGCATCCGGATGCAGAAAGCGATGAAATTATTGAAAGATCCCAATCTGAATGTATCCGAAGTGGGTTATGCGGTAGGCTACTCCAATCCGAGCTATTTTACCCAGATGTTTACGGAGGAGTTTGGATCACCACCCAGCCATTTTCGGGGTGAAAAGGTGAAGTAAATTAGGGCCGAAAAGGGTGGTAGAAAGCTCGGTTCAGGTGGCGGATGGCCTGAACTCTGCCTTGAAAAACCCGGATGTTCAGATATGAGAGTCGGGTAACATATGGTCTGTTCATTCTTAGGGAACCAGACACCATCATCGGGTTGTCAAATTTGGATATGGTTCGATCAGATGTTGGGGCAGATTATAGCATCATTTGAGGTAGCCAGTCAGCCGGACGTAATATTATACTCCTTTGATAATCTGCACCGGACTAAACAGGACTTTTAAAAAAAAACTGGCCGGAAGCGCCGGCCAGTTTTTATGATGGTCTTTAAAAGAGCAACTACTACTTTTTAGCTGCAGACGCCGCTTTTTCTGCCATGAAATCCATCATTGTGTTAAACTCTTTTTTGAAAGCCTCAAAATCAAGCTGCGAACCGTTCAGGACGGTACTCCAATGCCGGGTGCTGGCAGCAATAGCAATGGCTTCCTGAATCTCTTCATCGCTGGCTCCATTGGCTGATGCCGCTGCTGTATGGAAATAAATGCAATAGTGACATGGAATCTGGGCGGCAACAGCCAGGCCGATTAATTCTTTGTTTTTTGCATTAATGGCCGTTTCCGGTCCGTTCAGAGTTTTAAAATAATCCCAGGCTCCTGGAAGAAAAGACTTGGGAAATATTTTAAAAAATGAAGGCACCAATCCCAAGGTCGATTCAATATCCGACAAGGTTTTCGTGTAGGCATCGCTGTCCTTTTGGGCACTTACGCCGGTCGATCCAGCCACAAGGATAAACAGTAAGAACAGAGCACTGAAAATTGCGCTTTTTGGTTTCATAATAAAGGGTTTTAATCATTAAATAATATTGATGAATAAAGGAAAGAGCGAATTGAATAGAAATGAGTGTTACATGTTCATCAACATCAACAACCTGCACATCTGATTGGTCAGATCAGATTCAATTCTACGTCGGTTATTTTGATTACCAACTGACGGTTCGATTTGTATTGTTCAAAAGTTACCACTTTTTCGGAAACGTTACCATACCTGCCTGGATATTTTTTTCCTGCTTGTTTGTTCATGAAACTACTAAGGCGACTCCCGGAAAAAGTCGGCAGACGGAGTCTGCTTTCGCTAAAGCTTCGGCAGATGTTGAAGAAAGTGTTCCGCAATTTTCGGTTTCTTAGCATACCACCTGGCTTACAAAAAGACATGGAGCAAATAGAGTAATTAGAGTAACCCTTTAAAATCCATCACCCCACATCCGCATTCTTATTGATCCCATCCAGCAAACTGATGATTTTCACCGCTTGTGAATCATCAAAGACTCCCAACAGCCCCTGATCACTGGATTCGGTAAAGGGTGGTTCAAAAAGTAAGGTTTTATCAATAGTACCGTTCCGGTTTAAATACTGGATGATGTTATCCAGAAATTTGATCTGGTCGGCTTTAAGATTGCCGGTCTTCGGAGAAAATCAAAACACGTATCTTAACTTTGAAAATCATCGTAAGTTATCCACAGGGGGGTCAAAGCCCCCGGAATCTGCAGAAGACAAAGGATTTTATCTCTTTCATGGATAAGGTGGTCATGGAATATCAAGGTCAGAGACTATATGTGGTATTAGATAATCTCAACACCCATAAATGGTACAACAGCTAAGAAATGGCTAGATTACCATTCAAATGTCACCTTCCACTACACCCCAACTCATGCTTCATGGGTCAATCTTATCGAATGTTTCTTCAGTATTTTAACTCGCAAAGGACTTCAGCAATCTGTGCATCGATCAGCCAGAGAACTAGAAAAATTTCTCTATGATTTTGTTCGGGAATATAACAAGCAATGTGGGCCGTTTACGTGGACAAAAGGTCCCAATAAATTGAAGAAAATAATTCAACTAACGAACGAATACCAGAATCAAAATGTATAGTTATTTTTCAGACATTACACTAAGTAATATTAAATCGACGAACGAAATTCAGTAGGAGTGGTTCCGAATTCTTTCTGAAAGGTCTTGCTAAAATAATTGGGATCCCGGAAACCTGCATCATAGGCAATTTCAGAAATACTCCTTTTGTCGTTAGACAACATGTTTCTTGCCTTATGTAGACGATAACTCCTGATATAATTACTTGCAGACCGATTGGTGGTTGCAGTCAATTTCCGGTGAAGCTGCATTCTACTCATAAAAACACCCTTTGCCAGGTCAGACACATTGAAATCCGGATTACATAAATTCTCCTCAATAAGGGCATTGACTTTGTTGATAAAGGCATTTTCCTCTTTATTAAAATCATCTTTATCAATCGCACTTAATTGTCTGTATTTTTGCTGAAGTGTTTTACGCATGTCAATTAAATTATTGATTACTATCAGCAACTCTTCCCTTCTGAAAGGTTTGATGAGGTAGGCATCAGCACCTGTGTCCAGGCCAAGAATCTTGTCATCAAATTCTGCCATTGCTGTTAGAAGAATCACCGGTATGTGATTTGTCTTTAAATCCGACTTCAATTCCCGGCAAAGGGTTAAACCGTCTTTTCCCGGCATTATGACATCACTAATAACCAGATCGGGAATTAGATCAGTAGCCTTCCTGACACCATCTTTTCCATTTCTTGCGATTTCCAGAAGATATTCATTTTCGAGGATCGAAGTGAGATAGAAAAGAATTTCAATGTCATCTTCTACGAGGAGAATGAGTGGAGCATGGGAATTGTCTTTTTCCTGAGACTTTTGTAATAATTTTTGATCAGGTATTGAAAGTAGGTCAGTCGTCTTAAATTGATCTTGCTGTTTGGCCGCATCACGGGTAGCGGGCAATTCAATAGTAAATTTTGTCCCTTGACCAAGTTCACTGGAGACTTTAAGGAAACCTCCCATGAACTTAATCAGTTCCTTCGTCAGAGCTAACCCGATACCGATACCAGTTGTATTCCTGGTAGGACCACTCTCGGCAATATAGAATCTATCAAAAATGTGGGGAAGATTTTCCTTTCCAATACCGTAGCCGGAGTCCTCAACTTCAATTTGAATCCACTCCTGCTCTTTGGAATGTACTGGGGTGATGTTGATGTACACAAATCCGTCCTCATGGGTAAATTTCAGGGCATTGGCAACAAGATTAGACAATATGGAGTACATTTTTTCTTCATCGTAATCTAAAAAGTACTCGGGTAATTCACATTTTACCTGCAAGTCAATATTTTTTTTCTCACTGAGCGTCTCGAATGATTTAATCAAAGTTTTCGTAAATTGAATTATATCCCCTTGAATCCAACGAAATTCAATCTCATGAGATTCCAGTTTAGCCAGGTCCAGAATTTGATTAATTAATTTTAGTAGATTTTCACTGTGGCGGTCAATGGTTTCCAGGGAGGATCTGAGATTTTTTTCAGACTGGTCTTTGATCTGTCTAAGTCGATCGGTAATTCCCATGATGATGGTCAAGGGAGTTCTGAACTCATGGGTGAGATTGACATACAAACTAGCCTTAAATTTTTCCAAATCTTCTATTTTCTTTTTTTCCTCCTGCAATAACTGTTCATCAAGATATTTACTAACTCTGAAGTTATAATCTATAGTACCAAATATAAAGGCGGCAACTGTGAAACCAATGATTTCATAATAAGCCAGAATTCGAATAGAGGGGATGGGTGAGCTTACTGCACTAACGGTAATTAACATTAAACAAAGGCTGGTTATCGCAAAGATTATTCTGAATTGGTGTAAGAGATTTAACCACCAATTGGTCACTAATATTACGGCGATATATAAAATAATTTTATTTTGATCACCGTAGGTTAGAATATCCTGGGTTTGAGCCGTCAGGGCGAAATATATCAGAATGACATAGGTGATGATCTTCGGGTTCATTCGACCCTTTAAAAAATCAGATTCCCGGAATTTAATTAAGGCAGCGAAGATAAAATATACAATACCACCCAGGTGTAGGTAAAGCAGATATCGATAAATACTATTTTGCGCATATTCACCACTTTCGATTCTGATGTAGTCTACATATAAAAGAGAGAGAAATATAATCCCGGCGACCCAGCAGAAAAGATAGATCCGCTTTAAATTGTGCTCATGTAAGTTCTTATAGAAGCCCTCTTTAAGCTGGTCGGGCAACCTGGTCTGAAAGTGGAGATCTGGGATTCTTTTCATTTCAAAACAAAGGGTCTTGGTTAGACATGTGTTTAATCAATTCCGGAAATTATCAAAACCAACTACTAGATGCTCAGAGACTGGCACTTAAGTTTCGTGCCTTCATGAACCTTGAAAGACAGCTATGGAGCCAAAAATCCATATTGTCTCAAACTTCGATTAACCAAACTACGGAGGTCTTGCATATCTAGCTAATTTCAGTCTTCAATATAAAGTTTTATAGCGGAACTTCACAACATAATTGAAATATAGTTCCCCCTATAATTAAACCAGTAGCATGGAATACTTAGTTGGTTCAAAATAGGTTTTAGTTCCATAGTATGCCTCTGCGGGAGTCTTTTTATCCAACGTAGAGTGCCATCTTTCGAAGTTATAAAAGTTCATGTACTCATGGAGGCCATCATAAAGCGCTTTTCCACCATTAGCCGGATTCAGATTGATGTGTTCATACTTAAGTGACCTCCAGAATCGCTCGATAAATACGTTATCTAATGCCCTGCCTTTACCATCGATGCTGATCTTAAGCCCATTGTCTTCGAGACATTTTACATATTTCGGAGAGGTGAATTGTGATCCCTGTTCAGTATTCATAATCTCGGGTGTTGGATAGAATTCGAGGGCTTCTTTGAGCACATAGACACACCATTCTGTCGTCATTGAATTGGAGATGTCCCAAGCAATAATGTACCTGGTCGCATAATCCATAATGGCAAATAAATACATAAATCCATTATTAAGCCCCAGGTTGGTAGTATCTGTAACCCAGACCTGATTCTGATAAACATCTTTCAGATTCGCAAGTAAATAGGGATACTTATAGGCGGTTTTATCCGCTTTGCTCGTAAAAGGATTAGGGCCTGATGCTTTGATAATCCATTATTTTATATAATCTCTCTATCCTTTCCTTATTGACTTTATAACTACAGGCATGGTTTATAAAATCGGTCATTCGTGGAATGCCATAAAAGCCTTCCATTTGGAAATCTGGTTCGGGTGAAGATCATATCACTGACTCAGTTCGGTCAGAGTAGATCGCTCCTTTAGAGCCTCCAGAATCACCTTAAGTTTGAATTCTTCGGTAAATTTTCTTCGTTTCTGCTTCATAATCTGTAGCTTAAGTTATTGATTATCCAACTTAGCTACTGGTTCGAAATTTGGGGGAAAGCTCAGTACTGCTAA
>CAZTGZ010000082.1:0-406 GCA_964613385.1 uncultured Chitinophagaceae bacterium
TTCAAACTTAGGATACTGAGCCAAACGCACGGTTAAATCAACATCATAAGTACCATAAGTACTGTAGTTGTACAATGGGTCAGAAACATCTGAGAAATCTTCGATGCTGTTAGGATCGTTGAATTGCCAGTCATACAACATCAAACCTTTTGCGAGGGTTGTCAGATTTCTGAATTCGATTACTTCACCGGCGCAAGGTGTGTTAAACGCGAAGTTTACAACCGGAACATGTGGTACATATACCCAACGTCCGAATGTAGAGTCACAACCTGTGTTGTTATTTTTAGCAACGATTCCGATGTAAACCATTGAATCCATCAAAGAAGTAGATGGGTCGAAGGTTACATATCCCGGATTGCTTCCGGAAGGAGGTGTATAAGAAACACCGCTGCTTACAGTCATTCCA
>CAZTGZ010000082.1:485-5642 GCA_964613385.1 uncultured Chitinophagaceae bacterium
TGTAATTGGTTAGGTTGGCTATTTCATAGGTAATCTTACCTCCGGGAATGGCGACATCAGGATTGGTAGTGGTACCTCCTGAATTGCCCGGACGGAAGTAACCGGGGAAAGTGCTTCCTTCGGTTAACATACCGCCATAAGGAGAAGAAGTAACATTCACTGATTTAGTAACCAGGTTGTTACCTGTATTATCATCAGATCCATTCAGATAAACATTTAAGGTGCTGGTACCTGGGAAGTTGAATTCTACCGGAATCTTGAAGGTATAATCAGCGGTTTTTCCAGGAGCTATTTTTACCGTAGCTACTTCAGATACTTTGCGTTCTCCGTTCACATCAAAAGCAACCGGAATATTCTCAATATCAATGCTGTTGTTATTTTTCAAAGTTACGGTGATGTTCTCTTTGTATCCACCGCAAACATTGGTAACACTAGTAGAAACATTGGTCACTTCCACATCGATATAATATTCAATGGCACCAATATCAGGATTGCTGCTGTTACGGGTAGCACCGGTATTATCGGTGGTAATTCCACTCACAGGGACACCTAGATTCACAAAATTGAATGAAGTAGGAGAATAATTTCCATTGTTTACATCGCTTAACTTGGGATCAATGGTATACGCCTTAGCATCGCTGAATTGAGACTTATATCCATCGAAATCAGCAACAACCGAACCGTTGCGCGCCCCAAAGCTAAAGCTGGAACCGATATTAGCCGTGTAAATATTGTTGTTACTAAATGTACCGGTGCTATAGTAATCGTAGATACCATAGTTTGTACCACTGTTGTCAAAATCCAATACGTTGTTATTGTGAATTTTACCATCCACATAGTATAGATAAAGCATGTATTTATATCCGGTTGATGTAGTTCCCGGAAATGGTCTGGCCAATACGGTGTTATAACAAACATCTACCGGCATATTGTTGGAGTAGCAATAAGCCATCAAGCCGTAATTGTAATAATTCATCTGAGCGTCAACTACGTTGTTGCTGATGGAGCCTCTTCCAGTGAAGCTGGAGTTGTAATAGATATAGCCATAAATTCCGTATCCGGCATAACACTTCATACGAATGGTGTTACGATCGATATTGGCCTGACGAAAGGAAGTAAAATAATAAGCCCCGAAACTGTACAGAGCATAGTAATAGGAGTTTGATCCTGAAGAAGATTTTTCTAATTGAATATAGTTGTCATTGCATTCGTACTTACCGGTGATATTGGAATAATATCCATAAACATACAATCCGTAAGTAGTTGTCGGCTGATTCAACAGCACAATGCGATTCTTATTTACTTTCATGTCGCCTGATCCGGTTCCATAATAAGCATAGTGATAAATACCATACTGAGTGGTAGTACCCATCAAATCATGGATAAAGTTGTTTTCAATGGTAAAATCGCCTCCTTTGTTGTAGCAATAGTTATACATACCGTACTTTACAGCCGAAGTTGTTCCGGTATTATAAATTTCGTTTCCGGTAATGGTTTGCTGGAAAGCGTAATAAGTCCAGATACCATAATAGTAAAAGTCGCGGATAACGTTATCTGTGAAATAGTTCTTGCGAACAGTTGAACCTGAAGATTCGGTCATGAAAACGATACCGGAATATGGGCCTCCTCCAGCTCTTGCAGACATTTCGCACTTGTTAACCTTGTTCTCTTCTCCGGAGTTTGCATAGGTCTGAGTGCTTGAAGTACCGTTGGTAATACCGAAATAGAAGTAAATGTTAGAAGTGCTGCTGAAGTTTGGCATTTGAAACTTACAACTGTTGAATGTGTTGTAATTAGCCGCATTCATTAAATGAACACAGCGACCAACTGAACTGGAGAGTGCAACTACCGTCAGATTATTTACGGTCATATAGTCGGTTCCATTCAATTGCAGTGTGTACGATGACGCTGAAGAAGTAGCGGTAAACTGCAATGTGTTACCATTACCATTGATGGTAATGGTGTTGGTTGCATTAACACCGGTGATCGCTCCGAAAGACACTTGTTCAGTGTAAGGACCACTGGATGCTACCACATTCACAACTACAGGCCCTGTAACCCCACTCCCATTTGGTGTACCACCATCAGCACGGGTACCACTCAATAAATCGCTGGCAAGTGAAGCAAAGGTTTTGTAATTGGTAGATGTTGCTGCGCTACCTGCATCAATGGTATAAGTACCATTCAGAGCTGCAAATACGCCCGAAGAAAAGAAGACAAAAGCGAGAAGAAAGCTCCACTTTGTTGCCTTTAATACGTAATTTTTTTTCATAATTGAGAGAATTTTTGGTAAGTAAAATTTGTTAAAGTCTACTGAAACTATTTTGACAAAACGAAAGTAGAAAAGAATTTATGAAATACAAATGTAGCGGACTAAAATTTGACATTATTAGCATTTTGTTCACCTAATTTACTTTCAGATGACACAAAAAAGACAAAACGATGAATTTGAAATTGCCGAAATGAACCGGCGATTGAAGCTTCTTTTGTTGGCAGACAAAATCAATTCGGTTACGGAGGCTTGTAAACAAACCGGATTTAGTCGTACGCAGTACTACCTATTTAAGAAAAGATATGACGAAAAGGGCTTACAAGGGCTCGCGTATCAATACCTGACCCAATCTGAACACCCCAACAGTTTCTCATCAGAAATCCGCAATATGGTGAGACAAGCGAGTATAGAAAATCCGGCTAAGGGAGCTGCTCAAATTTCAGGCATCCTGAAAATCAATGGCGTTTCTATTGGCACCGCCAGTACGCACAAGCTTCTCACTGAATTCGCATTATCAACCAGAAAGGCCAGATGGATTTTTCTTGAAAACTACCTGATCCAGGAAAACGTAAAGCTAACGGATCTGCAATGGGATTTTGTGCGGGAAATGAATCCGTGTCACCTTGAAAAGGGAAATATTGGAAAGAAGCCGGGTGATAGACTCGTTCAGGATGTTCAGATTGTTCCGGGACAATCTTCCATGAAATGTTATATTCATTTTATACTAGACACCTATAGCAATTATGCATTTGCTCAGGTCTATACAGACCTCTCTCCTTCTACTGCGATAGAATTACTGCGAAATCAGGTGATTCCCTATTATGACAACATGAATCTAAAAATTCAGAAAATATGCACGCATAACGGGCGTACCTATAGTGGAAATAAATACCATGATTACTCGGTAATTCTCAATCACGAGAAAATTGAGCATGAAATACGGGCTAAGGGAAAAACCCATGGATTCTCATCGAGATTTCAGGAAATTCTGGAACAGGAATTTATATCAGAAGTGAGAAAAACCCCATTCAAACTTGATCCGATCGGAAAACTGAACGAAATGCTAACAGAATGGATTACGTATTATAATGAAAAACGCGGTCACTTTGGCTATCCCAATTATGGTAAAATTCCCGTTGAATATATCAAATAACCAAAAACGCTTCAGCCATTAATAACCTAAAACCGGAGCCAGCCAGCGTTCCAACTCTGCCATTTCCATTCCTTTGCGATTGGCCAAATCCGCAACCTGGTCTTTTCCAATTTTGCCGACGCTAAAATATTTTGAATTCAGGTGGGCAAAGTAAAATCCGGAAACCGAAGCGGCCGGATACATGGCAAAACTCTCTGTTAAAGAAATCCCTGTATGTGCTTCGGCATTCAATAAGGTCCAAATTTTGGCTTTTTCGGTATGGTCCGGACAAGCGGGATATCCGGGTGCAGGTCTGATACCTACATACTTTTCTCTGATGAGATCATCATTGTTCAATGACTCATCTTGTGCATAGCCCCATACATCAGATCTCACTTTCAAATGCATATATTCTGCAGCCGCCTCAGCCAGTCGATCGGCCAGAGCTTTCGTCATAATACTATGATAATCATCGTGTTCTGCATGAAATTTTTCCAGAATTGGCTCTATACCAATGCCGGCTGTTACGGCAAAACATCCTATGTAATCGGAAACTTTCGTTTCCAGGGGAGCGATAAAGTCCGCCAAACTCAGGTTGGGAATACCGGATCCCATTTTCCTCTGTTGTCGAATGAACTGGAATCTCTCAATTTCTTCACCATTGGCATTAAACACACGGATTTCATCCTGGATGGAGTTGGCATGAAACAGACCTATAACGGCTTTAGCTTTGAGCATTTCGTTGCTCACGATTTCATTTAATAATCGCTGTGCATCCTCAAATACTTTTTTCGCTTCTACACCTACTACTTCATCCTGCAATATTTCAGGATACTTCCCTCTGAGTTCCCAAGTCTGAAAAAATGGTGTCCAATCGATAAAGGGCAGCAGTTCTTTCAGGTTAATGTCAAACGATTGAACCCCTAATTCTTTAGGAGTAACTATATTCAGCTCCGACCAATTGGTGTGAAGCTTGTTTTGCAGACATTCGGCATAGCTTATGATCAACTTGTCGGCCTGACGTCTGGCATGATCTTCAGCCAATTGCAGGTATTCCTTTTTCAGATCCGAAACATAATCCGCCTTATTTTCTGCACTTAATAATTGACCCACAACCGGCACAGAACGGGAGGCATCTAAAACATGTACGGTTGGACCCGAATATTTCGGCGCAATTTTAACCGCGGCATGAACCCTGGATGTTGTTGCACCACCAATGAGCAGCGGAGTCTGGAAACCCAATCTCTCCATTTCAGAGGCTACATGAACCATTTCATCCAGACTTGGGGTAATTAATCCGCTAAGCCCAATGATATCCGCATTGATTTCACGCGCCGTTTGAAGAATCTTCTCCGCAGGAACCATAACGCCAATGTCAACAATTTCATAATTGTTGCAAGCCAGAACTACGCCTACGATATTTTTTCCGATATCGTGAACATCACCTTTAACCGTAGCCAACAATATTTTTCCCTGCGCTCTGCTTTCTCCGGCAGATTTTTCCGCTTCCATGTAGGGCATGAGATAGGCTACCGCTTTCTTCATTACTCTGGCACTCTTTACAACCTGAGGAAGAAACATTTTCCCCGCTCCGAACAAATCACCAACTTCATTCATTCCATCCATCAACGGACCTTCTATCACCAACAAGGGTCTGGCCAGTTTCAGGCGTGCTTCTTCTACATCCACTTCAATGAAATCGGTTATCCCTTTAACCAGCGAATGTCTCAATCTTGATTCGACAGATTCTTGC
>CAZTGZ010000082.1:5652-5859 GCA_964613385.1 uncultured Chitinophagaceae bacterium
TCTTCGGCCACTTCCTTATTTTTATCATCCTTTACATTGGCAGCATACTCAATGAGTCTTTCTGTTGCATCGGATCTTCGGTTGAGCAGCACATCCTCAACCCGCTCCAGGAGGCCGGGTTCAATTTCGTCATAGACCTCAATCATTCCGGCATTGACAATTCCCATATCCATGCCCGCGCGGATCGCGTGATACAGGAAGGCCGCG
>CAZTGZ010000083.1:0-5718 GCA_964613385.1 uncultured Chitinophagaceae bacterium
AGCCTCTCCCGGTGGTCGCCCGCTGCCTGGTTTCGTCCCATTTGTCGGGCGGGATCTGTATTTTTGTGCTGAAATACATTCGTTCGCCGTTGTGGAATATATAGGCACCAATGACCGTTCGCCGTTTCGCTTTTTTGTCTCTCAGGTAAAAACTGACCATTGTCAACTGATTTTGTCAACGGTTTGAACTGTGACACCGGTTCGATTCCTATTTTAGTGGTTCCGAACCCGTTTATAAAACCGTTGACACAAAGATACTATATAGGGGGTAAAAAATGAAAACTATTTTACCCTGTGGATGGTAAATTGTTGATTGGCACGTAAATAGGTATTAAAAATAACAGCTATGTACGTAAGCCTTATTCCTGGCGGGGCTACACTTTACAAACATAAGCCATTGTAAATGAACAATTTATGATGGCTTTTTTGTTTCTGCCCACTGAATTGTGTACTTGTTTGACTTTCTTGTCTATTCGTTCACCATTACCTCCATCGCATCAATCGGGAGGTTTGGGGGATTGCTGCCCGGAACACAGACAGTCCAATGGCAACGCCCTATATGGCTCTGACAGGCTTTTCTCGGTATATACTACAGCAGATGAAAAGATCAGGATCATCACCGAATATGACAGAACTGTCACAACTGTCTTATTCTCCGATGAGTACTAATCCAAAAGATCGCGTACATCCACTTCCAGAGCTTCTGCTATCTTCTGGAGAGTCAACACAGTCATATTCGTGTTCCCCGATTCGATCCTGGACATATTGGATTTCTCGTAGTTACAAATGGAGGCCAGCTCCTGCTTTGACATTCCTTTGGCTTTCCGAATCGCTGCAATTCGATGATTCAGTTATCACTTTGCGATTCTCAACAATATGATATCTTTTTACTACTTTTGAGTCACTTTATCGAAAGTCGTGAAAGAACTCAAGGATAACGATCAAGTTGCAAAGGATTATGATGAAGAAATCAGAAGGATAAGATTCTATTCTTCTGAGCAGTTTGACAGAAGTATTCCCTGCTAAAGCGAACAGGGAGCACTTAACTCCCTGTATCTATCATTTATCGGGGGAAGTCAGAGATCAGACCTGGCTCTCACCAAAGTTAGCTTCTTTTCTAATCAAATGTGACAAAAGTTACGAAGATACCATCTTCTCTGCCTTTCCAGAAGCAAATAGGTTCCTACTGCTCCTGATGGCCATTTTTCAACTGGCTTTCTGGAAAGTCCATAAACTATTATATGTCAAAATACGACGGTCTTCGTAAATAGAGTTTCTAGTTGGAAGCATTTTTGTTTAATCATCATTCCAGTGAAAAAGGCTTTTTGATTGACTAAAAACAATTTTATTTTCACTCTTATGATAGTCAATCAGAACAAATTTCCCTCTCTCTATTGTGAAATTATTTTGTATTTCTAAGTCGCTTACATGCACTCTTATTAAGATCTTATCATAAGAATGTATCTCTTTTAATTCCTCAACAAGGCCATTTCTCATCAGTGTAATATTTCCACTAGAACTATTATAACTACTAGAAAGGTTTATACCCACTGAAAAATCAGATTGGACAGTAAGCATAAATTTATTATCATCAAAAAAAATGGTCACAGTATCACCTTTAAACCCAGATCCAAAATAGAAATCAGCATTCTGCAAATTTTGATCCCGCTCAACGAGAGTACTCTGTATTGAGCAACTCATGAGATTTAAAAGAAATAATATAAATGTCAATTTACATTTCATGTCATCAATTTTGCTTACCTCGATTTAGTTTTCGAGCAGCAAAAGGATTTGGTTAATTATCTAAGTTATCTAATAATAACCAATCATCTCACTTTCAAGGTGGACCTTATATATGAGATTAACCTCTTCTCCGAACTCCGTAAAGGGAAGGATTAATTCATCCTTCCAGTTCTTAAATATACCATTCATATCTTTTTTGCTCATTTTGATCACATTTATTAAGATATACCTTTGGTTATTATCGGTATAGCCAAGGTACTGATGAACTCCTTTTCGTCTGAATTTTTGTTTTTTACAATCAAATAACGAAAGGAGATTTTCCGCCTTGATTATATCTTCACGAGTAAGATCATATAATCCCTTAAGGAAAGCAGAGCTCTCATCCATCTTCGATAATGATAAAATTACACCTTCGTGAGTATAATATTTTGGTAACCTGATTAATTCACTTTGAGCAATTAATCCATGTGTGAAAAACAAGCAGATAATGGTGTATTTCATCTAATTTCTTTTAACAGTGAATACCTTGGAAGATATTGGTCTAGTACTATAATAAGTTGATTGATAAATAGCTCTATTGCCCTTTAAGAGGGCCCCTGACGGATAGGAAGTATCTGTATAGTTTGTCCTAAGTGGGAGGCTATTTTCTGCTCTAATTAGATTCTCGTAGTTCGAAGCAAATTTTTCTGCATTAAAGACAGGTTTGCCATTCACCCTAAACCATACAGTATTATCAACTCTTCCATTAATATCGTAGTCCATTACATGAACCAATTCGTGAGCTAGTCCGATAAAGGGAGGTCTGGATGTGTTTCCTGCGGTGTTTAACCCCCCATCAAAGTCACGTGGGTTAAATTCCACATTGAAATTGAATGTTCGATTTTTATTTGAAGGAGTTATAGTTGTTGTATTTGAACTCTTTACTAATCTGTTTACTAACTCTCTGCCAGCATTACCACCTGAATTTATGGCGTCTAGGGCTTTTACTGTAGCTTTAAGATTCCCCTTTAACTTTATAGTTCCATCTTTTTCAACCTTAGTTCCAGCTCCAGTATATTGACTTCCATTAGAATGATACAGTTTACCGTTATCATAATATGCGTAATCCCCATTTCCTGCAGCAATCCGAATACTATCCCCATTGACATCAATAAACTTCAAAGGATTAGAAGCTGCATAGGAGAATGGGGTCTGAAAGGCATATTTTTCAGAAAACCTGTCCACTGATGTAAATCGACACGTGGTCGCATCCAGACATCGTTGTCCAAATCCTAAATATGATATATATTCCAACTCCTCTTTACCAAATCCGTATTTAAACTCAGACCTGCCTCATCCAAGGTATCTTGATCTATCGGCAGAATCATGATAATTCATCAATTCATGAAAATCAAATCATACAATAGAGCCAGGGCAATGAACAGAACACTGAAAGAGATTAAACCGACAATGCCAATAAAACATCCCTTCCCAAATTCTTCTTCGTTACATCTGGTTTTTTCTAACCATTCTAGTTTTTTTTTGTTTCTAAAAATTTTATAAATGTAAAAAAGGGTATAGTATCCGAAGATACCTGCAATAAATCTCCGGAAAACTATTTCAAACAAAAATTCAGTAATTAATTCCATTAATCTTCCTTATTAACAGATTTTCCAGAGACTTTGGTTATATTGAAAATGACATTACCTGTCTGTACCTTGCCATTTGATATGTCTACACTAGAATTTATGAGTCTATTTAGTTTACCTCTAACTCTAGGATTTGCTCTTGAAAGTGTTGTTCCTTTAAACATCTTGCTAAATTGTGCTGCATTCAATTTTCCTAGAATAGTCAGTCCCTGAGGTGCAAGGGATTTGACAGTAGTTGTTGATCTACCTAATGGAACAGCTGTTGCTGTAGAATTTATTAATCCCATGATGGCTTCATCACCAATTGCAAAATTGCCCGAGAGGTGGGTTACCCTAGTATCGAATGGATTAAAAGATTGAACAGTCAACCATAAATCATCGACAAACCCTACAGCGACTCTTCCCAAAAAATTACTTCTTTCAATCCTTTCAAATATATTGGGATCATACTGACTAATCGATGCTCCTGTGAAAGTAGCCGTTGAGGAGAATTCTAGATTTCCGAAAAAATCTTTTGAAATTTTACCACTCTCTCCGAATCGTACAGAATAAGATCCATCCTCTTCTTTTTTAACTTTCCCCTTTCTTATATCCTGATCATCAGAGGATTTCCGATACTTCCTTGCCTCCCTACGACTCTCAAATAACCCAAAAGGATCTGTGTATGAGATTGGATTATTGAACCCATATCTAAAAGGTGTAAGGTCTGGTGCCAATTCTGAAAGTGGATCTGTGCTCAGCCATCTTCCAATAGTTGGATCTAAACATCTGAATCCGAAATTACTGTATCCCGTGTATTCAACCTCCTCATTGTCCCCAAATCCGTATTTAAACTCTTTATTGGTATTGTTGGTCTGTCGCATATCCATCCCAAATGGATAATAGGATTTTACGGCCCGGATTTCGTTGGTACTCAGACTATTGTTTCCCGTCGAGTCCCAGAAAAATACCCGGTTATTACCCAGGTGGTCACGGATCACATAGGTATAAGACCTGGTCGTAGTTCTTTGATTTTTCAAAACTAAGAATTCGACTATTTTAGCCTAACAACAACCCATAGGCGCCATTTTAAATCATTTTCAACTTCATCAATTCTAACGATTTCCCGAGTTGTAGCATATTCAAAAGCCCATTTTAAGTATGGTTTGATTTCATTCGGATAATAATCCTTAGAAATAGGTTTCATATTTTTGTTACGATACCATATTAACCTATTTCCAGCTGCATCGTTCATTCGCAACAATCCAAGGTTAACACCTTCTATTTTGCCTTCAGCGTCTACAAAATAGGTAATACCTAACAATCCATCATGAAAATCATAGGGCCTTAAACTATCTGGAATTTGAATATACTTATCTGATTCAAGTATTTTAAATGGTTGTCTTTGTGAGAGATACACCTCGGTATTATTTTCAGCTTCTTGCGGTTTCACATCACAACTTAAAATCAAAACCACAGCTAATATACATGCCACATTTCTCACCTTCATATATTTACCATTTACTATCTCTATCTTAATGGTATAAATTTTCGAATCGCGGGAGTTCCAGGTACACTTCGTTTAATTTTATTGTACAATCCATATGAATTACGTGAGCTGTATTTAAAGTAAATATTTGCTCTGATGTAATCAGATTGGCTATAGCCATCAAACAGTAAATTATCATGTGCTTCATCGTAACGAACTCCGTACTCATTATTTGAAGAGGGCAGGCCAAATCCACCTCCTCTTTCAAAGGCAACGATATCTTGAAATAAATATGCTCCGACTTCTGCCGCAGTGGTTCCCAACGGAGTTAGTCCTGTTTCTCTCTGATATCCATGAAAGATTTCATGGGAAATGTCACTGAGTGAATTAGCGTTTCCAACTTTAAGATTGCCACCTCCACCTTCTTTAGGAGAAAAAGCAGCACCAGCTCCCTCTTTATCTGGAACAATATTTAATAGATCAAAATTGTTTTCAGAGCGAACCAGTGTATTGATGACTACTGATCCTGATTCAGTACTATTTAAATCATTTAATGTTGATATTATCGTGGATGCAAAATCGTTATCTCCAGTATACGCCATCCCTGGAGTGTAATCAATAAATTGGCCATTGTCGATACTTACCCTAATACTATCCCCATTAACATCAATAAACTTCAAAGGATTAGAAGCTGCATAGGAGAATGGGGTCTGAAAGGCATATTTTTCAGAAAACCTGTCCACTGATGTAAATCGACACGTGGTCGCATCCAGACATCGTTGTCCAAATCCTAAATATGATATATATTCCAACTCCTCTTTATTCCCAAATCCGTATTTAAACTCTTTATTGGTATTGTTGGTCTGTCGCATATCCATC
>CAZTGZ010000084.1:0-5227 GCA_964613385.1 uncultured Chitinophagaceae bacterium
CCAACTCCAAGATCATTCCGCATTTAGGGGGTCAATATGGTCCGGAATATCCAGACTGGATAAAATATTAACTCTATATGATAGATAGAGTAAATATTTTAATACTTTTGCTCACTAAATCAAAAAGTGAAAGTGGGCAAAGTCAATAACACGCTAGTAATTATTGTCCTATTGATACAGCCAATATTAATTTTAGCAATACAAGCACAGGACTCTCTTCAAAGTGCCTACTATGTCGAAGCGGGTTCATACGGCACAAAGCGGGAAACCGATCCGCCCTCTTATGTTAGAAACCTCAGCAATACAGGGCTAGAAGGAACTGAGAACATTGATTGGCTGGATGTGGGATTAGACTATAGAGCACGATTTGAGATCCGGCATCAGGATATCAGAAGGCCCGAAATTGGCATAGATTACCCTTTATTACTTAGATCTAGGGCATATCTAGGAGTGAAAAACCTCATCGATCCGTTCCGTTTTGTCCTTGAATTTGCAGATGCACACCGTGTAAATGGAAAGTTTGCACCTGACAACAGGGACTTTAACCGGGTGGAGCTGATCCAAGCTTATGCAGAGCTTCATTTTAAAGAGGCATTGGTGAAAGACGATCTTGGAAACTCAAGACCTATTATCATTAGATTAGGCCGTCAGGCCTTTGAGTTTCTAGATCGCAGATTGATCTCTCTCAATAGTTGGCGAAACACTACAAATAATTTTCTGGGGTTCAGTGCTGCTCTGGGACAAGAAAAAAACGATTGGCAGGTAGATGTGTTGTTGGTAAGACCCATCAGCAGGTTAATTGATGCGTTTGACCAGACTGACCGTAACCGTGATTTCTGGGCAATTATGGGTCACTGGAGAAAATGGTCAGATGCTATAACGATTGAACCTTACTACATGGGATTGAAACAGCGACCTGCTGCTGGAAACAATAACCGGGAACGTCTGATTCACAGTCCGGAGATCCGTTTTTATGGATGGGTAAGCAACAAAAGCTTTAATTATGATCTCACATATATCCAGCAATTCGGTAGCGACAATGGATTGGATCATAATGCGTTTGCCGTGACGGCAGAACTGGGTTACAAATTCAGCAAACTCAGGTCAAAACCAAGAGTGAGTTTATTTTACGGGTATATAAGCGGAGATAAAGATCCCAATGACCTGGAAAACAATCGCTTCGAACGTTTCTTCGGTTTTGCCAGACCCTGGTCTTCTGATGATTATATGGTAATGGAAAATATCATTACTCCAAAGCTGAAATTAGAATTTGAACCGATAAAAGACGTAAGAGTCGATGGAGGCTACAGTTTCTATTGGCTCGCTAGTGCCACAGACCGATTCAATAACCTGCTTGGAGGTTTTGACAACCGGGATGTAACCGGAAACAGTGGAAAATTTCTTGGGCAGGGGTTGGATGTCAGAGCACGTTTCAAGCCTGCTAAGTTTGTAGATGTCAATGTCGGTTACACGCATTACATCAATGGCATATTTGTGACCAACCGGCAGCAAAATCTATTGGGTAAAAGTGCCAATAGTTCCGATTTTGTTTACATAGAACTCTCATTTAATCTAATGGATCTGTTGTAGTTTTTTTTCAATTTAAAACCTATAAACTCTATAGAGATTATTTTTTTAAAATAAATTTCATGAATAGAAAAATCAATATTCTGTGGATAGTGGCAATTTTGCTGCTGGTGGCGTCATGTAGTTCATCCCATAAACCAGAGCAGGGACCGGGAGGTGAACTTAACGGTACGATTTCCATTTCCGGGGCATTTGCACTCTATCCTCTGGTCAATGTTTGGGCCGAGGATTTTCGTAAAGAAAACCCAGGTGTCAAATTTAATATCTCTGCAGGAGGCGCAGGCAAGGGCATGGCTGATGTTCTTGGTGGTGCCATTGACCTGGGCATGTTTTCACGTGAGATAATGGACAGTGAGAAAGAAAAAGGTGTTTGGTGGGTGTCGGTGACTAAAGATGCAGTGATCCCAACTATCAGTGCCAGGAATCCCATACTGGGAGAGTTGAAGCAAAAAGGATTGACCCGGTCCGAACTTGCAGGTTTTTTCCTCTCGAAGGATCGACATCAATGGAAATCTTCGGAACATCAGGTTTCGGTGTTCACCCGGTCAGACGCATCCGGTGCAGCGGCTACCTGGGGTCAATACCTGGGGGCACCTGGCCAGGAGGAGCTTCAGGGGATAGCCGTATATGGCGATCCTGGTTTGGCCGAGGCGGTCAAACACGACCCTTTGGCCATTGGCTTTAATAATGTGATTTACGTCTATGATCTCCATAGTGGCCATAAATACGAGGGAATGGAAGTGGTTCCCATCGACATCAATGAAAATGGTCAAATTGATCCGGAGGAGGACTTTTATAGTAGCCTGGAAGAGATCACTACAGCTATTGCCAACGGACGGTATCCATCGCCACCTGCCCGTGAGCTTTACCTCATTTCCAACGGTAAGCCTCAGAATCCGCTGGTCATCGCTTTTTTAGACTATGTCTGGAGCCAGGGCCAGACTCATGTGGAAGCCAACGGATACATTAAGTTAAGTCCTGATGTGATCGCAGATCAAAAAACAAAACTATTCGGCGAGTGACAAGTAGATACTTTCTAGAATTCCTGCGCAGAAAATGGATGCAGGGAGCCTTTATACTTGTGATGCTACTGCCAGTTTTCATTGGTGGTTCATTGGTGATCAAAGCCTGGCCCATGCTACATCCTGTAACATTGGTCCATATCCTTATCGGTCAGGAGTGGTTACCGAGCCAGGGCAAGTTTGGGCTGCTTCCTTTCATTACCAGTTCAGTGCTTACAGCTATGGTAGGTATGGTGGTCATGATACCTCTGTGCCTGGCAGCCAGCATCTATATCACCCAGTTTGCCCCAAGATGGGTGGAGCGCATTTTGAAATCCGCTATTAATATCCTTGCCGGGATACCTTCAGTTATTTTTGGCTTATGGGGAGTATTGTTCATCGTACCCAGAGTGGCCGATTGGGCGCAAGCTGCTGGTGCCGCCAACACGTCGGGATATTCCATTCTGGCAGGAGCCGTGGTCATGTCTTTCTCGGTGTTGCCATTTGTTCTCAACATGCTTATCGAGCTATTTAGTTCGGTAGCCATTGAGCTCAAGGAAGCTGCCCTCTCCCTGGGGACCACCTACTGGCAGGCGGTACGTGATGTGGTCTTCCGTCAGATCAAGCCGGGTATCACCGCCGCTTTTACACTGGGCATCAGCAAAGCGTTTGGAGAAACTATTGCGGTATTGATGGTGGTGGGCAATGTCGTCCAAATGCCCATCGGTTTGTTTAGTGCAGGCTATCCCCTGCCTGCATTGCTGGCCAATAATTATGGGGAGATGATGTCCATCCCTATGTACGATTCAGCTCTGATGCTCTCGGCTTTATTGCTATTGGTCATTGTAGTGGTTTTCAACTGGCTGGCACACAGACTCATCAGTCATTATCAATCTAAAGTATAATCTAATGGGCAAAAGAAAATATTTGGAAGAAAAAACAGTGAAGGTGTTGCTGGCAATTTCCACCCTCATTATCGTGGGTGCAGTTTTCAGTATACTGGGTACCATCGCTATCAAAGGTGCACCCTTCCTAAGCTGGGATATGCTGACCAGCGTTCCCAAAGGGGGTTATTATTTTGGCAAAGAAGGAGGAATCCTTAATGCCATCATAGGTTCACTCTATTTGGCAGCGGGGGCTTCCATCCTAGCATGCTTCATCAGTCTTCCGGTAGCTGTATTTATACACACTTATCTTGCCAGCCATCCCCGATGGACAAAAAGGATACGTCTGACATTGGATGTCTTATGGGGGGTACCTCCCATTGTCTATGGTGCCTTCGGCTTCAATTTGATGCTTTTTATGGGTTGGAGGGCTTCCTTGTTGGCTGCCATTATCACCGTTGCAATGCTCATTAGCCCGATCATGATCCGTGCCCTGGATGAGACCTTTAAGCAAGTTTCCAGTGCCCTTCTTGAGGCTTCTTTGTCCCTCGGGTATTTTAAGGGAGAGGCTGGTTTTAGATTTTTGCTGAAACAGACCATGCCCGGAGTGGCCACTGCCTTTTTGCTGGCTTTAGGTAAAGGTATTGGTGATACTGCCTCCGTACTTTTCACTGCGGGGTACACTGATTATATACCGGAGAGTCTGATGGAACCCGCAGCCACCTTGCCATTGTCGGTGTTCTTTCAGTTAAGTTCGCCCATTGCAGAAGTAAAAGGGCGAGCATACGCCGCAGCGCTTGTACTCACTATCATCATCCTGATTATTAGCATCTCAGCCAGAATGATCAGCAAATCTCTCTCAAAATAGAAACCATGGATAAATCAATTATTGCCGAAGACGTATTAAAAAAGGACGAGGCTAAAGGCCTTCATAGCCTTTTGTACGTCAAGGATCTCAACCTGTATTATGGTGACCTGCAGGCACTGAAGTCAATAGAACTAAACGTGCGGGACAAGGGAATCATCGTACTACTCGGTCCGTCGGGATGTGGCAAGACCACTTTACTGAAGACTTTCAACCGGCTCACCGACCTTAACCCGGATATTCGCACCGAAGGAGCCATTTATTTTCAGGGAGAAAATATTTTGGATAAAAAAACAGATGTATATGCCTTACGGCAGAAAATGGGGCTTTTGTCTCAACGTCCTTTTCCCCTCCCCGGTACCATTTCCGATAATATCCGCTATGCGCTTAAGGTGAGAGGGGTTAAAAACAAAACTGAACAGGCTGATCTGGTAGAACACTATTTGAAAAAGGCAGCCATTTGGGAAGAAGTAAAAGCGCGGCTTAATACACCAGCCAGCCAGCTGTCGATCGGCCAGCAACAACGTCTATGCCTTGCCCGGGGACTTTCCATTGAGCCCCGGGTTATTTTGGCTGACGAGCCTACCTCCGCACTTGACCCGATTTCCAGTGGAAAAATTGAAGAGCAACTCATGGAACTGCGCAAAGACTATGCAGTAGTGCTGGTCACGCATATGCTGAGACAAGCCAAACGTTTGGCAGACTATGTAGTCTTCATGTATTATGGGGAGATCGTGGAGAAAGGGAGGCCGAAAGTGGTTTTTGAATCTCCGAAAAGCGATATTTTCAAGGAGTACCTGGAGGTGGGACATTGATCATCACACACAGGTCATCACACCAGACCTATATTAAGGATCCTGGGGGGAAATACATTATTTCTGAAAGAGGTA
>CAZTGZ010000085.1:0-3989 GCA_964613385.1 uncultured Chitinophagaceae bacterium
TCCAATCCGATCCAGGCCATTGCTAAGGAAAGTGCCACCGCAAAGAAAGCTATGAGAACTGATTCACTGAGGTATTGAACAATTAACTGATTTCTTACTGCACCAACCACCTTTCGCAACCCAACCTCTTTTGCTCGCTTGGTAGCTCTGGCAGTTGACAGATTTACAAAATTGAAACAAGCTATGAGGATGATAAATAAACCAATAACGCCCATCATGTACACGTTGTTGATATTTCCATTTACCTCAATCTCATCATCTAAATGAGAGTATAAGTGTATATCTGTCACTTTTTGGGCGTATAATGAGGTGACCTTGGATGCAACAAAATCGGGTGGTGCACCAAAGTTGGCGATTGCATACGATCCAAAATGCTTATCCAGGAAGGCCGGTAGTTGTGCTTCGAATTTTTTTGGATCCGCTCCTTCCTCCAGTAAAAAATAGGTACCGAATGCGTTGTTACCCCAATTTGATTCCAGACCACTTCTCCCGTAGATGTTGTCATTCTCCATAGTGATGAATGATACAATCAACTCTGGGTGCCAGTGCGCCTGATCGGGGAAGTCTTCAAATATTCCTGTTACTTCAATATCGAAGGCATTATTTGCCCTTAGCCTTCTACCGACCACATTTAAGTCATCAAAATATTTGAGCGCAGTTTTTTCTGAGAGCATGACGGTAAATGGCCTCTCCAGGGCTTTAGCAGGATCTCCAGATGTTACGTTAATGTCAAATATTTTGAAAATAGATGGTTCAGCCACGAACAATCGCTCTTCAGTGAAATTTTTTACTAGTTCGCCGTTTTCTTCAAGCCCAATGACCAGGTTGAAGTTGATGGTCCTGGCCAACTCTTCTATTTCACCGAAATCATTTTTTAACAATGGTCCGATAGGTGGAGCTACGTTGCCAAGGTGCAGATTAACTGATCCATCAGGAGATTTGAATTCCCTTGTTACACGATAAATGCGATCTGACTTGCCATTGTATTTGTCATAACTCACTTCATCAGATATGTACATGTAGATCAAAAGGGCACAGGCCATTGCCAACGCCAAACCTGCTATGTTGATAAAGGCTGTTAGTTTATTTCTAAAAATACTTCTGAGGGCAACTTTGAGGTAATTCTTTATCATTCGATTCGGTTGTTTAGGGTTGACGTTATTTCTAGCTATTCGATTTGCTTACCAATAGACAGGGACTTGCTTATCAAGTTGCGTGCCCGTACTATTTTATTGGATTAATAATCAAAAAAGAGCAATCTGGACTTGATATATGTTCATAATCGTTCATTTCCGGGTTAATAGCGTGCACGGGTTCATTCATTTCTCAAAGAATCCACGGGGTTCATCAAACCTGCCTGCACTATCCTGTAACTAATAGTAGCCCATGAAAGCACAATAACGAACAGACCTGTCAAAATGAATACATCAGAGCCCAGGGTTATGCGATAGACAAATGCGGATAACCAGTTTTCAATCAGGTAATATCCAACGGGAATGGCTATTAGCAGGCCAATAAAAACCAGAAGCAATAAATCTTTGGTGAGCATTAAAGTTATTGATTTTACAGAGGCACCCATCACCTTACGAATTCCTATCTCCTTTATTCTTTGTTCGGTCATAAACGAGGCAAGACTGAACAGACCCATGCAGGCTATGAATATTCCAATTCCGGTAAATAGCCTTACGATTTTTGCCAATCGATTTTCGGCTTGATAAAGTTGACCATAGGTCTCATCAAAAAATGAATAGGTAAATGGATGATCCGGGTCAAATTTTTTAAATGTTTGCTCGATTGCGTCTATTCCATTCTCCATATGATTGGCTCTTATTCGAATTGTATACATTCCAAACCATGATGAAGGAGGAATGAACAACAAAACTGGCCCAATCTTTTCTTTTAAAGAACGGAAGTGGAAGTCCTTTAATACTCCGACTATGGGACCGGGAGGCCGACCAATTGCCGGCATACTCAAAGATTTATTGAGTGGGTCATCCCATCCAAGCTGCCGGACCGCTTCTTCATTTACCAAATAGGCAATTGAGTCCGAGCTGATTTCTTTTGAAAAGTTACGCCCTTGAACCACGTCCATTTCAAATGTATTCGCAAAGTCGTGGTCTACCGCCAATACACGCATGGGCGGCAATTCATCCTCACTTATTCCTTCTGCCGCGTATGGAATACCCCAATCACTTCCGCCAGGTTGTCCACCAGAAATCGATGTTGATACGATCGCAGAATTTCTGACAAGCTCATTTTTTATAACTTCTTGTTGTTGTCGCAATGTATTATTCTGAATGGGAATAGTGACCAATTGGGATGGATTAAAACCCAGTTTCCGCTTTTGGATAAAGTTGAGTTGTTGATAGATCGCGATGGAGGAAATGATTAGAAAAACAGACACTGCAAATTGAATTACAACAAGAGATTTTCTAACAAGCTGCCGCCCTCCGCTTTTACTTTTTCCTTTAAGCACATCTGTTGGTCTTTGATTGGCTAAATAAAAGGCAGGATAACTTCCTGAGATTATGCCAACAGCAAGAGTGATCAGGATAGCCCACATAAAGTTTTCATAGTTGCTAATGTCTATGAAAAGCTTTTTGCCTATGATCGTATTGAAGTAGGGGAGTGCAGCATACAGTATGCCAACCGCAAGTAACAGTGAAACAAGACACACTACAATCGATTCACTTAAATATTGGGTAATCAGCTGGCTTTTGATGGCGCCGGAGCTTTTTCTGATGCCTACTTCCTTCATTCGGTTGATAGCCCTTGCAGTGGTCAGGTTGATAAAATTGATCGATGAGATAATAAGGATCAGCAACCCTATTCCACTAAAAATGTATATGTAGTCAATGTCAGAATTAGGTTGGAGCTCACGGAAAAGATTTGAACGAAGATGAATGTCGGTTAATGATTGAAGGAATGGCGAAAAATTTTGAGCTGCCTCATTATCCATATAGGAAGGTAACAATGCGCCGAATTTCCTGGCTACTTGGCGGGGGTCCTGACCTTCCTTAAGCAGAAGGTATGTGTAAAATTGATTCCATTGAACCCAACTGTCCTTTTGAGGATGATCATATCCTGACATGGGTAACAGAAATGTGAATTTAAGATGTGAATTATCCGGAATGTCTTCCAGGATAGCGGTGACAATAACTTCACGCTCATTATTTAATTTGATCGTATTGCCAATCGAGTTTTCTTCGCCAAAATATTTTTTCGAGATGGATTCGGAGATAGCGATTCCATTAGGCTGCGTTAAAGCTGTTTTCGGATTACCATGAATGATTTTGAAATCAAAAATATCAAATACAGTAGAGTCAGCAATCAAGCCATCGTTCTCATATACCATCAAATCTTCATTGGAAAACAACGTTTGTCCCGCTATCACAAACCGGGTCATATTTTCAATCTCTGCCAATGAATGAAGTGCCGTTGTTCCCCAAGGCCCATGAACTTTGGCAATTCCATCATAGGTATCATCATCAAAACCTGTGACCAGCCTATAGATTCTATCATTCTTGGCGTGAAACCGGTCGTAGCTCAGCTCATGCTGAACATAGAGAAGAATGCTCAGGCAACAGGTTAGCCCTAGCGTTAGCCCACTGATTGAGATGATTGAATAAGATTTGTAGCGCTTCAGGTTGCGAATCGCGATTTTAAGGTAATTGAGCAGCATAGGATAAGTGTTATTTAATTAAGCACTTACATAAATCAAAAAGGTTACAACCTTAATCATTATTCACTTCTGAGGGAGTCCACAGGGTTGGCTACTGCAGCTTTGATTGACTTCATGCTTATGGTGATCAAAGCAATAGCCATTGCACCCAATCCTGCTATGATAAAGGTGCTAAAACCGATGCTTATGTGATATGCAAATTCCGACAGCCATTCACGCATAATAAATATTACAGCTGGCGTTGCAATGACAAATGCAATGATTACAAGTAGGATAAATTCCCGCGAGAGCATGGAGACGATGCTTT
>CAZTGZ010000085.1:3999-5145 GCA_964613385.1 uncultured Chitinophagaceae bacterium
ACCAAGAACTTTGCGGACACCAATTTCTTTTTGTCTGTTTTCTACAGAAAACGAAACCAATGCATAAAGACCCATGCAAGCGATTATTATGATTACCGAGGAGAAGATAAGAAAAATCTCGCCTCTTTTTTTATCAGCGTCATAAAATTCCTCAAACTTACTGTCAAGAAAGTTGTACTCAACCGGATTTACTGGATCAAAACTATCATTAACCTGTTTGAGGTCCCTCAATGTTTGGTCCCAATTGTTGGTCTTGATACGTAATGTATAATAGTCTATGCTATGAATGGAATTATTATGGTAGGCAAATAGCAGCGGTCTCATTTCATTTCTCAATGATTCAAAATGAAAGTCTTCTACGATGCCGATAATCTCTGCCTGAAATGGCGATTCCTGTTCGGATAAGTTACTTCCAAATCTTACTTTAGGAATAGAGATGATGTGACCGAGTGGGCTTTCTAAGTTTAGTTGCTCTGCCGCTTTCCTTGTGATCAGTACTTTTGTTGAATCTGATGCCAGCTCATTAAAATTTCTACCTTCAATTAATTCGATTTGAAAGGTCTCGAGAAAATTTTGGTCTATGCCTACGAAAATCATTTCGTGACTAACACTCTCTTCCTCCTTTTGTACGTAAGCGATAGGAAAGTTTTTCCATTCTCCTGGAACGCGTGATGAAACGGCTACATTTTGCACGCCTGCCACTTTACTGAATTCAGTTTTTATGGCCTCAAATTGCCTTCGAAGGATACCACTATTAATGTCAATGGTGATCAGATTCTCTGCATTAAAACCCAACTCTTTTTCACGCACATAGTTAAGTTGGCGATAGATGATCAAAGTAGAAGCAATCATCATTATAGAAATCGAAAACTGAACGATTACAAGAAGTTTACGAACAGGGATACTTCTATTTGTAAGTTGTATTTCATTTTTAATGGCAAGCACAGGTGAAATTTTTGAAACCACAAAAGCGGGATAAAGTGAAGCTAGCACTCCTGAACCGATCAATACAGTGAACATGACAATTGACCACTCAAGTGATAATGCACTTAAGGTTAAATTCTTATTAAGAAACTCATTAACATTAGGCAGAATGATCTGAACAATGGAAATAGCGAGAATTAATGAGAACAATGATATTAAAAT
>CAZTGZ010000086.1:0-4508 GCA_964613385.1 uncultured Chitinophagaceae bacterium
GTCCCAAGTCTTTTCACCTTAAAAATGTATAAGTTCAGAGCATACCATGAAGGTAGGTTTATTGCAGTGTGATCATGTCGCTGACCATCTTCAATCGATCAGTGGCGATTATCCGGAAATGTTCCGAAAACTCCTGCCGGAAATCGATCTGCAGGTTTATGATGTCATCCAAAACCAGTTTCCGGCTTCGGTTGATGAATGCGAAGCCTATCTGACAACGGGCTCGAAATATTCGGTGTACGACGACCTGCCCTGGATCGACCGGCTCAAATTATTGGTGCAGGAAATTCATGATCAACAAAAATATTACATCGGCGTTTGTTTCGGTCATCAGCTGCTCGCCGAAGCGCTGGGAGGCCAGGTGCTGAAAGGAGATACCGGCTGGTGTGTCGGAATCCATCCATTTACCATCGTCGCGCAGGAGTCCTGGATGGTGCCCTTTCGGAATCCGGTCCAGTTACTGATGAGTTGTCAGGACCAGGTACAGGTCATGCCCGAAAATGCCCGTTTGCTCGCAAAATCTCCCGACTGTCCGGTGGCTATGTTTGGTGTCGGCCATCGTATGCTGGGCATCCAGGGTCATCCGGAATTCCCCAGGGAATACGCCCGGGCATTATTGATCGAACGGGCCGCCAAAATCGGGCAGGAAAAAACGGAAAAAGGCCTGGCTAGTCTCGAGCAGATGCCGGATGCAATGGTAGTGGCCCAATGGATGATGCATTTTCTGAAAGGGCTGACTGAATAAGGTGTAATACAAAAATTGGGAAATCATCCCGTTGACAGCAACTACCGGTAATTGGGAATGATAATGAGCGATTTCTTCTGACCTTTCAATGCTTCGTCTTTGGTCACTCTGGTCAGACGGCATCCTCCGGGACAGGACAGCTGACTTCCTTTCCGGACAATGGGTCGTTGGTAAGTTGCTCTGCTTCCCTTGCAGGTAAACATCAGGGCATCCTGTGAGGTAGAGAGTTTGATGGCATCAGCTTTTTGTGAGGTCAACGCTCTTACATCAAAACTCCGGTTCGAATAATTAACCGGTACCAGATAAATCAGTGAATCAAGCATCCAGCCATTCCGGTCCCAGGCAGACATGAATTTGAAACCCTTGTTAGCGATCAGTCCTGTGGACGTCTGTTTGACTCCGCTCAGCGACTGAACACTCAGCCGGTCATTGTACTTCAATCCGGTTATCGTCGTCAGACTATCCGCGATTCGTTGAAAAAAATGATTCAGGTTGGCGCCTTTGAGTAGTTGTTTCCCATCAACGGATGGTACAGGAAGGAGAGATACTTTAGCATGTTTGGTTTTTCGGGGAAGCAAATCAAGATCACCCGGTATTATAAAGGCTGAAAGACATTTCTCATAGGTACTTACAGACTGCAAAACAGGAACAGGTGCATATGATTCCGTTTCCAGTATGAATTCACTATCGATGCTTTTCCACGCGGTGGAAATAAATGCTATCAATATTAGTAGTGTGTATATTGATGCGATCCAGAGTCTGTTTTTCATAAGTACGATGGGGTTAACTTTGGATCTTTCAAAATAACCTTTTTTTCACTAATCATGAGATAAATTTGCTCCTGTTCTTTTCATGGTATTGTACATCTGTATCAGCGCTACGGTAAAGGCTGTTTCTGACAGATTTACCCTGACTCAGGAGCTTTCTTCCTCGCTGAACGGCAGGGCGGTTTCCACCTTCCTTGATGCTTCGGTGAATGGTTCCCGCCTTCGCTATAGCTACGGTAGACGGAGGTGAAGCTGCCGAACCGGGTAAATGATTATATTTAACAGATATCCTGTTGTTTATAAGATTCATGTGCAACACGTATGCAACACGAAAAAGGCCCCAAGGGCCCGAGTCCTGATTTTATAAATTATTTAATCCCAGACCCCTGCTTACCCCCTCCTCGATCCTACCAGAAAAAATTCCGATTTTGACCCATGTCTATCTGATCTAGAAATACAATCTTGTTACTCCATTTTAAAGATAATTAACTTAATTTTAAAGGTAATTAACTTATAAGTGAACTATTTTGTTACTTTAGAGAACTTTTTGGATCTAGACAAGGTTCGTTTCTATACCGTCAGACTTGAAGACCAATATGGTGATCCCATAAAGGAGCAATCAGAGACACAAGAGTTCATGGATACCTATCGAAACGATCTATCGGTGAAGGAGGAGTTTGATATTATAATAAACATTATGGATCTCATGGGTAGAAGGGGAGCTGATAAAGATCTTTTTCGGCACGAAGGGAGAGCAGGCGCACTCCCTCCAGACAGATCTAAGCTCCGTAAATTAGGATTGAACTTGTCTGATGAATTTCAAGCTCTTCGATTGTATGCAATGAGATTGAGTGATTGCGTTGTGGTGCTATTCAATGGTGGAATAAAGACCGCCGTGAAAGCTCAGGACTGCCCAAATGTAAGGCACCATTTCAGTACCGCGAACCTAATTGCACAAGCAATTGACTCCGCGATTAGAAATCAAGAGACTAATATTGAAGGAAAGGAGATTATTGGAAAAGAGTTCACTATTTAAAAAAGGAAAAGAGCATAATGGAAAAAGAAGATTTTTTAAGACTTGTAAATAATACTTCAGATTTCAGTAAGAAATTCGTTTCGAAGTCATATTCATTGATGAAGAGAATTAGAAAACAAATGGAAGAAAAGGCCTGGGAGCAAAAAGATCTTGCCAAAGCCCTAGACAAAAGTGAGCCAGAAATCAGTAAATGGTTATCAGGCTTTCACAATTTCACTTTTAAGTCCCTAATGAAACTTGAAGAGGCTTTAGAATGTGATTTAATATTGGTCCCAACTGCCGATGAGCATTTGTCATTTAGTGGTGGCCTCCCACCAAAAAAACTTCCTGTTATGGTTGAAACACAGCCCAGCCAAGAAAAACTCGATTTTATCTTCGAAAGTAAAACAGATCTTCAATATGCTTAACTGACTTTTGATGATACCACACCAAGCTTTCCCATTTGTTTTTATAAGCTATCATATCACAAAGCTTACTATCGATGATAGTAGCAGTGACATGTCCGGTGGTGTACACATAAAAATGCATACGGATCTTAAAATCGACCAGGAACAAAACAAGGTTTTGGTGACAATGTCAATCAATATGTCGAGCGAGGATGATCGAAAAAATATAATACTTGGTATTGCTTCAACTAGTTCCTTTCTCTATGATGGTCCTGAGAAACTTGCTAATGTTGATCAGGAATCAACTCTGGCCTTGGTTAATATTTCTTATGATACAACGAGAGGGATACTGATCGAGAAGTTAGCTAATACAAAATTTCAAAAACTGATCTTACCAATTGCCACAAACAGGGATCTTGGAATTAGTGAAGTAGTCACGATTTAATCTGACTGTTTGATTATTTTTGTATTGTAAAATTTCATAATATTCAAACTGATTAAACCATGACTACTACAGGTAAAGTTATCAAAAGTAAAATAGGATTACTACGATTAGCCTAGCAGTTAAACAACGTTTCGCAGGCATGCTGGACCATGGGATACTCCCGGGACAGTTACTATAGAATCAAGGAACTCTATGAGACCGGAGGAGAAGCTGCACTTCAGGAGATTAGTCGTCGCAAACCGAACCATAAGAACCAGGTGGCACCCGAGATAGAAAATTATCAGGTCCTATCACAGAAGGAGAATTCTGGACATTATGACGAGTAAATCATTGAATTCTTACAAGAAGTTTGATTTTACATATGACTCTTTCGACGACGAATACACCTATCACCCTGACTCCATCTTAGATCTCATCTGGCTGATGGGGCTATGTGACAGCATGCCGGTAGTGAGTACGATATGTATCTGATAGAACCGTGTCATCGCCCGGATGGTGCACACTACCGGTGCTGGGCGACCAGGGAGATGACTCTATTTACTGGATGGCAATAAAATGGTCCTGATTCAATATGCCGGCATGAGTTCGTGTGGAAACAGCATCACTCTTTATCGGGAGATAGAAGGAAAGTACCAGGAAATTCTGGAAACATGTGGTGAGGTAGATAGTATTGGGCAGCATCACCCACAAGATTTTTATCTGTGGCTTTTTGATAGTCTCTACAAATATAGATGGAATGCCCAGGACGAGAAATACCTGGACTCCCTTGTACAAGAAGATAACCGTAATCCTTATTTTCGGGTAATTAGAATGAACTCAGGAAAACTCTATAAGCATGTATAGAGCCATTCTACAGCAACTTTTCTGGGTGCTTATGACGAATTTGGATCTGACAAAGTCGATAATGATCAAGCCAGATTAATTCCATCTTTTTTGTTTATTTTTTTGTTCAAAAAATAGCTTTTCCGCGATAATGATACTTGTTGGACACGACACCATTATGCAGAAAGAAAGCCCTGTAAAGTAATGCAAGGCTATTGGTGGATCTGCCGGGATTTATCTCTTGATTCAATGAACTCCAAATCATAGTGCCGACCGCTGCGTCGGTAGTCGAAATCAAAACCAGGGC
>CAZTGZ010000086.1:4608-4973 GCA_964613385.1 uncultured Chitinophagaceae bacterium
CATCCCTCCGGGCTGGCAGGCAATTTCATTACGGCAATCTTAAGCAAGCTTAATTTTAAAATCGGGATTGTGTTATCCGTCGCAATGAAAACTTTTGTCAGTCGACATTCCCGGTTATTTACAGAGAGAAAAAACCGCCTTCGCTAAAGCTTCGGCGGTCGGTGGTGGAGCTGCCGGGGTTGCTGACGCGATCCCGTTGGCACCAAAGCCTTGTGCCGACCTCGGCGTCGGTAGTCGAAATCAAAACCAGGGCCATCCCTCCGGGCTGGCAGGCAATTTCATTACGGCAATCTTAAGCAAGCTTAATTGCCTTCATTCAATTGCCTTCATCCTGGTTTTGATTCTCTTAGTGGAGCTGCCGGGAA
>CAZTGZ010000087.1:0-4890 GCA_964613385.1 uncultured Chitinophagaceae bacterium
CGAAGTGGGTGGGAAAGCCAGGTTATTTTTGAATAGCTTATCGCAGATAAGCGATGACAATTGAACGGAGTTTTTAGAGGTGCCCTTTATGTATGTCCCGAATCAATCTCATTGAAAGCCCGATATTTTTCCAACTACCCCTAACCATTTAAGAGCCATGATTGACGCAACACACAAAGGAATACAGTGAATACTTAGTTGTTCCCATTGCTATCGCTGTACTTTCTATGGTGTCTATGTGGGGTAAAGCTTCGCCATATGATCAGGAGTCAAATTTAGAACCATCCCACTCAACTCCCGGTGGAAATAATTCCGATGTTCTCTTCTTCATTTCATGGGCAATCAAGGCACTGTCACCACCCTGTTCTTCAAGTTTTGAAATGATGTTTAAGAAACTTTTTTCATCTCTGTTCTGACTGAGTTTAAACACATTGTCGATTTTCTCTACCTTGATCTCAAAACCAACAATGGCAGGCATCATTTTGCTTAAGAATGAATCAGGCAGATTGTCGTAAATAGTCAATGACTGAGTGTTTCCCTTTTCAAATTTCAGGGTAAATTTTCTCATAAACTGAATTAATTCGTCAGATGACATAAAATTCATTTGCCCGCTTAAATGAACACTCATGTAATTCCAGGTGGAACCAATTTGTGGGTTGGTATACCAGGAAGCACTAACGTAAGTACTAGGACCCGTAAATACTACCAGAACGTTTGGGTTTTCAACAAAGGATTTATGGTGGTCGGTATTTCGCATAATATGTCCCTGCAGATACAGTTCACCGTTTCTTTCTTCAAAGAGAACCGGTACCTGCGTTGCCGTTTGCTTGCCTGACAGATCGCTTCCTGTCAGGAAGGCAAATGGATGGTCGTGAATGAAGTTTAAAATGGTTTGTTTGTCTTTTTCCTTGAAGTATGAAAAGTTGTACATGTTTTTATGATTGTTTCTTTGTGGTTTCCATTTAATGACCTTCTACGATGTTATTGGTTTCCTTCAATTGGAAAATGTTGGTTCAGGAAACCGAAAACAAGTTCATGATTTCTGGAGAATTCTGCATGACCCCCCTGCAACGCTATGTGTTTATAATAATGTTGAAAGTTGTTCGATTGAAGCCGCTCTATCATTTTATTGCACATCAAAGTGGAAGGCCAAACCTCATCAAGGGAAGCTGAAACAAAAAGGATAGGAGCATTGATCCTTTCGACTTCTATTTCGGATATAGCGCTGGTTTTTGAGTTCTGAAGCATCGTACTAAATCCATTGAAAAAATCTCCACTTTGAATGAGATTTATCGATTCAGTGGTAGCTGAAATACAGGGCACTTCTTCCTGTTTATATGTCCAGGATGAAGTCTCACCCCAGCCAAACTTTGAGGGAAGACTTACATTGGATGGAACAATTGCTATCACGGCATCAATGTCATCATATTTGGAAGCGAGGTTGAGTGCGAGTTCTCCACCTCTTGAGCTTCCAAAAATAGCGATTCGGTCATTGTCAACCAAAGGTTGGTGGCTGACACTTTTAATCGTATCATAGATGGCATCAAGGGATATTCTATCCAGCCTCTCCGGAGTATTTGGAGTGCCAAAGTATCCAATGGCAAGAAAATGGTAACCGAGGGTAAGAATACTGTCCCTGAGATCCTGAGTTTCTTCGCCAGCGTACACCATTCCTCCTTCACTGCCACCAAAGGCGACGACCAATGGTCTTTTTTCCTGAGCAGATAAAAACAGCTTATAGTCAATTACCCCATGATTTTCGGGAAGAGCGGAATGGTAGAGTGTGATCAGTAAAAACAGTACCAGACCAAGCACTCCTATTCCTATTGTGATTTTCCTTATCATCGATATGCAACTGAATCAGATGGTGGTGACCCTAAGACCATGGACATTTATCGAAAAGTTTCATCTGTTTAATGACCGCCCCAGCTCCAATCAAATTGTATATAAATCCAACTGAAAATTCCATATTTTTCCTTTTGTTAAAATATTTGGATTCAATCTAATAACGAGATTAGTGACATGCGTGTTTTAAGAGTTGCCGAAATAAGTGCATAGGGTGCTTACCAATTCGTTATAAACCGGGTGTCGTTTTACTTGAATGTAACGGTTTCAAGTGCAGTCGGCATCTTGTCGTTCGCAATTGTCGCTGAAAAATTTTAATCGTCCACTCATGTTTTTGGTTGCGTAGTCGTTACATACCCTGACGGGCAACGATTGGCGGTATGGTATTAAAGGAACGGTGAGCATTATTTCTGTTTGTTATGTTCAACCCAAATTAGGTCAGTTGTATTGTATCCTATCCCTTCTGCGATCCGGAGATATTTATCTTTTATCTCCACAGGCATAGTAGTCTCGCGAGATAAAAGCCATAAGTACTTAAAACTTTTTCCGGCAACCAAAGCATACCTGTACTCATCATCAATTGCGATTACATTGTATCCGGAATAGAATGGTCCAAAAAATGATACTTTAAGCATGGCGATATTTTCTTCTCGAGCAAATTTTGCCTTACCAATTGCTTGAGTCCATTCTCCTTTTTTGGTATTATATCCCTGATTGTTAACCTTTATCGTTCCGTTGTCATTTAAAGAATATTCGGCAGTAGTATTGCTCAAATTCCGTTCATATTTAAAATCTTTTCTGGCAATCTCGTACCATTTACCGAGATATCTTTTTTTATCAAAGGGTTTGACTGGTACGGCACCATTTGGTATAGTAGCACAAGAATATAACATGGTAACACAGATCAAAGTAAGTGAGCAGATTTGGATTGCTTTCATTTTTTCTAAAATAGTTAGAATTCTATTTATAAATCAGAGCGATTTTGATGGTCAGGCTGATACAATGGGACAGTCGTATGTAACAAAATTTGTCTGCCGTTCTTTCGAATCGGTTTTTACTTTCCAATGTAACACTATTTCCATAAAGTCTCCACTGTCTTTTGACCGGCATATCCACATTACGGCCTGTATGCCGGCGTTGTGCGGGTGGATTTTGGGTCTGTACATTCATGGTAGTGTGTCCCTGCTTTGGGTCTGTCGATGAGTTCCCTAAAACCTGGAGTGTAGTGAATCCTTCAAATTCTGCCCCCTCGTTTGTTTGGGATTGCCCCACGATTGCACCGTTTATGAGGAAGTTGAGCAAAGTGGAATGCTAAGGCCGACCAGTTGTATCATCAGGATCCTGGCCTGATTGAAACAACAGGAACATTTCACTGTCAATCTGAACAAAAGTTTGATAGCAGTACTCAGCTTCAATTTTACACCTTACTGCCAGCTCGGTGACACGCTGTTAAAAGGATATTATTGTTTTGTCAACCATTTAATGGAAGTTTTAATTTTTTCGTCATTTAGCAGATTGTCGAAATTGTCTCCTTGATTAATCGTTGTGTCCGGATTTACGGTTTTCTTATAGACATTTCGATATCGATCAGCTACATAATTAGTGGCAAAATTTAGAGCCAGGTTTGGAGCAAATTGAAAGTAACCGTTTGAGGTCGTATAACCCTCTGCTGTTGGCTCACCAATAAAAAGCGTATTTGGTCTTCCTTTAAAGGCAATTGCAACCATACTGCCTGCACTTTTAGTAACCGGACCTATGATAACTACAATTGGCAGATTGGTAAGGTTCGACATTTGATTTACTTTTATATCCGTAGTCTGGTAGCCGCCAATAACAAAATTTCCATTTTTTATTTCCCAGGCCCGGACAATGCTGTCATTTATATCTGTTTCAAAACCTATTGTTTGGTCACCTAAAAATTGACTTAGACCTGAAAGCATTGGGTATATATTCCCACCACCATTCAATCTTAGATCAATGATAAATCCTATCTTACTTTTCGTTGATAGTTTGCTAATGCTGTCGGCAATTGATTGAGCGAAACTATTAATCTGAATTGGGTCAAAAACCTGAAAGGTCGGAACTCTTATATAGCCAATTCCCTTCGAAATAACTTCCGAATGTATTTTGTTAGTCACTGAAATTGCCTTGTCGTTTAATGGCTTGAGCCAAGCCAGGATCGAGTCGTCAAAAATTGAATAGTGTCCGTAATATTGGTTGTTGAGATATATTTGAGAATGGACATCTTTTAAACTTCTAAAAACTGCCACAAAGCAGTTCATTGTATCGTTTAGCGTTTTTGCTGTTTTTATTTGTTCGTTGAATGTTTTGTCAACCTGCTTCCAGTCAAGTGTAGTTCTATGAATTGAGTTGTATTTGATAAATGTGTATAGGCTGTCTGCAGAAACAGGTAATTGTCCAAAAGAAGCAGAATATATAAGTATATAGAATATCGTTAGTGACAATTTTTTTTTCATTTGTGTCGGTCTTTTCTATAATTGCCCTTAGCGATTCCTGACTTTGTTCTCGGACGGGCAAGCGGAGCACAGTAGACTAAATTTTACTAAAGTTCAATCGATGTTAAAGAAGGTCAGTTGAAATTTGCTCGTCAGCCCGCCTGACGCGAAACCCGTACTTGTGACTGTGTGGCTTTGGCACAACTCATTCTGAGCCTTGCTTTTTGAGTCATTAAGGATCTTTGCCAGCAAGACCTATCACCGGTACAATTGTTTTATGATGATCACTCTAAAGGGTTCCGCAAGCAACTCCTTCAGTGGTGCATAAATGCCGGTAGCAGCGGAAGCCTTCATATGAGCTTCTCTCGCTTCGGCTGATTCCCAGTCTGCAATTTCAATCAGTCGATCAGGGTTGTCCAATACTTCATAGCGTGTACTTCTAATGAACCCGGGACCACCGGGACCATGAGCGGCCACCAGATTTTCAATAAATGCTTTAAGCTCATCACGTTTTCCCGGCTGAGCCTGTAGTTCGATTATTGCTTTAATTGCCATATTATTTGGATTAAATTTGGTATTTCATTATCAA
>CAZTGZ010000088.1:0-1673 GCA_964613385.1 uncultured Chitinophagaceae bacterium
TCGGATTTGTATTTCTCGATCTCCCAAAGGTTAAGGCTGTAAACATTCTTTCCCCGAAAATAGGCAAGCAGGTTTTTACATGCTGTGTAGTCCCTCTCAATGGATTTATGATTGTCCTTTGCCCATTCGAGGTATGCGTCTACAAGCTTTTCAAACTTGACGGGTTTTTCTGTTTTAGCAATATCGAACTTGCCCTGGGCAATCTCCGATCGTCTTATCGAAAGCGCATTTTCCGCATCACGGTAAGTTATCGTAGCAGGGTCTTTCCCCGGTATGGATACGACTTCTCTTTTCCTTTTACCGCTTGGTGTATAATAGTCGATATAGAAACGGTTATTCTTTCTGTAAACGCCCATGGTCTACTCATAAAAAACTGACTATACAACCTATCAATGAGTGTCAACCCGTCGGATGATATCCATATAATCCACTCACATTGCATATGATCTTGGGGTAAGGGGGTTCTGGGGGTTGACCGGGTCCATCTTATTGATAAATAGCTCCATATAGTTGGGCGGTGATTTCAAAATTTTGATGTCATATATGACTGCAAAACGCCAAAAACTGGTCTTATCTTCCTTAATCATCGAACCCACCTTTTTGATCAGTTATTTTTTAGTCATTTCAGTTGGTTAAGAGTGAAATGCATAGTGACTAGTGGATAAGGTGACTGGAGAGAGTAGGGACTAGAGATAAATATGCGCAATCTATTATTAGAATGAAGTTCAAGTAACAAGCTAAATATTATTTTCTTTCTGGATGTCATTTTTTATAGATCAGTCCTATTATTGAGTTTTTGAACAATTTTGTTTTCATCTCAGGCGCACCTTATCAAATTCCCTAACCAACTTTTCGTGTGAAACATCGTCTTTTCTATTTATAAGATCCCTTAAATGTCTCTCATACGTTTGGTGATCTGAATTACAATTCAATTGCTTTAAGGATTCTTTGGAATCATTAGTATTAGTCTGAAGATATTCTATATCCAATGATGATTCAGTTTCTTCTGTAAGGAGTTGATTTGATATACTTGCTCTTTCCTTATATTTGTTTTCCTTCTTTGTGTATTCCTTAGTGGATAATTTTTGTTCATTGTCAGAGTCAATATTTAACCTATATATGGATAAATTCTGTCCATGTTGGTCTTTTCCCTGTTGTGTACTCTCTGGACAAGTTCCCCAAACCCTTTCAGTTAGAAAATAATTATTAACTCGGCGTTTATTAGATTCGATTCTAATCAAGCCTGCATCTACAAGTTCACTAATGGCTTTTCTCACTGTCACAAGAGATTTAATACCGCAATCCCTTCCGATAGTCTTTTGTGAAGGATAACACCTACCAGTACCACTCGATCTTCTGCATAAATTGCAGAAAATTAATTTCGCGTTGCTTGATAGCATTCGGCAATCCTCAAAAATAAAATTTGGAGCCGTGAAGTACCTTCTGGAAGTACTAGACCTAAAATTTCGTGCCTTATTCTTCATAAGATATATGGCTTACTAGATCAATTACTCCTTCCAATAGTTTCCACATCGTATTGAGATAACCATTTTTCCAAAGTTTCAGTAACGAAATACACCCTTCCCCTGATTTTCCTAAAGGGAATTATCCGTCTGTGTATGTATGCTCTAAGTGTATTTTCAGGAATGTTAAAGAGTTTAGATGCCTCTCTG
>CAZTGZ010000088.1:1683-4631 GCA_964613385.1 uncultured Chitinophagaceae bacterium
GTTGTTTCGGAATGCTATCCATGCGTACTTCCTCCTCAAATAAAGTCCATATATTGAGGATTAAGTACGAGATAATTTCATGTTGTCAAGAGTAGCAGATAAGAATATGCGAAAATATCATTTTACATGTTAATACAAGCAGTTAGATCAGATAACGCTATAAGATCAAAGTTATAAATACAATTGATCGAGGCCAAATTAGTTAGTCTGAATCGTGATCTACTTCTACTTGGATAATAGTTTGTTCGGTGGATCAATTCGGGCAATCTAGATCTAATTGAACTCATTCTCGACTACGAAGACGATGAATGGATTAGATTTTCAAATTATTTTCGTATTATCCATAGCTGGAATTCAGTATCTATTTGTTTTAAAACAAATATCCTCCTCTCAATAGACTAAAATTTACTCGTCTTCAATACTATCCTCCAATCCAAGCTCCCTCAGTGCGTTTTTAGTATCATCTACAGATTGTGATGAAAGACCTTTCTCGGATTTAACTTCAACGTGAACTGTCAGCTTTAAGCTGGTCCCGATTGCAAATCGAGACAATACTTTTGTATAAAAGTTCATCCATTTTTGCGGTGGCACTTCGCCTGACCATTTAATGCTGGAAATGGGATCTTGTATCGGACTATCGGATATGGGTAAATTACCTTCAGTTGGATTGTATGGCGCAGAAGGGCTAGGATCCTCTGGTTGTACAGGTGTTTGTACTACCCCTTGTTGATTTTTCTGTTTATATGCTTTCGCAACCTCCGAATTTATAATGTACATGTCATCGGAAATATCGATACCGCTTGAAGCTATAGATTCCTCAAACACAAATGGCTTATAGCTTCCATTCGTCTTTCCTACATAAGCCAGCAATCCTTGTTCGACACCTCGGGCGATAGTTTCCTTGGCACTCTCGGGATTCAAAATGCGTGGAAAAATCGGTGAAGCATAAAATGCGTCTCTAACGGATTTTGTGCTCCATTCTTTGAACGCGGGCGGCCAATTGCGCAGCAGAAAATTGGGACTGACGCCGAGAAATTCAACTTCACCCCTTTCAGATAACCTGTTTAGCGCATTCGAAATCGGATTGCCGTCCCCAGTGCTCGACGAGTGTACCAGCCCCAAATCCAATCGTTTGAGGGAGTTATCTTTTTCTAGATAATAGATATATTTGTACGAACGCCAAATCGATTCTTTTAAGTCTCTTTGGGCTTTTTTAATGTATTCGTTGAGCTGCTTTCTCTGAGATTCATCTAAGCTTAAATCCCCAACTTCGTCGCTGATTGTTCTCCAGGCTAAAAGTTTACGGGCCTCCTCTCGAATAGATTGCGGTGAATCAGCAAGTATCCAGAATACCGCACTCTTAAACGTACGAGCTGACGTCCCATATTCCCTGATAATCTGCTCCACAATTGACAATGTTGATTTTTCGTCATCCATTGTGTGCGACAAATCGCTGACTATAAATGTAATAACAGGACGATCAGAAACCTGAATACTCTTTTCCGGGAAAAAAACGCGTTCGACAAACTGCTTCTGACTAAATACATTCTGAATTTCTTGCTTTACAACTTCATCAATTTGAGCGTTCTGTACAGTAGCGCGACGGTCTGCAAACCGTTTATTCAGATTTTCTTTGAGTGTAAATTTGTATCGTGTCTTAACTACGTTTAAGTAATAACAAGTTTCTGTAAGAGCATCTAATACGGTCTCAACATTTCCTATGTCGCTGTTCGGTCCACTAATAGCAAGTCGTATTTCTGGCAAGCTGGCCTCCTGTGCCTCTATACCAACCTGGCCCCCATTTGACTCAAAAAATATGGCCGTAGCTGCTTTGCGATGCAAGCGATCCTTTTTAATAGTATCTTTTGCTTCGTTGTCGAGTTGCACAGCGTGAGCATTCTTTTTGCCAGCAATATCAGTTGTTACAACGGGTTCAAGCTTAGTTTCTCCAAGCTGTTCAAATACTGCTGCACGAAAAATAGGGTCTTCCAAGGGTGCTGTGCCGAGTGTAATAAGAGGATCTTTTTGTGCCCCTTTGTAGCCTTCCTGATATGCTTTTGCTACCCATAAAGCAAGAAGGCGTAAAATACCTCTCGTTTGCTGAAAACGCGGCAATGTTTGCCATTTGCGTTCAAAGACAGAAACAACCATAGGATGAAAAGGATATGTTGCCATAAACTGATCCCGTGCTAGGTCAGGATTTATTAAACCAGGCAGCAGTTGTTTATGCTCCTGAATCCATTCAGCATATGCCTTAGACGTATCTTGTGCATCGTTCGGCAGGAGAATTCTTCCATCTTTAGTAACCGCCCGTTCATCCCATTCGAAAAGTCTACGACGAATGATCTCTGAAGTTTCCGCCTCGACGGATAAAATAATAGGTTTTCCAAGACGATCCAGCATATTTTTCAAACGTTGCTGATCGGCATCATCTTTGTCCGTATACGAAAGTTCCGATGCTGGTATAGATACAACGAGAACGGCGTTATTCCTACCCCGGATTGTTTCCGAAAGTGCCTGTATAAAATTATATAACTTGTTATGGTAGCCCCGGTCTCTGTAGGTGCTAATATAATTCAGAATCTCATCCATCAGAATTAGGCAAGGGCGGTCATGGGGAAGGAACTTCTCAATAACATCACCTTTAGGCTCTGTGAATGTGGCGTCATGCTCCGCTATTTGAGCATAGGATTCCTCTCCGCCCAACTGCCACGCAATTTCTCCCCACGGTGTTTTGCGTATTGGTGTTCCATCATCCCCCCCACGGCCTGTGATGGAATCAAATTCCGTACCCACAAATACAGCAACAGCACATTTATCGGGGAACTCTTTAATCCCAGATTTCTCAAGAATTTTTGTGACTCCATTATATTTTGTTGTTCCTGCACCGCCTTTAGCTAGATGGTAGAGCATAGTCAAGGCATGTGTTTTACCACCACCAAACTGAG
>CAZTGZ010000089.1:0-2873 GCA_964613385.1 uncultured Chitinophagaceae bacterium
TAAAAGACCTGGATGCTGCCAATGCATTGTTTGCAAAACTATTTGACAAACCTCATTATAAGATTGAGGAAGTTGAAAAGGAGGGTGTTCGAACTTCCTTTTTTGATTTGGGAAATGTAAAGATTGAGCTGGTGGCTGCCACCCGGCCCGATTCGGCCATAGCTAAGTTTATTGAAAAGAGAGGGGAAGGGTTGCATCACCTGGCTTTTGAATCAGATGCCATTGAAAGCGAAATGGCAGACCTTAAGAAGAAAGATTTTTTATTGCTATCAGAAAAACCATTTCCGGGTGCCGATAACAAGAATGTGGCCTTTATACACCCCAAAACTACCAATCATGTATTGGTAGAACTTTGCCAGGATCGGGGATAATTAAAACTTCATTTTCGGATGCGGGTTGCGTCCGAATTGAATATCGTTATAATATTTCTGTTTGCGCTTTCCTTCCTTGGTTTCATAGTAAGCTTTGGGCGAAGCGCACGCGGCCAGAATGAACAGACAAAGTATAATGAGGTAGAACCGTTTCATATCTATTATAAGTTTATTCCTGAATACCGTTTGTATCAGCAATGTCGTTGGAATGATGGACAAATAGTACTTTTGCCGGACGAATGGCCGATCAGGCCGACTAATGGCCTTTATCATGAGCGAACCCCGAACAGAATTATCGCAATTAGGCGAATTTGGATTGATTGACAGAATCAAAAGCAAATTTGCCGTTTCAAATGCATCCAGCCTTGCCGGCATTGGCGATGATGCTGCTGTTATTATAGCAGGCAATGATGATTTCTTAATATCTGCCGATATGCTGCTGGAGGGCATTCATTTCGATTTATCGTACATGCCGTTGCAACATTTAGGTTACAAAGCAGTGGCGGTTAATGTATCAGACATTGCAGCCATGAACGGCACAGCCGAACAGATTGTACTAAGCCTGGCCATCAGCAATCGCTTTTCGCTTGAAGCAGTTGATTCTTTATTTGAAGGTATTCATGCCGCATGTAAAAATTATAATGTTGATTTAGTAGGTGGCGATACTTCTTCTTCTCCTTCGGGATTGGTGATTTCAATTACGGTGGTGGGCCGGGCGCCAAAAGAGAAAATAGTAAAACGTAGTGGAGCAAAAGCGAACGACATCCTTTGTGTTACAGGAGATTTGGGTGCGGCTTACATGGGGTTACAAGTATTGGAGCGCGAGAAGCAGGTATTTCTTTCAAACCCCGACATGCAACCCGACCTGGAGAAGTATGAATACCTGGTGGGGCGCCAACTGAAGCCCGAAGCTCGTATGGATATCATTCACGAGTTGCGCGATAAAAATTGTTTGCCTACGGCCATGATTGATATTTCTGATGGTCTGGCCTCAGAATTGTTCCATCTGGGAAAGAGCTCTAATCTGGGCGTGAAAATTTTTGAAGATAAAGTACCGATTGATCACGCTACGTTTGAAACCGCCATCGAGTTTAAGTTAGACCCGATTACCTGCGCACTGCACGGGGGCGAAGATTATGAACTTCTTTTTACAATCAGTCCGACTGATTACGAAAAAATAAAAAACCATCCCGATATTCATTTCATTGGTCACATGCATAACGATGCAACTCAGCATGTGTTGGTAACAAAACAGCAAACCATAGTACCGCTGCAGGCACAGGGGTGGAATCACTTTTGAGTTGTGATGTTGGATTTGTGATTGTTGATTTGAATACGATAAATCGGATACAAATAATCACAAATCTTTAGTCTTCCGGAAACGGAATATAAACGAAGCTGGCAAATCCATCATCTACCACAAACAGGCAACAGAATTCATCCGGATCTTTGTATGCATTTTTGAATTCCTCTTCCTTATCAGGAGCAACCAGTTCGCGTTGCAAAAACTCATCCAGGTACGAGGCGTAATAATTCCACTGCAGGTTAAGAGGCCCACCGGGTATTAAGACCTGCCCAATGGGTAATTGTTCTTTCGTGATTGGAAAAATAGGAAACTCAAATCCGGCCTTGCGGATTTGATAGGAGGCTTCCTTCAGGGTATCCGACACCTTCACAAAATCCTGCGAAATGGTACCCAGGTATTTTCCGTTTAATTCAGGATCGTTGAACATTTCCATAGGAATAGAACTCAAAATTACTGGTTACCTCCAACGTTCGCAACCAAAAAAATTTCAAACGATAGCGCATGGCTTCTGTTGAGGTGCAGTTCATTCAGCCTGAGTGTGCACCAAAAGTCTTGAGGAGGGTTTGAATTATTTCTACTTCGCCTCGTTTACTGTTTTAAAGTGATCTTTGTAATAAGCTCTCATCCCTTTGCCGGCAAGTTTTATCAGTTGAGATCTTTTAAAATTTCATCAATAGCTTTGTCAAGTTGTGGATCACGATTCTCTACTCTATCCTTGAAATTAGTTTCCACAAAAATGTCAGGCTTTACCCCCTCTTTCTCAATATTCTTTCCATCCAAAGTATAACAGCCCCACGCTGGCAATCGATAAAAAGACCCATCCACCAGCGATTTTCCCGAAGTAAAAATAATCCACCGATAGGTTTCTGTTCCAATCAGTTTGCCCAGTTTCAACTCTTTGAACCCGGTGGCGGTCATCTCGGCATCGCTTAAAGATTGCTCATTCACGAGCATTACAATGGGTTTAGCTGCCGGTGTAAAGTTGGGTTGCACGGTAAACGCTCCTTCCCGGTATTTCCATTGGAGATAGGGACGCTGACTTAAAAAGCGAAGCACATCATCATGAACATTGCCCCCGGTGTTGTATCTCAAGTCGAGAATGAGGCCATCGCGGTGATAGGCTTCGGTATTCATATCAATGTAGAATTTTGTCAGCTCACCCTGGCCCATATTGCGCATGTGAGCATAGGCTATTC
>CAZTGZ010000089.1:2883-4209 GCA_964613385.1 uncultured Chitinophagaceae bacterium
TGATTGTTTTGAATCCACTCGTCATAGAGCAGACTGTTTATTGTAATATAAGTTTCCGGATGAATTTTGACTTGATGATTTGCCCCCGACCGGGTAAAAGTTAGGGTTACCTCTTCGTCAAGCGAAGGCTGCGAAAAGTAAAAGTCGCGGTCAACTACGGGGTTTACAGTCATATCATTGACAGCCACGAGCCTGTCGCCAGGTTTAATGTTTTTATCTTTTTTATCGGCCGGCCCACCTTTAACAATTCCCACCACTTTATAGGGGTCATTGTTGTCAAATTTAATTCCTGTTCCAAGAGTAACTGATGAGTTAAGCACTTTTTCTTCTTCCCCATTAGATGCAAATCCAAGGTGAGACGAATTGAGTTCGCCCAGCATATCATTTACAAGAATGCGTAGATTAGCTCGTGAATTAACAAAGGGCAAAAATGCTTCGTAGCGGTTGCGCATAGCTTCCCAATCTGTTCCGTGAAAGTCTTCATTGTAGAAATTCTCTTTTAGATTGGCCCAGGTTTCATAAAACATTTGGGTGAATTCATCGGCCAGGTTTTTTCTAAAGGTGAAATTGATATCTATTTTTTCTGTCTTCTTTGATGAAAGATCTAGCGTGTGAATGTTCCCATTGATGATTGTATAGTACTTGTCAGTCCCTTTGATTATTTCGGAATTAAAATTCCTTGTACCCTCGATTTTTTCTGTTTTTGTTTTTTCAAATGGTTCGTACGTGGTCACCCATAACTGATTTGTTCCACCTTCATGATTTGACACAAACAAGACAAAGGTTTTTTCGTCTTTTCTGAATACCTGCGGTGAGGTCTGACTTCCAAAATCAGGGCCAACCAATTCTATGCGATCGAGAATATTTTCGAGATCAAGTATATAGGGTTTATTAACGGGAGCTTTTTCTATAGGAATTTCCTTTTGGTCTTTCTTTCCTTTGTCATCGCTTTTCTTTTCCTCTTTAGGTTTTTCAACAAACAAAGAATCAAATCTTCCTGACCTAAAGTTCTCATCGAACTTTTCCAGCGAAAACCTGTAAATGTGAGCATCACGCAAGCCGTATGGATAGGCCGGGTTAATGCGGTCGGATGTAAAATAGATGTACTTTCCATCGGGCGACCAGTATGGGTTAGTTTCGGTAATGCCGGTTTGCGTCAGGTTAATTAGTTTTTTTGTTGCGATATGAAGCAAAAAGATATCTTGTTCAAAATTGCGATGGGCAGTAAACATCACATACTCATCGTTGGGAGAGAGGTAGGGATTGGGATTGCCAAAGCCCCAGAGTTCTTCCTGAATTAGCGTTTGGCTGACCATCGTTTTCAGA
>CAZTGZ010000090.1:0-3881 GCA_964613385.1 uncultured Chitinophagaceae bacterium
AGTGGAGGTTGTGGCTCCAATTTCAGCACCCATGTTACAAATAGTTCCCTTTCCGGTGCAACTCATCGAAGTAGCGCCCTCACCAAAATACTCGACGATACAACCGGTACCACCTTTAACCGTGAGTATGCCGGCCACTTTAAGAATCACATCCTTTGGAGAAGTCCATCCGTTCAGTTTTCCGGTTAATTTAACACCTATTAATTTAGGAAATTTAAGTTCCCATGGCAGTCCGGCCATTACATCGCATGCATCCGCACCTCCAACACCGATGGCTACCATTCCCAATCCACCGGCATTCACCGTATGACTATCTGTACCTATCATCATTCCTCCCGGGAAAGCATAATTTTCCAGAACTACCTGATGAATGATTCCGGCACCCGGCTTCCAGAAACCAATGCCATATTTGTCAGATACGGAGGCAAGAAAGTCGAATACTTCCTTACTTTCGTTACGCGCATTGGTCAAGTCTGTTTCTGCCCCATCCTTGGCTACAATCAGGTGGTCGCAATGCACAGTGCTGGGCACGGCAACCTTTGGACGACCGGCCTGCATGAATTGCAACAATGCCATTTGTGCAGTTGCGTCCTGCATGGCAACACGGTCCGGAGCAAAGTCCACATAGCTTTTTCCTCTCTCGTAAGGATGATCAGGAAGTTGATCCGTCAAGTGGGTATATAAAATTTTCTCACTTAGTGTCAGTGGCTTATTCAGCAATTTTCTGGCAGCTTCAACTTTGGAAGGGAAATTCGCATATACTTTGCGAATCATGTCTATGTCAAATATCATGTTCATGGTGGATGAACCGCAAAAATAAAATTCCCAAGCCGTAAAAAGAAAAAGGGAGTGTAAAGACTCCCTTTTTGATTAGTAGACGTTCAGTACTTTACTGTTAGCTTAAGTACGACGGACAAATTGAAGCCATCTTTAAAAATACCCAAAGACGAAATCGACGACTTCATTACAAATGTATCCAGACAATTAAATGTAACCAACCTGACCTTTATTCGTTTATCAAAAGGGATATGTGTACAATCTTGCCAATAAATTACAATTAATCTTATTATGTTGAATATCAATACTTTAAACACAATAAGACAATTTTTCATTGGTCGATGTGAATTTTGCAACTTATTATATATCAGCGCTTTATATCAAGATTGATGGATTGTATATTTAATTGAACACAATAAACCAGAATCACTTTCTAAGTTTGAACGATGAAGCACTTATTACCATGGATTATCATTTTACTTACCATCCATAGCCATGCACAAGTGCTCAATGTACGGAAAGGATATTCCTATAAAACTGCCCTAAAATTAGTCGAAGGAGACTCCGTAGGATATATACTTTATAACGACAAGGAATCATATGGAGGGATTATTCATGCCATAGGGGACTCATCCATTTTTATTGGAGACCGAACCATTGCCTACACGGATATATCCGTTCTTATCGTAAGACGTACGAGCGGTTTCAGGCGTTTTCTACATGGAATACCCTTCGTGATTTATAAATTCAGCCTATACTACTTTATATATGGAAATCTCAATGCATGGAGAGTTAATCTTTGGACCCCTGAATATTTAAAAAGGCATTCATTGATAACGGCAGGAATGGTCAGTGGGACATGGACGCTTCAGTTGCTGGAACAGTCGACCCAACACAAAAAGTACAAAATCCACAAAAAATACCGTCTCGTTCCAGTTATTTTTCCGACCTAACGATTTTCTCAGTCATGAGCTTTTTGTTGTTTTCATCGTACAACTCCAGATAATACAGCCCGGGGGCAAGTCCCTGAACATCGAAACTGTTCTTGTTCTGCATTCTATTCTTATAAATATGTACCGGACGACCGAGCAAATCGGTGAATACACATTTATAAACCATGTCAGAAACCGGATTGCCGAGTTCGATTGTAATGAATCCATTTGAGGGATTGGGATATACAGCGTTGATAAAGACTTCAGGCGGAGGATTGTATACGATGCTTTTTACTGGTACTGTATTTCTGAGATATTCCAGATTATAGCGCATCAAATTTGTTTGTTCGCGTGTAAACATGTTGGTACAACTGCCATTGGAGTAGTCCATATAGTTCTCTGCCTGATCCGGCAAATCTCCGGACATTCCCGCTCCACATGTATTAATTCCGAGGTTGCATCCCTGATGACGGAGACGGGCATTGGGGGTGTCAAAGATGCCATCGTCCACATTGCATCCGTTGAATGAACTGCCATCACCCCATATATGACGTAATCCAAGGTAATGACCCACTTCGTGCACGGCAGTTTTCTCTGCGGTAGCACCAATAGCTGCCATCAGGGGATTTCCTACTCCAACAATTTTATAATGTAAAACCACACCCTGACGGGCTACTGAAACGAAACTCTCACTTCCCCAAAATGCTGCATCCACCGGTGGAAAAGCATATCCCAACAACACATCCAACCCATTGGACGAAATATCACATACCCAAATATTCAGATAAGTGGTCGGATCCCAGGCGTCTTTTCCACCTGTCGCGGTGAATTTCATTTCATCTGCATAATTTAAAGAGTAGAAAGTTGTTTTGGAAGTTGATGTTCTGGTGATGCCGGATGTGGGGTTCCCGGACGGGTCTTCTGTGGCCAGATAAAATTCGATTCGCGTGTCGGCGGCCACGGGTTTAAAAATTTCGCGGGTATTTACTGTATCTGAATTCCTTCTTCTAAAGCTGGCATTGAGCACATCTATCTGGCTATAAATCAAACTATCATTTAGATTTTCAACAATGTTGTTGTAAACGATATGGAATACTACGGGAATCCTGAAGATGGTATCTGTAGCCTGATATTTATGCACCTTTTTCTGATAGATATGTTCGATTGCCTCAAGATGTCTGTCCTCATAGGCATTGAGAAATCCCGGATACTGTTCTTCCAAAGACTGAATGTACGTATCGTGGCCACATGGTTCCTGGGCTGGCGAAATGAGAGAGACAAAAACAAGGGCTAAAAAAAGAGGAAATGACTTCAGCGACATAATCATAAATAACAAAATTAAGGTTCTGGAGTTCAGTTACCAGTAAAAGACGGTTTTCGTTTTTCATTAAAGGCTTGAACTCCTTCCTGATAATCAGACGAGTTTCCGGCAATTTTCTGGCACAACGCTTCATATTCAAGCATTTGATCCAAATCGCTGTGAAAACTCATATTGAGCATTTTCTTCATGAGCGCAATGGCCTTTGTGGGTGCCTGTGCATAGTACGCAGTGTATTTGGTTACCGCCTCATCCAATTGCTCCATTGGAACTACCTCGTTGATCATTCCCCATTCCTTAGCCTGCATGGCTGACACTTTGCTGCCCATGGTAGCCATTTCAAAAGCCCGGGTACTGCCAACCAATCTGGGTAAAAAATATGAAGATCCTGAGTCGAGAACGAGCCCAACATTCACAAAAACCTCTATTAAGGAAGCTTGTTCTGCCGCAACAATCAGGTCGCAGGCCAGGGCCATTGAACAACCGGCACCGGCAGCTACTCCATTTAAACGACAAATAATGGGTTTTGGCATTTCCCGCATCGCTTTTATAATGGGGTTGTATCGTTTATATAAGGACTCTGAAAGATCTCTTTTCCCTCCACCGCTGATGGCTTTCAAATCCTGCCCGCTGCAAAATGCTTTACCGGCACCTGTGAGTACAACAACCCTTACTTCCGTATCTCTGGTGGCCTGTTTCAATGCGTCCTGCATTTCATAACTCTGTTCATCATTAAAGGCATTGAACACATCCGGACGATTCAGGGTGATGGTGAGAACATTATGTTCTTTCTGATATAATAAGGTTTTAAAAGTGGTTTCCATAGCTCCAAAGAATTAAGGTCATGGTTAGTA
>CAZTGZ010000091.1:0-3738 GCA_964613385.1 uncultured Chitinophagaceae bacterium
ATGAAGCGGAAGGTAGAATTAAAAAAGCATGGTCCGAGATAGCTCCGGACGATCCTTACGAAGGATATATTCAAGATCGCGTGTTTGATGATTTTAACAATGACAACAATGCCAACGTAAAGCTGCTTGGTTTTGTGAGCAGCACCACGCTGATTCTGGCCAGCCTGGGTTTATTTGGCCTTGTCTCATTCAACATTACGCGAAGAATGAAAGAATTTAGCATCCGAAAAGTTTTTGGAGCTCAATTATCGCAGATTTTCAGTTTGATGAATCGTGACTATGTATGGATTCTGCTTACTGCATTCCTATTTGGTGCACCACTTGGGTTTTATCTCACCAATATGCTGATTCAACAGATATATCCTGATCCACAGAGTGCCAGGGTGTTTCCTTTTCTCATTGCGGTTTCTGTCATGGCGTTTACCGTTGCAATTACGATTTCTACTCAATTGGGAAGAATCAGAAAAGAAAATCCCGCCAGTACACTAAGGAATGAATGAGGGTAAGTCAACCACGCAATTTATCCAGAATTCTGTTCAGCTCTTTGGCTTCTGATTTCGTGATGGTTTGTAGCTGACGAATCCAGTCCTGGTATTCTTTATCGATGGTTGCGAGAAGTTTTAGTCCGGTAGGTTCAATAGAAATTTCAACTTCACGGCGATTTGATGCTGACACTTCACGTTTCACCAATTTCTTGAGCCTCAACTTTTCTACAAGCCGCGTACAATTGCTGCTCTTATCAATCATTCTATTTGTGATGTCAGCAAGACGAAGTGGCGTTGGATGACTGCCACGTAAAATTCTCAGCACATTAAATTGCTCTGGTGATATACCAAACTTCTTAAGCTTGCTGCTGTTAATGGCGCTCAACCAACTACCTGTGAAGAGGATATTCACCATCGCTTTTTGGTATTCGTTGTCAAAATGAGACTGCTTTAAATCGTCTTCCAGGGCCATTGTAAAATAAATTTACACAATTGTTATCATTTCCTATTTTTAAGATAATGAAAGGCAATCACCAGTTACCCTGCAAAGAACTAAGTAACCTCATTGAGTGCTACTGGTATGTTGAATCTGGTGAAGCCTCGCATGTTCAAAAAATTATTCCAGATGGCTATCCAGAACTCATATTTCATTTCAGGGACAGCTACCAGATTAATATTTCCGGAACATGGAGCACGCAATCCAAAAGTTTGGTTGCAGGTCAAATCCGAAAATATTTCTATTTGAAAAATAATGGTCAGTCAAAAATATTCGGCATTAAACTTAAACCTACAGGTCTCAAACACATTTTCGGGATTTCAATGCATCCATTGACGGACCAGGTGATGGATTTGCATCAATTTGATAATGTATTATTAAATCAACTTGATCATACAGTCCGGCTTGAAGCAGAATTTTATACAATTGTAAATTCTGTAGAGAAATACTTTATTTCACTCTCAGCTCATGAAATTTTACTCAACCTGACCGATAAGGCTGTTGCCCGAATCATTAACGCAAAGGGTAATATTGATATTTGTGAAATTTGTTCCTCACTATCTATAAGCGAAAGGCACCTAGAAAGACTCTTTAAAGAATTTGTTGGTTTACCACCTAAATTCTTTGCCAGGATAATCCGTTTCTCCAATATTTTTAGTCTTATTGAGAATAATGACCCATCCTGGAGCAGTGTGGTTTATGATTCTGGCTTCTACGATCAATCGCATTTCATTAGGAATTTTAAAGCTTTCAGTGGTGATGACCCTTCAGCATATTTATTTAATGAACCTTCGCTGGCAAATTTTTTATTAAAAAGAGCCTGAGGTCGGGTTTATACAATACACGGGCCTCCAGGAAAAATAGATTTGTTAAAAAAAGATATGCGAACTCAATTGACATTCAGCCTCATTCTTGTTTGTTGCTTCGCTTGCAATGGGCAACAAGCAACCCAACTCAATGATATCTCTAAAATCAAATGGCTCGAAGGAACCTGGAACAGACTGAATACCTCGATAGGAACAATTGCCCATGAAAGATGGATGGAGAATTCACCCAATGAATGGATTGGGTGGGGAGTGACTTTAAAAGGATCCGATACAACTTTTGTTGAGAAACTAAAAATTGTCAAGAAGGATAATAGTCTATACTATGTGGCAGATGTGACCGAGAATCCTGAACCAGTCTATTTCAAATTCACAACCCTGACTAAAAGCGGATTTGTATGCGAGAATCCCGACCATGATTTCCCAAAAAAAATTGCGTACAACCTGAACGGCAAGATCATGACCGCAATAATTTCCGGCGATGGCAAGTCGTCATCTTTTAGATTTGAGAAAAAGCCGTGACTATCGTTCCAAACAACCAGGATAGAAAACACTGAGCTTATCGATAGCCACATTAAACAATTGAGTGGAAACGGCGGTATCACTCTCAATAATATGTTTTGCGTTGTCGGTTGATTCTGCACGAATTATAATAATTCCTTTATCTGAATAGCGGGCACCAGCTGTTATCACTCCTGATTTGCGCAATGAAGACAGGTGAGCTGAATGCGATTTAAAATGGCGCTGATCATAAGGTTGCTTCGAATGGTCCCAACTCTTTCCTGTTGTGTAGGTTACTATATAAAGACTATCAGGTTTTTCGGACTGTCCATATGAAATAATGGAACAAAGAAGCGATGCTGAAAATACTAATCCTTTCATTGGCATTATTGATTATGTTCACAACAAATGATCTGATCAAAAAGAATACTGTTAAACATTTGAGTTTGCTCCATATGCGGAAGGTGTCCTGACTTGGGCAGCACATACAATTCAACATAGGGTATGCGTTGGTATAAGTTATCCTGAACATCTCTCAACTTAACAACATTGTCATATTCTCCCCATATACAAAATACGGGTATGGCTGAATTGGCGATTTGCAAATGTTCCCTTTCCATAGATGGACTGTTCTTTCGGGTAGAGATTAAAGCGCGCACAAAGCCTCTGTGTTTCATCAATTCTTCATACTTTTTATCCCAGCCAGCAAATGGAAGCGAGTCATAAAAATCCTGCAATTGACCTTTAGCCATAAGTGAATACGACTCACGCTTTTTGAATTCGGCAATTTCTTCTTCCGTTACCAAGCCCGGATAAACACTATCAGCCGGTATTGTTTCGAAACCTGCCGGATCAACATAGATTAAGTTTTTTACACGATCCGGGTACTGATAGGCAAATGCGCTGATCGTCCTTCCACCATATGAAAGTCCCATCAGGTTAATTTTTTGGGTAACGTGAAGCGAATCGAGAAGTTCTTTTAACTGACCGGAGAAAAGAGCGGCATCATAAATCACATCGGGGTTATCAGAATTACCCCGGCCATAGGCATCATAGCGAATCGCTCCGAATCCACGATCGACCGCCGCATAATAAGTTGAATCCCAAATATAGGATGGCACAGAGAAGCCATGAACCATCACGATGATCGTGTCTGATTCTTTGTTCGCATACTCATAATAGGTGTGCCAGAAAGCTTTATAAAGTTGCCATTGGCAATTGACTTTCGAAATGAATCATCCTTTGTGATGATCTCAAAATCCCGAGGTTCCTTAGTTTCCTGAAGACTGGAGCAGCTTAACAAAATTGCAGCTGCAGTGACGATAAGAATAGAGGCAATTAGGCGCATAGGGATTCAATTTCCTGATATTCCATCCATGATCAAAGTGGCTTTGGGAAATTGTCTTCTTGAGAAGAAAATAAGTGGATTCTC
>CAZTGZ010000092.1:0-3352 GCA_964613385.1 uncultured Chitinophagaceae bacterium
GCCCTGAAAAGAGAGAGGCAGTTGAAATCGGCTAAGGGAAGGCAATTCATTTGGAGTCTCATCAAAAACTAATGACTGGATTCATATCCGCCAACAGGCGGACGGGGGTTCAACTCCCCCCCGCGCTACCAAAAGTTCTCCCCTTGTTTACTGTCTATGTGCTCCATAGTAAAGCTCACCAGAAAATTTACGTGGGCTATACTGCTACCCTTCAGGCCAGACTTGATTCTCACAATTTGTTAGCTACAAAAGGTTATACTTTCCGGTTCAGACCCTGGACTTTGATTTATACCGAAGAGTTTTTAACCAAAACTGAAGCCCTGAAAAGAGAGAGGCAGTTGAAATCGGCTAAGGGAAGGCAATTCATTTGGAACCTGATACAACAGGTGAATTGGGAGCATCATACTCAACCCTTGCAGATTCTGTTTTGATGGCATCTAAGACAATACCCTGAATTTAAATATAATTTTGGGCATGCGAATTTTATTCATAAATTAAAATCGAATCGGCAAGGCAGCAATGGCAACAACCAAAAAATTGTTTACCAAGGATTTCGAGGTACACGCCTCCATTAAAATGCTGTATCCATACATTCAGACTGCAAGTGGTCTCTCTGAATGGTTTGCTGATAATGTAACTATAAACCCCGAGAAAGTATTCACTTTTGAATGGGATCAGGAGCAACACAAGGCCGTTTTGTCTGGTCATCGGGCACTTCATTTCGCCCGGTTTGAGTACTTGCCTGAAACTGCAGAGGACAAAAATGATCCTTCCTATTTCGAGCTTCGTTTGGAATTGAATGAATTAACACAAACCACTTTTTTGAAAGTCATTGATTACTCCGACTTTGACGACCTGGATGAACTGGATGATCTGTGGGAAGGCCTGGTTGAAAATCTGCGCAAAGTTGTGGGTGGGTAAATATCCACTAACCTTTTCCACTTAACCAATCAAATTCTAATTTTGCGACCTTAGTCTCAATAACATGCTCCCTACAACCAATCCTACCGAAACACGCGCCTGGCAAAAATTATTACAACATTTCCTGTCGATGCAGGCCACCCACATGCGGGAGTTGTTTGAGGAAGATCCTAAACGATTTGAAAAATTCCATCTTACACTAAATGACATTCTAATTGATTATTCAAAAAACATAATCACCGAAGAAACAATGGCCTTACTTATTGAATTGGCCAATGAACTGGAGTTGAAAGAATCCATTGAAGCCATGTTTCGTGGCCAAAAGATTAATCAAACTGAGCATCGTTCGGTGTTGCATACTGCGTTACGCAACCGCGACAACGCCCCGGTTTATGTGGATGGCAGCGATGTAATGCCTGAAATTAACCGGGTACTAAAGCAAATGGAGGTTTTTTCTGACAAGGTTTTGACCGGTTCATGGAAAGGTTATACAGGTAAATCTATCACCGACCTGGTAAACATAGGCATTGGAGGATCTGATCTGGGGCCCCTTATGGTTACTGAAGCCTTAAAGCCGTATCACACCACTATCAAGCCGCACTTTGTTTCCAATGTAGATGGCACCCATCTTGTGGAGACATTAAAAGGACTTAATCCGGAAACAACCCTATTCATCATTGCTTCTAAAACATTCACTACGCAAGAGACGATGACCAATGCCGAGTCGGCAAAGAAGTGGTTTCAGGAACAAACAAAAAATCTAGGAGATGTGGCCAAACACTTTGTGGCTGTCTCTACAAACACAAAAGCGGTAACCGCCTTTGGCATAGCTCCTGAAAATATGTTTGTATTTTGGGATTGGGTAGGCGGACGTTACTCCCTGTGGTCATCTATCGGATTATCAATTGCGTGTACCCTTGGCTTTAAAAATTTTACTCACCTCCTGGAAGGAGCGTATACGGCTGACAATCATTTTAGAAACGAACCACTTGAAAAAAATATTCCTGTAATTCTTGCTCTGTTAGGTATTTGGTATGGGAACTTTTTTGATGCTCATTCCGAAGCAATACTTCCTTACGACCAGTATTTGCATCGGTTTGCCGCCTACTTTCAACAGGGCAATATGGAAAGCAATGGCAAGTCTGTGGATCGGGATGGAAATACAGTCATGTATCAAACCGGACCAGTTATCTGGGGAGAGCCCGGCACCAACGGGCAGCATGCTTTCTATCAATTAATCCACCAGGGAACTCGCTTAATTCCTTGCGACTTTATCGCTCCGGCACAATCTCAAAACCCATTGGGCGATCATCATCCCAAACTGATGTCAAACTTCTTTGCTCAAGCTGAAGCGTTGATGATGGGTAAAACAGAAGAAGTGGTAGAGCAAGAGTTAAAAGCACAAGGTCTTACTTCCGAAGAAATCAAATTTCATACCCCCTATCGTGTATTTGCCGGAAACAAACCGACCAATTCTATTCTTTTCCGGAAATTGACTCCCAATACGCTGGGATCACTGATTGCGATTTATGAACACAAAATTTTTGTTCAGGGCGTAATCTGGAATATTTTCAGTTTCGATCAATGGGGTGTTGAACTTGGTAAAGTACTGGCTAAGAAAATACTTCCTGAACTCACCAGTTCGGAGGAGATAACGTCTCATGATGGTTCAACCAACGGGTTGATCAACTATTTCAAACGTTTGAAATTTGATTAACCATTCGACTTCTTGTAAAACCACATGCATCTCCTATTTTTGACCTTTCTTTAAAGAAATGGAACCAACAATAGGCAAAATTGGAGTATTCACATCGGGTGGAGATGCGCCAGGCATGAATGCCGCATTGCGGGCCGTTGTACGTACTGCTATCTACTATAAGAAAGAAGTATACGGCATCATGCAAGGCTATGAAGGAATGATTGATGGTGATATCGTCAAACTCGGTGCCCGATCCGTAGGTAATATTATTCAGCGCGGAGGAACAATCCTTAAATCGGCACGAAGTCAGGAATTCAAAACTGAAGCAGGGCGAGAAAAAGCATATAAACATTTAAAAAAATTTGGCATCGATAGCCTGGTTGCAATTGGTGGAGACGGAACCTTTAGGGGTTTACATAAACTATATGAGGAATTCAAAATTCCTTCGGTCTGTATTCCGGGCACAATTGACAACGACCTTTCCGGTACCGATTTTACCGTTGGTTTTGATACAGCAACCAACACAGCAGTAGAAGCAATAGACAAGATTCGCGATACCGCTATATCACACAACCGTCTCTTTTTTATAGAAGTAATGGGACGCGACTCAGGATACATAGCTATTAACTGCGGCATTGCAGGAGGTGCTGTAGCAACCATTATCCCTGAGGAAACGATGTCGATCGAACAACTTTTTGCCAAGCTCGATGAGGGTGGCAAGACAAATAAGAA
>CAZTGZ010000093.1:0-3234 GCA_964613385.1 uncultured Chitinophagaceae bacterium
GCTTTTAATATAGTGTCTGGAAATGTGAATGACACCATCGGTCAAACAATACAGACGGAGGAGTGTGAGTATAGATTGGCGGCGTGAGGGGGTTGCTTATATATAAGGAGAGATTTCTCACGCTTCGGTTCGAAATGACAAACTAGAAATCCCCCTATATCCCCCTTTTTCTAAGGGGGAAGCAAACGAAAATACACAAAATGTGTATTGGAGGATGGTTTATACACAGTTTGTGTATTAAAAAGAGGGTTAAATACACAGATTGTGTAAATATAGGACTTTTATAGGACTAAAATCGGGGAAAGGTAAGACTATTGTAGGACTATTAATACACAGAATGTGTATTTGAGTTTTCAGTACACAGATTATGTATTAGTGAGTGGGTTATTTGGGGTTTGGGTGATTTCGGGAAGGGTGGAGGTCGGAACTGTAAGGTTGTGTTCCTGAATGAGGGCCTGGGCGCGGGGGGTGTCGAGGGGGATCATGGTTTGTCTGTTCTTGCAGTTTGGGCAACCGTCCTTTCCACGCCAAAAGGTTTTGAATGAATAGATTCCGATTGTTAAGATAAACAAAACATACAATATACTCAGGAATACAAAGGGTTCAGATATAATCTCTACGAAATATTTGGAAGGTTCATTCGTTGCAAAGAAAATAATAACCACAATAAGAAGGCCCGATCCATTAATTATGAAAAGAATCGGTAAAATGGCATACAGATAATTCTTTCGAATTTCATATCCGATATGATTACATATTGTGCAGAGTTTTAGCACTCCTGATTGGGTATTCCGCTCGGTATTTCCAATCTTAGGCTTTACCATATGCCCATAATTACACTTAGGGCAAGAATACCGATGACTTCTATAGTAGGTAATAAATAGAATAAGGCTTATTAGTAATAAAGAACCAAAAAAAACTACGTATGAAAAAGTATGATGCTGTTCAATAGAGTTATATGGATTCGCGAAATAACCTATAGGAAAAATAAAAAGTAATGCAGCAATGGGAATTCGAAAATTACTTAAAGCTTTGAACTTTCCATACCCTTCGTATTGGCACTTGTCGCATGTATAAGGCATGTAGATATTTTAGACAGATAACTAAATTATTTCCAGTGGAATAGCGGGATTTCTGCACAAGGTTTTGCCCTGTGGCAGTATTGTTGGGCCTGTGTCCGGAGATGGAGTACCGAATGTTGTCTTTTCCCGTAAAAGGTTTGAGTGTATGGATTCCAACGGCTAGTCTGTGTATTCGTTCTTAACACAAGTATATCCAACTTCTTTTTTATCCGGATAAACAATACTGACGCAGATATTTTTACCTACAGATTTATGACCTTTTGTTGCTATAGTGTCCGCGAGAAATTTGCCAGGGATTATATCATTATCATTATCACTGTTTCTTCCTAGTTTCTCGGGTTTAACAGTCACTTCCAAATTTTTGAAATCTTTCCAATTGGCACTAATCACTATGGAGTTTTCGAGAAGTGATTGTGCAAATTCTTTTTGTTTTTGTGAGATTTCGTATGGATCTTCCTCGGCTTGGTTGCATCCACATAATATGAGGAGCAGGCATACGATCAATAGATTATTGAATATTTTCATAATGTGACATTATAAACAGTCTAAAAATGTAATTCAATCTGCCTCGTCCATTTAATTAATATTGATGAAACCCATTTTCGAAATAGCTGAACACATAAAAGATGTAGGAATATCTGGGGTTAAAAAACAGGTTCAGACGATTCAATAATTCTAAGAGAGAAATCGACAAAAATCTGCTCAATATAAGGAGAAAAAATAAGACGTGTCTCTCTAGTAACAGATACGTCTTGTTTTACAAAAGTGATATGAACGAGATAAGAATAAAAGTCATTGTTGAGGATGAACAGCTTGACGCATTGAGACAATCAGCTCGATCGACATTCTCTGATTTTATGAAGGGATTTGAATTTATAGATCGTTCGACGGATACAATTTTCTATAAATTCAATCGTGTAGCGGAGTCGAATCTGATCAAAACAAAGTCCACTTTTGATAAGCTATATGGTGGAGATGACGTGCTCAGTAAGTCATTAAAAGTAGTGACAGATGTACCTCCCTTTACTCTTGTAAAGATCGTGCTTGATATTTTTGATATAGGAAAGGATTTGAGACAAATTGTGGAGGATAAAAGTGTTGTATTAAATAACAGGAGCAATGTTGTCACGCAACAAACACCAAAACCGGAGGCGCCACAAGATTTGAGTTTTTTGATCAATCCTCCACCTACTCCGCCTATTAATTTTCATAAATTGCTTAAAGAAGAGGAACGGAGAAGGATACAAGAAGAAATCCAACGTCTTGAAAGCGAGGGTAAAACGATTGAAGAGTTAGCTATAGCTTTAAGAGATGCATTACAGAAGGATCTAGATACATTTGGCAAGTTTGAAGGACTCGAGGTCCCGCAGTTAGAAGTAAGAGTTGCAGATTTAAAGCTCAAAGATTCCACACGCGAGGAATTATTTGAGCAAATAAAACTTGGGATGGCAAGTTTTGACCCGTCCCTATTTCCACAATCACTCCAATACGCTACCGATGAACAAATAAAAAACTTTCTTGTGCTTCAAACCACTATAAAAGATTTAGATAAGCAATATATGACTATAAGAGATTCTTTGGAAGCACAAGCTGTGGCCACGAAAGAAGGAATAACAGCTCAAAGTCAATATTCAACATCTATCGAGGATGTTATCAAAAATACTGGTGAAGAGGCGGTAGTTCTCGGATATACGAAGGAGCAGCTACTCGGAGTTGGCTCAGTGGCTAAGGAGGCCTCGAAATCTGCCAAGGATCTCGGAAAAAACGGGATAAAGGTAGTTGCGGATCAGGCAAAGCAGGCGGAGCCGAAGCTCGATTCTCTAAGCTCTAGCACCGAGGGAATTAAGGATAACGCCGAAACGTTGGACAAAACACTCAAGGAAGGGAAGGGGGCTATAACCGGGTATGGAACTGAGGCGCAGTCTACGGCGGATAAGGGATTGACCAATCTCGAAGGGAAAATAGGTGATGTAAAAGAGGCTGCTAAAGGCCTAAACCTGACGGGAATGAATGAAGTTATCCCTGGCCTTCCGTTCCCGACTGAAAAAATCAACAAGGACATCGTTGCTGTCGCAGATACATTCGAAGATACAAGCAAGAACGCCCAGAGGTCACTCGACGAGCTGGGGGCATTCGCGGCTGACATAGCGGC
>CAZTGZ010000094.1:0-3223 GCA_964613385.1 uncultured Chitinophagaceae bacterium
AATTTAGATTCCCGTCATTTGTAAAGTGATAGATTCCGTGATAGGGACGGGGTATGGGGTTGAAATCGGCATTGTCGCCTGCGGTATAAACAATGTCGAAATTTCCATCCTGGTTGAGATCAGTCAGTTCAAAACTACTGGAACCATATCCGGGTGGAAAAGATAAAAGTCGAACCCGTTTGAATTTGTCATTTCCCTCGTTGATATAAGCATCAATTCCTTCATCGGCCTGAGCGAAAAGGGTGACAACATCCTGTAAACCGTCGTTGTTTACATCTCTGATATAACTGCGAATGGCACCGGGCTTCGGATGTAAGGTTATTTTCTCGAATTTCCCATTCCCGAGGCCTTTATACCAGTTCAGCGCACCGGTGAATTGGCCGAATTCGCAAATCACAAAATCAGTGATATTATTCCGGTCCAGATCACAGGCAGCCGAATGCACAGGGCGTTGCAGTTTGTCAATCACCAAACCGCCACCCGAGCTCTGTTTATACGGAACGGAAACCAACATACCCAAAGGAAGTTCGGTAGGCGAGAAGCTTCCCATGACGGTTACGTATAAGTTTTGATGATACACTTCGGCACTAACGGCACCTTCTTCCAGTTCTGCAGCCAGTTGTATGCTCTTGTCAGAATTCAACACCAGAAACTGATTGGAATTGGCGTCGCCCAGCCATATTTCGGAATTGATGGCTTTTAAAAGGGTAGTAGAAGGCGTCTTAAATCGATTGGGTGGTATCTCTACCATAAATCTACCGGAATTAGAGAAATCGACTTCCGGAAAGGTAAATTTCTCAGGTGCCTGACTGATATAGTACTCGCTTATTAAGCGAAACGTTTCGGCATCCATCATCGGATGTTCCGGATAAATATTTTCCCGGAGCAGAATATCCCTCATTTCACCATTTTGCAAAAGAGCATTTCGCTCTTCGGGATTTTTCCAGATGCCCATGAATTGTGCCATTTTGGGCAAAACGTCGTCTTTCCATAGCGATTTTGTGAGCATATCGGGCTCCGGATACTTGTGACAGGCTGCACAATATTGTTTACTGGCTTCCTTACCTTTATCTAAATGGTTGAGTTTGGCGTTTTTTTCAGACTTCTGACAGGCGAATACCATCACAAACAGGCCACATACGAATAGAATTAGACGCCACATGCCCGCAAAGGAATTGCCACAATTTAAACATATCGTTACCTGAACATGTCTGCATTGTTTTGTCTGCATTACGTGTATGAATACAATATTTCCGCCCTGACAATTAATTAAGGGAGGGTTTTTCTAAAGGTTAAACGGAGGAAAAAATTTCTTAACAATAGTTCTCGCTCTTTGCATTTGAAAAATGAATAAATAAATGAAAAAGTTTCTACTCACTTTTATCCTGGGAGGTTCAGCCTTGAGCCTGTTTGCCCAGATTCCATTTCCGGTGAACATTGACACCAATTGGACGGCAACAACTATCTGGATGCCTAAGTCTCCTTTGAAGCAGCAGGTAATCTTTGTTGGTGGTGTTGACACCGTTCAGACGACTGCTACTTATGGCAATCCTGCCGGACAGGCCATTGCCAAACAATGGCATGATTATACAGCATTTGTGAAGGACACTGCCACCGGAACTCCTGATTTGGGTTGGGCCATTGTAAATCACGAAATGACCGTAAAGAACACCCAAATTGGTGATGGTGGTGGTATGACCATGTTCAAACTGAGAAGAACCAAAGGTGATGTGCTCGAAGTAGTGGATCAGACGTTGGCAGACGGCAGAAAAGGAAAATTCTTTAACGTTGACTTTGTTAATACAGTAGGTGAAACCGGTATGAACTGCGGAGGTATTACGCATGGCAACCGGGTTTGGACTGCCGAAGAATGGATGCAAACCAGCAATAATGGTATTTATGCCAATGGAAACGGTTTTTCTGATACTTCTGATTTCGTAATTGGCACCACTACTCCGGCTGGATTTCCGGGCTTTAATGGTCGCAGCCTGAAGCGCTATGAAAACCTGAACTGGATGGTTGAAATCGATCCTAAAACAGCCAAAGCTGTAAGAAAACAATACAACTGGGGTCGTGCAGGTTGGGAAGGCGGCGTTGTAATGAGTGACAACAAAACCGTTTATTTATTTGAAGACGGTTCACCTGGAATATTCGCGAAATTTGTGGCTACCAACGCAAATGACTTTACAACAGGTCAATTGTACGTATATAAGCACGATGCTCCGGGTTCATGGATTACCATCGAAAACAATCTGGATACCTTGAAAAATTTGAATACCGTTGCTGTCCGCAGAGGTGCTACCATGTTCAATCGCTTGGAATGGGGAGCTCTGTATAATGGTAAAATATACATTACTGAAACCGGTAGAGATGCATTCAATTTTAACAGTGGCATCGCCAAAAACGGTGTAGTAAGCCAAAGTTTGGTGGATGGGTATAAAATCCGCTATCAAATCGTAAATGGTGTTGCTTTCTCCGGAACCGATGCTCAGGCAGCGGATTCTGTAAGATTGGGAAGATTCTTCGATTATTATGGTCGTGTGATAGAATTTGATCCTGCTACCAACAAAGTTCGTTCGTATATTGAAGGAGGTCCATTGGCTCCATCTTCTACATCTCAGAGCAGATCTGCTTACCCGATGGTTCATTTGAGCAACCCTGACGGTATCGACTTTATTACCGTTGGTGCTAAAACCTATATGATTATCGAGGAAGATTTGAACGGTGTTAACTGGAACCGTATGCCAGCGGGTCTTACACAAACTGTATGCGAATCATATTTGTTAGATATGTCCATAGCCAATCCTTCAATCTCTGACCTAATCCGTTGGACAGCTTGTGCTCCCGGTGGGGAAGTAACCGGTGCAAAACCAATTGACAGCAAGACGATTTTGGTGAATTGCCAGCATCCAAATGCGAGCAATCCTCCACCATATAACAACTCATTGACCTATGCTATTACCGGATTTGACGGAACTCCGGCTCTTGGAACTCCGATTTTCCAGGAAATTGTAAAAGGATTCAGTATTTATCCTAACCCTGTTTCCAGAGAGTTGAATTTTAATGAAGTGAGCGATATCGCTATCTATAATGCTCAAGGACAGAGAATCAAAGTTGCCAGAGGCGTTCAGTCTGTAAGTGTGAATGAACTGACTCCGGGTACTTATTTTATTCAGAACGAGAAAGGAACAACCTTAAAATTCGTTGTTGAATAACTTATAAT
>CAZTGZ010000095.1:0-1823 GCA_964613385.1 uncultured Chitinophagaceae bacterium
CGGACAGTGGCTTTTTGAATATTCACTAAAAGATCACCTTGGTAATACCAGAGTCGTCTTTGCGGATGCCTGCCCTGTGAAAACACGCAGTAAGTTTCACAGGGTTGACAGAGATGGAACAATTGTTGATACAATCGATGTGTTAAGGAAGTTGAAGAAACATCATTTAGTCTTAATCACGAAGAAGTTTCCCATGCAATAAACAAGTTGACACCTGGCAAAGAAAATATACCTGTGTACTTGGAACACGAAGCTTATCAAAATAGTCGTGAATATACATCACCAGACAACAATGAAATAAAATCAGATCCAAAATACAAGAACACCGAAGCACATAAGCAATTGAAGGAAATTGAAAATATCATTAAGCGTGGCTATTAAACCTTGGAGATTTATAATCTTGGTGCTTTCTTTATATTCATGTGAGTCAAGATTCGTTGATTCTTGCACTTTATTCGATCTTAGTGACGACTCCATTGCTGGACGTACAATCCTGTACCTTGACTCCCTCACTCATAGTGACTCATGTATCTACTCAATTGAATCATCATATCTATTTCCTGTACACAATAATCAATTTTACTTTAATGGAAAAGAAGGCTATGTCAATCTTAGCCCATATTCAGGATTTGAACAACTATTTTCAACAATGGAGACCTCTGACAAGGCTTACAGTATAAATGTATACCAATATGCCTGGGTTCCTGACGCTCCAGATAGTTTACAGAATAATGTTCATAAGGTAATAATAAATGACATCATAGAAAATGGTGATGAGAAATTCGTAAAATTCACTATAAAAGGTCTAATTACAGGATTTCCAGAACTGGGCACGATGGATGGAATAATTTTTTTTTCAACTAAAAGTGGCTTTATTGGTTCGTATTTCCTGATGCCAGACCAGCCAGAAATTATTTTAGAGAAAAGGGGAAATATTCTTGAGAATCTAATTAATTATAGTGATAATCAATTCAGACTCATCAGGTAATAATTTAGCAATCCAATAGTCAACGTGTATTCTTTAGGGGACATATGAACAGTGTGACTGGGATCATAGCAGCGTAGTGATATTTGTCACCCCATATGGATTTTGGATTTTAATTGTTCGATATCATGAAGACCGCTTTCCCGGGTTGGAGTAGTGTAGATATTTTTCATATCCGAACAGAAGGTTTTTCGATCCTTCCAGACCACAAATTTGCATCAATTACGGAGCCGACGGTCGAAAAGTAAAATATCAGGGGCTTTCCGACATCAGGGAATACGCTGATGGCATCGAATACGTCAATGAAGAGATCTTTATCGATTACATAGCAGGCAGGGTCTATCCTTTCGAAGTTATAAAAGTTCATGTACTCATGGACGCCATCATAAAGTTCTTTTCCTCCATTCGCTGGATTCAGATAAATGTGTTCTGCCCTGCCTTTACCATCCATGCTGATCTTAATCCCATTGTCCGACTTAGCTAGTGGTTCGAAGTTTGGGGGGAAGCTTACTTCAGCGGTTCTCAAATTAGGCTTTGTTGTCGACCACAAATGTCCATGGTATTCCACTGGATGTATACTGAGATTTACCTCCATTGTGCTGCACCAATCGATTATTGAGATTGTTAGGTTGTCCAACATAAAACTGATCTATTGTGGAGGAGTACATGATATAAACGCACTGACGAAAATTCCTTCACTACGTTTCGGAATTTTGTCAGCACTACTTACTGATGAGGCTTCAATTATCAGCACTATGTCCGCTATTCCGCCGGGTCGGCAATACACGACGAGCCCTAAGCTGTAAGAACTGGTAATGACCGACCGCAGGGAGGGTCA
>CAZTGZ010000095.1:1833-3119 GCA_964613385.1 uncultured Chitinophagaceae bacterium
TGAATACCCTGAGAATATTTTTTCATAAATTTAATTTTCCTGACTCTGGTCAGATTCTTTAGTTTGAACTCAAGATCTTCTGCTGTTCTGAGAGAAGGTTTTTGGACTGACCAAAGTAGTGTCCAGGGGATTCCAGTGGATGTATAAGGTGACTCACCACTGTTATGTTCTATTATTCTTTTTTCTGGATTTGAAGTTTGTCCGACGTAGAATCGGTCGATTATGGAGGAGTAGAGTATGTAGACGATGTAAGACATAGCTAGACATGAGTACTGACGAAAATTCCTTCACTACGTTTCGGAATTTTGTCAGCACAACTGACGCGATCAGCATCTCTGGTTTAAAGATAAGTGAATTCTGGTTTGAAATGCTGTCCACTATTGTGGATCAGTGGGTGGGAATGCTGACCATCCTGACGAGGCAAAGCCTGTCAGGATGCGTCAGTAGGGTGGAAGACCGGTCTCGAACCGGCGACCTTCGGAACCACAATCCGACGCTCTAACCAACTGAGCTACAACCACCATGTAAAGCCGGGTTCCAACGCGCTGGCAACCCTTTATTTGAGGATGCAAATATACATTCTTTCTGACAATCACGCATATCCAAAACCCGAATTCTGTTTCAGGAAATACTGGAGATCACCATCATCAAAAACCAACAACCGTTTAAAAGGTTCCGGGATATCATGAGTACTACCTGTAATAAGACTAACCCGGTAACCAGGGTTTCAGCTGCCCAGACATCTGCGAAAAATCCGCAGCCAGTTCTTGTGAAAGATGTTTTCGAGGTCTTCCTGGCTATAGCCGCGGCCGGTCAGGAGTGTTTTAAAACGCTGTATGTCGGCGATGGTATCCAGATCCCATGGTGATTGCTCGCGCCCAAACAGACCGTCGAGATCGGTGCCAAAACCGGTATGCAGGGTATTGCCTGCCATCTGGCAGATATGGTCAATATGCGGAATCAGTTTTTCCAGATCGATACCCAGCTGGCGGGGATCCTGACCCTGCCGGTAATCCGGGTAAAGCATCCAGGCATCCAGCGCTCCCCCAATCACTCCATCCCGGTCAATGATTGCCCGCAGCTGCTCGTCCGAAAACTGCCGTTCTCCCGGTATGATCGACCGGCAGTTTTGATGACTGGCGATGATGGTTCCGCCAAAGAGGTCGAGTGCTTCAAAAAAACCCTTGTCGGTCAGATGGGTCATATCGAGGATCATATGGAGGGATTCCATTTCGCGCAACAGATCCCGGCCGGCCGGTGTAAGTCCGCTCTGGTCGGAATGCGTA
>CAZTGZ010000096.1:0-3035 GCA_964613385.1 uncultured Chitinophagaceae bacterium
ACATTAAAATAAATAATAATATGATCAGATCTGTGCTGAATTTTGGGAAAATAGCAGCTTGATATGGTCACGAACTATTGAACCTTTTGAAATTGATATATTGGAGCTGGGAGTGTTCGAAGTATTAGTGTGAGGACCATCATTAATTTTCTGACAAATTGCGATAGCAATTTTCCATTGACTGTAAGATTAAGTAGTGTCTATTACAGTTTATTGCATTTTAACTGAGATTAATACCTCTATGAATTCGGCTCTTATTCCAAATTGGAGGTCATCAATATGCTCGATTATCGTGTCCAAGTATGATACGTTCCTAATGAAATCTACAATGTCAAAGCCCCAATGCATTGTGACAGGTGAACCATTTTCACTAATAGGATTTCCATGGTACTCAGGAGTTTTTAGAAATAGTGGTTTATTATTAACACCTTCAATAGCCCATATTTCGGATTTTTTATGACGATTAATTATTGGGACAGTGAAAATATGAGCACCTCCGAATTTAAGCGTTCTAGCAATTTCCTTAAAAGCATTTGATGGATTATAAATATGTTCCATGACATCTTGAGTTATTGTTAGATCAAATGATTCAGTGTCAAATGTCAAATTTTCGAGATCTTCGTTTCTAAATCCGTTAATTGTGACTGAACGTTCTTCATTGGGAAAGTAATGTGTTCCTATATATCCAGGAGCGAGATCTTTCAACTTTTTACTCGCTGACCTATATATAGGGGAAGATTCATGAATGGTCATCTCTCTCCAGTTTGGATAATATTTTTCTATGACTAACATTAAGGCTCTTTCTCGAGGTATTGATCCACAGTTTGTGCAATAAAAATGATCTCTGAGCCAACTATTCATAGATTCAAATGATACATTCTGGTCGCAGCAGGGGCAGAATCCATCGATTTTGAAATAAAATTTCTCATTGGTACTTATAGGCATTATTCTAGGGGATTTCCTAATATTTTTGTATTTATGAATAAATATTAAAAAAAGAAAAGAGGTGGAAACGTTGATATTTACACCTCTTTATATTTTTATTTTGATCTTACCAGAAAAAAAGATGCTCTGATAAGACTACGAGTAAATAATACGATTATTATTTACTAAGTACCATTTGCTTAGTAGATATTTGGATTCCATCAACGTTTAGTGAATAAGAATATACGCCGGCTGGTACATCTGAAGCTTTGAAAGTTAGTTCGCCATTTCCAGTATGGTTTAAATGTATTGTTTTTATTAATTGCCCTGACGGATTGTAAAAATTCATTTCAGCTTTTTGTGCAGAAAGTGGGATCTCATAATTGATAATAGTCTCTTGATTGAATGGATTCGGACGATTTTGACTTAATGATGCCAATTCTGATCCTTTTATCTCGACTTCAGATTTAATGACCCCAACTTTAATGTCATGAGCATCAAAATAGTCTACTAATTCAAGTACTTTAGTTAAATCTTCTTGAATTTGTTTAACTTGATTAGACAATTCTTGAAGTTTTGCATCTTTATCATCGATTATTTTTTGCTGTTCCTTGATAGCATTAACAAGCATGTATTGAAGGGCATTTGCATTATAGGTGAGATATTCTCCGCTTTCACCTTTGCTTCTTTGACCATTTTCATCAATTCTTTCTTCAGATTGTAGAATTGCTTTTTTAATCATATAAGGTGCTATTTCTTGAATATCCTGTGCCACGACGCCAACTACTTCCTCTGTAGGATCAGTTCCAAACTTGCCATTATAGTGAAAAGTTACGGGGTTGATTGCCAGTACTTCATTAAGCCCACCGTCATATTCTCTAATATCCTGTTTCAATCGCCTATCTGACAAAACTGTCCAAGCAGAGCCTCCAACGGTTTTCCCAGCACTACCAATAACATGTAAATTTTCAGTGGGTGATGCTGTACCAACTCCAAGATTTCCAGCACCTGTCCAATATAACTGCTTGTTGTTTGTCTTGAAATTAATGGCTCCATTGGCATCATTAAAAAAATTAAATTGTTTACTAACGTCATTATATTCGAATCTTGATTTGAGATTTCCATTTTGATCATCGAATACAAAACCTGTAACAAGGCCCTGCATTCTAATTTGGGAGGTTTCTGTGGTGGATCTTACGATTAGTCCGGAAAAAGCTGATCTCTCTATTTGTAGAGCTACACTGGGGTTTGCCGTTCCAATCCCGACATTCCCATTGGCAGCCACTTTCAGCGCCTGGCCATTACTGCTGAATACCAGACCCATCCCCATTACCATTGTAAAAATTATCTTTTTCATATTCGATTCTTTTAGCTTGTTGTAAAATTTAGTTTTAGGATTCAATTGAATATCTGTTAGTTATTTGAAATATCGATTCGTTTTGCGGTTCTCTTTACACCGGAAACCCGTTGGTCTCCGGTTACCATTCAGCGCTTCACATGGGCTGACCGGGTAAATATAAGCAATCCGGTGACCTTATACCCTCACCCTTTCGGGGGATTTTGGGTCCGGAAAGGCAGTTTTCTCTGGGTTTGCTCATATTCAGCCTGAAGATACATTTTTTCTGTGGTTTGCTCATGATCTGTATGATTAAAAGTTACTTCGCAATGAGTATATGGTTCGTCAGGGGTCGCATCCGGTAGATCTGATCTCAAAAGTAGTGCCATTTGCCACGGTGAACGAACTGCCGATCTGTACAGTTGGGGCATTATAGGTCGCGCTGGCCGACAGATTGATGGTGCCGCTGGTCTGGATTGAGTTGGCGGCTTCTTTGTATCCGGAAGCGCTCGACTGGGTGACGGTGATCGATGATGCGCAGTTGCCACCCCCTCCACCGCTGCAGGCGGCCAGGCAGGTAAAGTTGGGCATATCAGCGTTGATCGCCGTCTGAGACACCGTAGAAAAGGCGGTAGCTGATGCATTCACCGATGGCGCCATAATATAGGCATTCGTGCCAGTGTCGTGATTCGCACCGAAATTGTGTCCGCATTCATGGGCAATCAATACCCGCAGACTCTGGACATCCGGTGTATAATGCTGGAGCGCACTGTAG
>CAZTGZ010000097.1:0-2958 GCA_964613385.1 uncultured Chitinophagaceae bacterium
AAACTCCGAGCAGAAAACTATATTTACAAATTGTCGAAAAAGACGGCCACTTTCACTCCAAATTCTGATTTATGATCTTCAAAGTGTTTAATCAATTTAGCTTCAGATGCAAAACCACCTACTTTTTTTAGCGCTGAAGCCCCTCCCTTGGCAAATTTTGTAATTGGTTTTAGAACATCGGAACCAGGTACAATTTCAAGTACTAGAAAAAATAAAGCTAATTCTTTACTAGACCCAACATTGTCAAAATCTCTCCCAGTGACAAAAATTTGTATATCCTCAACAGGAGTGAGATACCTTGCTCCGAAAATGAGAGCTTCGCTCATTAAAAATGACAAATCGCATGATGTACAATTAAATTCTGGTGTGAAGTCCTTCCAAACTTTATCATTTGGATCCCAGTATTTATGTATTACGTCATCATCTCCGTCAAGTGTTGAATATACCCAAAAATTTTCAACTAATTCTAATTTTGCACCATACCCGTGGTTATAATAATCTCCCCAATTTTCATATCCCTCTGAATTCAACCATTCAGTTTTTGTTGACTTGGGTTCAGCTCCTTCAAATTCTACCATATCAATCACTCTATTCCCGGAAAAAATATATGGGCTATAAAATGGATATTGACCAGTTAATGGATCAATGCTGAAAAATTTTCCAATTCGTGAATCGTGTAATCTAAACTTAAAGTTTAAACCATTTCCAACACCTTGTATTTCGTCGTCCTTTTCTTGCCCTTGGAACCCGTATCGGTACACCCCACTGGTAAAAGATCGAGATTCCATTTGCATCCCAAAAGGATAATAATCCTGGGCACTCAGGATATCGGCTTCATAATATTGAGTTCCGCTTACACAAATTAAAGTTCTCTTATCACTCACAACGGCTAAGACATTACCGAGATGATTACTCAATTCATATTTCTTGTTACCCCGGTGAAACTCCAATTCGCCGGCAGCCAAAGAACTGCTTTGAGGAGTGCCATTAATGTCGAGTATCTCATCTGCATTGTATTCACCCAAACGGCTGCTGCCATAGATAAAACTGCTCTGCCAGAAAAAGGTATCGTGACTCATCATATAAGTAGCCATAACATTTCCTTGCGCATCGCGCACATAATAGGTGGTTTGAGCATATAAAATGGTGCCACTAACATCTTTGTGTTCCACTTTTTTTGATACCCGGTGGCCATCCGGACTGTACTCAAAGGTAATATTGTTGGTAATATTGGCAGAATTGTTTTTAGTAATTTTTTTGATTTTACCATACACAGTCCATTCTATATCATCGATTCCTTCTGCATTATCCTGTATGAGATTGCCAATATTATCATGAGCATAGTTGGCGCTGCTTTGATCGTCTATGTCAACATTGTAATTCCCGGAAGAAACGGCATCATCAACATATTCAAGTTTGTTGGTTCCTGAAATATAATGATAGGTAAAATCGTCCATATCGTAATTACTGGAATTGTCGCCTTTGCGATTTAGTGAGAGAATATTGCCATTTGGGTCATAGGTATATTCTTCATGATACGCACTTAATGCATTTCCCATCTCGTCCGCGTTTGTCCGATAGTTATCGGACCCGAAAGCTTTCGGGGCGGATGAACAAAGATAGTTCAATTGATTATGCTCTCAGTAATTTATTGGATGAGTTACAACTTTGGTTTAGGCGTTTTAAACGTGGACTTCACACAACCGCCCCGAAGGTCTACTTGGAATGGCTATCGGCCCAAATGCCATCGGAATAACGTAGACGAGAAGGGGTATTACATCTGCCTTTGAGTACCCGTTCTCAAATAATCAGAAAACCATTTTGTTAAAATTTCCAGATTCTCTTTGCTTATTATTTCTTCAATCGGGTATTTGATAAATGCACCGTGGCGCGCGAAATAAGCTGCAATGTAATTAATCGCAATTGGCCTTCCAGTTTTGTTGATTCCGCCCAAATGGTTAAGCATAACATACCCTATCAATTGATAGATGAGGTCTTTCGTAATGGAAATCTTACTATGTACTTTGATGTCTACTAAAATGTCGTCCAGAATGAAGTCTGCATCCGCCCCCTTTGCCAAGGTTGAGGCCATTCCGAAATCAGGGTTTAGGTATACATGCTTTTTTGCTATTAAAGGGATTTTAATCATAACAAAGTAGAGATTTCGCAATTCACTCGCTTCTTCTTCAGTGATGCGTTTATTTATATCTTTATTGAATTTCTTTATTCTGTACAATTCATCCAGTCTGGCAAGAAAAAGGCATCTATCTAGCAGGTCATCCGTTAATTCTCTTTTTTTAAGAAATTTATTGAGCTCATGTGTGCAATGTATTAATTGAAAGTTTAGAAAAGAGATTGTTCGCTTCTCTTTCTTTATTTTTTCAGCATCCATTGCAAGAGAGTAGTCTTTCAAATACTGATTAACGCATAATGTATAAGACTTTGACGCGATCCATGAGATTTTATGGACCATTTCTTTTGAATGAATTCGCTCCAAATGAAATCGCATGAGGTAATCAAATGCCTGGGCAATTACCTGTGTAGACTCAATTATTCGAGGCACAAGTGTTTCAAAGCTTTTAGGGGTTTCAGGAATACGAATGTATTTGCTAAACTCTTCTCTAACTGTTTTATCGTTTTCTATAATACGGGTAAGACTCACGAGATGCAATTTACATAAAGCGATTTTACATTAAAGGGTAATTTTATTTAATACTTTGAGAATACTGAATAGGACGGGACTTACCGCAAAGTCAATATTTCGTTAATTCATGGGGCATTTCGGTTTGCGGTATAAACTTCTCATCCCGTCTTTTGATTTCGCTTCGCTACATCAAAAAAAAAGACGAGCATTGCTCGTCTTTTTTCGTCCCTTGCTACCGATAGCTATCTACCGAAAGCTTTCGGTAGGACGGGACTTACCGCAAAGTCAAGATTTCGTTAATTGATGAGGCATTT
>CAZTGZ010000098.1:0-2759 GCA_964613385.1 uncultured Chitinophagaceae bacterium
CGATGGAGCAGATAGGAAAGGCGATACTGAGATATTCTTCGAACCCGCTTTTCGATGCGATTTCATTTTTCGAAGCCGCCTTGTTTTGTTTTCTGACTGGAAACGCCGACATGCATCTCAAGAATTTTTCGCTCGTTTACAAGGACGCGTCTTTTATCAGCCTGTCGCCCGCGTACGACCTCCTGGCGACGAGGCTCCTGATCCCGGAAAGCGCCGATCCCGAGGAGTCTGCGCTCACGATAAACGGAAAGAAGTCGAGGCTCGGTCCCGCGGATTTCGAGGCGCTTGCCAAAAGCCTCGGCATGGACACAGTGCAGATCGGGAACGTCTACAAGAAGTTCGAAAGAGCCGTTCCGAATTGTATAGAATTCGTAGACAGGGGATTTATCGGGCCGGAGAAAAAAGCGGAGCTGAAATCTCTTATACGGAGCCGCGCGGAGAGGCTGGGGCTGACTTAAGGCCGCCCGTTTGGCATCGTCGCTCCATTATATCGTACAGGGCATGAGGGCCGAAGAAGCGTCAGCTTCTTCATGCAGCTTTTGTCCTTTTGTGCGTTTATTCTTAAAAGAGCTGTATTTTCCTTTTTGTGTCTTCCTTAAACTGTGTATTCCTTAGTGTTCATATTTTGAACACCCGGCTGTTCACTAGGTGAACAGCCCTGTTCATCTCGTGAACAGGTATATGACGATTTCGTCAGCCCTGTTTTGACGGATTTGTCAGGTTAAGGGACGAGGTAGCTGGAACGTGAAAGAAATTAGATGAGGAATTTAAATGGGTGACTGAGAAATTTCCTTAATTAACTTTGATGCTACAATCGCAATAGCAGCCGAAATTTGATTTCTCGTTGGTTTTGAAATTGATTCTGGTATTAACAGATTGCCATGATAAGGATTATTATCTAGAGGTTGTCTTTCGTATGAAATCACATTATTAACGGATGGTCTTTTGTTGATTTGTTTTATCTCCTCTAAAGGGATTTTTACTAATCCCTCTCTAAATAAAATGGTTCCGTCTGATTTGGTTTGTTGCAAAGTAAATGCGGCGACGCCTTCTTGATCTTCCCAATTAATAGATTGTTCTAATAGTTGGTCTGTCCTTGTGGCTGACGTCTTAAATTCAAAAAGATGTGTTGCAACTCCCCCTTCTTTTGTTAAATGTTCCTTATGCGGTATACCTTTAATGAAATTCTCTGCAAAAGACATGCGGTTATCTATAAATCAAACAAAAAAGCAATAGCCACAGAACCATTTTTTTCACTTGGGACTGTTCTCGTAAATATCCGGATGCGCCTATTTCTCCTATGTTTTCATCTGTGGCAAGATACCAGCCCGAATCTAATTTGTTGTTGTCAATGTTAAATCCGATTCTGTAATTATCAGCAGTAAATTCAACCATTAGATCGTTATTTTCACTAACGTAGGTGTTTAGCTTTGGGATAGAACTTATTTCGCATTGAATATGTTTGAATTTTTCGATTGTTTTTTGAATATCATATAGTAGATTTAGCGCTAAATCTTTCGTCTCTGGGTTGTTTAATTTCTGGACCTCCGAGATTGAATCGGATATGTAGTCACAATCTAGGCTGATATATCTCATATCACCTGAAACCAAACTACCGAAGGTTTGATTCGATAATTCTGGAACTAAATTTTTACTCTCTATGTATAGGGTTGGTATAGGATTAGTTTGAGGAATAAATTTATTCAATTTCACGTGGCTCCAATGAGCTTAGTAATTTTTCACTCAAAAACCATTGAAAAATTCTAGTCCCTACTTCATTGAAATGTTTTAGTACTTTTTCTGTTTCTTCAACTTTTGTTTTGGTTGCAGTGTAAAAATCATTGTCTATCTTGAATGCTATTTCGTTTTCGTCAATTTTCTTCACAAATTGAGTAATTATTCTTACATTTGTGTCTTGGTCTAACTTCAATTCGTAATTCCCTTCTAAGTTAAATATTATATCATATAAACTTTCTGAGCTTAATAGCCCAAGAATTTCTGGTTTCAGTAATTCGTTCCATTTTGATTCTTCAAGATTTAGTAAGGATCTCTGAATTATATTCACGTATCTCAATCCAATCCTTGTGAATATTTTAGGATCATATAATTCAATTAATGCATCAAATGGCGTTTTCAACATTTCTAAAAAATTTTCCCAGCGTTCATACCTTCTGGCTGTAAGCGCTAAAAATGTCCTGGTTAAATTAATAGTAAAGTCCCCATCTTCAGTTTTGAATTGATGATTTACTGTGGAATGAGCTTTAGATAATTCTTTTATAAAGTCATTAGGAATGATTGCTTGTTCGTCTGTAGAGACTTGTAGTTTTAATTCATTAACCTCGACATAATCGGGGTATTGCCCTTTTATCTTCTCCTGAAATTCATACGGGATCTCAGCTTCGATTCTTAGGATTGGTGAAAACCTGAGTTGGCAAACTACTTGATCTAAAGGATTTTTATTGAATATAACTCTATGAATATTTGGGAATGGCATGTCTATCCTATTATATAAAAGTCGTGATTAAGTGCAACATTATAATAATTATGACAGATAAACTCAATCTTTACTTTTGACCAAGTGTTCCCCTAATCAAACCTGAAGCTGCCGACCATCTTCTCGAACTCGCCCGTGAGGGTCGAGTATGTCGGATAGCATGTGAAGACGGCGCGCTTCCCGGCGTCGACGAAATAGATCGAGTAGATTACCTCCTCTCCCGACTCGCCGTCGTCGAGCCTCTGCCAGACCTTCTTCGCCTTCT
>CAZTGZ010000099.1:0-2646 GCA_964613385.1 uncultured Chitinophagaceae bacterium
TTTACAGAATAACCTGGCACATACTCGTGATCCCCGGAGTCCGATAACTCCCGCAGGTTCCCTTGCAAGTCTTTCTCACTTGGTTATACTATATTGAATTGGCTGATTTGGAGTGCTTTAGAGACACTCTTAGGTCCTTTTTACAAAACTTCGCTCAGGTAATAACTGATCAGGTGATGAACCTGAATGTCTTCTTTCAATCCGGGAAGAATATCAAAAATCAAATTTGCCATGTCAAGATCTTCGATGAGGGCACTGCGCAGGGCTTCCATGGCATCACTGCGTTTTTCCATAGCAAACAAGCAGGCTGCCCGGCAATACATTAATTCAGTACCCACTGTGTGGATCTCGGCTTCCTCGACTACTTCAAGGGCCTTTTCCAACTCACCCAGTTGAATCAGAAAAGCAATGTGATCTTTCCAGATCTCACACTGTTCCGGGCCAATCTCGGTAGCTTTCAGATAATAATAGTGGGCTTTGGCAAATTCGCCTACCTTCGAAAAGGCCATGGCCAGATTGCTGAAGTATTCTTCGCGGCGGTCCTCGATTTCAATGGCTTTAAAATAGGCATTGATCGCGCTAAGCCAACGATCTTCCTTGGCATGGCAAAGTCCAAGATAATAATAGACCTCATCGTTGTACGGATCGAGCTTGGAGGCTTTGTTAAAATAATCTTTTGCCCGGTCGTATTCGCTCATTTCCATGTAGCATTCACCAATATTGGCGAGCAAATCACTGTCAGGACCAAACAAATCCAGGGCATCGAGATAAAAATTCAGCGCTTTATCGTATTTGCACATCTGGAAACATAAATCGGCACATTCGCGGTATCCCAGCTCAAATTCGTCATTGATGATAAAGGAATATTCATAGGCATCGATAGCCAGGTCATATTCTCCGACGCAGGAGTAGGCATGCCCCAGGTTATACCAGGCGAGGTAAGCGTATGGGTTCCGGTCGATGACATCCTTGTGAAAATCGATGCTCTCCAGGTATTTTTTGGTGAGCTCCGTACAAACCCAGACCCGCTCCAGTGCTTCTTCGTTGTCCGGGTCGAAATACAGCGATTTTCGCAGGCTTTCGAACATCTTGTCATATTCTTTCAGGCATTCATAAACCTGAGCCTCACATAGATAGATGTCACTCAACTCATTTTCGCCGGCCTTTTCTTTGATGAAATCAATAAGGGTTAGGGCCTGGGTATATTGACCAAGCGAACTGAAGATCTTTGCCCGGAGAATGTGGATATCCAGTTCAGCCGGAGCAAACATCTCCGCCTGATCCAGGATAGACATGGCCTTTTCCGAATTGCGGGTAGCCAGAAAAAGTTGGGCTTTCTTAATATGAAAATCTGCCGAGAAGCCATATTGATTGAGTGCATAGTCTGCTACTTCAATTGCCTTCTCAAAAAGAAACTCCTTTTCGTAGTAGTTGATCAGTTTCAGGAAGTCTTGTTCATCCAGAAAACTGACGGCACCTTGTTGAGACATCGTCTCGAACTCATTAACCAATGAGATCAAAGCATGGTCTTGATCGGAATTGTATTTCATGTTCCTACGGGGGATTTTACTTAACGCCATAAAATAAGCAAATAATACCTATTGCCAGTATACAAATCGACCCCTTTTTTGCGGCTCCGGCCGAATATTTTTTATGAATTAGGATTAATTCTAATAAGAGTAATTTAATGTCTTACAGCAGATTAAATATTATAAGTAATTTAAATTGTTGAAGTTAGTACCAGTAACCTATTCTAACACATGAAGAAATATATGACGGCTAATCGTCAGACTAAAGAGTGTTAAAATTGCTTTCCACACCGGGCAGTTTCCCGGTAGTGTGGACAGGCTGCATTTCAGGTTGAAATTTAGGCAGGATAAGGTCATGGTCAAGCTTTGGGCACCAGAAGGGATTTCTGGCGCCGGCGGGACCGCTGATCAGATGGCCGGAGTATCAGATAAACCGACCGTCACATTAAACTACTCCCGGGAATTATTTCTGCGCTGATGCATGGCTTGCAGGAGCCTTTCCTTAAACATCCGTTCGGCGGCATAAAAGCGGAGAATTTTCCGGGCAGAAAGGACCGATTTTAGTTTTTGGGTATACTCTTTTTTCAGATTCAGCTCTTCCTGTTCCAGATCAAGCATCCTTCCAAGGTATTCGGCAGCTTCTTTTTCTTCCATATCCAGGATCTCTTCCCTGACCATCCGGGTTTCCCTCAGTTTTTTGTCCCTGGTCCGGTATTCATTGTAGATTGGCCAGAACGCCTGAGCTTCCTCGGGAGACAGATTGACCCGCTGGGTGATGAAGGCAATGCGCTGGGCTTCAATTCTTTCCTCCACAGGCCGGTCAGGTTGAGCATTTCCGGCGATCACTCCTGATAGGCATATACTCAGGACCAATATGGAATGATAATTTATTTTTTTCATGATGCTACTATTGCTTTGCAATGATGATTTGCTTGTTTATAATACCCGTTGCAGTGTTTCCAGATCGAGGTCATCCATGATATCTTCCAGGATCGGATCTATGGCTCCGTTTTCAAAAGTCTCACCGAGAATGTCAATTTCTATGGCATCTGCCTGATAAAAGTCGCTTTCTTCAAAGTCGTCGATATGAAGTTGGACATACTCCGCAATTTCTCCT
>CAZTGZ010000100.1:0-2627 GCA_964613385.1 uncultured Chitinophagaceae bacterium
ACACCGATTACATTATCTGCCCTTACTGGTGATGGGAAACCACTTAACAAAATGGATGCAGCCCAATTCAAAGGAAAGTCCGTTAAATGGTGTGCACGTAAAATGGTTGCGGCCATTGAAAAACAAAAAGAAGAAGTTTATATCGGCGGAAGGGAAGTATGGGGTGTGCATATAAAAAGATTTTTCCCTGGTTGGTTTTCGCGCATCATTCGAAAAGCCAAGGTGAGATAGCTTAGCATGCCGATTTCAAAAACAATCTATCAAACTTATTATTCTCATTCATTGCCATTGGTCACACAATATTTCATTTGGAGAATGAAAAAATTGAACCCGACATATGTATACGAATTTTATGATGACGACCGCGTGAACGCATTCTTTGAGAATGAAACACCTGCCGAAAATTTTGAAGCTTATAAAAGAATAAGGATCGGAGCTGCCAAAGCTGACTTTTTTCGATACAATGTTCTATACAGATATGGTGGAGTGTACCTGGATATCGACAGTACTATAAAAGGGAATCTCGATAAATTTATTCATAACAATGACGTCGCTATCATTTCGAAGGAGAGAAACCCGGGGATGTATGTACAATGGGCGCTCATTTATGATGCAGGTCATCCCTTTCTCAAGAAGACAATAGAAATGATTCTCGATAATATTAAGCACAATCGTTTTCCTCATGATGTCCATCAGATGACTGGCCCATCAGTATACTCCGTGGCTATCAGGGAATGCTTAAGGCAACCGGGTATAAAATTCAGGGAAGTAGGTGTTGATTATGATGGTTTTTTTCAATTCAAGCATCCATTGAACAAATTACTGTATAGCAGGAAAGAGCATTGGAAAAAAACACAATTGAAACAATCAGTTATCGATCCAAATTAATGTCACATGCCAATAGGTGTTGAGTACCTGCTTTATTTTCTGGTCGGTATTGTGTCGGGCTCAATTAACACTGTTGCAGGCGGTGGTTCACTGATTTCAATGCCCTTGTTGATATTTATGGGAATGCCCGGAACAATTGCAAACGGAACCAATCGAGTTGCCATCCTGGCTCAGAATATTTTTGCTGTAGGAGGATTCCATAGCAAAGGCGTTAAGCTTCCGATACCCTATATCTATTTTTTATGTATCGCTTCGCTTGCGGGCGGGATAATAGGCGCAAAACTGGCCATTGACATTTCTGACCTGGTTTTCAATCGAATACTTGCTATTGTAATGATTCTGGTTGTATTGTCAATTGTACTTAATCCACCGAGGCAGAACAATAGCGGTGTTGAAAAAATGAGCTCGGCAAATCAAGTTTTAGGCACCACTTTGTTTTTCTTCCTCGGAATTTATGGCGGCTTTCTTCAAGCAGGCATCGGGTTTTTGGTAATCGCATTGCTTACCCACGTCAATAACTTTAACCTTATTAAAATCAACTATATCAAGGTTTTTGCTGCGTTGCTGTATACAGGTGTAGCTGTATTAATTTTTGCTATTGAAGATAAAATTTCTTGGGCAATAGGAATTGCACTGGCCATAGGTCAGGGACTTGGTGGATGGTACGCCAGTCGCTGGTCGGTTGATAAGGGTGAGAAATGGATAAAAAGAATCCTTGTTATTTCAGTAGTAGCAATGGCAATCAAACTCTGGTTCTTCGGATAAACTAGAAATCATCACCGGAGATGATTGACGTGGTGGATTGTGCAATTGCCTCCACAACAATGAAACTCGATTCAAAATTTATTAGCTCCACTTCATCACAAGGACCGTGATAACAGGGATCAACTTCCGCAAAAGTGCTCACCGTATGGGCAGGAATTCCAACTTCGGAAAATGAATAATTATCAGACCGCTTATAAATGTCAACGTTTTTTGGTTCAGGGTGAATCATCAGGTTAGTGTTTTCCAGATTTGAATTCAACACTGTGATCAAGCTCGATCGCTCATGACCCGACAGAAACGCCTGTCCCCATCCATAAGCACTCTCATTAGCAATCATATCTATATTAATCACGCAACTTATTTCGCCAGCTGGTTTATGCTTAACGAAATACTTCGACCCCAATATTCCCAATTCCTCTAAATTGAATCCGATAAAATACAGTGAACGTTCGTTATCATTTTTTTTCTTGAAGTATTTGGCCAGCGTGATCAATGCTGCCACACCACTTGCGTTGTCATTGGCTCCGTTCCGGATCGAGTCTTCATCACCTGGGAACACTCCGAGATGATCAAAATGGGCACTGAAAATAACTGATTCATCAGGTTTTGACTTGCCAGGGATAACACCTATCACATTGTTGTAAATTGACTTTTTCAATTCATAATCCATGCTGAATGTGGAAATGCTCTTATCATCAGTGAGCAAATACACGATGTTGAACCCTGACCCTATCGGAAAAAAATATTTGTCACTTACAAGGTTAGTTGGTCGATAGACACCAAGCCCGATCGTGAAGTTGCGAAATTTTGTAAAATCATCTTTGAATTTTGTAGGAACAAGTACTAGAATATTGTTGTTCAGATTTGCACCCGATGAAAACTGACCAAATTGTTGCACGTCGAAAGCGGACAACTCATTAAATACCCTCAGTTGGTAGAAATTTGTTGAGATATCATGTGTAGTTGGAAACGAT
>CAZTGZ010000101.1:0-2544 GCA_964613385.1 uncultured Chitinophagaceae bacterium
AAGAGGGTTAAATACACAAATTGTGTAAATATAGGACTTTTATAGGACTAAAATCAGGGGAAAGTCAGACTATTGTAGGACTATTAATACACAGAATGTGTATTTTTGAGCAATTATGATTTTGGGGTTTCGAAAGGGTCGAAGTTGTGTTCAGGTGAGTTCTGAGACTGCAGATTTTCGCCTGGTTTGAGGTCGTATTGTTTGATTAACTCAAGGGCATGGGGATCGTCGAGTGGAAGCATTTCTTTATTGCCGCATTTTGGGCAGGTTTTTCCTTCGGAGAAATAATTCAAGATATTATAAACACCCCAAATTATAAACGGAAATCCGACTATTCGTTCCAATGTCCCTTCCAGTGTTGTTATTGGATTTCTTGCAATGTATGAAACGCCTACTGCAATGCACAGGGCACCACCATATATATTTGCAGTTAATAAACTGTAGAAAGATTGGAAATTTCCTTTGCCTAAATAATGGCACTTGGGACAGAGTTTGCTCATTCCATTATTATAGATAGATATACCTAGTAGTAAATCGTGAAATATTTTTTAGATTTTAGAAAGGCGGCGTTAACGGTATTAGAAAGAGGGTTAAATACACAAATTGTGTAAATATAGGACTTTTATAGGACTAAAATCAGGGGAAAGTCAGACTATTGTAGGACTATTAATACACAGAATGTGTATTTGTGTAGTGGTTATTTGGGATTCGGGTTAGTTTCGGGAATCGCGGAGGTTGGAACTGTAAGGTTGTGTTCTTTGATGAGTTCCTGAGCGCGTGGGGTGTCGAGGGGGATCATGGTTTGCCTATTTTTGCAATTCGGGCAACCGTCTTTTCCATGCGAGAAGGTTTAAATGTGTGGATCCCAACAGTTTAATCAGTATATTCATTCTTCACACAAGCATATCCAACTTCTTTCTTATCCGGATAAATAATACTGACGCAGATATTTTTACCCACGTATTTATGACCATTTGTTGCTATGGCGTCTGCGAGAAATTGGCCAGGGATTAAATCGTTATCATTATCATCGTTTCTTCCCAGTTTCTCGGGTTTGACAGTCACTTCCAAATTTTTGAAATCTTTCCAGTTGGCGCTAATTACTACGGATTTTTCGAGAAGTGATTGTGCATATTCTATTTGTTTTTGTGAGATTTTATATGGATCTTCTTCGGGTTTGTATTGGTTGCATCCACATAATATCAGGAGCAGACATACGATCAATAGGTTATTGAATATTTTCATAGTGACATTATAAACAGTCTGAAATGTAATTCAATCTGCCTCGTCCATTTAATTAATATCGATGAAATCCATTTTCGAAATAGCTGAACACATAAAAATGTAGGAATATCTAAGTTAAAAAATAGGTTCAGACAATTCAATGATTCTAAGAGAGAAATCGACAAAAATCTGCTCAATATAAGGAGAAAAAAATAAGAAGTATCTCTAACAGATACGTCTTATTTTACAAAAGTGATATGAACGAGATAAGAATAAAAGTCATTGTTGAGGATGAACAGCTTGACACATTAAGACAATCAGCGCAATCGACATTCTCAGATTTTATAAAGGGATTTGAATATGTAGATCGTTCGACGGACACAATTTTCTATAAGTTCAATCGTGTAGCGGAGTCGAATCTGATTAAAACAAAGTCCACATTTGATCAGCTATATGGTGGAGATGATGTGCTCAGTAAGTCATTAAATGTACTGACAGATGTGCCTCCCTTTACTCTTGTAAAGATCGGGCTTGATATTTTTGATATAGGAAAGGATTTGAAAGAAATTGTGAAGGATAAGAGCGTTGTATTAAATAACAAGGGCGATGTTGTCATGCAACAAACACCGAAACCAGAGACCCCACAAGACTTGAGGTTTCTGATCAATCCTCCACCTACTCCGCCTATCAATTTTCATGAATTGCTTAAAGAAGAAGAACGGAGAAGGATACAAGAAGAAATCCAACGTCTTGAAAGCGAGGGCAAAACGATTGAAGAGTTAGCTATAGCTTTAAGAGATGCGTTACAGAAGGATCTAGATACATTTGGCAAGTTTGAAGGACTCGATGTACCGCAGCTAGAAGTAAGTGTTCCAGATTTAAAACTCAAAGATTCCTCACGCGAGGAATTATTTGACCAAATAAAGACAGATTTTGATCCGTCCCTGTTTCCAGAATCGCTACAACACGCTACCAATCAACAAATAAAAAACTTTCTTACGCTCCAAACAACTATAAAAGATTTAGATAAGCAGTATATGACTATAAGAGGTTCTTTGGAGGCAAAAGCTGCAGCCACAAAAGAAGGAATGATAGCTCAAAATGAATATTCAACATCAATCAAGGATGTGATCAAGAATACAAGTGAAGAGGCGGTGGTTTTCGGGTATACGACGGAGCAGCTACTCGGAATCGGCTCAGTGGCTAAGGAGACGTCGAAGTCTACCAAGAATCTCGGTAAAAACGGGATAAAGATAGTAGGAGATCAGGCGAAGCAGGCGGAGCCAAAGCTCGATTCTCTGAACTCCACGACGGAGGGGA
>CAZTGZ010000102.1:0-2471 GCA_964613385.1 uncultured Chitinophagaceae bacterium
TCTCGGAGGTGTAGCGGCCAATCTCATCAAGGACCAGAAGGTATTGCAACTAAAATTGTTGTTGTCTTTCAGCGGTGCATTCCTCATATCCGTTTGTTCGCTGAATTTATTACCTGAAATATACCATCGCGGAGGTACCAATATCGGTTATTATGTCTTAGCCGGTTTTTTCCTCCAGATAATCATAGATCAGTTTTCCAAAGGCATCGAACACGGACATTTGCATGTTCATGATGTTCAAAGCGTGCCCTACAGCGTGTTTGCCGCATTGAGTCTGCATGCATTTATGGAAGGTATGGGTGTCGGCGCCAATATCTTTGAAGAAAAGGTTCAAAACAGCTTTGTATTCGGAATTGCGCTGCACGAACTTCCTGCTGCTTTTGCACTTATTACCGTTGTGAAGCACAGCAGGCATGATAAACGGAACATTTATCTCCTTTTGGTTCTATATGCACTTATGGTTCCGGCCGGGGCTATTTTAAGCCATAATCTGCACATTCAGAACTGGGTTTCCGACGACTTTTTCTTCGCTTTGTTGGCCATTATCTCCGGTGTATTTTTACATATAAGCACGACCATTTTGTTCGAAAACTCTGACAATCACAAGTTTACACGTTATAAGCTCATTGCTATCTGCGTCGGTATTGCTTTGGCTTTGCTGGCTTCAGGCATGCATCTGTAGAATATTGTCAATATGAACCGCCAATGGGCCGATGATTCCATTCCGGATGTGTTTCAAACAACGGCAAATGCTTCGGTTTTAAATACCAATCCTGCTTTTTATCCGTAAGACTCTTCATAAAAAGAACGATAGCGGCCTGTTCTTTTTCTGTGAGGTCGAGCTTGTCAAAGGGGAGTGTTTGATGTTCGACTACAAGTCCAAGGCCTCTTCCCCCACCTTTGTTGTAAAAGTCAACCACCTTTTCGAGGGTTGTATAGGAGCCATTGTGCATGTAGGGTGCGGTTAATTCGACATTTCTGACCGTTGGCGTTTTAAAGGAATGAACAAAAAAATCTACCTTTTCTTTCCATAAGCCCATAGCCCTTCCCTGATCCTTATCTATAGTTACAACTTTCGCATCCGGGTTTTCAGGAACCCCGAGAACTTCACTTTCATTCTCATTATACCAGGGTGGAACCAGACCGTTAAAAACCGGAGCGAAATGACAGGTTCCACACTTAGCCTTTCCCATAAACAAATTAAATCCATCCATCACCTCTTGTGGAATCTCGGAAGTTTTCGTCTCAGCTTTCATCCATTGATCAAAAGGACTGTTAAATCCATTCAGATTCCCCGTAAAGGCACTCAATGCATATTGCACCTGATAAAGTGGAATCGGTTTATCAATCTCCGACCCAAAAGCTTCTGAAAACAACAGTTTGTACTCTTTGCTCAAGGATAATTTATTCAGAATCTGATGCCAGGTTGTATTGAATTCTGAAGTAGTCGTTACTACGTGATCCAGTTGGTCTTCAAGCGATTGAACCCGCATATCGTGAAAATACCTTTCACTGAATACGCAATTGAGCAAGGAAGGCGCATTTCTTTCGAGGGTTCCCTGAAATCCGGTCGCAGTGCTTTTGGAGAGCCCATCGGTAAAAGCTTTGTCGGGATGATGACAACTTGCACACGACCTATCTATGCCGGATGATAAAATAGGGTCGTAAAACAGGAATCTTCCCAGTTCCAATGTTTTCGCATTATTAAAATTTGCGGGCATTTTAAGGAAATATCCGGCGTTCAAAAAACCGGAATCGAATAGCGCGAGCCCGTTATCTCCAATAGGACGAGGCTGAATTTCAATTTCTGATGGAAACTCAATGCCAGAATTTCTGTGCACTTCGAAAAGCTGACGGAATAATTTTCTGAGATAAATCCGGTAAAATCCAAATCGATCAAAAGAATTAAAATCCTTATTCGATTCTAAGTTATGGATGGACAAATCCCAACTTTGCATCAATGACGAAAACAAACCTTTTCGGTTGTGATCTGCCATATCCTGATACAATTTAAGATCTTGTTGAACGGTTTTAAGGGTTGTAATTGCATCCGACAAACCCATGGAAGTTCCCGGTGTGTCAAATCCGGATAAACTCAATGTAAAAACACGAATCAAAGCCGACTTGGCTGCAGCCCATACCTGATAATCCTGAATCCGATAGGCAGGAAATCGCTCAACATTTTGTTTGAAATCCTTCATTTGATTCAGCAGTTCGGAACTATTGTCATGGGCTGACGACATCAGTTCATCTATCACCTGAAGACCTGCCGGTTCCATAACATTTAAACCAAAACTATTCCGCTCCAACTTCGGCAATGGAGCCCCGTTCAGGTAATCCTTTACGAAATCAGGGTCCTGAAATTCAGCCAGATACTCCCATTGTTTATATGCAGTTCTGAGCTCCTGATATGAAGATTGTAATTCACGACCATGCTCCAAATCTGAAAGACAAGCATTTATTCTGAAAAG
>CAZTGZ010000103.1:0-2394 GCA_964613385.1 uncultured Chitinophagaceae bacterium
TTATAGCTATGATCGCAGGCACGATCTGTATGCCCTTCTCGGTCCAGGCGTATTTTAGCCCGAGCGGCCACCCCATCTCTATCATTCCTGCCAAGAGTAAATAAATCCACGCCATTTGCTTACCTCCTGCTTCCTAAGTTTATAGATTGAGGCGCGAAGTCTCTTCGCGCCCGAGCGCCGTGCGGTCAGAACCGGCGGACTTGATATTATTGTGATTCCTCGGGCTTTGTAAAGATTCGAAATGGACCTTGAGTAATTGCCGGATAAATTCCCAGTGAAGTTCTTAGGACCTAAGGGTCGAATTTTCTAGATATGGATTGTATATGATACATATTAGTTTTTACTGATTATGTATAAAAACGAATCAAAAAGAACCAAGAATTCACCAAACTCTGAAGGTTCGAGATTAGGCACAATCTCTTGAGCAAATATCTTCTTTCCTGATACTATCCTCTTCAATCCATTTATGTTAGAGAAAAGTGGGGCGAGAGATAGTCCATATTGATTAGGATCTATTGTTCGACCATTTACCGAAAGAATTATTGGTAGTTCTGCGAATATTAGTCCTAGATTTTTAGTAGTACGCTTGGATAATATTTCATCTCTAAATAATAATTCAATTGGCAAGTTTTCCTGCATGGCATAATCGATTCTGCTTGGTGGAGTCGGCAAAAGCATGGCATAAGCCATTCCGTGTTTATGTTTTTTTATATCATCGAATTGTTCAAACCCTTCAAAGTTGCCAGATAATTTATCGAATGCCTTTATCCCTTCTCTATCACGATCAAATAAGGCAATTGCTAACCTGCCTTCTTCGGGATGAATAGATTCAATCATTTTTGCTAATGATGTAGCTCCTCCAGATCCCCCATCTGTGATTTCAGAAGTAGTATCGGCCGATCTAATTATGAATGGGATTTCGTCATTGGGGAAAAGTTTTGACCATGATGTGTCAAGTATAAGTTTATCAATCTTACCCTCGGTTAAAACAAGGGGTTTATGTGTGTTTATTATTTCAGCTTCTAATTCTTGAGTTCGTTCTCTGATTTTATCAAGTTCCTCAATCTTTTTTACATACTCTTCATGCAAACTCTCTTGGATTTTCATGAACCCCATTTCTAAATTAAATTTGTTTACCTCTTCGGTCTTATCATTAAATAAGGGGTGAATTGAACGAATCTCTGAAACCCCATCTTTTTTGAAGACTCTATAGCAAGTATTGTTATCACCTTTTAATGAAGTGAAAGCTGGGGAATGTGTTGTGACGAATATTTGTGCAGAATTTGTGTATCGTTGTTGAAAATCTTCGACTAATTCGATTACGTGAGTGTACTCAAGCGAGTTTTCGGGTTCTTCAAAACCCCATATGAAAAATTGACTGCTCCTCCTGCTTATATATTGAAGTACTGATGGTACATATCGGCCTTGTATTCCGTCTCCTCGAAGAGAGAGAGGTATTTTATTATCCTCAGTTTCCGTTGCTACTTGGAATGCTTGAAATAACGCGGCAATCTCTTTAGGCGGTTCTATATTAGATTTTATTGCGGTTGCCCTTTCAAAATCGTTGTTAATTTCGTCGACTTTGCCTTGAAGGTGACTTGCAAGATTCTCCGCTATTGATGACAGTGTAGTGTCTGAACCTAGGGGGATGTCAAGTAAATTTTTTTGAAGGACCGATAGTAAATGCTCAAAGTAGATTCTATCCTTAACAGCGGGCACATATTCAAAATGTATCTTGTTTAATAACATAGCCATAAATCTTTTGGCTGTCTTTAACTTTTGTGGCATAGTGGCAGGATTGTATATAGCTTCTAAATTGTTGGTTTCTGTATGTTCGCTGCTGTCTCGATGCCATGTACGTTTTACTTTGAAAGATTCGGGCAAGCTGTCCTTATAACTGTTGGGTCTATTGAATTCGATCTCAATGGATATGAATTGTTTTCCTTTAATCGATTCTTTTCGTACTTCGGTCAGACGCTTATTTGAGAAATCTCTGTAAAAAACTAGAGCTGTTTGCCAATCCGTTTTCTTGTTAAAAAAGAGGTTTAATGCCTTAAGGATATTCGATTTGCCTGCATCATTTCTTCCTGACAAGATATTCAAAGAACGTAAGCCTCTGATTCTTACCCGATAAATAGAACGAAAGTATCTAATTTCGATGCTTTTTATAAGATTGTCCATACAAGCAATATATTGTCATTACCCAATTAATTCAATAATTCACCCTGAATAAATCTCTTGCTGGATCAAACTGCATGTTTACGTAATAAATCTGATTTTGGTGTAGAATTAGAAAAACTCGCTGACGAAAGGAAAAGCCAATGCCTGAAAGTAAAAAATCCTCCTCGAAAAAAACGACCATACTCGGAATAGACATAGGCGGAACGGGAATCA
>CAZTGZ010000104.1:0-2323 GCA_964613385.1 uncultured Chitinophagaceae bacterium
AACATACCAATAACCATTGCCAGGGTAGTCATTAATATGGGACGCATACGCTCTTTCCCCGCAGTAATTAAGGCTTCCTTAAAATGTTCTCCGGAGGCTTTTAATTGATTGGCAAAATCCACAATCAGAATCGCATTTTTTGCCACCAATCCCATCAGCATAATTAACCCAAGCAAAGCAAATAAACTCAGGTTGTTTAGCGTCAGATTTAAAGCCAGGAAAGCTCCAATTGCCGCAACGGGTATAGAAAACAATACCACAAAAGGATAGACAAAACTATCATACAACGCCACCATGATCAGATAAATCAAAATGAATGAAATAAGAAGCACTGACCCAAGTGCTCCAAAACTATCATTCTGTCTTTTTATATCACTGCCCCAAGTCATTTGAATTCCTTCGGGTAATGGATTTTGTTTTATATAAGCAACCACTTCATCCGCAACTGTTCCGGATGGACGCCCCAGCGCATCCGCTGTTAACGTGATGGAAGGCTGTCTATCTAATCGTTCCAATAACGAAGGCGAATTATCCTGAATAACTTCAGCAAATTGAGATACTTCAATAGGTAAACCTTGTGTATTAATAATGGTTAACGAATTAACATCCTCCATATTCTGTCGATTGAAATCATCCAGCCATATCCTCACAGGGTATTCCGTACCTTGTTCAGTTAGCGTAGCATCATCGTTTCCCGTTAATGCTGTGCGAATACTTTGACCAACATAAGCAGTGGTGAGTCCTAATCGCTGCATTCGATCCTTATCAGGAATTACCTGGAACTCAGGACTTCCTTCTTCCACGGAGAGACGAACATTATCTGTACCTGGAATTTTTTCAACCACCGACTTTAATTCACTTCCTAACTTCATTACCTGACTTCCATCGCTTCCGCTTAATGTAATTTCAATCGGAGCCGAACGGGGTACAAGCCCCAATGCAGCCATAGAATAATTGATGGCCGGAAATTCTGACTTCAATGCTTCGCGAATTTCTTTCATGAATTGTTCGGTAGGTTGATAGCCTCGTTCAGTGGCAGGTTTTAGCTGAATGGTCAGCTCTGACTTATTAACGGAGCCAACACCTAAACTTCCAATTCCTGAACTTGGTCCGCCCACATTACTAAAGACAGCCTGCACCTCTGGTTGTGCTGCAATAAAACTTTCTATTTTCTGAGTAACGATATTATTTTCCTGTACCGTGGTGGTTTTGTCAAATTCAAGGTTCATGCGAAACTTTCCTTGATCACCCGTTGCAATCAACTCTTTTCCAATGATGCCTTGTTTCATTATGCCTAACGTGAAAACAAACAACAAGAGAATAATGCCAGTGGTGATAAGTTTGTAATTTAATACCCACTCCAACTGCCTTCCATACCAATCAATAAACCGATTTAACTGATACTCAAACCAAAGTAAAAACCGATTGAAAAAATTGGTTGGTTGTAAATCCTCCGATTTACCGATGCGCGAAGCCATCCACGGTGTTAACGTAAACCCAACGAGTAGACTTGTTAAAGTAGAGGTGACCACCACTACAGAAAATTGCTTGAGCATGTCTGCAACAAATACCTGTAGAAATAAAATGGGAAGGAATACAACCACGTCCACAAGGGTTATTGACAATGCTGAAAATCCAATTTCTATTCGACCATCCAATGCGGCTACTCGTTTATCCTTTTTCATATCAAGATGTCGCTGGATGTTTTCCAGTACAACCGTTGCATCATCCACCAAAATACCGATGATCAATGACATGGCTAATAAGGTCATTAAGTTGAGTGTGTAACCTAAGAGCCACATCACCGCGAAAGCAGTTACCAGAGAGGTTGGTATAGCGACCAAAACGATAATAGAGTTTCGGAAGCTTCTTAAAAACAGGAGCATCACAATGGACACTAATATGACAGCCAAGGTCAAGTCGAATACAACCGAATTCACAGCTGCAATCGTGTTATCGGTGGAGTCATCGGCTATGGTGAATTTTACATCTGATGAAGCATACTGTTTTTCAATTGCCTGAAATTTTTCCCGTACCGCTTTGGAAACTTCCACCGCATTCGCATCACCCTGCTTTTTAAGTAAAAGACCAATCCCATTCACCCCGTTATATCGGCTTACAGACCCGATTTCTTTAATTCCATCTGTAATGGAGGCAATGTCCTTTACATATACTGGACTGCCTGGTGTTGGCATGGCTACCTGAACTGCACTGATGTCTTCTATGGACTTAAACTTCCCCGTTAGCCTGACTGGATTGTTTACCAAAGTGGTCTGAACCTTACCTGAAGGAACATCAAGACCAGAACGATTAATCGCCTCTG
>CAZTGZ010000105.1:0-2312 GCA_964613385.1 uncultured Chitinophagaceae bacterium
ACGAGCGGAACTGGAAGATAGGCGAGAAGATAAAGGAGATCAGCAAGGAGAGGAGGATAGCTACATCAATGCCATAAATAAATTTACATTTAGCTTGTTTGAGAGAACCGTGATTTGACTGTACTTATCAAAGACTTAAAGTTGTTAATAGTGCTTTCTGTAAAGTTAGTTTTTGCTTTCTTTAACAATTTCTCTTGCAGTATTCTAGCAAGCTCTTTTTTGCTAATCTTGTGATTTTTTCTTCCAGGGAAGAATTCGTTTTTTAATTCTATTCGGTCTTTTCCATCAATTAATTCTTCGATTGTATATCCTATAAAATTTTCGTTTATATCGGAGAGCGTTAGAATATTTGTATCTGATAATAGCCATTCCTCTTTGTATCTTTCTTTCTCGGCTCGACCTGCATCGTCATCATCTAAAACAATAATGAACTTTTTCCCCCAACCGAGATAAAGAGCAATCAAGGTATCTAATTTCCCGGCACCTGTTCCGGGTATTATATGAAGTGCTTTCTTGTTTTTGAACACAATAGATTCAAAATATTTGAGAACATAAAAGTCATTTTTACCTTCAACAAATATTGCATCATTTACTAATTCTAAATTGCTGGGAACATAATCTAAGGTATCAAGAATTGGTTGAAAATAAGTTTCTTTATCGGGGTTTTCACCTACAAACTGTCTGTAATTTTCGATTTTAATGTTAGTTTCTCTGGAAGAATATTCGTATTCGCTTTGTTCCTTATCATAATTCAATCCTTCATTCCTAACGATAAAAGTATTTTCCAGCCATTGAGGATTTATCATATAGTGACTATGTGTTGAATAAATAATTTTCCCAGAATTTTCTGTGATTTTTGTAAAGCTACTTAACAGTTGCATTTGGGCTTTAGAGTGTAGATTTGAGGCTGGTTCATCAAGTAAAAATAGAGTATTCGATTGAGTTTTTCTGTAAGACCTGAATTGGGTAAAAAGAAGGAAACAGAAAAACCAGCGAAACCCTAACGATCTATCAGTGATTAGATAAAGTGAATCTCCATCTTTTATTTGAAATTCAAGATAAACTCTTTTTTCTGTTTGCTCTCCTTTTTCCAATTCTTCAATTCCATAAGTAATGACAATCTCCTTCTTAGGTATCCTTTTGTCAAAAACTTCATTCCAACTTTCGAAAACTGTTTTTGAAACAATATTTGCCATTCTATTCAAAACTGTATCAAGGCTACGTTTTTGATATATACCACCGTCAATTACTCGGTTAACAATATGTTCATTTACAGTTAGATCATCGTCTAAAGAATCTAAAATGTCTTGAATGATGAGCCGATAATATACATTTTTAGGATTTTCGTTTAGGTGATTTTGTAGATAAATTCTTGATGGAAACTCAAATAAGAATGTTGGAAAGTAAAGTATCGATGGAAACTTAGACCTAATATGTTTAATTAATTGATCCCACTTGTTTTTATCAATATCAATGAGACGTTTATCAATCTTCGCTCTTTTAGGTCTGACTCGGATGTCAATATCCCATTCGGAGATCGAGGAGTCGGCGTCATATATTGAATTTTCAAACTCGAGTTTCCTTGTAACAGAAAATGTATCGCTTAGTTTTTCTCTATTTATTCTATACCCTAATTCTCTCCCGAACTTTGTGATATCTTCCTTGTCCGATTCGTTAAGTCTTAAGGTTGCTGTGATTTGAATGGGTCCATTGAAATTGGCCTTTTTCTTCATAGGAACCAATTCATTCATGTCAGCGAGTCGAAATCCCTGTTGGTAAAGTGTTTCTAATTCATTTTCTTTTGTGTTGAAAAAGCTGATAGCTTCTAGAACGGTGGTTTTTCCCGATTCGTTTAACCCTACCAGCGTGTATATAGAACCAGAGGGTCTTTTGGAAAAGTCAATTTCAATATGTTCGATCCCCTTGAAATCCTTTATCTCAAAACTTATGAATTCCATTGTTATGTTTTTCCTTGTCTGGCCATGATTATAAATATTAAATTTATTATAACCCCATCGTCAATTGCTAGGGTCTACAAACAGGGAAAGTGTCACCTCCGACATCTGGACTTTGCTATTCCGGCATCTGGGATTCCGCTTCGGAGCAGGAGACCTGGCCGTTGTCGCCCGAGAGCCTGTTGCAGTCGTATGTGTAACCGTTACAGAGAGCGGTCCACTCCGCGCTTCCGTCCTGGTTGATCTTGTGCTCTATAATCTCTATCTGGCCCGAGTCGCACGGTATCTGGCCCGCAGATTGATCCTGAAGGGGGCCTATAACGTAGGGATTCCCGCAGGAAGCCGCGAGCGCGAGAA
>CAZTGZ010000106.1:0-242 GCA_964613385.1 uncultured Chitinophagaceae bacterium
GTCATGCCGGAGCTTCGGGTTACCTTGCTGTAATGGCGTTGATGTCGTTCGCTCCCGAATCCATAAAACCTACTTCGTTGATTCTTAATGTTGTAGTTGCCCTTATTGCATCGATAAAATATATAAGGGCCAATTATTTTGACCGGAAAATATTTATGTCATTCATATTTACCTCGATCCCAATGGCTTTTCTCGGTGGATACATAACCATTGACCCGGGATATTTTAAACTATTTGCAGGA
>CAZTGZ010000106.1:252-2302 GCA_964613385.1 uncultured Chitinophagaceae bacterium
CTTTCTGGTGGTTTCCTCCATCCTTCTGATGATGAGGGCATACATCAAGGCCCCACAGTCCGAAATCAGATCCATGCCCCTGATCTATGGGCTGATCATTGGGTCCATTATTGGGCTGATTTCCGGACTGATTGGTGTAGGTGGGGGGATATTTCTTTCTCCCATCATTATTATGGCCAACTGGACCACCGTCAAGAAAGCGTCGGGAATAGCAGCCCTTTTTATACTTTGCAATTCGCTTGCGGGTTTGGGAGGACACCTCACGGCCTTGAACAGATTGGATGCCAACACAATTTATTGGATCCTTGCGGTGATCATTGGAGGCTTTTTGGGCTCATACCTGGGAACAATAAAATTTGGCAACAAGATCATCATCACCTGTTTGTTCCTTATCTTGATGACAGCAGGACTAAAATTTATTTTTATTGACTTTGCTAACTAGGTAAATGACATGATCCCAACCGTGAAGTTTCCTATGACTGCATCAATGTAAAAAGCAGGTGAGTCTGACATGACAGAAAGGGGCACTGCTTGATGATCCAGGTGGTTAGCTGCAAATGCGACGGATAGGAGGGCAGGTCGCGAAATTCGATTGTAAATCCGGACAGCAATGATGATTCGGGGAAAAACAAGCATGGAAAATCGAAAACCTATGAAAATAAAGGTTGTACAGCTGGTCGTTGAAAAAAGCATTCATCGCAATACCGGGAAAGTCCTGCACGCACTGCAGGATGTCGAACAAGACGAATGGGTAATTTTGCCGGAGGCGGTGCTGAGCGGCTATTATCCACACGAAGATATCTATACCTCCGGTCTTGACTGGGGCCTTATTCAGAATTCGCTCCTCGATATTGAAAACACCGTACGGCTCAAACGATGTCATTGTATTTTCGGTACCGCATTCCGGTCAGAAGGCAAGTGGCGAAATACCGTTTTGACCTATAGTTATCAGCAGGAGCCTGTCAAATACGATAAGATCCAACTTTCAAAACTCGACAGAAAACATTTTCACCCGGGCAGCACCCTACAGATACAAGAACTCGATCGGGTAAAGTTCGGCATTCAGGCCTGTCGGGAGATTATTTTTCCCCAACAATGGTCACTTTTGAAAAACGCGGGTGCTAAAATCATCTTTCATATCAATAATGCCATTCATCCGCTGGACGCTTTGTGGAAGCATCTTTTTATAGCCAGAGCCATCGAGCAATCCATCTTTGTCGTTAGCGTCAACAATGCTGGTCATCCACAACAATTGGCTTCTTACATCATCAGTCCAAAAGGTGAGATCATTGGGGAAACCCAAATTCAAAAGGAGCAATCGATACGCATGGACCTGGATCTGAGTCAAGTGATTGACGATCTTGAAAACCGGGAAGATTATTGATCCAATCAGCTCAAAAGAATGTGAAATTCTGAAGTTAACTCTCTGGTCCTACCGGAGCAGGGATGGTAAAAAAGTAAAAAACAATCAACACCGTGATCACCCCCGTAGTGGCCAGGGCCACGTTTGCTCCGGCGTAAAACCAGATAAATCCTGACAACGAGCTCGCCAGCCATGGTGCAAATACCTTGAAATCCGGAAAAAGTCCCAATGGCAGTCGCTATATCTTTGCCATCGGTTATATTGGAGATCCAGGCTTTGGCAACCCCTTCTGTCGCTGATGCATATATCCCGTATAAAAAGAAAAGGCCGAAGAAGCAATAAAGATTTTTATTAAATGCCGTTCCAAGATACACTGCCGCAAATATCAGCAGGCCGCCGGTAAATACAGTTTTTAGACCAATCCGGTCGGCCAGAATACCAAGGGGAAATGCAAACAATGCGTAAATCAGATTATAAAAAATGTATACACCAATTACAGCGGTGTCGTTGAGTCCGGTCTCTTTTACTTTTGGGCACCTCTAAATACCTCTGAAATTCGGCAAATTTAAAAAGAACCAAGCGAGATTGAGGAGCGAACTCCCGACCTCAAGGGAGGGAGCAAAGGTCTGGGAGACCTTTGAGCGACGAAACCACTGTGTGGGTGGGTGAGCTCGCGAAGGAGCCTAG
>CAZTGZ010000107.1:0-221 GCA_964613385.1 uncultured Chitinophagaceae bacterium
TCAGGCGGGCTTTAAAGTATTCATTGTCTTTCCATGAATCTCTCAACGACCTAATGTTGAACTTGGGAGTGCGTATAAACGGCGTTCTTTTGCCTACAAACCCTTCAATGACAGCTAAAGCATTATGAAGTGAAAGACCCATTGAAACAACCAGGAACCGTGGATATAGTCTGAAAAAAAATTTATATGCGTCAGCTTGATAATATCGCCTGGCTGAAATC
>CAZTGZ010000107.1:266-543 GCA_964613385.1 uncultured Chitinophagaceae bacterium
AAAAAGATGAAAGAATGCATGTACCTTATTGATAACAGGCAGATTAGATCTAAGTACCTTTCCAAAATTTTTTTTTGCCGTTTCAGCACCACCCTTGTTCCACCTGTACTGTTGTGATTTCACAGCCTGCATGACTACGGGCAGTTCCCCGGGAGTTTCAATTTCCTCTATAAATTTGAATTTCCAGCCCCTTAACTGAGCGCGATAACTTAAATCAAGATCCTCTGTCAGGGTATCAAAGTTCCAGCCACCGGAATCTTCGATACATTTCTTTCTC
>CAZTGZ010000107.1:553-2149 GCA_964613385.1 uncultured Chitinophagaceae bacterium
TATTGGCTGCACTTCTTCCGGATTGTTCAATGGAAAAATGAGCGTCCAGGCCGAACGCCTGAAGTTGGGTAAGTAATGAGTAGTCTTTGTTGATGTGGCCCCATCGTGTTTGGACAACCCCTACTTCTTCATTAGTAAAATAATGAATCGTGTCTTTGATAAATGAAGGCTGCGGCAAGAAGTCTGCATCAAAAATGGCAATAAAGTCACCCTTTGCGGATTGCAAACCTAAATTCAATGCACCGGCTTTAAACCCAATTCTATCTTCCCTATGGATTAATTTTATGTCCAATCCCAGCGACCGCATTGATTCCAGTTTTTTTAGAGTAATCGCGGTTGTATCATCTGTTGAATCATCAAGTACCTGAATCTCAAGTTTACTGCTTGGGTAATCGAACCTGCTTACTGCATCGAGTAAGCGCTCGACAACATACTTTTCATTATAAATCGGGAGCTGCACTGTAACCAAAGGTTCAAAGTCGCTGTCTATTAAGGCATCATCATTTTTATTTTTCTTCCTTATATACATCCAGGTTAGATGAAGCTGCCCTAAGCTAAATAAGAAGATATAAAGCAAGGAAGCAGAATAAATAACAATGATCAGCCAGGACATTATAAATACTTGAATATGGTGAACAAGATTTTGTAACCTGCCAAAATGGTACCTTTCACAGTTCCGGAAATTTTAGAAAAACCAATTCGCTTTTTATAGCGCACTGGTACTTCGATACATTTCAGTTTCATTTTTGCTGCTTTCACCTGCATTTCCACCGTCCACCCAAAAGTTTTGTCTCGCATATCCAGTGCCATGAGGCTATTGTAACGGATTGCCCTGAATGGACCAAGATCTGTAAATTTTACATTATACAACAAAAATAATAGTCGTGTAGCTAGCCAATTGCCGAAAATTTGCTGTGGTGTCATTGCCTTTTGCTCCCTCGTACCCAACGCCCTTGATCCGATAACCAAATCAGCATCAGAATTAATTATTGGATTGATTAGCTCTGTCATTTCCTCCGGATAGTCCGAGTAATCAGCATCCAGAAATACCACAATATCGGGTGGTGAATTTTTAAGATAATCTATTCCCTTTAAGCAAGCTCTTCCATAACCGGAGATGGGTTCCCGCAGTACTGTCGCTCCAGCCTCCCGGGCAATTATTTCCGTATTGTCGGTGGACGCATTGTTGATGACGATGACTTCATTCACATATTGTTTTGGAATTTCAGCCAAAACCTGCTTGATACCATTCTCTTCATTAAACGCAGGTATAATAACTGATACTTTGGGGCTATCCATTATTCAAAACTAAATGATTGAACCAGCCCAAAATTATTTCAACTTTTTATCCCTGCTTTATTTCCCAAAAGAATCGGTTCGCCAAACCTTCCTCTCTCGTCCTTCACTTCCAGATTTAGAACTCCTCTTGGACAAACAGCCGAACAAATTCCGCAACCCACGCATGAAGACCTAATGATATTCTGGCCTCGTTGTGCATACCAGCGAACATCTATTCCCATTTCGCAATATGTAGAGCAGTTTCCACACGATATGCACTGACCTCCGTTGGTAGTGATTCGAAATCGTGATTTAAAT
>CAZTGZ010000108.1:0-2117 GCA_964613385.1 uncultured Chitinophagaceae bacterium
AGGAAGCGTGGAATACCGCTTATGTACAGGTATGATTACCGAAGCATAGGGCATGGCTGTATCGTAAAATGCAGGAGGGAATCTCCATAAAAGTATTCTAAGTTCCTAATTTCTGTACCGAAAGTCTGGTAGTCATCTGGATAGTTGCTTTTGGACAGGTTAGATAATTGAATTGAGGAAGATGGATAGGAAAGCATCTACGACGATAACTTTTTTGAGAATCTTTGGCTGGTTTTGGCAGTATAGTGCTATTTTTCCTTTTAATGCGGATCGGCGTGATAGGTTGCGGCATTTGGGGCCAGAAGATAATTCAGGCTCTCATCAGACTTAAGGCGGAGGTGATGGTGCATGATATAGATCCCGGCACTGAAAAGATCTTACCGCGATCGATTAGCTTCTTTAATCAGATGAAGGCATTTATTCAGGCGCCAAAAGATGCCTGCATTATTGCAACACCCGCTACCACACATAGGGCTATCCTGGAGATTCTCCATCCATTGGAGCAACCTGTTTTTGTCGAAAAGCCATTGGTTGTCTCCCTGGATGATGCCCATGCCCTTGAAAATCTTGACCAGGGAAATATTTATGTCATGCATATCTGGAAGTACCATCCCGGTATTCAGCTATTGGCCGAAGTCATTAAGGATGGTCAGTTGGGAACAATTAAATCAGCCAGATCGCTGCGACTGAATTGGACAAGTCCCAGGCAGGATGTTGATTCGATCTGGAATTTGGTACCGCATGATCTTACCATTGCTGATTGTCTTTTTGGTTATCTCCCGGAACCCAGCTTTGCTATCGCAGAAGAATATCACGGTGTTGCAAGAAGCATGTTGGCCATATTGGGTAAACAACCGCATTATCATATTGAAGTGTCCAATCGCCATTGGAAGAAATCCAGGGAGGTTCGCGTTCACGGTGCAGAAGGAATAGCCATATTGAAAGATGAAAAGGTCGATTATATCGAAATGTATCTGGGAAATGAACATTCAATGACCAGTGATGTCCGTATTGAAAAAATATTTTTCGATAATTCGATGAGCCCTCTGGAGCGTGAACTCGACGCTTTTCTCGCCTATGTTCGTGGGGGGGCACCGCCAGTCAGCAACCTGGCAGAGGGAATCCGCATCATTAAAGCCGTGATAAAACTGCGAAAACTGGCCGGACTGAAAGTCTGAAAATCTCAGCAAAGGAAATTTTATGGGAATTTCCACGGATTTGTCTCGCATTTAAGAAGCAGTGACTAAAAAGATCTCCTGGGAATTTTTTTAAGCCATTTAATTTTGATCAGGAGTCATCTCATGTTGATTGGCACACCGGCTGCGACATCGCCATTATGATGCAGATAAGACCTCTGGCAAATTCAATTTCATTTTTAATTCCTTTAAACTGGGAAAATTCGCTGCACGGGGTGATACCCGGGCATTCTTAAAAGGCCACCTGATGTTTAAATCCGGATCACTCCACAAACAGCCATGGTTGTCATCAGCACCATAGGTAGCATAGGATTCCGATACAGCCTGTAAATGAATAGACTCACAGTAGAAATACCAGCCATGTAAAACACCTCGTGGAAAACACAGCGATGCCATATCACTGTCATAAAGTTTATAAAGTGATGAAGTAAGGTAGGTTTTGGAATCAGGTCGCAGATCTTTGAGGCCTACCAGGCACCTTCCCTTCACCAGGCAGAAATATTCTTCATGCCTCTGGTGGTAGTGCATACCCCGAAATACCTGGGGGTGGGATTTGACTATACTCCATTGTTTCGGCTGGATGATGGTATTCCAGGATGTTTGGAAAACTTCCACAAATGAGCCCCTGTCATCATCACATGATTGGTGTTTTATCAATGAAACATCGGCAAGAACAGCACCTCCGACAAGTCTGCTTTCCTTCATATATTAGATTTCTGTTATGCTTTCGAATGTACAAATAAATTGAAATTGCAAACCATTGGGGTACTGAATACTTGGAAAGTGCACAGCCACCGGGTCCCCATTACTTTTATAGGGTGCTGACATGATACTACGTTCTAAAATTACTAAAGACTAATATCACACATTTTAGGACATTGGATTAAGAGGCCCACAATGGGAGAAGGCATCCAGTGACTT
>CAZTGZ010000109.1:0-2000 GCA_964613385.1 uncultured Chitinophagaceae bacterium
TCATCAATTGCCATACCAAAGGAATACAAGCGTTTTTTTATGTCAATGGAAGAAAAACTACTGACAAAAAGACATTAATAGACAAAACCCAGCGGTTTCATTTTCTCCGAAAGCACCAGCCGGTCTATGGTTTGAGGGTCTAAGGTAATACCGGGAATCCGGTCGATATAACGCGATGAAAACAACCCAAGACCTCCCTCAATATTGGTAAATTCCGGCTTTTTTTGCACTATACCCAATGAAGGCTTATTCACTTCGATATACGTATAAAGGTCTTCGCCTCCACCATAAAAGTCAATAGACAAACTCTCCGCACGCCTTTTAACCGCGGGATTCTCCTTCATTTTAGATAAGAGGTTGTCATAAAAAAGGGAACTGTTCACGATAACCACATTCTCATCATAACCCCGCAATGAAACGGTTTCCTTACCTGTAAACAACAACCATTCTACACTGTCTCTCCTCATTTTGGTGGTATCCGTTTTATCCATTTCCACATAATAAAATGTCATTATGGCATCGTACATTTTGGCAAATCGTCCCTCCCTGTATTTGAAAACAATGGATCTGTTGGTTTCTATGGGTATATCCAATTCCGGTTTGATGGGTTTCAGCGGACTCAACAGGTCCATTTGGCCGATCATATCAAATTGAGACCTAACTACTTTTCCGGTGTACTTGTTTACGATGATCACCTGATATCGATAGGTATCTCTGAGATCAGATTCTTTTAATGTAGCATCGAGACGATATAAATAATTCACATCGCTGGCGAAAATTCCGGAGTCTTTTGGAATGCCGATGTCATTGCCATTGACTTTGGTCAGATTAAAAACCCTTTTTTCTACGCCATTCAGGAACTCGACAACTTTCACCTCCAGAGAGTCGAAATACAGTGAGTCGGAAATCCCGGCTATTGAGATGGCGTCTCCCTGTGGATTCATATAAACCTTGTTAATCCGGATATAATTAACAGGGTCTGTTGGATTCAATAAGCCATAAACCACAGCAATTTCTTTCCAGTCAGCATTTACTTCCAGCGTATTGTCGCAGCTTTGAAACAAGCCCGATAAGCCCGAAAGCACCAAAATCAGGGCGATTTGTGTGTTTTTAATGTAGTTTTGCATTCGCAATGCTGCAAATATGAGGTATTTTCTGTGCGCTCTCTTCCTAATTGTGTCAAAATTCGCATTGAGTCAAAAGGTTTTGCGCTCTTTCGACCAAACCTTGTTATATGAAGAATTCGAAGCCCAGGGAGATGTATGGAAACAGAGATATAATGCAGTTGAAATTTTAAGTATTCAGGACAACATTTTTCTCATGCGTCGATTGGCGCCGGAAGGAAGCAGCATTTATATTCCTGTTAGCTTACCGGAAATTGAAAAAGTAGAGTACACTGCTTCCATCAAATTTGAAAACAAAAAGTCTTCCGGAGGTGGGTTGGTCATTTGTGCCAATCCTACCGACAATTCGGCAGTTTTACTTGAAATAAATGGCAAAGGCAAATTCAGATTAAAGGAAATCGCCAATAACCAATCATCCGGGGATTTACGCTGGTACAAAGGGAAGGGATTTAAGAAGAAATCGTATAATCGATGGATGTTAAAAATGGAAAACGGCTTTGTGGATGTTTATCTGAATGATGTTTTCCAGAGAAGCTTTGTACTTCAGCAATCCAAAGCCGGGAAAGTGGGGATGTTCGTGAATGCCGGCGTAAGTATGATGATTGATTTCGTAAAAATTAATGTGGTAACACCTGAGGAAGAAGAGAAAAAAGAGCCTGAAGATATGGCAGATGTCTTGTTGATTTTTCGGAATAAAATTGATCAGCAACAAAAGGAAATTGAACAATTACAACAGGAACTGGCATACTGTAAGGCAACCGCAGGTATTGATACCAGCGCAAGACGGATCAACAAGGAACTGTTGCAAAAGAATACTGAACTCGCCCGTCGTATTCAGCAACTGGAAATGGATATTGATACGAAAAACAAGCGACT
>CAZTGZ010000110.1:0-1914 GCA_964613385.1 uncultured Chitinophagaceae bacterium
CTTACCCCGGTATAGGTAGCCGATTTCAGGCGATTGGAGGCATCATAGCCATACTCGTAGCTTGATAAGTGACCAAAAATTTTACTTAAAGAGAAATAAATTCTATTACAATAAGTAAAGTAAATACCGGCCATAAGGGCAGGATTTTCTATAGATTCAACATGATGCTAAATGCACTCAAAGCAATTTTCTCAGGAAAAATTAGCGTAAAAATAACTTCAATTGCTCCTTGTTAGATTTCGATTTTTGTATAACTTGGTCAAAAATATACCTTAAAAATTCTCTTTGATTTTCTGTTGCTCCATTAATTAAGGTAAAATCCTTGATCCTGTTTTCAGAAAAAACAATTGTAACTTTAATTCCCATTCCATCATCAATCTTGCCACTATTAATCACAGAGTCTAAATCATTATCTTCAAAAACTTCAATCAAGCTTTCAATTTTTTTTACTATTTCTTTTTCTAAATTCAAAACCTCTGTTTCAAGTTCAATATTTCGATCTGGTACATTGTAGATAGAATTTGGTTCGTCTGGTGGAGGTGGAGGTGTTTCTTCAAAATCTAATGATTGAAATCCGTTTGACTTGATGAGTATTTCTGATCGTTGACTACAGTATATAAGCGATAAGCCAACATCAATTGTCTCTTTGTAAATGTCAAATGTTATCATCGAAATGTATAAATCCGAATCAGAATTATCTGACAAAGAATTCTGGTCTTGGCACCCCATACAAGTAAACATGAAATTTACTAGAAATATATATGCTATAAGTTTTTCCATGAGTAGACTCTATTTACGTTAAACTTGTTTTTCCATGGACTGTATTCAAAACGATAGGGCTTATCAACATGTGGTCGATAAATATAATATCGAGGTAACTGGTCATAAGAAGCTCCTAATTTTAAAAGTCTTGATATTTGGCTGGAAGCGAACCCTTGGTCACCCATCATTCCAGATGCAAAGTCTCCTGTTTTGCTTGGACCTCCAGGGTGGGAATGATAATCAAAACTTAAATCGTTTAATTCAAATCCGCTAACCTTCAACAAACCACCGATTGTTGAGTTGTCATAAAGAGTGCCTAAAGTATTTTGGCCATCGTTTGACCCAATTAATCCCCATTCGACATCAGAATTGTCAGAAGCAAATTTGAAAACACTAAATGCATCGGTTCTATTTTTTGTGTTTGCATAAGCTCCACTTTTTTCGCCCCATAAAGTATTAGATTTAAGCTTTCCATCATTCTGAATCAATGATCCTAAAATACCTTTTTCGACTTTAATGGATTTATCTGTTTGATTGCCCGAAGCATCCCTAGCAAATAGCCTATCAAAATCATCATCAGTTTCCCTTATGAGTTCGACAGTGCCATCCTGGTTAAGCCGGTAGTCATCCAGTGGCCCACTATAATCCACCGCGGCCGCTCCACTTACACTTCCATATCCATCACTAATTTCCATATTCCCGGTAGGATCACTCACATTTTGAGGCTGATTCCATCCCAATCGGTACCCCGTCCATCCGGACGCCGCCATGCTAAAGACGTCGTTGGCTAAAAATCTTCCGATCGTCTGATTATAGCACCGGGCTCCCATCATGGTCATCCGGAGACCAAAATCCGGGGTGTTTTCATGCCCGTGAAAGGTAAATTTATTGGGAGCCGGGGTAAACACCTTTTGGTTAAAGGCCATGCCGAATGGGTAATAATCTGCCTGAAAGGTCTTCTGCAGCCGTCCCTCCCTCTCGGTAAAGGCTACCCGCAGGTTGCCCACCTGGTCGCGGTATTCGTACTCATTGTGCCAGGTGCTGTCTTCATAGATCACCCGGCCTTCGGCCATGGCAATCTGGTAGGGTACTCCGTCCTTCAGGATCATGCTGCCGAGGTAGTCCCATACCGTACCATCGCTGAGCTCCCGC
>CAZTGZ010000111.1:0-1835 GCA_964613385.1 uncultured Chitinophagaceae bacterium
TGAATTCAGACATCCGGTACTGGGTGATACCATGAAAGAACTATTAAATAAATGTGAAGATCCGGGATACGTAAATATATATGAATCATAAAGTCTTGCCGTTGCCCTTTGCGGGTCCCATTCATTGGTGGTTGATGTATCTTTACGCGTCACCGGACATCAGCACAAATTATATATTCAAAAAACAAAGTGCGCACCACAGAACCCTCATCATGGGGCCCAACAAACTTCAAATGTTGAGTCTTCCCTGTTACCGGTCAGATTCTGAAATTTATGGTTTTGAAATCAGGCTTTGTTATGCACAAAAATGGCCTTTGGAACATATACGCAGTTTAAAAGCTGCTTATGGTAAAAGCCCGTATTTCGAATTCTATATGCCGGAAATTGAAGAAATATTGCTTTCGGAGACACCCTTATTATCCAATTTGAATATGCGAGTATTTCAGAAATTATGCAGTTGGCTGAAATGTAAACCTGTAATGAGCGAAGTGCGTGTTGATCCAGGAATTCAGATTCTCGAGAAGCCATTCGACTTCAGTCCATATCATCAGGTTTTCAGCCATAAGCATGGATTTATTTCCAACTTATCTATCCTTGATTTGATATTTAATTTGGGCCCGGAAAGCCGGACTTATCTGCAGAATCAGCTCACGAGGTTGCCGTCTTCCTGATAAACACCCATTTGGCTGAATTTCGAAATCCGCTCATCTATCAGTTGATCCGGAGATAAATCTTTCAGTTCCTTCAGCATTTTCTTCAGCTCCGATTTTAATGTTTTATACATTTCTTCGGGTTGATTATGAGCGCCTCCCAATGGTTCACGGATAATTTTATCAATCAGTTTGTTGCCCAACATATCCTCTGCGGTGAGTTTGAGGGCTTCTGCCGCGCGTTCTTTAAAGTCCCAGCTTCTCCAAAGGATGGAAGAGCAACTTTCGGGGGAAATTACGCTGTACCAGGTATATTCCAACATGGCCACACGATCGCCAATGCCAATACCCAGGGCACCTCCGCTGGCACCTTCACCGATAATGATGCAGATAACAGAAACTTTTAGCACGCTCATTTCGCGCAAATTTCTGGCGATGGCTTCTCCCTGACCTCTTTCTTCGGCTTCGAGTCCCGGTGATGCTCCAGGAGTATCTATAAATGTGATGATTGGTCGATTGAATTTCTCAGCCAACTTCATCAATCTCAGGGCCTTGCGATATCCTTCCGGATTGGGCATTCCAAAATTTCTGAATTGTCTTTGCTTGGTATTCCGACCTTTTTGATGTCCGAGAACCATCACCGGTTGATTGTCGAGCATGGCGAAACCACCGACGATGGCTTTGTCGTCTTTTACGTTGCGATCTCCGTGCAATTCGATAAAATCGGTACACATACCTTCGATATAATCGAGGGTATAGGGCCGGTCGGGGTGGCGGCTTATTTGCACCTTTTGCCATCCACTCAGTTTGGCATATATTTCTTTGCGGGTAGAGTCAATCTTTTTTTCCAGCTGTGCGATGGTATCGGTCATATCCACCTTACCTTTTTCGTGGGTTGCTTTTGCTTTTTCGAGTTGTTCAAGCAGTTCTTCCACAGGTTTTTCAAAATCGAATAAGGTCATATAGCGAAATTTTGCGGGGGTCAAAGGTAAGGAATAAATCCATTTTCAGACCCTTCTGAGCCTATACGTCTGATTATCAACACTTTCAAAGTTCTTAGGATGGATATTTGATTTTAAGGGTTCAATCATATTATATTTGCAGTCCTTTAAAAGGTCCGGTAGTTCAGCTGGTTAGAATACATGCCTGTCACGCATGGGGTCGCGGGTTCGAGTCCCGTCCGGA
>CAZTGZ010000112.1:0-1736 GCA_964613385.1 uncultured Chitinophagaceae bacterium
CATCCTTTGCAGATCCTGGTAGCTGTAAAGGCCCTGAACACCCTGCAAGTCCTGACCAGGCCACCCTAACTTATTTGACTTGGAACCACTTGCGATGATGAGCATATCATAGCCTAGCTCTTTGTTGTTATTCAATTGAATTCTTTTTCCACCTACGTCCACCACGGTAACAGAATCGCGAACCAGCTGAATGTCATTCTTTTTCCAAAACCAATCCTCATAAGGTTTGGTATGTTCATATTTCATGTGCCCCATATAAATGTACATGAGTGCCGTACGGGAAAAAAAATGATCAGTTTCAGATGAAATTACTGTGATTTTATGATCGCTGCGCTTTCTGATATGACGGGCTGCTGTAATACCTGCAATACCATTTCCGATAATGACCACATTTTTCATATATGAAACTGCAAAGTATTGTGGTTTAGCCTTGTATTGTTGTCAAGTTCAAGACAAAGAACATCTTACAAAAATAGCATTACATGAAAGCAAATTCAGGGTAGTCAAATAAAATAATGTCCAAAGGCTGACAATAAGGTCATATCGCAAACAAAAAATAGCAATATCCTGTTACTAAAGTGTTACTATCATATTCGCAAACTTGATTAAGCAACAAAATCCGATTCATGAAAATATCAATATTGATAGCTGCGATTCTCACGTTTTGTAATCTATCTGCTGATGAACTATCGGGTTTCTTCAGCCAGTCAGAAAAGTTTTTCAACAAATACGTTTCAGATGGTCGTGTGGATTATTCACAACTTAAAAAAGATCCGAAAGAGATAGACAATTTAATTGGTATCATTAAAGATGCTCAATTGAGCAATCTAAGCACTAACACAAGAAAAGCATTTTATATCAATGCATACAATCTTGTTGTCATTCACTCAATCATTCAGCATTACCCAGTAGAGTCGCCGATGGATATTGACGGGTTTTTTGATAAGCAAAAACACCATATTGCAGGCGAGACCTTAACACTCAATGAACTCGAGCAAAACAAATTAATCAAAACCTATCAGGATCCACGTTTGCATTTTGTGCTGGTGTGCGCTGCAAAAAGCTGCCCACCCATAATGAACAAGGCCTTTACTCCTGAAAAAATTGAGGAGCAAATGGATACACAAACTCGCAAAACCATTAACGACAGTGATTGGTTGAAAGTGAATGTCAAGGAAAGAAAAATTGAAATTTCTAAAATCTTCGATTGGTACAAGAATGATTTCACAATGAAAGGCTCAACTGTAATATCCTGGATCAATACTTATCGTTCCTCAAAAATCCCGTCAAACTATCAGGTTACTTTTTATGAATATGACTGGAGCTTAAACGAGTAAAGTGAAGTGGGTTGGTTAGTGGAGTATGATGCCGATAAGAATGTCGGCATCATTTTTTTGTCAATAGTATTTCATAGGTATAACTGCCTTCAAAGCGCTCCCACTCCATTCAACGGTTACAGTCTCAAATTTTGGTGGACCAAATCTTCCCATGGCTCCGTTAAGGAATCCAAATCCCTCTGTGGGTATGCCAATAAAGTTTTTATCCAACTCACCATTTCCGTTAATATCATGAATCGCACTGATGGCATATTTACCAGGCTTTAGGTCTGCAAATACAAATGTCAGATTACCCTTGTTTGCGGAAGCACTTTTGCCTTGATACATCTTCTTTAAATAGTTCTTCTCGGAATCGTACAGTGCCACCATAACTTGCCCTGAATCGCTTACCACGTTCTC
>CAZTGZ010000113.1:0-1681 GCA_964613385.1 uncultured Chitinophagaceae bacterium
GTTTTTCTGTCGTACTATTTCGTACAAGGCTATTCCAGCTGCCACTGAAACATTGAGTGATCCGATATTTCCGAACATGGGAATTTTCACCAAATGATCTACTTCTTTTATCAGATCGGGTGAAATCCCGTCTTCTTCTGAACCTAAAAGCAAGGCTGTTGGGGAAGTGAGATCTGTTTCAAAGAGTGTTTTAGATGCTTTTTCTGAAAATCCCACTATTACGATTCCGTTGTCTCTTAACGTCTTGATAGCTGATTTCAAATCATTAACCCTACACACGGGAAGAAACCCCAGTGCACCAGCGGAAGTTTTCATGGCATCACCGGTTATAGGTGCATTTCCTTTATCCGGAATAATGATTCCAGTAACTCCTGCGACATCAGCAGTTCGTGCTATCGCACCGAAATTCCTTACATCAGTAATTCTGTCCAGCAAAATAAAGAATGGTTCTTTGCCAGTCGCATAAGCGTGATCTATCAAGTCCTCCAGCCTGGCATACTTCACTACAGAGAGCATACAAACAACTCCCTGGTGATTCTTATTGGAAAGCTTGTTTAATTTCTGTTGCGGGATGAAGCTTATGGGTACCTGATGATTCCTGGCGACAGAGATCAATTCCTTGATCAGGTCGTTATTTAAACCGGTTTGGATAAAGAGCTTTTCAATTTCCCGGCCAGCGCGAATAGCCTCCATAACGGCACGTGTGCCAAATACCTGCTGATTTTTTTCCATTCGGGGCTAATTTCAATAAATGGGATAGGAAAACAAATTGCGGATTGAAGAAGTTAAAACCGGGCTTTGCGCCAGAGGTCCACGGTATTATACCACAACTCTGAATATTGTGCGTCTCTAATGAGAGAGTAATAGTGTGGATCGTAGATGCTACCTTTTCTTACAAATGTGAACTTTGTTCTTGAATTCTTATAGTACCACAATTGAGTTTGATCCGTTTGACGAATTTCATCGGGCAATCCAAATAGAATAAATATCATACCCTGATCTGTTTTCCATCCTTCCTTGTACGAACTAAAGTAAATATTTGCCAATTCAACCTGTTGAAAGTAGGATCTCATAAAGCGGATCGCCCGGTCCTTATCTTTGGTAATATTGAGAATGATTCTATCAAATTTAGGTTTGTCGCCGTTTGTTTCTAATAATGATTTGAATTCATCCTGCGTACTTACGTAAACCAGAGGGCCTATCAGGTCTGCAATGCTGGTGTACTTTGGAAATGATGCGGTATTTACCCTGAAGGAGAATCCTTCTGCCTTAGCAGTATCTGCCTGAACCAGATAGAGACCAGAGTTTGAAAAAGATAGTTGACTGCCATTGGGGATGACCATAATTGAATCCGGAATCATGACAGGATCAACTGTACCGGTTCCTTCAGAAAATGGTGGAAATGGAGATGGAAATTCCTTATCGTAATAATAAACATAAAATGAATCGGCTTCGGGTGGCCCCGTAACTCCATATGTTTTGCCGGGCTGCAAGTAGGGCTCAGGAACGATTTTCTCATTGGATTTCATTGTTCCATTAACAGGAAAATTTTTCTCTACCATCATCGGATAATTCCAAATGGTTTCACTAGATAAAGATTGGATAGTAAGTACAAGAAGCCAGGCTTTATCTTTTTTTGTTATTACATTTTGTTCACCGCGTATTTCACGGTTAGCCGTCG
>CAZTGZ010000114.1:0-1674 GCA_964613385.1 uncultured Chitinophagaceae bacterium
CCATACCGATGTGCCCGAGGCAAAAGCGGTTACACGCATTTATCCTGCCGGAGAATTTCTTGTTACCAATGCTGAAAACAAAAACGACATTAAAACTTTTGATCAATCGGAAATTCTGGCGGTCGATTCCAATTTTTTTGAAGTTTTCACCTTCCCATTGCTTAAGGGCAATTCGAAAACTGCCTTGGAAAAACCGAATTATGTGGTGTTATCCGAGTCAACCGCAAAGAAGTATTTCGGTACCGAAGATGTGCTGGGAAAACTTCTGCTTTTTGCGGATAAGGATAGAACCTATACCTATGAGGTTAGCGGTGTTGCTAAAGACGCTCCGGATAATTCGTATATCCAGTTTGATATGCTCTTACCTATGATTACGTTTCCGCGCATCCTGAATTCAAATGACCAATGGGTATGGACAACCTTCGAAACATTTGTAGTTATTGATGAGGAGACCTCGCCTGAAGTGCTACAGGCTAAATTAGATCCTCTGCCACGAAGGTATGCTGAGGCCACAGTACAAAGTGCTTTCGGGCAAACCTTTGACGATTATCTGAAAGCAGGCAAAAAGTGGGAGTTGTTTGTGCAACCTTTAACGTCCATTCGCCTGTATTCATCTAATATCTATAACCGGCTAAATGAAGTAGGCAACATTAAAATCGTTTATATATTAATTGGGGTTGAGGTTTTCATTATTCTGCTGTCATGCATAAATTTTATGAATCTTTCTACTGCCCAATACACACGCAGAATTAAGGAATCGAGTTTGCGGAAAATTCTGGGATCGGGTAAAAATCAATTGGTCGTTCATTTCTTTTCAGAAGCTTTCATGTTTTGCCTGGTAGCTGCCGTAATTGGATTGGGGGTAACTCAACTGGTTATTCCATTCTTTAATGTCCTGGCGGGTACAAGTCTGGCATTTACTTTCGGCAATACATCAGAGATTTTACTCGTATTGATCACATTGGTTATAGTAATGAGTGTACTTTCAGGAAGTTATCCGGCCATCTTTCTCAGCAAATTTTCACCTGCTGAAGCGATGAAGGGAAAACTCAACACCGGGAAGCAGGGGAAAGTCCTTCGCAATGGGTTAGTGGGTTTTCAGTTCTTTATTTCAATGGTTTTAATTGTTTCCACCCTTGTTGTGTTTCAGCAACTTCAATACCTGGCCCAGAAAGACGTTGGCTTTAACCGCGAAAATCTGATGGTAATAGATAGGGCTGAGTGGATTAATGACGAAGAAACCTTTCGGCAGGCTCTTGAAAATATTGCCGGTGTGGAGAGTGCTTCGTGGTGTACGGCCGTACCTCCCAATCTCTTCAATGGCGATTCATTCAAGGTGGAAGGGGAAAGTAATTCGACTACGCCCCTTAATTTTCTGCATGGCGATGAAGAATATGCAGCTACATTAGGCCTTGATATTATAGTGGGCCGAAATTTTTCAAAAGATATTCCGGGCGACAAGGGGAGAGTTATCCTGAACGAATCGGCAGTAAAAGCTTTTGGATGGCCGGTGGATGAAAGTATTATTGGAAAGAAGATAGAATATCCTGGTGATACCACGTACGAAGTAGTAGGCATGGTACGCGATTTCAACTATTGGGCTTTGCAGTCGCCCATTCAACCCATGGCAATCTTTCATGCTGAAGGCCGCATGTACAACTTTGGAGGCTACGA
>CAZTGZ010000115.1:0-1674 GCA_964613385.1 uncultured Chitinophagaceae bacterium
TGATAAAGTTTTTAGCTCCATTGATGATGTAGTAATCACCCTCTTTGACTGCAACGGTGCGCATGTTGCCAGCATCCGATCCGGTATTTGGTTCTGTAAGCCCCCAGGCTCCGATCCATTGGCCCGTTGCTAACTTGGGTAAATATTTCTGTTTTTGAGACTCGTTTGCAAATTGAAGAATGTGTCCCGTACATAAAGAATTGTGTGCAGCCACAGACAACCCAATTGAGCCATCAACTTTTGAAATCTCTGAAATGGCCGTCACATATTCTGCGTAACCAAATCCGGAGCCTCCATAGTTTTCAGGAACCAGTACACCCATGAGTCCTAGCTCACCCATTTTCTTGAAAAGTTCCACCGGGAAGATTTGCTCCTCGTCCCATTCCATCATGTCCGGCTTTATTTCCCGTTCTGCAAAATCGCGGACCATGTCTGTAATCATCCTTTGATTTTCAGAAACTTCAAAGCTCAAACCTTCCATTTGATCGACAGCAATAGCCATATTTTTTCTTTAGGGCTTCAAAAGTATTTCTTTAATACGGATTCCCCAAACGAATGTTAGTTTGTAAGCTGGATTTAACAATAAATTACTATTGGTGCACTAAAAGGCTATTTTTGCCACGAATTTTTTAGAAAAATTATTAAACATGAAGATCGCTGTTGTCGGTACAGGGTATGTTGGATTGGTGACTGGTACCTGTTTAGCCGAAACTGGAAATACCGTTACCTGTGTAGATATTGACCTGGAAAAAGTAAAAAAACTACAGGCAGGAGAAGTGACGATATACGAGCCAGGTCTAACACCACTTTTTGAAAGAAACATCAAACAAAAGAGATTATTTTTTACGTCAAGTCTTGAGGAGGGGATAAAGGATGCAAGAATCATATTCCTGGCATTACCTACACCTCCAGGAGAAGATGGTTCGGCTGACCTAAAATATATTCTGAAAGTTGCAGATGATCTGGGTCCACTGCTAAAGTCGTACACCATAATTGTTGATAAAAGCACGGTACCAGTTGGGACAGCCGAAAAAGTTAGGGAATCTGTTTCAAAGAAAGCTGCAGTAGATTTTGACGTCGTTTCCAATCCCGAGTTTCTAAGAGAAGGTGTAGCTGTTGATGATTTCATGAAGCCTGAAAGGGTAGTGGTAGGAACAAGTTCTGAAAAGGCCAAGAAGATAATGGAAGAACTATTTACACCTTTCGTTCGTCAAGGCAATCCTGTCATTTTTATGGATGAGCGCTCCGCTGAACTCACCAAATACGCGGCCAATTCCTTTCTGGCGACCAAAATCAGTTTCATGAATGAAATCGCAAACTTGTGTGAGCGAATGGGTGCAGACGTAGATGCGGTAAGAAAAGGCATTGGCAGCGATAGCAGAATTGGAAAGCGTTTCTTATTCCCTGGCATTGGTTATGGAGGAAGCTGCTTCCCAAAAGATGTTCAGGCGCTTGCCAAGTCAGCCAAGGATGCAGCTTATGATTTCAAAATTCTGGATGCTGTTATGGTGGTTAACGACTTCCAAAGGTTGAAGTTGTTGGAGCCTATTACCCGTCATTTTAAGGGGAACCTGAAGGGAAAAACCATTGCACTGTGGGGTTTGGCCTTCAAACCACATACCGATGACATTCGTGAAGCGCCTGCGTTGTACAATATTGAAAGGCTGATTGAAG
>CAZTGZ010000116.1:0-1593 GCA_964613385.1 uncultured Chitinophagaceae bacterium
TATACAAGTTTTCCAATTGGATACCGTAAATCTGGGAAATCTCATACATCGTCTCACCCTCCTGGACGGTGTGATTTTTAATACCGCCTTTGTATGACCGCTTCTTCTTTTCGAAATAGATTCTTTCAGTATACTGGAGCAACTGATTTCGATGATTCACATTTTCATTGAAGTTGATAATATCGCGCAGCGACCGGTTGTAGCGTTTGGCAATTTCTTCCGGGGTATCTCCCTGACGGGCATAGACCATCTTCAAACCATTATTGGTAACGACCCCTTCAATCGCTGGTATCATATCCGGCCGCTCCCTCCTCTCGGGACTTTGCAGCTCTCTTTTCTGAATAAGCGAATGGTTATAGGTGGGTTTGGGAGGTGGTGGTGGTGGTGTTGCAGAGGCTAACAGACTTTGTGGCTGATAATAGTCGAAGCTGTACAGTTCATGTTCTTCAATGATTTTGATCAGCAGAACTGCATAGTGCGGATTCGTTGCATATCCGGCTTGTTTTAGTCCCCAGGCCCAGGACTTATAATCCTGAGGTTCCAGGTCAAAAAGAAACCCATACCGGTAATGCTTCCGGGGATCCATGAGAAATTCGGAATGAGCGATGAATGAGGCTTCGGGAGTTTCAAATACCCGGAAACACGAAGGAATAAGACGTCCGCGCCGGTCACGATCATCGTCATTTTTAAAAAAAGTAGGACCGCCCCATTCAACTCCGCACTTTAATCCAAAGTGATTGTTGCTGTTAAGGGCTAGTTCACTTTGCCCGGCATCCGATTCGAGGATAGCCTGAGCAAGTTTGATGCTGGCTGGTATACCGGTACGGTGCATCTCTTCAATGGCAATCTCCCTGTATCGGTTGACGAAGTCTGAAATCACGCTGCTCTGAGCCATGCAGGAAAATGCCGCCAGGCAAAAACAGGTCGAAAATAGCTTGTGCATACGCCAAATATAGTGTAAATCCAATATTAAATAAATATTTAATATGTACTTTGTTGATCAACACACAGCAACACCTATGCCAAAAATCATGACACTTGATTCATACGATCATGGTATGATAAATGTATAACTTTACGTTATCTATCAGAAAGATTTTAGCCCAACAGGTGAAAAAAACATTAGCACTCTATTTAATCTGTTTTTCAACCCATTTTATTGCTTGTCAGGGTAGCGATCAGCAGGAGAACCAGAGAAAAACTGAATCTTCATCACTTACTCCGGAACTGGAGCAGCTGAATACCCTCGTCAAATCCAACCCTGACGAAGCGGATCTATGGTTTCAACGGGCACAGCTCTATTATGAAATGGAGAAATATCCACAGGCGGTATCTGATTTGGAAAAAGCCATCCGGCTGGACTCAACAGCATTGCAATACCGACATCTCCTCGCCGATGCTTATCTCGACAATTACGAGTCTCGAAAGGCGCTTGAAACCATGGAAAATGCAGTCAGGCTTTTCCCGGAAAGCATTTCCTCGCTATTGAAGCTATCTGAATTTCAGCTGATTCTGAAGCGGTATCCTGATGCCATGAACACCCTCAACCGGATCCATAAAATCGCCCCGCAAAACGCCGATGCTTACTTCATG
>CAZTGZ010000117.1:0-1573 GCA_964613385.1 uncultured Chitinophagaceae bacterium
CTCTTGACGAAATAATATCACAACAATTCTAGATTCTTTAGAGAAAACAGAATTAAATAAATCCTCACCGTTTCCGCCTATAATACTCCCCTAAATTGAGACCACGGGCTTAGTTAAAAATATTCCTTAATTTAACAAGCTCAAATGAAAAAACAAACACGCAGAAAATTCGCTCCATCGTTCAAGGCCAAAGTAGCTCTTGAAGCGATAAAGAACCAACAAACGCTCGCTGAACTCGCTAAAAAATTCGAGGTTAATCCGATTATGATCTCCCGGTGGAAGGCTGAGTTACTGGCTAACATGGGATCCGTTTTCGAAAAGTCGGGTAAGACGGAAGAGCCTGATATTGATACCCAGGAGTTGTATGCCCAGATCGGACAACTTAAAGTAGAGAATGAATTTTTAAAAAAAAGTTTCAGGAAACTTGGAGGATAGCGGATCGTGCCAGTTTGATAAGCTCCCGGGTAAACAAGCTATCTGTTCGAAGGCAATGCGAATTACTCGGTGTCAATAGAAGCCGCATTTATTATAAGCCTGTTGCGGAAAAACCTGAAAATATCAAGATGATGGAAATCATGGACAAGCATTTAACGGCGCATCCAACCGAAGGGGTGATGTCCATTGTGCTGTTTTTTATCGCACGCAGTTACCCTGTAGGCCCAAAGCGGATCCGGCGTTTACTAAAGCTTATGGGCCGGCAAACGATCTACCGTCGCAGAAATCTGACCAAAGCGGGATTGAAAGCATTTATTAAACCCTATTTATTGAAAGGGCTTAATATTACACACGCCAACCAGGTGTGGTGCACAGACATTACTTACATTCCCATGCGTAATGGATTTATGTACCTGACGGCCATTATTGATGTATACAGCCGCAAAATTGTCGGCTGGGGGATCAGCAACTCATTGGCAACTTCCTGGTGCAAAGAGGTCCTGTCAGAAGCTATCGCCACACATGGCAAACCTGAGATCATTAACTCCGACCAGGGAGCCCAGTACACCAGTGCGCTTTGGACACAGTACCTGGACGAACAAGGCATCCGAATATCCATGGACGGCAAAGGAAGAGCCCTGGATAATGTCTGGATTGAACGGTTCTGGAAGTCATTGAAATATGATTATGTGTATCTGAATCCCGCCGAAGACGGTTTTGAACTCTATGAAGGGGTTCAAAACCATATCGGCTACTATCACGACAAAATCCATCACACTACCCGTGAAACACCCAATAATCTTTATGAAAAATCTATTCGAAATGCAGCCTGATTGATAACTTAAGAAACAGCCCCAATGGTCTCAAAAAAGGGGAGTATTATAGCTGAAAATCCGGTCTCGACATTTTAGGCAAAACTGATATACAGTATCGTTCCATAGACAACCTCTCCGCTGGAGGTAATCGCATATGCCCGGTAATTGGCGTCATTAAAATCAGCGTAACGCAGCGTTATTTCTCCAGTAAGCATAACCCCTGTCGACGGCGTTCCGGTAAAAGGCAGTTTGGAACTCTCAGAATCCCCGATAGTAGGCGTTTTGTTGGCTTTATTGCTTATCCAGGGTTTGTAAACGACCCC
>CAZTGZ010000118.1:0-1537 GCA_964613385.1 uncultured Chitinophagaceae bacterium
GTTTCATTCATACTGCTTTACTTATTCCCTTGCACGAGATACCAATCCACCCAAGCAGCTATCTGTTTCACGGAATTGGGACGTAAGAGGATTTTTCTTTGGTTGTCCAATAAATACATCGTCGGAGTGGCAAACACATAGTAATCTTTTACAATCTCACTATCCCATTTTTTATAATCACACATGGACATAAACGGAAATGGCTTTGTAAATCGACTATGCACCTTTCTGTCTTCGTCCAGGGAGATATAGATCACCTCCACACCTTGTTTTTTCCACTGATCGTAATTTTTAGTTATTTCAGGAAGCTCTTCGGCACATTTGTGACACCAGCTTGCACCAAAAACAACAAGCGTATAACTACTTCCAATGTCTGAAAGTTTTCTTGGCACATCGGTTGGTTCATAACCCGGTGCCAAATGGTCGCCTTCAAATATAATGTCAGGAGCGATATTCCCCTTTTTCATGGCCCGGTAGGTTTCCAGTTGTTTAGCGAGGTTGTTATCTATGGTGCAACTGGTTTCATTCAATACTTTCAATGCCAAATATTCTGACGCCTCAATCAAGCTATGCCTCTCCAGCAGATCGAACAGGTATGCCGTGACTTCATTCAGTTTTTGTTCATCATTTGCAAGAGATTGCATCATCGCATCGATGGAGACTTGCATTTCAATAAATATAGCATCCAATGATTGTCCGCTGTTTGCCAACAGCCAAAAATGGCTTTCAATGGCATCTTTAAGCAATCCGCTTTTGTACAATCGCGTTCCTGCATAATCCAAAACCCGGAATGCCTCGATGGTTTCCGGTATTTCTCCGGTGCGGTATTGTGCAATGGTAGAAGCAGAGCTGACTAATTTTCTTACGGGCAGATACCATCGCACATAGTTGTCTTTTGGTAAACGCTCTATGAATGAGGCATCTTCCTGCTGTAAGCGTTGTATTTCTTCCTGGATCGAAGTCTGTGGTACCTGCTGCATCGAAAATAAAGAGTCCGTTGTATAGATCTGCTTTAAAAATGTCCAGGCACTCAAAGCTTGTTCCCGCCTGGGATGTTCTTGACTATATTGTTGAAGGCATTGATTTTCAAGTCCCTGAGTAATCGTAATGGATAAAGGATTACCCAATGTTTCGCCTTTGATGCTGATATCTTCTCCACTGAGCATTAGAATGAATGGTGTCTCATCTCCGGCTCTAAGTTTACCCACACCATAATCCGTGGCAGCATAGTTTAGTACAAAATGACCACTTGAATCAACGGTTGTACTTGAAATAGGATAGGTCTTCAATCCCTTATACCCTTCAAGACGAATAGACAGATGTGCATGCAGGGGGAAATAACCTGCAACGGTTTGAGCTGATATGACCGGCCTGGAAAGAAATAGGATCATCAAAATAAAAAAGGGTTGTGACAGCAACAAACAGTAATCCTTAAGACAACGCACAGAGTTTCCGTTCGCCCGATTGTTGGTGTTCATGTTGGCATTGCTACTATTGAAGTTGAGGTTGCGAGAATTCGTACCGCTAACCGTACTGC